>JADZED010000076.1 GCA_020850715.1 Acidobacteriota bacterium
CAGGCGCAGAAGGCCAAGCAGGCGCAGAAGCCGACGGCCTCACCGAAACCGAAGTCCTGATCCCGGCGCCCGAACCCGCGGCCCAGCGTCGGTCCAGATTTACGCGGTTTTACATGAGCGGCGACACACAGGTTACACCACGGCGCCCCATGCACCTTTCCTGCATGAGACTGTCGCAGGTGGCAAGGACCGAGCGGTGCAGGAATTTAAAAGTTGACAACAGAGTTGACAACGCGGACCAATAACGGCCACGCCAGATATCTCGTATCTATATGTATTAATTGCTTTTAATACGAAGACTGCTGCAAGCAAAACCGCTAGCCGTCAAAAGTTCCTGAGGCTAGCGCGTCTGCCGTTCCGCCACTTCCGCAAGTGGGCTCGATCTCGCAGGCCGAACGCCCAGTATAGTCAACGTCCCGCCTCGTCCGCCACACCGGCGACGACGCCCGCCGGGTCGCTGGCGATCGTGTCCTCGGCGCGCCACCGCATCACCACCGACGCCGTCAGCATCCCGTCGTTCTTCACGAACCCGGGCACCGGCGCGTTCGAGCGCCGCCACAGATAGTCGACCCGCAGCCCGAGATGGCTGTTCAGCGCCGCCTGCGCCGACAGCGCCGCTTCGGTCAGGTACGCGCCGGCATCGGCGAAGTTCGGGTAGAACGACAGCCGTTGCGTCGCATCGGCCGCCTCGGAGAACGGCGTGCGGCTGACCAGTTGCAGGACCGCGGTGGGGTCGTCCATCGCCGGTGCCAGCACCGAGTCCTCGTGCGTCCATGCGAACGTGCTGACGCCGTCGAGCGCCCAGCGGGCCTTCCGCACGAGCGCGTAGGCGAGCCCCATATCGAGCACCGACCGAAGGTTGATGCCGGCCAGACGATCGCGCTCGATCCGTTCGCCGGCCGTCGCGCTGACGATGCCCGAGAGCGTCCGCTGGACGCGGAGGGCGCCGACATACCGCTCGGCCGTGGGCACCGACCTGTCGCGTGCGCGGACCGCCGAGACCGACGTCTCGAGCCCCCACAGCGGCCAGCGCCGGTGCGCGGCGAGGTCGGCGCCGAAGGTGGTGGTCTCGCTGTTGCCGCTCGTCCCGACCAGCGTCGCCCCGACCTGCGCGTCCCAGAGCGGGGGCGGCTCCTTCGATGCGGGCGTCTGCGCCCACCCGGCCGCGGCGCCAATCCAGCAACAGAAGACGAAGATCGATCGCGTGCACCTCATCGGCAAACCCTCCGCGGCCTGCGATTCTCCCGCCGTTCGCGCGGAAGCGCCGGGCCGGCACCTGGGCCGGAACCTGTGCCTGCGGCCGAGCGTCCGATGAACCGGGCGCCTGTCTCAGGAGGCTATACTCGATTCCATGCCGCTCCGCCGTCGGACGATCATAGTCACACTGCTCGGGGCCGCGGCGGCCGTCTTGGCGTCGGGCCTCCTGCTCCTCTATCTCCTCGTCGGCCGCGGACCCGCGGTGCCCGACGACGCGATGCTCGTGCTGCGCGTCGGGGGCGATCTGCCCGAGGTCGCGCCTGCCGACGTCGTCGGGTACCTCCGCGGCGCGCGCGCGCCCACCGTGGGGTCGATCGTCGAGAACCTGCGCAAGGCCAAGATCGATCCGCGCGTGAAGGCGGTCGTGCTGGAGCCGACCGGCTTCGACTCGCCGTTCTGGGGCAAGGTGCAGGAGATCCGCGACGCGGTCCTCGATTACAGACAGTCGGGCAAACCGATCCACGCGTATCTCGAGTATGGCGGCGATCGCGAGTACTACCTGGCGTCGGCGGCCGACAAGGTGTTCCTGATGCCGTCGGCGGCGCTCGATCTGCAGGGCGTCGCGACCTACGAACTGTTCCTGCGCGGCACGTTCGACAAGATCGGCGCCGTGCCGGACCTGCATCACATCGGCGAGTACAAGACCGCCACCAACACGTTCACCGAGAAGGGCTTCACGCCCGCGCACCGCGAGATGGACGAGTCGCTGAACCGCGATCTCTACGAGCAGATCGTCCGCGACATCGGCGACAGCCGCCGCAAGAGCGAGGCCGAGATGCGCCGCCTGATCGATCAGGGGCCGTTTCTGCCCGAAGACGCGCTGACGGCCGGCCTGGTCGACGATCTCGCCTACGAGGACGAGGTCACCGGGCCGCTCGGCGGCGAGCGGGCCCGGCTCGACGGCGACGACTACTCGCGCGTCAGCGCCGCCTCGCTCGGGCTCGCCCGCGGTCCGCGCATCGCGGTGATCTACCTCGCCGGCGCGATCACGAATGGACGCAGCGGCTACGATCCGATCAACGGCGCGACCGCCGGCTCCGAGACGCTGATCGGGTACATTCGAAGCGCAACGCGCGACACGTCAGTGCGCGCCATCGTGCTGCGCATCGACAGCCCGGGCGGATCGTCGGTCGCCTCGGACGCGATCTGGCGCGAGCTCACGGTCGCGAAGCGCGAGCGCGAGAACCGCCCTCTCATCGCATCGATGTCCGATCTCGCGGCGTCTGGCGGCTACTACGTCGCCATGCCGGCCGACGTCATCGTCGCGCAGCCCTCGACGCTTACGGGGTCGATCGGCATCTTCGGCGGCAAGATCGTCACTGGCGGCGTCTACGCCAGGCTCGGCGCGAACATCGACTCGACCAGCATCGGGCGGAATGCCGAGATCGACTCGCCGGCGCGCCCGTACAACGCCGAGGAGCTGAAGAAGGTGCAGGAGCAGCTCCAGGCGTTCTACGATCAGTTCGTCGAGAAGGCGGCCGCCTCGCGCCACACCACGCCCGAGAAGATCGATGCGCTGGCGCAGGGGCGCGTCTGGACCGGCCGGCAGGCGAGGCAGAACGGTCTGGTCGACCAGCTCGGCGGCCTCGACGCGGCGGTTGCCGTCGCCAAGCAGCGGGCGGGCATTCCCATCGAGAGCCCGGTCGAACTGGTCGCCTACCCGCCGCCCAGGAGCCTGTTCGACATCCTTTCCGACCAGTTCACCGGCGGCGGGTCGGCCGCGGTGAACGCGTGGGCCTCGGAACACCTCACGCGCGGCGAGCTCGACCTGCTGCGGACGATGCGAGGGCCGACCGCGCTCTTCAGGCGGGGGGAGCCGCTCGCGTTGATGCCGTTCAGGTTCCTGCGGTGAGCGGGTAGCCCTTCGCCGCCGGCCGTGGAGCGCGGCAGCGGTGCTACGTCCCCATCACCCGCTGCACGGCGTCCTGGTTGATGCTGATCTTCATCTTCTGCTTCGCCTTCGCCATGTAGGCAGCGAAGAACCGGTTCTTCCGGTCGGTGAGCAGTTCGTCGCGGAATCGATCGCGCGAGAGCGCGAGCTGATCCGGCGCGATCTCCTGCTTCTCGAGCACCTTGACGACGACCGATCCCTGCCCGGTCGCGATCGGATCGCTGACCGCGCCGACCGCCATCGAGAACGCGGCTTCCTCGACCTCCGGCGCCACGCCGATCTCGGGCAGCGGCGTCCCGCGCACGATCAGGTCCGAGGTCGCGGCCTGCAGGCCGGCGGCCGCGGCCGTCTTCTCGAAATCGGCGCCGGCCTTCAGCTTCGCGCCGATCTCGGCCGCCCTGGCCTTGCTGAGCGCCTTCGCCTGTTCGGTGGCGACGGTTTCGCGCACCTTCTCCTTCACCTCCGCGAGCGGCGGCACGTACGGATCCTGTTTCGACACGAGCGCCTCGAAGACGAAGCCGCGCGGCGTCCGCAGCGGACCGGCGGCCTCGCCCTCCTTCAGATCGAACGCCCTGCTCGCCGCCTCGGGCGCCGGCCCGAGCGGCACGATCGCCTCGTCGCGCGCGAAGAAATTCGATTCCTGCACCGTGAGGTTGTTCGCCTTCGCGATGGTGTCGAGATCCTCGGGCTTGCTCACCTGCGACGCCAGCTTCTGCGACAGTTCGGCGGCCTGCGTCGTCGCCCGCTCGTAGCTGAGCTGATCGACGATCTGCGGCCGCACCTCGTCGAGCGGACGCGTGCTGCCCGCCTTCCGATCGGTCACCTTGATGATGTGGTAGCCGAACTGCGTCTTCACCAGGCCGCTGATCTGTCCGGGCTGCATCGAGAAGGCCGCCTGATCGAATTCTGGCACCATCTGGCCCTGCGAGAAGTAGTCGAGATCCCCGCCGTTGGCCTTGCTGCCCTCGTCCTCGGAGTACTTCCTCGCGAGCGCCGCGAAATCGGCGTTCGGCGCCTTGGCCTCGGCCAGGATCTTCTCGGCTTCCGCCTTCACCGCGGCGTCGTCCTTCCCGTCGGTCTTCAGCAGGATGTGGCTGGCGCGCACCTGCTCGGGCGTCTTGTACTGGTCGATGTTCTCGTTGTAGGCCCGTTCGACATCGGCCGGTGGAATCGTGATCGCCTTGCGGAGCTGATCGACGTCGATGAGCGCGTACCGGATCTTCCGCTTTTCGGGGATCTTGAAATCGTCCTTGTGTGCGTCGAAGTAGACGGAGATCTCGGCGTCGGTCGGCGCGACCTGGTTCTTGAACGCTTCGGCGGTGAATGCGACGAGCGCCACCTTCACCTTGTCGTTGCGGCGCCGGTACTCCTGGTCCACTTCCGAGTCGGGCATCGAGAGCCAGTCGGTCAGCGACGCGCGCAGCTTGTCGAGGGTCAGCTGCTGGCGGATGGCCGACTCGAACTCCGCGGGCGAGGTCGGCGGGCGCTGCGCGCGCAGCAGTTGCACGTAGCGCGCCTCGCCGATGAAGACGCCGTTCTCGAGAAACGCCGGATACGACATGATCCGCTGTCGCACTTCGGCATCGCTCACCCGGACGCCGAGCCGGCCGGCCTCGGCGAGCGCGGCGCGCTCGTCGACCATCTGCTGCACGATCTGCTGCTCGATGCCGAGCTGCCGCAGCAGCTCCTCGCTCATGCTCGCGCCGTAGGTGGTGCGGTAGGCCTCGAGCTGCGCGGAGTAGATCCGGCGCAGCTCCGTGCCGGTGATGTTCGTACCTTCGACGCTGGCGACCACGTCGCCGGATGCCGCGTCGGCCGCCTCGTCCCGGAGAAAATCTGGAATGTAGAAGATGATGAACGCGAGCACGACGATGCCCAGGCTCCATTTGAGCCAGTTCATGTGCCTGCGCATCTTTGCGAGCATGGTCATACGGGCACCCGTGGTACAGCTGTGTTAATCGTTCGACGACGACGCCTGCGGGATCCCTCATCGTATGCCATGAAGTTGCGGCGTGGCAAGCAGTTACCGCCGACGCTGTGATATATTTGCCCCGTATAGAAGAACTTGGCGGAATGGCACCTGTCAGCCGAGCCAGCACGCGAAAAACCACGACGGAGCGTGCCCGCTCGCGGGCTCCGCTGTCCCGCGTCGATCCTGCCGGGACGGGCGCCGGGCTGCGGCGGGCCGGCGAGCGCTCGCTCGGGCCCGGCCTCGATCTCGCCTCGCGCCTGCAGGCGCGCGCGCGTGCGCTGCGCGGGCATCTCGAACGGCGCGATGCCCTCATCGAGCTGGTCCGCGCCCTCAACGCCACGCTCGAGCCGGGGAAGATCGCCGATCAGCTCATCGATCGCAGCGCCAGCTGGATTCCGGCATCCTGCTGGGCCGTCGTTGCCGCGGATCATTCGGGCCAGCTCGCGGTGATCGGCGATCGTGGCCTGGCGCCCGAAATGGGGCCGGCAGTGCACGACATCGCGGCCTGGACGATGAGCCGCGGGCAGGAACTGGCGAGCGCGGATCTCCGCGCCGATGCGCGCGTCGGCGTGCACGACACGGTCGGGGCGGTCATGGCGTTCCCGCTGAGCTGTCGCGGCCACCGCATTGGTGCGATCATCGGTCTGGATCGGGCGCCCTCGAGCCGGGAGCCCCGGCTGCCGGCCGGCACGCTGCGCGCGGTGCGGGTGCTGCTGGAGCCGGCGGCCGTGGCGCTCGACAGCGCGCTGCTGCTGAAGCGGGCCGAGGCGCTGTCGGTCACCGACGATCTCACGAGCCTGTACAACTCGCGATATCTGAATCAGGTGCTCCGCCGCGAGACCAAGCGGGCCTCGCGCAGCGGGCGCCCGCTGTCGCTGCTGTTCATCGACCTCGACGGCTTCAAGGCGGTGAACGACACGCACGGACATCTGGCCGGGAGCCGGGCGCTCGTGGAGGCGGCGGCGGTGATTCGCGGCAGCGCCCGCGAGACCGACATCGCCGCCCGTTTCGGCGGCGACGAGTTCGCCATCGTGCTGCCCGACACGGGCGGGGAGGGCGCGTACGCGGTCGGCTCGCGCGTGCGCGAGAAGATCGCGGCGCACCGGTTCCTGGCCGGCGCCGGCCTGTCGATCCGGCTCACGGCGTCGGTGGGCGTGGCGACGCTGCCCGACGCGGCCGCCTCCTCGGAGGAACTGGTACAGGCGGCCGATCGGGCGATGTATGCGGTGAAGGACGGCGGCAAGAACGGTATTCAGGCCGCGGCTCCTGCGGCCGATAACTGACCTGCACCCGGCGGTCCCGGGCGGTTGACACTCTTGCACGAGGTTTCACCAAGGAGATCCGTTTGAGCGTTCGTTCGATGCTGTCGCTGTTCTCGAGTGATCTCGCCATCGATCTCGGCACCGCCAACACGTGCGTCTACGCGAGGGGCAAGGGGATTGTCGTCAACGAGCCCTCGATCGTGGCCATCAACAAGATCAACGGCCGTGTCGAGGCGGTCGGCCGGGACGCCAAGGACATGCTCGGGCGGACGCCCGGCAACATCGTCGCCATCAAGCCGATGAAGGACGGCGTCATCGCGGACTTCGAAGTCACCGAGAAGATGCTCACCTACTTCATCAAGAAGGCGCACAACCGCAACGTCTGGGTGCGGCCGCGGATCGTCATCGGCGTGCCGTCCGAGATCACGCAGGTCGAGAAGCGCGCGGTCAAGGACAGCGCGTACCGCGCCAAGGCGAGCGAGGTGCACCTGGTGGAAGAGGCGATGGCCGCTGCGATCGGCGCCGGCATGCCGATCACCGAGCCGTCGGGCAACATGATCGTCGACATCGGCGGCGGCACCACCGACATCGCGGTCATCTCGCTGGCCGGCATCGTCTACAGCAAGGCGGTGCGCGTGGCGGGCAACGAGATGGACGAGGCCATCATCCAGTACATCAAGAAGACCTACAA
>JADZED010000077.1 GCA_020850715.1 Acidobacteriota bacterium
GCACGTACGTCTGCAGCGCGAGCCGCTGCGCCCGATGGCCGAAGCAGCGTTGAAACGGTTCGAGCCAGCGGATCAAACGCTGCACGCGAACGGTCGCCGTGCGATCGATCACCGCGCCGCAGCGTACCCAATTCACGCGACCGGTACAAGGTCTTCACCATTCACGAAAACATTCCGGAATACGTCGCCGGATCTGACAAAGTCGTACTAGGGCGCGGCCGCGCGCAGCACCTGCGCCGCCTCCTCAGGCGAGGTGGGGTTGATGTAGAACCCCGTCCCCCATTCGAAGCCGGCCACCCGCGACAGCTTCGGCATCAGCTCGACGTGCCAGTGGTAGAACGGCCCTACCTCCTCGGCAAAGGGCGCCGTGTGCACGATCAGGTTGAAGGGCGGCGACGCCAGCGCCTTGTTCATCCGCGCGACGGTTCCCTTCAGCATGCGCGCGAGGCTCTCGTACTCGGACCGCGGCGCCTCCTCGAACTGCGCGCCGTGGTGACGCGGCAGGAACCAGGTCTCGAACGGCAGCCTCGACGCCCAGGGCGCCAGCGCCACCAGGTTCTGATCCTCGGCGATGACCCGCTGCGCCTCGGCAATCTCCTGACGGATGATGTCGCAGAAGATACAGCGCTCGTGATCGGCGTAGTGCTTGCGCGCGCCGTCGATCTCGCGGCGTGCGATGTCGGGCACGATCGGCAGGGCGATGAGCTGCGAGTGCGGATGATCGAGCGTCGCCCCGGCCGTGCCGCCCTGATTCTTGAACACGATGACGTAGCGCAGGCGCTGATCGCGCTCGAGATCGAGCATGCGCTCGCGCCAGGCGGCCAGCACCTGCACGATCACGTGCTCGTCCATCGAGGCGAGGTCGGCCGCGTGCTCGGGCGTCTCGATGATCACTTCGTGCGCGCCAATCCCGTTCATCCGGTCGAACAGGCCGTGCCCCTGCCGATCGAGCGCCCCTTCCACGCGCAGCGCCGGGAAGCGGTTCGGCACGACCCGCAGGTTCCAGCCGGGTCCGTTAGGCACCGACCCCTCGGGCCGCAGCGCGAAGATCTCGGGCGGCGTCATGTCCTCGTGGCCCGGGCAGAACGGGCACTGCTCGACTGGATCAGCGGCCATCCGCTCGACGCGGAAGTCGTTGGGACGCTTGCGCCGCTCGGTGGCAATCGCCACCCAGCGGCCGGTCAGGGGGTCTCGGCGAAGTTCGGGCACGGGAATCTCGGGATAGGGGTCGGGGTCCAGGGTTCAGGGTTGCGAAGCTCTGAGCTCAAGCCATGGCGTCGAACGCATTGGGAAACACTTCGATCGCGGCGTGGGGGCCATCCACCTGCACGGTGACGACGTCGAAGCGGCACCGGCAGCCTGCAAGCCGGTGACGTGCGACGAAGTCGGCCGCGAGTTGCGCGATGCGCCGGCGCTTCCATGCCGTGACTGCCTCGCCCGCGGCGCCGAACGCCCGTCCCCTGCGGGCCTTCACCTCCACGAAGACCAGCGTCGGACCGTCGCGCGCGATGATGTCCAGTTCGCCGCCCCGCAGCCGATAGCGTCTGGCAATAATCGCGTACCCGCGGCGCTCCAGTTCCGCGCAGGCGAGATCTTCGCCCGTTTCGCCGAAAGCCGTCCGGCTGCGGAACATGATGCGATCCAGCCCCAGCAAACGCCGGGCCGGCTCGTCGCGTCCGCGCCTGGTGCAAAGCCGCGCAGATCACGAAGTTACGCGGGGCGCCGATGTTCCATGTCCTTCGACCCCCCCAGGGCCTCGTGACGACATGTCGCCTCGATCTCCGCCAGCGCCTCGGCGAAGATCTCCACCGCGACGTCGGCCTGTTCCCGCGTGAGCACCAGCGGCGGCGAGAAGCGGATCGTGTTCCTCCCGGCGCCGAGCACCAGCAGTCCGCGGCGGAACGCGGCGGTCACCACCGCGTCGCGCTCGCGATCGGCCCGCTCCTTCGTCATCCGATCGCGTACCAGCTCCACGCCGATCATCAGGCCGCGGCCGCGCACGTCGCCGACCAGGGGATGCGCCGCCATCAGCGACGACAGTCCCGCCTTCAGATGGGCGCCGACCTCCGCCGCGTTGGCGACCAATTGTTCCTTCAGCAGTCCGATCGTCGCAAGCGAGGCGGCGCAGGCGACCGGATTGCCGCCGAAGGTGCTGGCGTGCGCGCCGGGCGGCCAGGTCATCACGTCGGCGCGCGCCGCGGCAATCCCGAGCGGCAGCCCCGATGCAATGCCCTTGGCGATGGCGATCAGATCGGGCCGCACGCCCGAATGCTCGATCGCGAACATGCGGCCGGTGCGTCCCATGCCCGATTGCACTTCGTCGACGATGAGCAGGATCCCGTGCCTGGCCGTGATCGTGCGGAGGCCCTGGAGGAATTCGTCCGGCGCGACGATGTAGCCCCCTTCGCCCTGGATCGGCTCGACGACGATCGCGGCGACCTCCTCCGGCGCGACCAGCTGCCCGAAGATGCGATCCTCGAGGAAGCGCAGGCAATCGGCCGACGGCGACGGGCTGCCCGGAGCGGGACGGTAGACGTCTGGATACGGCGCGTGGTACACGCCGGGCATCATCACGCCAAAGCCGCGCCGCTGCGCGCTCTTGCTGGCAGTGAGCGACAGCGCGCCGAGGGTGCGGCCGTGGAACCCGCCGAAGAAGGCGATGAGGTTCGACCGCTTCGTCGACCACCGCGCCAGCTTGATGCAGGCCTCGATCGCCTCCGCCCCGGAGTTGGAGAAGAACGATCGGACGCCGCCGTCGATCGGCACGATCGCGGCGATCTCCTCGGCAAGCTGCACCTGCGCCGCGTAATAGAAGTCGGTGCCCGACATGTGCAGGAACCGGCGCGACTGCTCGCACACCGCCTCGACGACCGCCGGGTGGGCATGACCGGTCGAGCTCACGGCAATGCCGGCGGCGCAGTCGAGGAAGACGTTGCCGTCGACATCCTCGACCATGGCGCCGGCGCCCCGCGCCATCACGAACGGATACGTGCGGGTGTAGGACGGCGAGACGACGGCGGCATCGCGTGCGATGAGGGCCTGGGCCCTGGGGCCGGGGAGCGGGGTGACGATGCGAGGACGGATGGTCATCGTGCGAGACGTCGATCGGGCAACCGGGGCGCCGGCGCCGGCGCCTGCCGGCGTCCGGCCGGGCCGGACCCTACTTCCGCTTCCAGCGCGTGCCGGCCGCGTTGTCTTCCAGCAGCACGCCGCGTGCCGCCAGCGCGTCGCGGATCCGGTCGGCCGCGGCGAAGTCGCGGCGCCGCCGCGCGGCCTGGCGATCGGCGATCGCCTGTTCGATCTCGCCGATCGGCACCGGCGGCGCCGCCTCTTCCGCACGCCGCAGGCTGAGGATGCCCAGCACCCGGTCGACCATCCCGAACAGCGCCCTGATCCCCGGAACGTCGCCGGCGCCGACCTCCTCCGCATCCATGGCGGAGTTGAGCGCCCGGACGAGCTCGAAGATGGTTCCAAGCGCGGCCGCGGTGTTCAAATCGTCGCGCATCGAGGCCGCGAAGGCCGCCTCGGCCTCCGCGAGCCGAACCGCTATGGCCGCGTGTGCGCCGCCGCCGCCGCGTTCGACGCGGTCGACGCGCGCCAGGAAATCGGTCAGCCGGCGCAGCGATTCCTCGGCCTGCGCCAGGCTGGCCCAGGTGAAGTTCAGCGGCTTGCGGTAGTGGGCCGAGAGCAGCAGGTAGCGGACGGCCGACGGGCGAAACCCCTTTGCCACGAGGTCGGGAATCGTGTAGGTGTTGCCCAGCGACTTCGACATCTTCTCGTCGTCGACGAGGAGGTACTCGACGTGGACCCAGAAGCGCGCGAACGGCCGGCCGGTGGCGCCTTCGCTCTGCGCGATTTCGTTCTCGTGGTGCGGGAAGATCAGATCGATGCCGCCGGCATGGATGTCGATCGAGTCGCCGAGCAGCCGCAGCGCCATCGCCGAGCACTCGAGGTGCCAGCCCGGGCGGCCGCTCGGCTGCACCAGATCCCAGTGCGGCTCGTCGGCGCGCGCCCCTTTCCAGAGAACGAAGTCGCGCGCGTTCTCCTTGCCGTAGGTGTCCCCGTCGACGCGGGCGCCGTCCTGCATGCCTTCGTGATCCAGGCGCGCGAGCCGGCCGTAGCCCGGCATCGACGAGATCTTGAAGTAGATCGATCCGTCGCTCAGGTACGTGTGGCCGTTCTTCTCGAGTGCGGCGACCAGGCCAGCCATCGCGCGCAGGTTCGCCTCGTCGGTGGCGCGCGGCATCTCCTCGACCTCTTCGAGCCCGAGCGCGCGCGCATCCTCGCGGAACGCGGCGATGAATTGATCGGTGTAGCGGCGCAGGTCCATGCCGGCCTGCCGGGCGCCGGCGATCGTGCGATCGTCCACGTCGGTGAAGTTCATGACGTGGCGCATCGCGTAGCCTTCGACGTACTTCAGCGTCCGCCGCAGCACGTCGATGCAGACGAAGGTGCGGAAGTTGCCGATGTGGCCGCGGGCGTAGACGGTGAGACCGCACGCGTACATGCGCACGGTCTGGTCGGCCAGCGGCGCAAAGTCCTCTTCGCGCCGCGTGAGCGTGTTGTAGAGACGCATCGTCATGAGCGGATCGGGACCGACGCCTGCCATTCGGGATGGCCGCCGGCGGTGACGGCGATGCGCAGCCGGCCGTCGCGCACCTGGAAGCGGACCGCGCAGCGGCTGTGGCGGCCGGCAGCCGCCAGGACCTGTTCGACCGCGCTCAGCGCCGCCGGATCGCCCGGGCAACCGACCGCGTCCATGATCGTCCGTGCCACGTCGTTCACCATGCCCTCGAACGAGGCCCCGTCGGACAGTTCCAGCGCGAAAGCGAACTCCTGGTCCGGCACGAACGGCGATTATAGCGAAAGCTGCCCGAACAGCGTCCGGGCTCTCGCGCAGTCGGCGGCGATCTGGGCCCTGAGCCCGTCGATCGATTCGAACGCCCGCTCGTCGCGCAGCCGCTGCACGAAGCCGACGCGCAGCGGCGATCCGTACAGGTCGCCGTCGAAGTCGAACAGGTGCGTCTCGACGATCTCGCCTCCGCTGCGATCGACGGTGGGCCGCACGCCGATATTGGTCACCGACGGCCGCAGCACGCCGCTCACCGTCGCCAGCGTCGCATACACGCCGCGCGGCGGAATGAGCTCGTTCGGCGTGCAGAGATTCGCGGTCGGAAAGCCGAGGGTGCGGCCGCGGGCGTCGCCCCGCACGACCTCGCCGTCGATGTAGTACTGGTGTCCGAGCAGCGCGCCCGCCTCGTCGACGCGGCCCTCGCCGACCAGCCGCCGGATCCGCGTGCTGCTGACGACGAAATCCTTGTAGCGGACCGGGTCGATCTTCTCCGCCTTGAAGGCATAGCGGATGCCGAGCGCGCGCAGGAGCGTGAAGTTCCCGGCGCGGTCGTGGCCGAAGAGGAAGTTGGCGCCCACCCAGACCTCGCTGATGCGCAGCCAGTCGACGAGCACCCGCTCCACGAACCGCTCGGGCTCCCAGAGCGACAGCTCACGCGTGAAGCGGACGATGGCGGCTCCCTGCACGCCGGCGGCGGCCAGCGCTTCGAGCTTCTGCGCCTTCGTCATGAGCAGCAGGGGCGCCTTGTCGGGCCGGACGACGCGCGGGGGATGCGGGTCGAAGGTCATCACGACCGACGTGCACCCGCGCTCGCCGGCCGTGCGCCTGAGCCGGTCGAGGATCTTCTGGTGGCCGCGGTGCACGCCGTCGAAGTTGCCGAGCGCGAGCACCGGCTGGCGCCAGCGCGCCGGCCGCGGATCATCCGGGAAATGGATGATGTCCATGGCCGCCAGCGTCGAGTCTCACGCGATCTCCAGCACGAGCCCATCGTACCCCAGCTCCACGCCGCGCGGCAGGCGCGCGCAGGTCGAGGCGTGCGGCAGATCGTGGCAGACGTGCGTGAAGTACGCGCGCTCCGGCGCGATCCTGGCCACCGCCTCCAGCGCCTCGCCGAGGCTGAAATGGGTCGGGTGCGGCCGTTCGCGCAGCGCGTCGAGCACCAGCACCTTCACGCCGTCGAGCAGCGGCCACGAGGCGTCGGGAATGCGGTTGCAGTCGGTAAGATAGGCAAAATCGCCGGCGCGGAATCCCAGAATCAGCCGGCGGCCGTGGTACAGCGGGACGGGCACGAACTCGGCGCCCCCGAGCGTGAACGGCCCGACAATGCGGGACGCCGCCAGCTGCGCGACCGCGCCGGCGTAGTCCTCGGGGGGCGAGAAGATGTAGGCGAACATGCGCCGGAGCGCCTCGAGCGTCGGCGCGTCGGCGTACACCGGGATCGCCGTGCGCTGCAGCGCGTTGAACCGGCGCACGTCGTCGAGCCCCAGCACGTGATCGGCGTGGCTGTGGGTGTACAGGATCGCGTCCACGCGCCGGAGATCGCAGGAGAGCGCCTGCGCGCGCAGATCGGTCGAGGTGTCCACGAGCACGTGGAGGCCGCCGGTCTCGATCAGGATCGACGGCCGGAGCCGCCGGTCGCGGGGATCGGCCGAGCGGCACACCTCGCAGGCGCACCCGATTGCCGGCACGCCGTGCGAGGTCCCGGTGCCGAGGAGCGTCACTTTCATGGCCGGTTGCCGGCGGCAGGACGCCGGCGTCAGGGCACGACGATGCGCGAGCCGCCGCGGGCGGCCTCGACGAAGCGGAGGCGGAGCTCGTACAGGACCTGCTCGAGCACCTGACGCTCTTCCGCAGTGAGATTGCCGCGCGTCTTGGCTTCCAGCAGTCCGAGAATCTCGATCATCTGCGAGGCCCCCTCGAGATTGGCAGGCAGAGGCTCGCCCGAGACCGGATCGGGGAGATCGCCGAAATGGATCGCCGCCGTGCTCGCGAGCGAGAGCACGAAGGCGGTGAAGTCGAGCGAGGGCGCCGGCTGATCGGTCATCGCGTTCCATTCTACCCACCTTTGCGCCCCTGGCGCTCCGGCGCCGAAGGCCTCACCATATGGCGATATGGACAGCCGCTCAGCCGCCGCCGCGTTCACCCGACTGGTCGGGATTGTCGCGAGGCTCCGATCGCCGGACGGTTGTCCGTGGGACCGCGAGCAGACCGTCGACACGCTCGGGCCGTTCGTGCTCGAAGAGACCTACGAGGTCCTCGACGCCATCGACCGTCACGACCACGACGCGCTCCGGGAGGAGCTCGGCGACTTCCTGTTCGAAGCGGTCTTCCTCGCCCAGATCGAGTCCGAGGCCGGCCGCTTCTCCATCGCCGACGCGCTCACTGCCGTCGGCGACAAGCTCGTGCGGCGCCACCCGCACGTCTTCGCCCGCGACCGCGGGGAGCCGCCCCTCGGGACGGCCGGCGAGGTGCGCGTGCGGTGGGAGGAGATCAAGCGGCAGGAGCGCGGCGGCGCCGCCGCCAGGCCGGCGACGCTGCTGAGCGGCATCGCGCCGGCGCTGCCGGCGCTGCTGCGCGCCTACCATCTCGGGCTGCGCGCGGCGTCGGTCAACTTCGACTGGGCGCGCGCCTCGGACGTGATGGCGAAGATCCAGGAGGAGGTGGACGAGCTGCGCGCGGCCGTCGGCGTGGGCCCGGACGCGCGCGCCCACGCCGAAGAGGAGATGGGCGACCTGCTGTTCGCGATTGCCAACCTCGCGCGCAAGCTGGGCATCGAGCCCGAGACCGCGCTGCGCAAGGCGAACGACAAGTTCACGCACCGGTTCACCGCCATGGAAACCCTCGCCGCCTCCGCCGGACGCGCCATGCGGGAAATGACGATCGAGGAGCTCGAGGCGTGCTGGCAGCGGGTCAAGCGCGAGGCCCTGGATCGATAGCGGCACGCCTGGGCCGCCATCATCGCCCTGATGCCCTGCCGCGACAGGGCGACGTTCACGAGGAGCCCACGCCGGGAGCGCACAGCTTCAGGCCACTCGCGATCTGCGCGGCCCGGACCGGGTGCAATCGGTCGACAGACTCGAGCTCACCGATCAGCCGCGCGTCGGCCAGCAGGTCGGCTGGCTGATGCCATCAAAGCGGGCCGCGCTGAAGGGCTGAAGCGCGCCGCTCCGCTTCGAGCGGAATTCCGCGATCCGCGCGCTCGACGCGCGCGGCTGCCACGTACGCGCTCGCTCGTGCCGCTGCCCGCTCGAGGTGCACCGCGAGGAGGGTCCCGACCCGTCCAGCGCCGGGAAGCGTCGTGGCCGGCGAACGCGGCGACACGGTGCGCAGCAGGGTCATCGCGCGACGCCATCGGGGCGTTCCCTGCGTTCCGTGTGCTCGGTGTCCTTTGCGACTTCGTGATGGACGACTCCAGGATTCACGAACGTGCGCACGTCGATCGATTCGCCGTCGGTCTCGATCGCCACCATCCCGTCGCGGTCGGTGCGGAAGACGCGCGCGCCGGCTTCCTCGAACCGGCGTACGACCGCGGCGGCAGGATGGCCGTAGGGGTTCGCGCGACCGGCGCTGGCGATCGCCACCGCGGGCCCGGCCGCGCGAACGAAGGCCTCGCCGCTCGAGGTCGGGCTGCCGTGGTGTGCGACCTTGACGGCCCGGAGCCGCGCCTGCGCCAGCGGCGGCAGCTCCTGCTCCGCGTCGCGCCCCAGATCGCCGGTCAGCAGCACCGACACGCCGCGCCACACGATCTCGAGCACGATGGAGTCGTCGTTGCGCACGCGCTGCCGTTCCCAGTCGGGCGCCGGCGGATGGAGCACGCGGACATCGACGCCGTCGATCGCCGTGTGTTGCCCCCGGCGGACCGCCGACCATTCCAGGCCCATCGCGGCGGCCTGCGCGCGCAGGCGGGCGAGCGCGGACGAGCCCGGTACGGGCACCCCCTCCAGAATCCGGCGCGGCCGGAATTCGGCCATCAGCGCCGAGGCGCCGCCGATGTGATCCGGGTCGCCGTGCGTCAGCACGAGGGCGTCGAGACGGCGTACGCCCGATTCCCGGAGCACCGGCGCGACCACGCGATCGCCGATGTCGAACGACACGCGCCCCCCGAGCCCGCCGGCATCCACCAGCATCGTCCGGCCGGCCGGAAAGCGCACGAAGACGGCGTCCCCCTGGGCCACGTCGAGCACCGCGACGTGCAGGCGGCCGTCGCCTCGCGACGCATACAGCGTCCAGGGCTCGGCAAGAATCCAGATCGCGCATCCCGCCGCTGCCGCAGCCGCTCGCCGGCGCCATCTCCGGGCGCCCCTCGTCTCGCCGCTGCCGAGCGCAGCCGCCTGCCGCCACAGGTGCCAGGCCGAGGCGAGCGAGAGGTAATACCCAGCCACCACGAGCGGATTCGGCGCCGCGACCCGCCAGCTGAGCGCCGGCGCGAACCGTACGAGATCGGCCGATGCCACGAGCCCGTCGGCGCCTGCGTGAGCAAGCCAGCCGGCCGCGGCGGCGAGCCGCACCGACATCGCAAACGCCGGGATTGCCGCCATGCCGGCGACCTGCGCGAGCGTCATGAGCGGGATCGCGAGAAAGTTCAGCGCCAGGCCGGCGAAGGTGACCCGCGAGAACGCGAAGGCGCCGACTGGAAACAGCAGCGCCTCGGTGGCGGCCGATGCGGCCAGTATCGAAAGGAGCACGGCCGCCGCCCGGGGCAGGCGGGCGGCCGGCAGCGCCGGCAGCACGGCCAGGATCGCCAGTGTCGCCCCGAGCGTGAGGAGAAAGGCCGGGTCGCCGACCGCGAGCGGATCGGCGATGATCATCGCGCCTGCTACGACGGCGAGCGCATTGAGGGGCGCGGTCCGATGGTCGAGCGCGCGCGCGGCCAGGTAGACGCACGCCATGAGCGTCGCGCGGTCGACCGAGGCGCCGCCGCCGACCAGGCGGCCGTATGCGAGCAGCGCGGCCATCGCCACCACCATCGCGCCCGGTCCCGTGGCGCCGGCAAGCCTGAGCGCGCCCAGCAGCAGCCCCGCGAGAATCGCGATGTTCCCGCCCGAAATGGCGATCACGTGATACGTGCCCGCCTCCTGCAGCCGCCGCTGGACCGCATCGTCGAGGCCCGCCCGGTCGCCGATCACGATCGCCGCGACAATCGATGCCGATCGCGGGCTCCAGCGGCCGACGGCGGTCGAGATGGCGTGGCGCGAGTACGCCCGCGCGGCGGCGAGGAACTCGTCGAGCGCGCTGCCCGGCGCGATCACCTCGACCAGCGCCGGGCTCTTGACGGTGCCGACGAGCGTCGTGCCGCGCCGGGCGAGCGCACGCTCGAAATCGGGCACGCCCGGATCGAGGTATCTGGCGGGCCGGTGGAGCTGCACCGGCAGGCGCACGCGCCGGCCGGCCCGCCATTCCAGTATCTTCCCTGCGCCGATCCGACCGCCGACCGTGGCGGCAATCCCCCCGAGCGGAACGTGCGGCGCTGAAAGGCCCTCGCCCGGAGCGACCGCGCCTGCCGGCGCCCTGGGTGCCCGTGGAACGGCCGGGCGCTCCACCCGGTCGACGAGCACGCTCAGCGATGTCCCCTCGCCGCCAGGCGAAGCGTCGGCGCGCAGCACCCCCTCGACGACGGCGAACACCCGGTCGTCGAGCGGCGGAGCGCGCCCGTCGGCGAGCGCGTCCCGGCGCTCCACGCGTGCGAGCGCCTCGAAGATCGCGCGGAGCGGCGGCCTCCACGCGCGCTGCCACGCGTCGGCGGCCAGCGGTACGGCGCCGCCGGCGAACGCCAGGCTCATCGCAGCGGCGAACGCGCGAGGGCGGGCGGCACGCCGCGCCCACACGGCCGCAAGGGCCGCGGCGCACAGGAGCAGCCACCCCGGGAGCCAGGCGCGTTCAGGTTCGAGCAGGCCGGCCGCGCTGCCGGCCAGGAGGCCGACGGCGGGAATTGCCGCGATGACGCGCACGGGAGGTCGCCGTGCAAGCGCCGTGACGGCTTCCCCGCCGCGGAGGCACAGGGGGGACGAAGCGGCCTGCCTTCAGCGCCTTGACGGCGCCCGGCGGCCTTCCGGTCGCCGCGGCGAACAGGGGGAGGTTGAAGAAATTGCCGCGGGGGTCAGAGCTTCGCCGAGGCAATGCCTGCATGGTAGTCCTGCAGCGCCCGCACCGTGAGCCCCTCGTGCCGCAGGGCGCGAATGGCGCTGACGGCGGCGGCGGCGCCGGTGAGCGTGGTAATGCAGGGCACCTCGTGCATCATCGCGGCGCGCCGCACGGCGCGATCGTCGAAGAAGGACTCCCGCCCGAGCGGCGTGTTGACGATGAGATCGATCTTGCGGTTCACGACCTCGTCGGCGATGTTGGGCCGCCCTTCGTTGACCTTGAACACGACGTCGGCCGCGAGGCCGTAGGACCGCAGGTAGGCCGCGGTGCCGCGCGTCGCGACGATATGGAACCCCAGCGCGGCCAGGTCTCTGGCGATCGGCAGCAGGTTCGCCTTGTCCTTGTTGTTCACGCTCACGAACGCCGTTCCCTGCGACGGCAGCCGCTGTCCCACCGACAGTTGCGCCTTGGCGAACGCCACCCCGAAGCTCGACGAGGCGCCCATCACCTCGCCGGTCGCCTTCATCTCGGGCCCGAGAATCGTGTCGACGCCCGGGAAGCGGACGAACGGGAACACCGGGCTCTTCACGAACACGCCAGACACCTCGATGTCGCGCGTCAGGCCGAGCTCGGCGAGCGTCCGGCCGGCCATCACGCGCGCGGCCGCCTTCGCGAGCGAGATGCCGGCCGCCTTCGAGAGGTACGGCACGGTGCGCGATGCGCGCGGATTCACCTCCAGCACGTACACCACGTCGTCCTTGATGGCGTACTGCACGTTCATCAGGCCGACCACCTCGAGCGCCGCCGCGATCCGCCGCGTGTAGTCGCGGATCGTCGCCAGGTGCTGCTCGGGGCAGATGAACGGCGGCACGACGCACGAACTGTCGCCGGAGTGGATGCCGGCTTCCTCGATGTGCTCCATGATGCCGCCGATCACGACGGCGCCCGTCGTATCGGCGACGGCGTCGACGTCGAACTCGAAGGCGTCCTCCAGGAACTTGTCCACGAGGACCGGGTGCTCCGGCGACGCGTCGACGGCGTTGAGCATGTACCGGTCGAGCGTGGCCACGTCGTAGACGATGGCCATGCCGCGTCCGCCGAGCACGTAGGAGGGACGCACGACGACCGGAAAGCCGATCGCGGCAGCCACCTCCCGCGCCTCCTGGCGCGAGGTCGCCGTGCCGCTGGCCGGCTGGGTGATCGCGAGGCTCGACAGCAGCGCCGCGAAACGCTTGCGATCCTCGGCCAGGTCGATCGAGTCGGGCGAGGTGCCGATGATCCGGACGCCGGCGTCCTGCAGCGCCAGGGCCAGCTTCAGCGGCGTCTGGCCGCCGAATTGCACGAGGCACGAGACCTCGGCGCCCGCCGCCCGCTCGATCTCGACGATCGCCATCACGTCCTCGAAGGTCAGCGGCTGGAAGTACAGCCGATCGGCGGTGTCGTAGTCGGTCGAGACGGTCTCCGGGTTGCAGTTCACCATCACCGTCTCGAACCCTTCCTCGCGCAGCGCGAAGGCGGCGTGGCAGCAGCAGTAGTCGAATTCGATGCCCTGGCCGATGCGGTTCGGTCCGCTGCCCAGGATCACCACTTTCGGCCGCTCGTTCGGGTTCGCCTCGCACGACGATTCGTACGAGCTGTACATGTAGGGAGTGAACGACTCGAACTCGGCCGCGCACGTGTCGACGCGCTTGAACACCGGCGCCAGGCCGAGCGATCTCCGCCGCTCGCGCACCGCCTCCTCCTTCACGCCGGCGGCGAGGGCAATCTCGGCGTCGCCGAAGCCGGCGCGCTTGAGCCGCCGGAGGCCGGACGCGCCGATCCGCTCGAGCCCCGTCGAGGCCACCTCCCGCCGCATGGCGGCGATCTCCGCGAACTGCTGCAGGAACCAGCGGTCGATCTTCGTCAGCTCGTGGATCTGCTCCACGGTGAAGCCGCGGCCCAAGGCACGGAAGAGATCCCACATCCGCCGGTCGCTCGGCACCGCCAGCCGCTTCCTCAACCCCGCGTCGTCTTCATCGTCGCCGGCCGCGGCCGAGAACAGCAGGCCGCTGCGTCCGAGCTCGAGCGAAGCCACCCCCTTCATGAACGCTTCCTTGAAGGTGCGGCCGATGGCCATCGCCTCGCCGACCGACTTCATCTGCGTGGTGAGCGTCCGGTCGGCCTGCGGGAACTTCTCGAAGTTCCAACGCGGGATCTTCACGACCACGTAGTCGATCGTCGGCTCGAAGGAGGCGGGCGTCAGCCGCGTGATGTCGTTCGGGATCTCGTCGAGGTGGTACCCGAGCGCCAGCTTCGCCGCGATCTTCGCGATCGGGAACCCGGTGGCCTTCGACGCGAGCGCCGACGAGCGCGACACCCGCGGGTTCATCTCGATCACGACCATCCGCCCGTCGGAGGGGTTGACGGCGAACTGGATGTTCGATCCGCCGGTCTCGACGCCGACACGGCTGATGATCCGGCGCGCCGCGTCGCGCATCCGCTGGTACTCCTTGTCGCTGAGCGTGAGGATCGGCGCCACGGTGATGCTGTCGCCGGTGTGCACCCCCATCGGGTCGATGTTCTCGATCGTGCAGATCACCACGAAGTTGTCGGCGACGTCGCGCATCACCTCGAGCTCGAATTCCTTCCAGCCGATCACCGATTCCTCGACCAGGATCTCGTGCACCGGGCTCAGCTCGAGGCCGCGCTCCGACAGTTCGCGGAACTCCTCGACGTTGTAGGCGATGCCGCCGCCGACGCCGCCCAGCGTGAAGGACGGACGGATCACCAGCGGGAAGCCGAGCGTGCGCGCCAGCTCCAGCGCCTCGGCCGGGCTGCGCGCGAGCCCGCTCTGCGGCACGTCGAGGCCGATCTCGCGCATCGCGTCCTTGAACGACTGGCGATCCTCGGCGACCTTGATCGCGGCAATCGAGGCGCCGATCAGCTCCACGCCGTGCTTTTCGAGAATCCCCGCGCTGGCGAGGTCGACGGCGAGATTGAGGGCCGTCTGGCCGCCGACGGTCGGCAGCAGACAGTCGGGCTTCTCGCGCTCGATGATCTTCTCGAGCACTTCGGGCGTGAGCGGCTCGACGTAGGTCCGGTGCGCCAGCTCCGGATCGGTCATGATCGTCGCGGGGTTGCTGTTGACCAGGATGACCTCGAGCCCCTCCTCGCGCAGCGCCTTGCACGCCTGGCTGCCGGAGTAGTCGAACTCGCACGCCTGCCCGATGACGATCGGGCCGGAGCCGATGATGAGGACGCGTTTCAGATCGGTTCGTCGTGGCATAGCCAATTGAGGGCCGGGCGCGGGCTCGCCTCAGCCTCTTTCCTCGATCATCCGGATGAATTCATCGAACAGGTAGTCCGCGTCGTGCGGCCCGGGCGAGGCCTCGGGATGGTACTGCACGCAGAACACCGGATGCGCCCGGTGCCGCAGACCCTCGACGGTGCCGTCGTACAGGTTGACGTGCGTCACGACGACATCGGGCGGCAGCCGGTCGGGGCGCACGGCGAACCCGTGGTTCTGCGATGTGATCTCCACTCTGCCGGTGTCGAGCCGCTTGACCGGGTGATTCGCGCCGCGATGGCCGAACTTCAGCTTGAAGGTCTCCCCGCCCATGGCCAGCCCGAGCAGTTGATGGCCGAGGCAGATCCCGAAGGTCGGCACGTCGGCGTCGATCAGCGCTCTCGCGTTGTCGATCGCATACCCGAGCGGCGCCGGATCGCCGGGGCCGTTGCTCAGGAACACGCCGTCGGGACGCGTCGCCAGCACGTCGGCGGCGGGCGTCGTCGCGGGGAACACGCGGACGTCGCAGCCGTGCGCGCTCAGCCGTCGGAGGATGTTCCACTTCATGCCGAAGTCGTAGGCGGCGATCTTCAGGCGCCGCGCCGATCGCCGCGGCGCCGAGACGTCGAACTCGCCGGGATCCCGGCTCGGCCAGTCGAACGGCTCCGGCGAGGTGACCCCGCGCACCAGATCCGATCCCTCCATCTTCGGGATCGCGTTGGCGCGATCGATCAGCGCGGCGGGATCGGCGCCGCCGGCGGCGATCACGCCGCGCATCACGCCGCCCGATCGCAGCCGGCGCGTGAGCGCACGCGTATCGATGCCCGAGATGGCGACGATGCCGTGGGCGATCAGGTAGTCGCGGAGGGTCCCTTCGGCGCGCCAGTTGCTGGCGAGCGGCGATTCCTCCCGCACCACGAAGCCGGCAACCTGCGGCGCGCGCGACTCGCCGTCCTCGCGTGTGACGCCGTAGTTGCCGATCTCCGGGCAGGTCATCGTGACGATCTGCCCCGCGTACGAGGGATCGGTCAGCACCTCCTGATAGCCCGACATGCCCGTGTTGAACACGACCTCGCCGGAGGTCTCGCCGTCGGCGCCGGCCGCGGCACCGCGAAAGACCGTGCCATCTTCCAGAGCCAGGATTGCTTCGGTCATCTACTGCTCCAACGACGCCGCGACCCGGTTGTCGCCCGGCTTCACCTCGACCGTCGACACCCAGCGGCGGAACCCGTCCAGCTCGAAGCGCACGGTGTGCGCGCCAGGCGCAATCGCCGGAACCTGCAGGGGCGTCGTCCCCACCTGCGCGTCGTCGATGAATACCCGCGCGCCGGCGGGCCGCGTCACCGCCGTGAGGCGCCCCGGCGGGACGGCCGCCGGAAGTCCCGCCGAAAGTGCGATGCGCCCAGCCGGGCGGGCGGGCGCGAGCGACACGGCCATCGTCTGCGCCGCGCGATCGTCCGCGATCGTGATCCGCCGCTCCACGGTCGCGTACCCGTCGCGCATCACGCGAATCCGGTGCGCTCCGCGCGCCAGTGCGTCGACCGACAGCGGCGTCGTGCCGGCGTCGCGGCCATCGACGAACACGCGCGCGCCGGCGGGCGTGGACCGCACGAGCAGCCGCCCCGCACTCGCGGGCGAGACCTCCGAAGCCGACGGCGCGGGCCGCGCGGCCGCTCCATCGGAGGTACCCGCCGTCGCCGCCACGATGCCGGCGCCGGCGTCCTCCCGGGATGCCGGCTCGGAACGCGGGGGCCGGGCCTGGCCGGCCGGCTCCGTGGCCGCCGCTGACACGGCCGGAGTCGCCGCCGTCAGATTCGGCGGGACGAGGGTGCTCGCGGGCCGATCGGCCGCTTCGCCGGCCGTCGCCTCCGAAGCGGCGGCGGGCGGAGCGATCATCGAGGCGCGCTCGTAGTTCGCCAGGAAGTAGCCGCCGCCAAAGCCGAGCGCCGCGCCGACGATCAATGCGAGCGCGAGCGGCCAGATCGCCGACCGCGCGGGCTCATAGGGCACGGCCGCGATGTGGGGAGGCCAGATCGATGAGGGCGCCACGGGAGCGGCCGTGGAGTCAGCCGCGTGGGCCGGCGTGTGCTCCACCTCGTGCGGGGCGGCAGCGGCGTCCGGCCCCGGCGGCGCCCCGCGGCGGACCCCGACCGGCACCGCGTCGATCGCCGGATAACGCGGCGCCACGCGTGCGGCCGCCGGGCCTTCGCTCTCGACATCGCGTTGCGTTCCGCCATCCGACCTGTCGCCGGCCAGGTCCCTCCCGTCTTCGGACGGCGCGTCGCCGCGCAGATGCGCGAGGCCGACCCCGGTCGCGGAGCCACCGGGCGGCGGCGGGCTGGCCGGCACGACGTCCAGCCGATCGATGTCGGCCTGCGGCCCCGCCGCGCCGGGGTTCGGGTCGTCGAGCGGCAGACGCGGCTCGGCTGGCGCACCGGCGGGCGACCGGCGGACCGGCCGCCGCGCCGCCGGCGGCACGTCGCGGAACGCCTGCGCCAGGCACTCGGCGAATTCGAGCGCGGTATCGAAGCGCCCGGCAGGATCTTCGGCAAGCGCACGGGCGAAGGCCGCGTGCAGCGCGGCGCAGTCGGCGCCGGCGACGTCCGGGAGCGCCGCGGCCGCGCGCGCGCCGATCCCCGCCAGCCGGCGGCCCCAGATCAGCTCGTGCAGGATGGCGGCAACGCTGAAGATGTCGGCGCGATGGTCCCAGGCCCGCCCGCCGATGCACTCCGGCGGCGTGTACGGCCGTCGAATCGGCGCGGGCACGCCGGCCCGCTCGAAGGCGCGTGCGATGCCCAGGCCGGTCAGGCGCGTCTCCTCCGGCGTCAGCAGCACGTCGCGCGGGTGCAGCGCGCCGTGCGCCACGTGGCCGGCCGCGGCATGGTCGAGCGCGCCGGCCAGTTGCAGCGCCACGCGCAGAGCCTCGCCGGGCGCGACGGCGCCATGGCGGATCACGACGTCGAGTGATTCGCCCGTCGCGTATCCCTGGACGAGGTACGCGTGATTGTCGTGGATGCCGGCGGCGATCGGCGCGGCGATCGCCGCATGCGTCAGCGACGCGGGGAGGAGCCGCTCGAGCTCGGCGGCGAGGCGATGCACGCGCTCCGGCGGCAGGTCGAGCGTGAACAGCTTGATCGCGACCAGCCGATCGGCGTCCGGGTCGAACCCACGGAACACCGGACCGAGCGTTCCCGCGCCGATTTGATGGAGAATCCGAAACGGACCGAGGGCGTCAGGCGCTGAGCCGGCAGCATCCGTGTGCAGTGATCGACTCCTCGAGGAAGGCGCCGTCATCTTAGCACGGAACGCATTGACGATCCCCCCGCGCTTTGAGACAGTTAGGCTCGAGTGATCGAGTCTGTGCTTCGCCTTCCGGTCGACGTCCGCCGCTTTCCGTGGGTCCGGCGGCTCGCCGCGGACTATGCCTATGATTTCGGCGCGGTCGCGCCCTTCTTTTCTGGCGATCCGGCCGACCGTGCGGCGTGGGCTGCGGCGATCGATCGCACGCAGCGCCACGAGCGCCGGCGGCCCGAGATCGCCGGCGTGCTCGCGGCTCAGCAGGCGCGGCGCGCCGCGCCGCCGCCCGCCGTCGCCGCCGCCGCCGCGCTGGCCCGCCGCGACACGGTGGCGGTGGTCACGGGCCAGCAGGCCGGGCTCTTCGGCGGTCCGCTGTTCACGCTGCTGAAGGCGCTGACCGCGATCAAGCTCGCCGAGCGGGTCTCGCGCGATCACGGCGTGCCGTCGGTCGCGATCTTCTGGGTGGACGCCGAAGATCACGATTGGGACGAAGTGCGCGCCTGTTCGGTCTTCGACGGCGATCTGGCCGTCCGCACCGTCGCGCTTCCGGCGCGGCCCGGCGAACCGGGGCCGATCGCCCGCGTGCGGCTCGACGAGTCGGCCGCCGCCGCGATCGCCGAGCTCGAATCGATCCTGCCGGCCACCGAATTCCGCAGCGATCTGATCGAGCAGCTGCGCGGCGCCTATGCGCCAGGCGCGGGGATGGCCGACGCCTTCGGCCGGTGGCTCGAGCGGGTGCTCGGCGCCCGCGGCCTGGTCGTGTTCGACTCGTCGGATCCCGCGTCGAAGCCGCTGCTCGGCGATGTCTTCGCACGCGAGCTCTCGGCGCCGGGCCAGACCTCGCGCCTGGCCGCCCGCGCGGGCGCCGACCTGGTCGCGCGCGGCTATCACTCCCAGGTGCACGGGCAGGACGAGCAGCCCGCGCTCTTCCATCTCGAGTCCGGACGCCGCGCGATCCGGCGGCACGACGGCGAGCTCGTCGCCGGGGAGACGCGCTTCCGGCCGGAGGCCCTCGCGCGGGCGGCGCGCGAGGCGCCGGCGCTGTTCAGCCCGAACGTGCTGCTGCGACCGATCGCGCAGGACACGCTGTTTCCGACGGTGGCCTACGTCGCCGGCCCGAGCGAGCTCGCCTATCTCGGCCAGCTGCGCGGAGTGTACGCGCACTTCGGCGTGCCGATGCCGCTGATGTACCCGCGCGCGAGCGCCACGCTGCTCGATTCGGGCGCACTGCGCTTCCTCGCGCGGTACGAGCTGCCGCTCGAGGCGCTGCAGGCCCGGGACGAGGCGGCGCTCAATACGCTGCTGCAGGCGCAGATCCCGCCGGCCGTCGAGGAGTCGTTCGATCGGGCGGGCCGGGCGCTCGAGGCCGAGCTGTCGGCAGTGGCGCGCGCGGCGGCGCTCGTCGATCCCACGCTCGACGGGGCGGCGCAGTCCACGCTCGGCCGCATGCGCGACGAGCTGCACAGGCTGCACGGCAAGATGATCCACGCGGCGAAGCGCCGCGACGAGACCCTCCGCCGGCAATTCAACCGCACGCGGGCGCAGGCATTCCCGGACGGGCACGCGCAGGAGCGCACCATCGGCTTCCTCTCGTTCCTCAATCAGTACGGCCCGGCGCTGCTGTCGCGGCTCGACGACGAGCTGCCGCTGGGTCTGGGCACCCATTGGGTCATCAGCGTCTAGCGCGCGCCGCGCGCGGGCGGACGCGGGCGCTCTGGCGTCGCCGGTGGGTGCGGCTGACCGCGGCCGCGCTCGCCGTGCCGGCGATCGTCCTCTCGTTCGCGGCCGGCTACTCCTACATCCGCTTCGCCCGCCTGCTCGACGAGCGGCTGCACGGCGAGCGCGTCCGCGCCCTGCCGCGCGTGTTCGCGCGGCCGCTCGAGCTGCGCCGCGGCCAGGCGATGACCGAGCCGCAGCTGGTGGACCGCCTCAACGATCTCGGCTACGCGCAGCGGCCGACGCTCGTCCGGCCGGGCGAGTTCACGATCGAGACCGGCGCCGTGGCAATCTACGCGCGCGGCGACGCGTTCAAGGATCGCGTGGTGCGCGTGGTCTTCCAGAAGCCGGCGCCGCCGGCCCGCGCCGGCCGGCGCGCCCCGCCCCGTCCCCCGCGGCCCCGGCCGGCAGATCGGGTCGAACAGCTGGAACTCGGCACGCGGTCCGTCGCACGGGTGCAGCTCGACGCGCCGCTGCTCACCTCGCTGAACGGCGGCGGCGAGCGCGAGAAGCGCCGCAGCGTCGAGCTGTCGGCGATCCCGCCGCGCGTGGTGCAGGCCGTGCTGGCGATCGAGGACCGCCGCTTCTACGACCACCCGGGGTTCGATCCCATCGGCATCGCGGGCGCGATCGTGCGCAACCTGAGCGGCCGCAACGCCTACACGGCCGGCGCCAGCACGATCACGCAGCAGGTGGCGCGCAACGTCTTCCTGCCGCAGCTGTTCCCCGGCATGACCCTTCAGGAGGCGCGGCAGAAGTCATGGCGCCGGAAAGCCATCGAGATCTGGGTGTCGATCGTCCTGACGCAGCGTGCGTCGAAGGACGAAATCCTGGCGATGTACCTGAACGACATGACGCTCGGCCAGCGCGGATCGTTCGGCGTCGTCGGGGTCGCGGAGGCGGCGCGCCTGTTCTTCGGCAAGGACGTCAGCAACGTCACGCTCGCCGAAGCGGCGACCATCGCGGGCGTCCTTCAGTCTCCGTCGGCGCTCTCCCCCTTCACCAACCCCGAGCGCTGCCGCGAGCGGCGCAACGTCGTGTTGTACGCGATGGTCGACGCCGGCTATCTCGACCAGGCGGCCGCCGACGCCGCGGCCGGCGAGCCGCTCGTGGTCGAGCAGCGGGCGCTCGACGCGGAGGCGCCCTACTTCGTCGACTACGTGGGCCAGTCGCTGGCCGCCCTCTATCCGGGGCTGACCACGACGGCCAGCGGCGCGGTCGACGTGTACACCACGCTCGACCTGCACCTGCAGCGTCTGGCGCAGGATGCCGTCCGCGACGGCCTGGCGGGGGTCGATCGGCTGCTCGCGCGCCGCAAGCGCAAGGGGCGCGCGGAGGCGGCCCTCATCGCCGTCGATCCGGCCAGCGGCGAGATCCTGGCGCTGGTCGGCGGCCGCTCGTACAACCAGTCGCAGTTCGATCGCGCGGTCGCGGCCAGGCGCCAGCCGGGCTCGGTGTTCAAGCCGTTCGTCTTCCTGACGGCGTTCGAGCGGGCCGCCGACGAGGGGCGCACCGATCTGACGCCGGCGTCGATCGTCCGCGACGAACCGGAGACCTTCACCTTCAACGACCAGCCGTGGACCCCAGAGAACTACGAAGGCGAATACGACGGACCGATCACGTTCCGCCGGGCGCTCGCGCACTCGCGGAATCTCGCCACCATCCATGCGGCCGAGGCCGCCGGCTACGATCGCGTGGCCGATCTGTGGAAGCGCCTCGGCGTCGGGACGCCGCCCAGGCCGTACCCGTCGATCGCGCTCGGCGTGTTCGAGGCGACGCCGCTCGAAATCGCCGCCGCCTACACCATCTTCCCCAATGGCGGCGAACAGCGCCCGCTCCGGAACATTCTCGCGATCACCAGGGGCGGAACGCCGGTGGCGCTCGCGAAGGCGCCCAAGCCGGCGCGCATCGCGCGTCCGGCCACGACGTTCCTGGTCACCAACATGATGCGGAGCGTGCTGAACGAGGGCACGGCCGCCGGCGCCCGCAGCGCCGGATTCGCGCTCGACGCCGCCGGCAAGACCGGCACCACCAACGACCTGCGCGACGCGTGGTTTGCCGGCTTCACGCCGGATCTGCTGACGGTGGTCTGGGTCGGATACGACGACAACCAGACGCTGGGCCTTTCGGGCGCGGGCGCGGCGCTGCCGATCTGGACCCAGTTCATGAAGGCCGCGCTCGCCGGACGGCCGAGCCTCCCGTTCGAGGCGCCCGACGGCGTCACCTTCGCCGATATCGATCCCGACACCGGCAAGCTCGCGGCGCCCGGGTGCCCGCGCGTGCTGCGCGAATCGTTCGCGGCGGGCACCGAGCCGGTCGAGGTGTGCGAGCTGCACCGGTTCTGAGTCCCGGCGCCTGCGGCGGCACGACGCCGCGGCCCCGACGCAACCTCGCGCGCGCATGGCCCCGCCCCGGCCGATCCCGCTTCCTCATGCCCCGGCGCCCGGCGCGGCCGAGCCCCTCGGCCCGCCGGCGGGAGGTCGCCTATAATCGGTCGCATCAGATGAACCAGGAGGTCTTCGCGGCGGTGGCGGCGGCCCTCGAGCGCGGCGAGCCGGCGGCACTCGTGACGATCGTCTCGACCACCGGCTCGACGCCACAGCGCGTCGGCGCCAAGATGCTCGTCTTCGGCGACGGCCGGCTCGTGGGCACGATCGGCGGCGGCTGCTACGAGCACGATGCCTTCTGGAAGGCGCGCGAGGCGATCGACACGCGGCGCCCCCGGCTGATGCGCTACGAGCTGTCCGACGACTTCGCCCAGGAGAGCGGCCTCATCTGCGGCGGCCCGATGGAGGTCTACATCGAGCCGATCGAGCCGTCGCCCGACCTGTACATCGTCGGCGCCGGCCACGTCGGCTTCCATCTGGCGCGATTCGCCGGCGGCACGGGGTTCCGCGTCCACGTCGTGGACGATCGCGAGAAGTTCGCCAACGCCGAGCGCTTTCCCGATGCCGTCGAGGTCGTCGCCGACGACATCCCGGCGTGGATCGCCCGCACGAGGCTGCCACCGCACGCCTACGCCGTCATCGTCACGCGCGGCCACACCAACGATCTGGAGGCGCTGCGCGCGCTCGCGCCGCGCGAGCTGCGCTATCTCGGCCTGATCGGGAGCCGCGCCAAAGTGGCGCGCATCTTCGAGGCGCTGGCGCACGACGGGATCGCGCCGGCGGCGCTCGAGCGCGTCCATGCGCCGATCGGCCTGGATCTCGGCGCGGTGACCCCGCAGGAGATCGCCGTGGCCATCCTCGCCGAGCTGATCGCGGTCAAGCACGGCAGAACGCACATCTCGCCGATGCAGTGGCGCCCGCCGGCCGCGGCGCCGGCGTGAACGGCCCCGCGGCCGCAACCCTCGCCGGCCGGGGGCTTTAGCCGTGCGCCGGTAGTGTATACTTTCTGGCAATCACACCATCAGACTGCCAGCCATGCTTGTCCCCGAACGTTCGCGCCGCGTCCTTGCCGCGCTGGTGCGCGAGTACATCGCCACGGGCGAGCCGGTCCCTTCGTCGCTGCTGGTGACGGCGGCGGGCCTCGGCGTCTCGTCGGCGACGGTGCGCAACGTCCTCGCGCAGCTCGAGCTCGAGGGCTTCGTGCAGCAGCCGCACACCTCGGCCGGGCGCGTCCCGACCGACCGCGGGTACCGCTTCTACGTGGATCTGCTGCTGGAGTCGAAGCGATCGACGCGCGCGGCCGATGCGGTCGAGGCACGGCTGCGGCGCGAGGCCAGCGCCGCATTCATCGACGCGGTGCTGCCGCAGGTGTCGCACGTGCTGTCGCAGGCCTCGCGCAGTGTCGGCTTTGCCGTCGGCCCGGCCTACGCCGAAGCGGTGTTCGAACGGGTGGAGTTCGTGCCGCTGAGTGCGGCGCGCGTGCTGGTCGTGATCGTCGCCCGCGGCGGGCACGTCATCCAGAAGGCCGTCGACTCCGGTGAAACGCTCGATGCCGCCGATCTCCGCCAGGCGTCGAACTATCTCAACGCCGAGTTCTCCGGCCTGCCGCTGAGCCGCGCGCGCCAGGCGGTGCTCGAGCGGATGAACGAGGAGCGCCTGCTCTACGATGAGCTGGCCGCGCGCGCCGTGCGTCTCGCCTCGACCACCTTCGCGATGCTGCCCGACAAGGACATCTTCATCGAGGGCGCGTCGGCGCTGCTCGGCGGCGCCCAGGGCCTGACGCTGGGTACGCTCCAGGCGCTGGTCGAGATGATCGAGGAAAAACAGCGCCTCCTGCGGCTGCTCAGCGAATACATCGATGGTCCGGGTCTGACGGTCGTCATCGGCGCCGAACATCCGGATCCGAACCTGCATTCGTTCAGCCTGATCGCGAGCACGTACGAGAACGACGGCGGTATCGGCACCGTCGGCGTCATCGGCCCGACGCGCATGCGCTACTCGCGCGCGATCAACGTCGTCGACGGTGCGGCCCAGGCCGTCTCGCGCATGCTGCGCGATCCCAACTGAGAGTGTGTGCCATGGCTACCGATCACCCATCCACGCCGGCCCAGACTGCCCCGGACGCCGACGTGCGCGAGCCCGCGCTGCCTGAAGCGCCGCTGGTCGCCGAGCTCAAGCGTGAGCGCGACGATCTCCAGGACCGCTTCCTGCGCAAGGCCGCCGAGTTCGAGAACTACCGGCGCCGCGTCGAGCGGGAGCGGCGGGAGCAGGCCGACCAGACGGTTCTCGGGCTGCTCGAAGAGCTGCTCACCGTGCTGGACGACTTCGACCTCGCCTTGAACGTCGAGCACGGTCCGGCCGAGAGCGCGTACCGCAAGGGCATCGAACTGATTCATGCCAAGCTGCACGACGTGCTGCGCAAGTACGGCGTGGCGGGCTTCGACGCGCTTGGCGCCGATTTCGACCCGAACCGGCACGAGGCCGTCATGTACGAGGCCGGATCCGGCCGCCGAGACGGCGAGGTGATCGAGGAGCTCCGGCGCGGCTACATGCTCGGCGATCGGCTGCTGCGTCCCGCCATGGTCAAGGTGGCGAAGGCGTGAGCCGGCGCGACTACTACGAGGTGCTCGGCGTGGCGCGCGACGCCAGCGACGCCGACATCAAGAGCGCGTATCGCAGGCTGGCGATGCAGAACCACCCGGACCGCAATCCGGGCGACCATGCCGCCGAGGAGCGCTTCAAAGAGGGCGCCGAGGCGTACGCCGTGCTTGCCGACGCGAACAAGCGGAGCCTGTACGACCGGTTCGGCCACGCCGGCGTCGGGAACGGCGCCGGCGCCGGTGGCTTCGATCCGAGCGTCTTCACCGGCTTCGAGGACATTCTCGGCGGTCTCGGCGACATCTTCGGCTTCGGCGACCTCTTCGGCGGCGGCCGCCGGCGCGGCGGACCCCAGCGCGGGGCCGACCTGCGCTACGACCTCGAAATCGCGTTCGAGGAGGCGGCGCACGGTGCCGAGCCGACGATCCAGATCCCGCGCGAGGAAAACTGCGAGGCCTGCAGCGGCTCGGGCGCGGCGCCCGGTACCGCGCCCGTCGCGTGCCGGCAGTGCCGCGGCCAGGGCCAGGTGCGCGCCCAGCATGGCTTCCTGACCGTGGCGCGCACCTGCCCGGCGTGCCGCGGAACCGGCCGCACGATCGAAAAACCCTGTCAGGCCTGCCGCGGCGCCGGCCGGGTCACGCGCGAGCGCCAGATCACCGTGAAGATCCCGCCGGGCATCGCCACCGGCCAGCAGCTTCGCCTCCAGAACGAGGGCGAGGCCGGCGCCGCCGGCGGCCCGCCCGGCCACCTCTACGTCGTCGTCCACGTGCGCGAGCACGAGTTCTTCCGCCGCGAGGGGATGAACCTGTTCTGCGAAATCGCGGTGAACTTCACGACGCTGGCGCTCGGCGGCGAGATCCAGGTCCCCACGCTCGACGGCACCGAGAAGGTGAAGGTGCCCGAAGGCACCCAGACTGGCACCACGCTGCGGCTGCGCGGCAAGGGAATGCCCGAAGTCGGCGGCCGCGGCCGCGGCGACATCCTCGCGACGGTGCAGGGGGCGACACCCAAGAAGCTCACGCGCGACCAGCGGCGCCTGCTCGAGCAGCTCGCGGCGCTGCTGCCGCAGGAGAAGTTCGAGCCGCGCGCGCCCGGCGAGGGAGAGGACGATCGCAACCTCTTCGACCGCGTGAAAGACATGTTCGGGTGAGAGCCTACCCGGCGCTCGACGTCGACTCGACCTCCGACCTGCTGCTCGCGCTCGTGGACGACTGCGCTCCCACGGCCGCCGAGCTGCGCGGCGAGACGACGCGGCTCTTCTTCCTCGCCACCGCCGCACGCGACGCCGCGGCACGGGCGCTGCACGCCGCCGGCTACGACACGCGCCGCCTGGACGTGGACGACGAGGACTGGGCACGGCGATCCCAGGAGAGTCTCGAACCGGTCACGGCCGGCCGGATCACGATCGTGGCGCCCTGGCACCAGGCACCGGACGCACCGGCCGACGGCGCGCTCGTCGTCACCATCCTGCCGTCGATGGGCTTCGGCACCGGACACCACGAGACCACGCGCCTGTGTCTGCTGGCCCTGCAGCAGATCGACTGCCGGGGCGCCGAGGCCCTGGACATCGGCACGGGATCTGGCATCCTCGCGATTGCCGCCGACCGCCTCGGCGCGGCCTCCTCGCTCGGCGTCGATCACGACGAGGACGCGATCCGGTCCGCCCGCGCCAACCTCGCGTTGAACCCGCTCGCGGTCCATACCGACCTCCGCCGGCTCGACCTCACGCGGGCCGCGCTGCCAGCCGCCGATCTCGTGACGGCGAATCTCACCGGTGCCCTGCTCGTCCGCAACGCCGGCCGCCTGCTCGGCACCCTGCGGCCGGGCGCAACGCTGATCCTGAGCGGCGTGCTGGCGGAGGAGGCGTGCGAGGTGCGGGCCGCATTCGCCCCTCTGCAACCGGTGCGCGAGGACCGCCTGGGCGAGTGGGCCGCCCTGACGCTGCAGCATCAGGACCCTGGAATCAGAGATCGTTCCAGAGGAACTGCAGCACGCTGATCGCCGCCACGGGCGCGGCGTCTGCCCGCAGGGTGCGCGAGCCGAGGGTCAGCAGCCGGAAGCCGCGGTCTCGCGCGGCGGTCCATTCGGCTTCGCACCATCCGCCCTCGGGCCCCACCAGGATCGTGGCATCGGGAGGCGCCGGCTGCGAGCGCAGCGCGCCGATCGGCTCGACCGGCGCGCCGGCGCGCGGCTCGAGCAGCATCAGACCGAGCGCAGGCGCCGGCCCGGCGAGCAGCGACTCGATCGCCAAGGGCCCCCGGATCTCCGGCAGGACCGCCCGCCCCGACTGCTTGACCGAGGCGAGCGCGATCCGCTTCCAGCGATCGACGCGCGCACCGCGTACGAGGCTGGCGACCGTGAGCTCGGTCCGCCGGCTCACGACCGGCTGAACGGCCGCGGCGCCGAGCATGACGGCATCCCTGACGACGTCGTCCAACCTGTCGGCTTTGAGGACCGCAGCGGCGAGCGTCAGGCGGACCGCCGGTTCGGGCGCCGGGTCGAGGCGCGACAGGATCTGCACGCGGGCGGTGCGCGGCGGCGCCGAGGTGACGCGTGCCAGGTACTCGCGGCCGCGGCCGTCGAAGATGGCAACCCGGTCGCCCTCGCCCAGGCGCAGCACCCGCAAGAGGTGCTCCGCCTCGCCGCGCGGGAGATCGACGATCTCGTCGCCGGGATCGAGCGCGGGAGCGAAGAACCGGTGCACGGGGCGATTATACGGAGAACACCCGCGCACGACGCGCCGGCCGCCGGGCGGCACGGCTGGTATACTCGCCGCGCGATGTTCTTCCGCGGACAGCTGATTGGCAAGTACAAGATCCTGCAGACGCTCGGCAGCGGCGGATTCGGCACCGTCTACCTTGCGGAAGACACCTGGATCGGCAAGAAGGTCGCGCTCAAGGTGCCGCACAAACAGGGGGTCGACTTCGGCGAGCTGCTGAGGGAGCCGCGCCTGCTCGCCAGCCTCAACCACCCGAACATCGTCACCATCATGACGGCGGAGAAGCAGGAGAACGTGTTCTTCATCGTCATGGAGTTCGTCCCCGGCGAGTCGCTCGAGCACATCATCGCCCGGGAGGGCGCGCTCGACCTGGCGACCTCGCTCGACTACATCTGCCAGATCTGCAACGCCGTCGATCACGCGCACCGGCAGAACGTCCTGCACCGCGATCTGCGGCCGTCGAACGTCATCGTCGCCGACCGCGGCATGCTGAAGGTGGCCGACTTCGGCACGTCGCGATTTCTCGAGATCGCGGCGCACGGCACGACCGTCATCGGAAGCCCGCCTTACATGGCGCCCGAGCAGTTTCGGGGCAAGGCGGTGTTTGCGTCCGACGTCTACTCGATCGGCGTGACCATGTACCAGATGCTCACCGGCGTGCTTCCCTACGGCACGCCTGCGCCGGCCGATCTGGACCGCCTGATGCGCGGCGAGCTGCTGACCACGCCGCGGTCGAAGAATCCGAGGATTCCGCGGGCGATCAGCGACATCGTGATGAAGGCGATGGCGCCGGAGATCCACGCGCGCTACCAGCGCGCGGGCGAACTGCTCGACGATCTGCTGGCGGAGCGCGCCCCGGCGGCGGTCCACCGGCCGGCGCGCCCGGCGGCCGACGCGGGCGCTTCTGAAGACGTCCACGAGATCCACAGCCGCCTGAAGGCGCGGGAGGCGCCGCAGCCGCGCTTCTGCTGGCACTGCCGCAAGCCGCTGCACGCCCGGTCCGATCGCTGCCCGTTCTGCGGCGAAGCCCAGTAATCCGGCCGTTTTGCGCTAAGATCGACAGGGAAGGGGGCGCACCATGGGCCAGGCGGGCGCGGGCAAGGCGGCAGGCTTTCCGGGCACGGGCAAGATCTGGATGAACGGCACGCTGATCGACTGGAAGGACGCCACCATCCATGTCGCGTCGCACGTCATCCACTATGGCAGCGGGGTCTTCGAGGGGGCGCGCTGCTATGCGACGCCGAAGGGCTCGGCCTGCCTGCGCCTGGGACCGCACATGCGGCGCCTGATCCAGTCGGCGGCGATCTACCGGATGGAATCGCCGCTGGACCAGCAGGGCTGGGAGCACGCCGTCCTGGAGACGATCCGCGCCAACGGCTTCAAGTCGTGCTACATCCGCCCGCTCATCTATCGCGGCTACGAGGCGCTCGGCGTGAACCCGCTCACCTGCCCCGTCAACGCCTGCATCCTGCTCTGGGACTGGGGGGCGTATCTCGGGCAGGAGTCGCTCGAACACGGCGTCGACGTGAAGGTCAGCACCTGGGCGCGCATGGCGCCGAACACGCTGCCGGCCATGGCGAAGGCGACCGCCAACTACGCCAACGCCGCGCTCATCAAGATGGAGGCGGTGGTCGACGGCTACGCCGAAGGCATCGCGCTCGACGTGAACGGCCACGTCAGCGAAGGCAGCGGCCAGAACATCTTCCTGGTGCGGGACGGGCGGCTCTATACGCCGGAGATTGCCTCGTCTATCCTCGGCGGCATCACGCGCGATTCGATCATCACGCTCGCGCGCGAGCGCGGCTACACGGTCACCGAGACGACGCTGCCGCGCGAGGCGCTGTACCTCGCCGACGAAGTGTTCTTCGTGGGCACCGCGGCTGAAGTGACGCCGGTCCGTTCGATCGACAAGATCGCGATCGGCTCCGGCCGGCGCGGGCCGGTCACGCACGCGCTGCAGCGGGCCTTCTTCGACGCCATCAACGGCGAGACGCCCGACGCGCACGGCTGGCTCACCTACGTGTATCCGGAAGAGGCCGAGCTGCGCGCACACAAGGCGACCGCGTCGGCCAGGGGCTAGCGCCCCGAGCCGGGCCTTGCGGCACGGGCCGCGGCGCGCCGCGCCCGGACGGGCCCTCGCCGGGAGCGAAGCAAGATCGCGGGTCCGGCGGAGGTCCGGGCTCGCTGCGCCGGCCTCCGGCCCCGGCCCCCGAGAACGACATGCACGTCAATGATCTTCTGAAAGTGGCCGTCGAGGCGGGGGCGTCCGATCTTCACCTGAAGGTCGGCAGCTACCCGATGATGCGCGTCCGCGGCACCCTCGTGCCCGCAGTCGAGAGCAAGCGGCTCGACCACGAGGACGTCGTGGCCATGAGCGCCGCCATCATGTCGACCGCGCAGCGGCAGAAGTTCAAGGATGCACAGGAGGTCGACCTCGCCTACAGCGTTCCGGGCCTCGGCCGCTTCCGCTGCAACGTCTTCCAGCAGCGGGGCACCGTCGGGCTGGTGCTCCGCGTCATTCCGATGCAGATCCGCACCATCGACGAGCTCGGCCTGCCCCCGGCGCTCCGGAAGGTCGCCGAGGAAGAGCGCGGCCTGGTGCTGGTCACCGGGACGACGGGCAGCGGCAAGAGCACGACGCTCGCCGCCCTGGTCGATCACATCAACACCGTGCGCTGCGCGCACGTGATGACGGTCGAGGATCCGATCGAGTTCCTCCACCGCGACCAGCGCTCCATCGTGAACCAGCGGGAGGTCTCGGTCGACACGCGGTCGTTCGCGCAGGCGCTGCGCAGCGCCCTGCGCCAGGATCCCGACGTCATCCTCGTGGGCGAGATGCGCGATTTCGAGACGATCGAGACCGGGCTGCTCGCCGCCGAGACCGGCCATCTGGTCTTCTCCACGCTGCACACGCTCGACGCGACCGAGACGATCAACCGGATCATCGCCGTCTTCCCGCCGCACCAGCAGAAGCAGGTCCGCCTCCAGCTCGCGAGCGTGCTCAAGGCGGTGATCTCGCAGCGCCTGATGCCGCGGGCCGACGATCGCGGGCGCGTCCCCGCCGTGGAGGTGATGATCAGCACCGCCTTCATCCGCGACTGCATCGTCGACAAGGAGAAGACGCACCTGATTCCCGGCGCGATCGCCGCCGGCACGTCGCAGTACGGCATGCAGAGCTTCGACCAGTCGATCTTCGGCCTGTTCTCGCGGGGTCTGGTGTCCTACGAGGAGGCGCTGCGCTGGGCCAGCAACGTCGACGAGTTCAAGCTCAAGGTCCAGGGGATCGCCAGCACGTCGGACATGAGCCGCGATCAGATGGCCGGCTCGATCGGCGCGCCCCCCGAGATCACCAGATTCGGCAAGTGACCCGCCCGCCTGCGGCCTACGTCGAAGGGCTGAAGATGCTCGCGCGCCGCGAGCTGTCGGAAGCGCAGGTGCGCCAGCGGCTGGCGCGCCGCGGGCACGAGGCCGGCGAGATCGAGGCCGCCGTCGAGCGCCTGCGCGCGGAGCGCGCAATCGACGACCGGCGGGTCGCCGAGGCGATCGCGCGGCTCGAGACCGCGACGCATGGGCGCGGCCGCCTGCGCGTCCGCCTTCGGATCGAACAGGCCGGCGTCGATCGGGCCCTCGCCCGCCAGGCGACCGATGCGGCCTTCGCCGCGCTCGATGACGAGGCGCTGCTGGAGGCCGCGCTGCAGAAGCGGCTGCGCGGACGTACGCGCGTGACCGACGAGGGCGAGCTGCACCGGCTGCACCGGTTCCTGCTGGCCCAGGGGTTCGAGGCGGATCGCGTGAGGCAGCGGATCGAGAGGCTCCGCCGATGATGGCCATCGAGGCGGTGGAACACGAGATTGCGACGCGCGGCTTCGCCCTGCTGCCGGCGCGTGAGGTGCGCGCGCTGCTCGAGGCGTCCGGTCCGCTGGACGACATCGAACGCTTCGCCGCCAGCTGGGACGGCCTCGCGCTCGACACCTACATGGCCGACGGCGGCCGCTACCGGCGGCGGCGGCATGCGGCATTCGCGGTCGTCGACGGGCGCATCACGCGCAAGCCCCACCAGCCGCACTATCAGACCGTCGAGTACAACCCGCTGCACGGCGGCATCGCGCGCTGGTTCGAGCCCATCCTGCCCGAGATCGGATCGGGCGCCGCGCTCCAGACGATCCTCCGCTTCTGCGCCCGGCTGTTCGGCGATCTGGCGAAGGACGCGCGCGAGTGGCACGTGGAGGCGCACCAGTTCCGGATCGAGGCGCGCCCTGGCGAACAGGGTCGCCCGACGCCAGAAGGGATGCACCGCGACGGCGTGGACTACGTGCTGGTCCTGCTGATTCATCGGCAGAACATCGTCAGCGGCACGACCACCATCCACGATCTCGAGCAGCGGCCGCTCGGGAGCTTCACGCTCGCGTACCCGTTCGACGCGGCAATCGTCGAAGACGCGCGCGTGTACCACGGCGTGACGGCCGTGTCGCCGCTCGACCCGGCCGCGCCGGCGTTCCGGGACGTGCTCGTCGTGACCTTCAGGAAGATCTGAGGGCCGCGATCCGCCAGCGCCGGGGCAGGTGTGCGATACTCCGCCCCATGCGGGGATTCGCACGGACGCTCCTGGCCCTGTCGCTCGCCGCGCCCTCGCTCCTGGGGGCGCAGCAGCCCGTGCCGACGCCGGAATCGGCGCTCGGCTTCAGTCCCGGCGCCGACTACAAGCTGTTCACCTACGACCAGGCGATCGGCTACTTCAAGACGCTCGCCTCGTCGAACGCCCGCGTGAAGCTCGTCGAAGCGGGCCGGACGAGCCAGGGCCGCGTCATGTACTTCGCGCTCATCTCAGCGCCGGAAAACCTGGCGCAGATCGATCGCTACCGATCGATCGCCCTGCGGCTGGCGCACCCGGCGGACATGTCGGAAGACGAGGCGCGGCGGCTCGCGCGCGAGGGCAGAGCAATCGTGCACCTCGACGGCGGTCTGCATTCGACCGAAGTCGCCGGCGGACAGCAGACGCCACTGCTCGCCTACGATCTGCTGCGCCGCGCCGACGAGCCGGAGGTCAAGGCCATCCTCGACAACGTCATCGTGATGCTGTGGCCGACCATCAACCCCGACGGCCAGCAGATGGTCGCCGAGTGGTACATGTCCAACGTCGGCACGCCGTACGAGCTCTCGCCGCTCCCGCGCCTGTATCAGGAGTACGTCGGCCACGACAACAACCGCGACGCCTACATGCTCAACATGATCGAATCGCGGGTCGTCGAGCACGCCTGGCGCCAATGGGAGCCCAACGTCGTCTATACCCAGCACCAGTCGGGACCGTTTCCGACGCGCATCTGGCTGCCGCCGTTCTCCGAGCCGGTCGGGCTCGAGGCGCCGGCGCTGGCGGCGCGGGAAGTGAACATGATGGGCATGGCCATCGCCAAGCGCCTCGAGGAGAACGGCCTGCGTGGCGCGACGCACATGGGCTCCGCCTTCGACGCGTGGTACCCCGGCTACGTCGACTACGCGCCGATCTTCAAGAACGTGCCGGCGTTCTGGACCGAGACCGCGCTCTACCAGTACGCGACGCCGCACACCTACACGCTGAACGACTTCCCGGCCGACATGCGGGACCTGCGGCCGCGCAGCCTCTACCCGAGCCCGTGGCCGCCCGGCCCCTGGCGGCTGCGCGACGCCGTCGACTACATGGAAACCGCGTCGTTCGCCGTCCTCGACTACGCCGCCAAGTACAAGGAGTCGCTGCTGCTGAACCGGTATCGGGCCGGCGTGGCGCAGATCGCCCGCGGCGCGACGCATGCCCCCTTCGCCTACCTGTTCGGGGCCGACCAGCGCGATCCGGTGGCGGTCGTGGAACTGCTGCGGCGCCTGGCATTCGGCGGTATCCGCGTCGCGCAGCTCACCGCGCCGGCCACCATCGATGGACGCTCGTGGCCGGCCGGCACCTGGGTGATTCCGACCGACCAGGAGTTTGCTGCGCTGGCGCGCGAACTGCTCGACGTGCAGGCCTATCCGGATCTCCGGCAGTACCCCGGCGGTCCGCCCGAGCATCCCTACGACGCGGCCGGATGGACCCTTCCGCTGCAGATGGGCGTCTCGATGACCGAGGCCGCGTCGCCGCTGTCCCCGGAGGTTCGCGCCAGCCTGGCGTGGCTCGGCGCTCCTGTCGACCCGGTCGCGCCGGCGACCGCCTACAACCTCGTGGACGCGGCCGATGCGGCGCCGTTCGACAGCGTGCCCGGCATCGGCTTCGATGCCGACGCGGCGGCCGCCGCCATCGTGCCGCCGCGCGGCGCCATCACGGGCGAGGGAACCGTGCTCGCCCTCGATCCGGCGCAGAACAACGCCTTTCGCGCCCTCAATCGCGCGTGGGCCAAGCAGGCGACCGTTCGATTCGCCGGCGGGCGTTACCTGATCGGCGGCCTGAGCGATGCCGATCAGCAGGAGATTGTGGACACGCTCGCGCTGCGCGCCACGCGCGTGGACCCCGCAGAAGGAGGATTCGCACGCGCCCGGCCGGTCAAGCCGCCCCGGATCGGCCTCGTCGAGCCCTGGACGCCGAGCATCGGCGCCGGATGGACCCGCTGGCTGCTCGAGCAGTACGGCTTCCCTGTCGTCGCGCTGCGCCCGGAAGACTTCCACGCGAGGCTCGCCGCCCGCGTCGACGTGGTGATCCTCGCCGACGGCGTGCGCCTGCCCACCGCGGGCGGGGTGGGCGCCCTCGCGCCGCCGCGCGGGCCGGTACGGCCTCAGTACGCCTACGCGCTCGCCGAGGAGGATCTCGAAGGGTTCGTGCGATTCGTCGAGGACGGCGGCACGCTCATCGCGATCAACGGCGCGTCGTCGATGGCCATCGAGATCCTCGGTCTACCCGTGCGAGACGCCGTGGCGGCCCTCGGGTCGGACGCGTTCTTCCTGCGCGGGTCGCTCGTGCGGGTCTCGGCCGACACGGCGCACCCGGCGATGGCGGGCATGCCGTCCGACGCGGCCGTCTTCGTCGATGACAGCCCGGCCTTCGAGATCGGGGACCGGTTCCGCGGCCACGTTCTGGCGCGGTATCAGTCGACCGGATCGCCCCTGCTGTCCGGGTACTTGATCGGCGAGCGCTACCTGCACGACCGGGCCGCGGCGCTCGACGTCGAGGTCGGACGCGGACACGCGGTGCTGCTCGGCTTCCGGCCGGAGTGGCGCGGGCAGCCGTTCGGATCGTTCCGCGTGCTGTTCAATGCGGTGCTGAACGCCCGATGACGGGCGGCGGGAGCGGGCCGCGCGCGCCGGCGGCTGCCGCTACGGGCGCAGGGCGACCCGCACGATCTTGCGGTACTTCACCGGCACGCCGTTGAGGCTGGCCGGCTTGTAGCGCCAGTCCCGCGAGGCCGCCAGCAGCAGCGCGTCGTACCGGTTGCCCAGCGGCACGATCATCGCCGCCGCCTCCACCCCGCCCGATTCATCGATGACGAGCTCGACCTTGCCCGTCCTCGGGATCTCGACCTTCTCGGGATACTCCGGCATCTGTTGATTGAGCGTCAGCGGCGGCACGACGTTCGCGTCGGCACCGCTGTAGACGATCGGCGTCGCATCGATTGGTGCCGGCTCGGCGGCCGCGACGGGCGGCGGTGGCGGCGGCGGCGCCGAACGCGTCGTGCTCAGGTCCGCGAAGCCCGCCGCGAGCACCGCCAGATCCGCCAGCGGCGGCTGAGCGGCTGCGGATCCGAGATCGGGATCGCCCAGCGCCGCGAGCACGTCGCGGAACTGATCGGCCGCCTGCTCCCACAACGCGTTGTCGTAGGACGCTTTCGCTTCCAGATACCGTTCCTGGATGATCGCCGGCAGCATCCGCCGGCGCACTTCGGTGAACACCGATCGCACGCGCGGCGAGAACTCCGCCGGGCTCGGATGATACATCGGCTCGGCGGCCACGACCGACTCGATCGCGTGCTGCGCATCCTCGGGGCGGTCGAGCGCAATCAGGCAGAATGCCCGGTACTGGTCGACCGCGGGGTCGTACCCGAGCGGCGCGTTGGATGCCTTCAGGCGGTTCAGCAGGTTCAGCGCGTCTTCGTATGCCGCCGACGCGTAGAGGTCGCGCGCCTGGGCGAGGTCGGACTGCTGCGCCTGCAGCGCCGGGACGAGCGCGGCCGTCAGAATCGCGACGCGTCCCGCGGCCCTTGCCAATCGAACTGCGGCGGGCGTCATCGCTTCCTCAGGTCGACGCTCAGGCGCCCCGGCGTGTCGGCCGTGATCGTCACCGCGTGGCGCTGCTCTCCCAGGTCGGGATTGCGGAAGACGATCTCGTGCGGGCCGATCGTGAGCTCGTGGTTCCCGATCGGCGTCTCGCCGATCTTCGCGCCGTCGATCCAGACCTCGGCCCACGGCGTGGCGTTCAACGCGATGCGCCCCTTCGGGAACTCGACGTTGATCGGCGTCACCCGCCCCGGGCCGACCTGCACGGTTCGCGCCGACCGATAGCCGAGCGTCTCGTTCACGATCTCCAGATCGTGGCGGCCGGCCGCGACCATCAGCCGCTCGCTCTCGCTGCTGCCGACGAGCCGGCCGCCCTCGAACACCTGCACGTCGGCGGGCGCCGAGACCGCAATCCATCCGGATACCGGCGCTCCATCGGGCGCGCCGAGCGGCACCATCAGCGCGGCGGCGACGCCGGCCTCCACGACGACCATCTGGCGCACCGATCGGAGATCGCTCTCGACGAGCACCTCGTGCGCGCCCGGCTGGAGCCCCTCGACGGTGATCGGCGCCACGCCGCGCGCGACGCCATCCACGGTGATGCGCGCTCCCTGGGGATCGGTCTTCACCTGCAGATCGCCGAGCGTCGCCGGCCCCTTCGGCAGGTCGATGAATTGCGTGACCTGGCCGCCGGCGGCGACCGTGATGGGCATCGCTCGCGGCGCACCGTCTCCCCGCACCTCCATCGAATGCGTCCCGGCGTTGAGCGTCAGGGTCTGCGGCGTGGTGCCGCGATCGACGCCGTCGACGAACAGCCGCGCGCCGGGCGGAGTGGTGTTCACGACCAGCGTCCCTTCCTTCGGCACCGCGGCCGCGGGAGCGGCCACGTACCATCGCGCCGCCGCAAGGCCGCCCGCCCCGACGGCGAGCAGGGCGACAGCGGCCGCCACCCGCGGCCACCGCCCGCCCCTTCCTCTTTCGTCTTCAACCGGCTCGCCGGGCTCCGCCGGTTCAGGCTCGGCGCGCAGACGCGGAGCCGCATCCTTCCGCGCCGCCGCGGCCGGCGCCGGCTGCGTTGCGGGCGGCGGCATCGGCGCAGCCGGCTGCGGCATCGGGGCCGGCGGCGCCCCGCGCGGGACCGCCGGCGCCGCGGCGGCCGGGGAGGGCGGGGCGATTCCAGGTTCCCTCACGCCGACGGCCGGGATCCGTGCGCTCCAGCCGTGGTCCTTCGCGGAATACCCACCTGGAGCGTCTGCCGCCGTCGCGGCCGTCGTCCGGACAGCAGCCCCTTGCTCCGCCGACGCCGACCCCCGGTGGACATTCGGAACGACCTGCGTGGCGGGCGTCGGGACGCCCGCGTGCGCGCCCGTGCGGCCGGCTGCCTCGGCCGGCCCAGGCCGCGCGGGCGTGAGCTCGAATGCCGGTGCGGCGATCGGCGTCGGCGAAGCAGTCGATGGCAATGCCGCGGGCGCGGCGGTCGGCGGCGCCTCGCGCGCCGCGGCTGCATGGTAGTGCGCAAAAAATGCTTCGAGCGTCGACGGCGCGGCAAGATAATCGCTCTCGCCGAGCACCCGTTCGAGGTCCTCCTGCGCTTCAATCGCCGACCTGAACCAGTTGCGCGAGTCGAGTTGCAGCGCGCGCGTCAGCCAGGCGCGGAGGCCGGCCGGCAGCGGCTCGAGCCCGCCCCGCGCCGAGATGGCCCAGGTCGAGGCGACCACCTCCGGAATCCTGGCCGGGAACTCGTCGTCTCCCACCGGCCGGCCGAGAATCAGCGCGAGCGCGACCAGGCCGATCTGCATGACGTCGGCACGGTGGTCGAAGCGCGGCGCCCCGGCGGAGCGCGGCAGCGCGACGTGGAGCTCTTTCCAGTAGCGCTCGTGCGAGAAGCGCAGCTGCTCGAGCGCGGCGCCGAGCGCGTGCTCGACGATCACCAGGCGCGCGCCTGGCGCCACGACGATGCGCTCGGGCGCGAGCGCCCCATGGGCGATGTCGGGCGCCGTCTCGTGGAGCATCGCAACCGCCGGCACGAGCTGCCGCAGCAGGCACAGCGCGGCGTCGATATCGAGCGGCGCGCCGCCGCGCTCGGCAAACGCGAGCAGGTCCGAGAGGCGCGTCCCGGGCCGGTGCTCGCAGACGAGCGCCAGCGTCGAAGCCCGGTCCTTGAGACGCTCGACGCCGATGACCTGCGCATAGCACGCGTGCCTGAAGCCGGCGAGCCGGCTGGCGCGTTCGCGCAGCGCGAACTCGAACGAGGGCACCGAGGTGAGATCGCCGCGCAGGCAGGTCAGCTCAATCCGGTCGCGCCCGCCGGGTCCGGCGGCCAGGAAGCGTTCGCCGAGGCCGTCGGTGAAGAACGGCGCGCTGGGCGCGCGGCCGGCGTCGAGGGCTGGATCCATGGCGCGGCCAGATGCGGAAATCGTGCCGCCGGCGGCGCCGTTGCCGGCGGCCATTTCCACGCCGGCGCGGTGCCGGCATTACAGAACCGTGGCGCGCGGCACGATTTCTGTCGTAACGGTTCCGGTCGGCCAGGCGTGCGCCGATCGGATCGCGTGGCGCAGGTCTTCCTCGACGTCGCCCTTCCTGGCGCCGAGCTCGCGCGCGAGGAAACCGATCGCGGCTGCCCCGACGGAAGCTGCCGGAGATCGCGGCGGCGCGTCATGCCCGGGGGCCGCCCGGCCGTGACGGGCGCCGTAATAAAATACCGGAGATGACCGCCAACGAGATTCGCGCCTCCTTTCTCGAGTATTTCGCGAAGAACGGACACCGCGTGGTGCCTTCCTCCCCGCTCGTTCCGGCCGACGACCCGACCCTGCTGTTCACCAACGCCGGCATGAACCAGTTCAAAGAGACCTTCCTCGGCCGCGAACGCCGCGAGTACACGCGGGCGGCGACCGCGCAGAAGGTCATGCGGGTGAGCGGCAAGCACAACGACCTCGACAACGTCGGCCCTTCCCACCGGCATCATACGTTCTTCGAGATGCTCGGGAACTTCTCGTTCGGCGACTACTTCAAGGCCGAGGCGATTGATTTTGCGTGGCGGCTGCTCACCGAGGTCTGGCGGATGCCGCCGGATCGCATGGTCGTTTCGGTGTTCAAAGGCGAGCCGGGCATCCCGCGCGACGACGAGGCGTACGACATCTGGAGGAAGTACGTGCCGTCGGATCGCATCCTGGAACTTGGCGTCGACGACAACTTCTGGCAGATGGGCGATACCGGGCCCTGCGGCCGCTGTTCCGAGATCTACTACGTCCGCGGCGGCAGCGGCAGCGATCCGGAAATCGAAATCTGGAACAACGTGTTCATGGAGTTCGAGCGCAGCGCCGACGGCGCCCTCGAGCCGCTGCCGGCCCGCTCGATCGACACCGGTATGGGGCTGGAGCGCATCACGGCCGTGCTCCAGGGCGTCGCGTCGAACTACGCCACCGACCTGTTCATTCCGCTGCTGACCCGCATCAGCGAGCTCGCCGGCGTCGAGTACGGACAGGACGAGCGCGCCGACATCTCGCTTCGCGTGGTCGCCGATCACATCCGCTCCACGACGTTCCTGATTGCCGACGGCGTGATCCCGTCCAACGAATGGCGCGGCTACGTGCTGCGGAAGATCATGCGCCGTGCCATGCGCCACGGGAAGCACCTGGGGCTGATCGAGCCGTTCCTGCACCGGCTGGTCGACGTCCTCGACCAGGAGATGGGAGACGCCTATCCGGAACTGCGCGCCAGCCGCCCGGCGATCGAGACGACCATCCTGGCCGAGGAGCACCGCTTCGAGGCGGTGCTGACCGACGGCCTTCCCCGCCTCGAAGCCGAGATCGCGAAGGTCAGCGGCACGCGGAGCCGCACGCTTCCCGGCGACGCGGCCTTCCGGCTCTACGACACGTTCGGCGTCCCCTACGACTTCATCGAGGACACGGCCGCGACCCAGAACGTGTCGGTCGATCGCGAGGGATTCGATCGCGCGATGCAGGCGCAGCGCGACACGTCCCGCGCCGGCAGCGCGTTCGCCGGCCGCCGCCAGGGCGAGGCCTTCGCCCTCGACGAGGCGCAGCTCGAGGGGCTCGCCGATCAGTTCGAAGGCTACGTGAGCACCCGCGAAGCAGGCGTGCCGGTCGTCGCGCTCTTCGACGACCAGCGCCGCCCGCTCGACACGCTGGGCACGGGGCAGCGCGGGTATGCCGCGCTGGCACGGACCCCGTTCTACCTGGAGGCGGGCGGACAGGTGTCGGACACCGGCCGCATCGTCGACGAGGCGACCGGCGCCGCCGCGACCGTCGAGGGCATGGTGCGCATCGGGCCCGGCCTGCCGCGCGCGCATCAGGTGCTGGTGACGTCGGGGCAGCTTCGCGTGCGCGACATCGTGACGGCCGAGGTCGACGCCGAGATCCGGAATGCCACGCGGCGCAACCACACGGCGACTCACCTGCTCCACGCGGCGCTGCGGCTGGTCCTCGGCCCGCACGTCAAGCAGGCCGGTTCGCTGGTGGCGCCGGATCGGCTGCGCTTCGACTTCGTGCACTTCCGGCCGGTCGCACGCGACGAGGTCGAGCGGGTCGAGCGGATCGTCAACGAGCAGATCGTCCGGAACGTGCCGGTGACGACCGACGTGCGTTCGACGCAGGAGGCGATCGCGGCGGGTGCGATGGCGCTCTTCGGCGAGAAGTACGGCGACCGCGTTCGCGTCGTCAGCGTGCCCGGCTTCAGCATGGAACTGTGCGGCGGCACCCATGTCGGCGCCACCGGCGACATCGGCGCCTTCACCATCACGTTCGAGAGCGGCGTGTCCGCCGGCGTGCGCCGAATCGAGGCGGCCACCGGCGCCGGCGCCGTGTCGCTGGCGCAGCGCCAGCGCGCCCAACTGAACGCCGTGCTCGAGGCGCTCCACGTCACGGCCGATCAGGCGGCCGACGCCATCGAGAAGCTCCAGACCGAGAACAAGCATCTGGCGCGCGACGTCAGCCAGCTCAAGACGCGGCTTGCGCTCGGCGGCGCCGGCCGTCAGGACGCCGATACCATCGAGATTGCCGGCATCAAGGTGGCCCGCCGGAAGGCCGCGGACCTCGACAAGGATGCGCTCCGCGGTCTGGCCGACTCGCTCAAGAGCGCCATCGCCTCTGGCGTGGTCGTCATCGCCTCCGCGAACGACGGCAAGGTGCAGATCGTCGTCGCCGTCACGCCCGACCTGACCGGAAGGATCAAGGCCGGTCAGGTGGTGAAGGAGCTGGCGCCCATTGTCGGCGGCGGCGGCGGCGGGCGGCCGGATTTCGCGGAAGCCGGCGGCAGGCATCCGGAGAAGATCGACGAACTGCTCGCCGCCAGCGGCGCGGTCGTGGCGCGGCTCCTCGGCACCTGACCGACACGTCGGATACAATTCGCCGCGTGACCCGTCCGACGCTGATCGTCGCTCTCGTGCTGGCGCTGCTGTCTGGCGCCGCCGTCTATCTGCTGCGTCCATCGCCGGAGCCGGAGCCGGCCGCGCCGGCCGAGGCGCCCGCGGCTGCGCCCGTCGTGAGCGCCCCGGCGCGCAGGGCGCCCAGGCCGGCGCCCGCAAAGACGCCCGCGGCCCGGAGTGCTCCGGCGGCGCCCCCGCCAGCGCCCGCGGCAGCGCCGGCCGCGCCCGTCGAAGCCGCACCGGCGGCCGGCACGCTCCGCATCGACAGCGACGTCCCTGGCGCGCAGGTCTTCATCGATCGCGAGTTCGTGGGCGCGACGCCCGTCACTGCGTCCGGCGTGATCCCCGGCGCGCATCACCTCAACGTTTCCGCTCCCGGCTACGACGCCGTCGGCGAGGACCTCGAGGTCGCCGCGGGGACGCGCGACATTCTGGTCAAGTTCAAGGAGGTCCGGCTCGACGCGGCGATCGCCGTCGTGCACAGGCATCGATTCGGGTCGTGCACGGGCCGCCTCGTGGCAACGCCGCAGGGCATGCGCTACGAGACCGCCGACAAGGACGATGCGTTCACGGCGGCGCTGGCGTCCCTCGAGACGTTCGAAGTCGACTATCTGAAGAAGAACCTGCACGTGAAGCTGCGCGGCGGCAAGGGGTTCGACTTCACCGATCCCGACGGCAATGCCGACCGGCTGTTCGTGTTCCACCGCGACGTCGAGAAGGCCCGCACGCGTCTCGCCGGCGGGGATCCGCCTGCGCAACCCTCCGCGCCTGCGCGCTAACGCCGCCGGCCGTTCGCGCCGATACCCGGTACGCCCCGGCGCACGGCCGGGGTAGACTGCTGACCTGGCATCGCCAATGTCCACCCGGTTCGGTATCGACGACCTCGCGGTGCGCCTCACGCTGGCGCTCCTCTGCGTGGGCGCCGCGCAGCCCGCGCGCGCGCAGATCTACACGTGGCGCGACGCGAACGGGAACCTGGTGCTGTCGAACCGCAGAACGTCCGGCGAAGCCCCAGTGCGCTCCTATGCGGTGCCGGCGGCCGACAAGGTTCGCACGACGCGCTATGCGGAGGCCGGGCGCAGCCGCGCCTTCGAGCCGCTGATCCAGGAGCACGCCCGTCGCAACGGCATTCGCCCCGACCTGGTGCGCGCCGTGATGCAGGTGGAATCGGCATTCGATCCGCGCGCGCGGTCGCCGAAGGGGGCCATGGGCCTGATGCAGCTGATGCCGGCGACGATGCGGCAGTTCGGGGTGAAGGATGCCTACGATCCAGCCGACAACGTGCGCGCCGGCGCCGCCTATCTTCGCGAGCTCCTCGATCGCTACGAGGGCAACGAAGCGCTGGCGCTGGCCGCCTACAACGCCGGTCCGGGGGCTGTCGACAGGTACGGCGCCGCGGTGCCGCCGTATCGCGAGACCCGGGAATATCTCGAGCGCGTCGGCAGGGCCGCCGCCCCGCTGCCACGCCGCCCCGCCAGCGTCATCTACAAGGTGACCGACATGGTGAACGGGCATCCGCAGACGCGCTATACGGACCAGAAGCCGTCAGGCGGGCCGTACGAGATCATCGGCGGACGACAGGAGGATCCCGCCCCGCGGCCCTGAAGGCCGCGTCGTGCCTGCCCCAGGGCCCCAGGGCCTGCCTCCGGCAGAACCCGCTAGTCCCAGTGGATCGTGGCATCAGTCGCGGAGCGCCGCGCCCCGATGGCCAGGCGCGAGGAGTGAGGACATTGGGGATATCTGAGCGACGAGCAACGCCGCCAGCGGGGATGCGCCGCCCGCACGTCGTGTCGCCGACCACCGGGACGGGACACTAGCCAGACGCTCGTAACTCAGGCTATCATCTATAGTTCCGGAGGTAGCCCATTACGTGGCATCGCATGCATCCGCGCTGAAAGCGCACCGCCAGAGTCTGAAGAACCGCGAGAGAAACCGCCAGTACCGGTCGCGCCTGCGCAACGCGCTGCGGAGCATCCGCACGGCCATCGACGGCAACGATCTGGCGGGCGTGAAGAGCGCGCTCCAGCAGACGGTTTCCCTGATCGACACGATGGCGAGCAAGGGGGTCATCCACCGCAACGCCGCCGGGCGCCACAAGTCGCGGCTCGCAGCGCGACTCGCCCACCGCACCAGGAACGCCTGACGCTCACCGCCGGCGCGGGGCCGCACCTCGCGCGCGTCTGTCCGCGCACAATTCGATCACGAGCCGGTCGAGCAGCACGCGGGGATCGCCGGCCGATCCTTTGAGCGCCTGGTCGGTCCTGAAGACGGCATCGACTGCGCGGGGCAGTGCGCCTGGCGCGATCGCGGGGAACTTCGTCCGCACCAGCCACCCGAGCTGCCCGAGCACTTTTTCGGGTGCCGCGCCAGAATCGAGGAGTCGCGCCAGTTCCACGAGCGCGCGCGGCGCGTCCCCCGCTTCGATCGCGTTGGCCATCGCCCACTCGTCCTGCAGCGCCGCCGGGCCGACCAGCTCCCGCACATCGGCCGCGGTAATGCGCGGCTGCCCGAGCGTGTAGAGCAGCAGGCGCTCGATGTCGCCGCGCAGCCGCGGCAGGTCCACGCCGGCGCGCTCGGCGATCAGCCGGACCGCCGCCGGCTCGATCTCGACTCCCTGCGCGGCGACGCGGCTGCGCACCCAGCGCTCGGCACCGGCGGCTCCATCGAGCGTGCCGCACTCCACGATCGTCGCGTGCTTCAGGAGCAGTTCGTGGACGCCGCGCGCGCCCTTGTGGATCTTCGTGGCCAGCAGCACCAGCGTCGTCTCGGGCGCGGGATGGCGCAGCAGGTTCGCGAAATCGGCGTGCGCCCGTTCGGCGGCGGCGCTCTCGCGTTTCGGCGCCAGCAGCGTCTCGGCCTGGGCGACGATCACGATCCGTCGGGACGACAACATCGGCAGGGTACGCGCCGCCGCCGCGATTTCCGCGACGCCGGCCAGCAGCCGGTCGCCGCTCGTCCACTCACCGGCGTGGATGCGCTCGACGTTGAATGCCCGCAGCGGCTCGTCGATCAGCGCGGCGATCTCCCCCGCCAGCGCGCTCTTCTCGACGTCGTCTTCGCCGGTCAGCAGGTAGACGGCCGCAAGCCCCCCGGCAGCCATCTGTTCACGAACGACCGAGGCGGCGGCGACGGGCACGAGAGGGCTCAGAAGGCTTCGAGTATCGCGCTCACGATCGTCCGCGCGAACTCCGAGCTGAGCCGATCCAGCGCGTTGGCGTCCTGGCCGAAGTACGCGGCGGGATCGAGCGCCGACGCGCCGCTGGTCGCCTCGTACTCCTGGCGGAACACGACGCTCGGATTCTCCCAGAGCACTTCGTTCGCCCGCACGTCCCTCAGCTCGATGCGCGCGCTCATCGTGATCACGTAGCGCGACGCGAGCTGGTCGGTCCCGAAGCTCGCCGGCTGGATCGTCACCGAGGAGACCTCGCCCGTCAGCAGCGCGTCCACGCTGCCGGCATCCGGCAGGATCGTGTACTTGCCGCGGCCGATGAACTCGGAGCGGACCTTCTGGGTGAGCATCGTCTCGACGTTGAACACCGCGGTGCGATTGGTGAAGGTCGGGATGCCGATCGTGCGGATGTCGGCCGGGAGAAACGAGCCGCGCCCGGCCAGGGCGTACCCGCAGGCGCTCGTCAGCGCGACCAGCGCCAGCAGGCCGACGAGGCGCTTCCCCGGCGACAGCCTGCTACGAGACGACCACACTGACCAGCGGCCCCTTCGCCACGACGACTCTCCTCACCGTCCTGCCGGCCGTGTGGGCGGCGATGGCCGGATCGGCAAGCGCCGCATCCCGCAGCGCCTCGTCGGACGTCCCGGCGGCGACGGTCAGGCGCGCCCGGACCTTCCCGTTCACCTGGACCGGCACGACGACCTCGGCCGCTTTCGCCACGTCGGGATCGAACACGGGCCACATCGCCTTCGACAGCCCCTCGGGCTCGTCGAGCATCGACCAGAGCTCCTCGGCCGTGTGCGGCGCGAAAGGCGAGAGCATGCGGATCAGCGCGCCCAGCGCCTCGCGGATCACGGCCACGGTCTGCGGGCGCTCCGGCGCTTCGGTGGCCGCCCCGCGCCCCGGCGCGCCGTGGACCGTGGTCTCGCTGAACGCGTAGAGGTCGTTGACGAGCTCCATCAGCGATGACACGGCGGTGTTGAGGTGCATCCGCTCCTCGACGTCCTGCGTGACGCGCCGGATGGTGTCGTGGGTCTTTCGCCGCATCGCGCGCTCGGCCTCGCCGCACTCGTCGCCGCAGACCGGGACGCCCTCGCCGCCGACCGTTTCGGCCCAATGGTCGACCAGGCGCCACACCCTGACCAGGAACCTGAAGCTGCCCTCGAGCCCGGCGTCGCTCCACTCCACTTCCTTTTCCGGCGGCGCGACGAACATCACGTACAGCCGCAGTGCGTCGGCGCCGTACTGCCGCAGCATGTCGTCGGGATCGACGACGTTCCCCTTCGACTTGGACATGACCGCGCCGCTCTTGAGCACCATGCCCTGAGTCAGCAGCCGCTTGAACGGTTCGTCGAAGGCCACGAGCCCTTCGTCGCGCAGGAAGCGCGTGAAGAAGCGCGAGTACAGCAGGTGCAGGATCGCGTGCTCGACTCCCCCGCTGTAGAAATCGACCGGCATCCAGTAGGCGGCCGCCTCGCGGCGGAACGGCCGCTCGGCGTCGTGCGGGTCGGTGAAGCGCAGGAAGTACCAGGACGAATCGACGAAGGTGTCCATGGTATCGGTCTCGCGCCGCGCCGCGCCGCCGCACCTCGGGCACGCGACGTTCACGAACTCCGGCACCTGCGCCAGGGGCGAATCCCCGCGGCCGGTGAAGGCCGCCACCTTCGGCAGCTCGACGGGGAGCTGTTCGTAGGGCACGCCGACGACGCCGTCCTTCGGGCAGTAGATGACCGGGATCGGCGTCCCCCAGTAGCGTTGACGCGAGATCCCCCAGTCCCTGAGGCGATACTGCACCTCGCCGCGGCCGATCCCGCGGGCCTCCGCGTCGGCGATCATGCGGGCGATGACGGCCGGCGCCTCCTGGCCGCTGTAGGGACCGGAATCGACGAGCCTGCCGTAGCTCGCCGCTGCCTCGGTGAGCTGGACCGGCGAGGAGGCGCCCGAAGGCGTCCGGACGACGATCCGGATCGGCAGGCTGTACTTGCGCGCGAACTCGAAATCGCGCTGATCGTGGGCGGGGACGGCCATGATCGCGCCGGTGCCGTATTCAGCGAGCACGAAGTTGGCAATCCAGATCGGCACCCGCTCGCCGGTGAACGGATTCACGGCGGTCCGGAGGGTGTCGAAGCCCTCCTTCTCGATCGTGCCGGTGCGCCTGGCCTCGCGATCGAGCGATCGAAACGCCGCCACCCGCGCGCGAAACCCCGCGGGATCGCCGCTCTGGTCGGCGAAGCGATCGACCAGCGGGTGCTCCGGCGCGAGCAGCACGAAGGTGGCGCCGTAGACCGTGTCGAGACGCGTGGTGAAGATTTCGATGTCTCCGTCCCCGTCTGCGACGGAGAACCGGATGCGCGCGCCTTCCGAGCGCCCGATCCAGTTCCGCTGCATGACGACGACCTTCTCCGGCCACCCGGTCAGCGTGTCGAGCCCGGCCAGCAACTGGTCGGCGTACTCGGTGATCCGGAAGAACCACTGATCGAGGTCCCGCGTCTCGATCGCGCTGCCGCAGCGCCAGCAGGCGCCGTCGACCACCTGCTCGTTGGCCAGCACCGTCAGGCAGCTCGGGCACCAGTTGACGGTCGAGCGCTTGCGGTACGCGATCCCGCGCTCGAGCATCTTCAGGAAGATCCACTGGTTGAACTTGTAATACTCGGGCAGGCAGGTTGCGATCTCGCGGCTCCAGGCGTAGCTGATTCCCAGACGCTGGAGCTGCCCCTTCATGTGGGCGATGTTGTCGAAGGTCGACTTCTCCGGATGCGTGCCGGTCTTGATCGCCGCGTTCTCCGCCGGCAGCCCGAACGCGTCCCATCCGAACGGATGGAGCACGTTGAAGCCGCGCATCCGCTTCATGCGCGCCATCACGTCGCCGATGATGTAGTTGCGGACGTGCCCGACGTGGGCGTGCCCCGACGGGTACGCGAACATCTCCAGACAGTAGAACTTCGGACGCGCCGGGTCCTCGACGACCTCGAACACGCGGTGCTCGGTCCAGTGCTGCTGCCACTTGGCGTCGAGTTGCTGGGGTTTGTACGCGGTCATGCGGGTCGACGTTCATTGTACGTCAGGGACGCGGAGCCTCCGGTGGAGGCCGACCGCGGCGGGCGCGACAGCACTGCAGCCCAGGGGCGGGCTCCGTGCCGGTGCAGCGCCGGCCCGCGCCGCGAGCCAGCCGGCTCACAGCGTCCAGAAGGGCGCGAGCGTCCGCGCGGCCTCCGACGCGCTGCGGCGTCCGCGCGAGGCGTCAATGCCGGACGCCGGCCAGGCCGGCTTCTCCGCCGCCGGCGCGCTCAGCGTCTCGATCACGCCGTCGAGCGATGCCCCGAGCGCCTCGAGATCGTAGCCGCCTTCGGTGACGAGCGCCAGCCGGCCATCGCAGCACTGGTCCGCGACGATGCGCAGCTCGGCGGTCATCGCCGCAAACGCCGGCGTGGTGAGGCGCATGCCGGCGAGCGGGTCGCGCTCGTGCGCGTCGAAGCCGGCCGACACGATCAGCAGATCGGGCTTGAACTGTCGGAGCACCGGTACGACGACCTCCGCGAACGCGGTCTGGTAGTCTTCGTCCACCGCACCAGCCTCGAGCGGCAGATTCACGGTGAAGCCGCGGCCCCGGCCGGCGCCGATCTCGCCGGACGCGCCGGTTCCCGGATAGTACGGGAACTGGTGCGTCGACACGTACAACACGTCCGGGTCGTTCTCGAAGATGTGCTGCGTGCCGTTGCCGTGGTGCACGTCGTAGTCGACGATCGCCACGCGCGCCGCCCCGCGCTCGCGCGCGTGCGCTGCCGCCACCGCGACATTGTTGAACAGGCAGAAGCCCATCGCCCGGCTGCGCTCCGCGTGATGCCCGGGCGGGCGCACCAGCGCCAGCGTCCGGGTCTCCGGCTCGTCCATCGTCCGTTCGACCGCGTCGATCGCCGCGCCGGCGGCGAGTCGCGCAATCTCGTAGGATTCGGGCGAAGTATAGGTGTCGGGATCGAGCGCGGTCGCCAGGCCCGCCGTCGACGCGATGTGGCCGATGTAGTCGTCGGCGTGGACGCGTGCGAGCTGCTCGAGGGTGGCCGCCCGCGGAGCGACCAGCGCACAACCGCGCGGCTGCCAGCGGGCCGCCACGGCGCTCAGGACGTCGGCGCGCTCGGGGCGCTCGGGATGGCCAGGGGGCGTGACGTGTTCGGCGAAGCGATGCGTGTTGATCAAGGTCAGCGGCATGGGCAGTCGGAGGCGTTCACGCCCCGCTCAGGAGGCGCGCCGCGCGCGTTTCGAGGGCGCGCAGCCGGTCTTCGAGCGATCGTCGTGCGGATTCTATCCCCTCGTCGTCGGCGTCGGCAGGCACGTCGAACGGCGGTCCCATCGCGATCGACACCGTCGCAAACGGCCTGGGGATCTGCGTGCGATCCCAGCTGTCGAGCGTCCAGTGGCGATCGGCTTCGAGATGAAACGGCAGGACCGGATTGCCGGTCGCCTTGGCGAGCCACACGGCGCCCGGCTGCGCCGCCCGCGCGGGCCCGCGGGGGCCGTCGACGGTGAAACCGGTCGGCCGGCCGGCCGCCATGTCGTGCGTCATCTGGAGCAGCGCCCGGCGGGCGCCGCGGGACGTCGATCCGCGCGCGGTGAGGTAACCGAACCGTTCGATGATCCCGGCAATCCACTCACCGTCGAAGTTCTCGCTGGTGATGACGACGATCCCGCGCCGGCGGAAATAGTAGGCCGCCGGCAGGATGCGGCCGTGCCAGAACGCCATGATCGGCTGGCGCCCGCCGGCGACAATCCGATCGAACTGCTCGACGCCTTCGGTTCTCCAGCGCAGGGTCGCACCAAGCGCCGCGATCGCGCGATAGCCGAGCATCGCGATGAGCTTCGCCTGGACCCGCTTCGAGCGGGACCCGCGCCATCCCGATGCGGCCGGCCTGGCCACGACGTCGGTCACTGCAGGCGGTCCTGGACGAAGGTCATCAGATCCACCAACTGCACCGGCGTCCCGCCGGCGGAGGCGCTGGCGCCGGCGCCCTTCAACATAATCGAGCAGAACGGACAGGCGGTGACCACCGTGCCGGCGCCGGTCTGCCGGAGCTGCGCGAAGCGGACGTCGCTGATCCGGCTGCCCGGCTCCTGCTCCTTGTCGGCGAACAGCAGACCGCCTCCCGCGCCGCAGCAGTAGGGGTTGTCGCGGTTGCGCACCGGCTCGCGGAGCCCGCCGCCGAAGCGTGCGAGCAGCGCGCGCGGCTCGTCCACCTTGCCCTGGTAGCGCCCCAGATAGCAGGGGTCGTGGAACGTCACGGCCTCCTGCCCCGAGGCGCCCGCCCATCCCCGGGTCAGCTCCTCGACATACACCGCCGAGTGCACGATCTCCACCCGGTACCCGAACCGACGGTAGTCCTCGCCGATCGTCTTGACGCAGTGCGGGCACGACGCGAGGATCTTCTTCGGCGCGGCCGCCTTCAGCGTCTCGATGTTGCCCGCGGCCAGCTCCTGGAACATGTATTCGTTGCCGGTGCGCTTGGCCGGATCGCCGTTGCACCGCTCTTTCGCCAGCACGCCGAACGCCACCCCCTGCCTGCGGAGGATCGCGAACAGCGCCCGCAGCGACCGCTGGAAGTCCGGCTCGAACGCCCCGGCGCAGCCAAGCCACACGAGGATGTCGTGCGTCCGCGGGTCGAACGTCTCCAGCTTCTCGCCGACAACGAATCTCTCCCGGTAATCGTAGCCGAGTCCCCAGATGTTGCCGCGCCGCTCGAGATGGTTGTACATCTCGGCGAGGTAGCCCGGCGCTCTGCCGTTCGAGACCAGACCGCGGCGCGACCCGATCAGGATCGGCAGGTGCTCGATGCCGACCGGGCACTGGTTCTCGCAGGCGCCGCAGGTGGTGCACTGCCAGAGCACCTCTTCCGAATAGACGGCGCCCAGCGTCCGGTCGCGCTCGCCCGCGAGGAGCGCCGCCTGCGTCTGCAGGATGATCTGCTTCGGGTTGAGCTCCTCGCCAGCCCCCCACGCCGGGCAGTTCACCTGGCAGCGGCCGCACTCGACGCACGTCAGCGCATCGAGCACCATCTTGCTCTTCAGGTCCTTGACGGTCTCGAGGCCGACCTCCTCCTTCTCGAAGTCGAGGTTCGGCACGCCGCCGAGCTCCGGCGACTTCAGGAAGACGGTGGCCGGCGACAGCACGAGATGGAAGTGCTTCGACGCGGGGATGAGCACGAGAAACGCCAGGATGACCAGCGCGTGCACCCACCAGTTGGCCCGCCCGGCCGCCGTCGCGGGCGCGAGGCCGAAGGTCAGCAGGAACGTGATCATCAGCGCGGCGATGAAGAGGCCGATCACGATCGACTCCGCCGACACGGTCGCGCCGAGCGCGATCGGTCTCACAAGCGCGCGTCGAACCAGGAGGAAGAGGATGCCCCCCAGCACGGCGACGGCAAACGGCAGGAGCGCCATCCGGTAGGCCGCGAACGCGCGCGTCCCGGTGAGGTCCACGATGCCCAGGCCTGCGAGGAATTCGATCGTCGTGTATCCGGCGAAGGCCAGAAAGCCCCAGAACACGCAGGCGTGCGACAGGCCCGTCATCGGGCGCTCGCGCAGCGTCTGGCGCTGGGCGAGGACGTCGAGCAGGAACCGGCGCACGCGCAACGCCGGCCGATCGATCGAGAAACTGTTCTCGGCCGACGCGATCAGGCGCAGCCGCGCGGCACACTGGACCGCGAAGGCGCCTCCGCAGGCGAGCACGAGAATCCAGAGTATGAGCGTCTCCACGCGCTGCGATGTCACCCCGTTCGGCCAGCTAGCGTTCCCTCACCGTGGTTCGCGACACAACTTGCGGGCGGCGCATCACCGCCAGCGGCCCTGCTCGTCGCTCAGACCTGCGCAATATCCTCACTCCTCGCGCCTGCCATCGGGGCGCGGCGCGCCGCGACTCATGCCACGATCCACCGGGACGGGACCCTAGAACCCATCCCATGAATAGGGCCGGCATTCGGCCGGCGATGCATCCCGCCTGGCGGCGTTGCTCCTCCCTCAAATATTCCCGATATTCTCGGTCGTCGCGCCTGGCCAGCCGGGCGCCTCGCCGCCCTCGGTGCTGCGCCC
>JADZED010000078.1 GCA_020850715.1 Acidobacteriota bacterium
CCGAGCGGTCACGTCGTCAACGTGCGGGAGGTGCGGCTCGCCGCGGGCGCGGAGTTCGTCGTGATGATCTGCGGCGACATCATGACCATGCCGGGTCTGCCGAAGGCGCCCTCCGCGGAGAAGATCGACGTCACCGAGGACGGCAAGGTGGTAGGGCTCTTCTGACGGCCGCGCCGTGAGGGCGCTCGAGTGCTTCACTCCCTCGCGGCCTGCGTGTATATTCCTCTGCCGGACGAGCGGCGTGTCCTGCTCGTCCTACGATACGGGAGGACGTGAAACGTGGAGTTTGGATCACCGCAATTCTGGGTCGCGGTGCTGCAGATCATCGCGATCGACATTCTGCTCGGCGGTGACAATGCGGTCGTGATCGCGCTCGCCTGCCGCAACCTTCCCGAGAAGCAGCGCAAGCTCGGCATCTTCTGGGGCGTGTTCGGCGCCATCGCACTGCGCGTCGGGCTCACGATCTTCGCCGTCACGCTGCTCGTCATCCCCTTCCTGAAGATCATCGGCGCGATCCTGCTCTTCTGGATCGGCTTGAAGCTGGTCATGCCGCAGAATGGCGGCGGCGAGCACGACATCGATGGCAGCATCTCCCTGATGGGGGCGATCAGGACGATCATCGTGGCGGACTTCGTGATGAGTCTCGACAACGTGATCGCCGTCGCCGCCGCCGCGAAGGACAGCATCGGGCTGATCGTGTTCGGCCTGCTCGTGTCGATCCCGATCATCGTCTGGTGCAGCCAGATCATCCTCAAGCTGATGGAGCGCTTCCCCGTGATCATCCTGCTGGGCGGCGGCCTGCTCGGCTACATCGCCGGCGACATGTTCGTGCGGGATCCGATCCTCATCGAGTGGGTCGAGGCCAACGTGCCCTGGCTCAAGACCTACCACGTCGCCGGGTTCGTGTGCGCGATCATCGTCATGGCGGCCGGCAAGATCATCGCCACACGGGCGGCGCGCGCCGAGGCCGAGCGCGGGGTGGTCGATCTCGCCATCGACGAGAAGAAGTAGTCGGCGTACGGAATCCCCTTACACTCACGTTCGCGAGCGCGCCATGTCCAAGCTGCTGTTGCCGATCGACGGGTCGGAATGCTGTCTGCGGGCGGTCGATTACGTCATCGGGCTCGTCAGGCGCGCCCAGACGCCGCCCGAAGTGCACATCCTCACGGTGCACCCGCCGATTCCCTACGCGAACGTCGCGTCGGCGGTCGGTCACGACACCCTGAACCGCTTCTATCGCGAGGAAGGCGAGGCAACCCTGAAGGCCTCCCGTGAGCGCCTCGACGCCGCGGGCGTCCAGTATCGCCCGCACATCAGCGTGGGCGATCCGGCCGACATCATCTCCCGCTTCGTCGCCGAGCAGAAGATCGACCAGATCGTGATGGGCACGCGCGGACTCGGCGCCGTGACCAACCTGCTGCTCGGCTCGGTGGCCTCCAAGGTCATCCACCTCGTCTCCACGCCGATCACCCTCGTCAAGTGATTTCGCCCCGGCCGCGCTGCGGTCGGGTCAGCCTTCCCGCGGCAGCCAGCCGCGCCGGATGGCGAGCTTCTCGAGCTCCACACCGACGAACACGACGCTCGCCAGCGCGAACGCGAGGGCGAGCGCATGGGCCGGCAGCGGCTGCGTCTGCAGCGCCTCGTTCATGAACGGCACGTAGAGCGTCGCCACCTGCAGGGCTGCCGTTCCCAGGAACGTGGCCGCGAGCAGTCGGTTCGAGAACGGGCCGATCGCGAAGAGCGACTCGGTCTCGGAGCGGATCGCGAGCACGTGCGCGAGCTGGGCGAAGGTGAGAACGGTGAACGCCATGCTCGGGGCGTGCACGTCCGAGCGCAGGGCCCACGCCTGGGCGAGCAGGGTCACGCCTCCCACCAGCAGCCCCACCCAGACGATGTGTTGCCACATGCCGTTCGCGAACACGCTCTGCGTCAGCGGGCGCGGCCGGCGCTGCATCACGCGCCGCTCGGCCGGCTCGGCGGCGAGCGCGAGGCCGGGCAGCCCGTCGGTGACGAGGTTCACCCACAGGATGTGAATCGGCGCGAGCGGGATCGGCATCCCGAGCAGTGGCGCGAGAAAGATCGTCCAGATCTCGCCCGAATTGCCGGTCATCGTGTAGCGGATGAACTTGAGGATGTTGTCGAAGATGCGCCGCCCCTCGCGCACCGCCGCGACGATGGTGGCGAAGTCGTCGTCCAGCAGCACCATGTCCGCCGCCTCGCGCGCGACGTCGGTCCCGATCCGTCCCATGGCGACGCCGATCTCGGCGCGGCCGAGCGCCGGAGCGTCGTTCACGCCGTCGCCCGTCATGGCGACGAGCTCGCCGCGCGCCTGCAGCGCCGCGACGATGGCGATCTTCTGCGCCGGATCGACTCGCGCGTAGACGCGTACGCCGGGCGCGACGCGCCGCAGCTCCTCGGGCGAGAGCTCGGCGAGCTCGCGTCCGGTCAGCACGCCGTCGCCTTTCCCCAGGATGCCGAGCCGCGTCGCGATGGCGCGGGCGGTGGCCGGATGGTCGCCGGTCACCATCACCGGCGTGATGCCCGCGCTGCGGCACATGGCCACGGCCTGCGCCGCTTCCGGGCGCGGCGGGTCGATCAGGCCGGCCAGACCGAGCAGGAGCAGTTCCGACTCGACCGCGTCGGACGAGAGGTCGGCCGGCAGCGCGTCGAGGCGCCGCGCGGCGAAGGCGATCACCCGCATCCCCGCGGCAGCCATCGCCTCGGCGGTCCGCGACACGTCCGCCGCATCGAACGCTTCCGCGCCCTGCGCCGGCCACCAGCCGCTACAGCGGGCAAGGACGTGCTCGGGGGCACCCTTGGTGTAGACGAGGATGGACGCGTCCGCGCGGTGCAGGGTCGTCATGCACTTGCGTTCGGCATCGAACGGCAGCTCGCCGACGCGGGGAGCGTCGGCCGCGAGCCGTGCCGGATCACGGCCGAAGGCGAGAGCGGCTTCCAGCAGCGCGGTTTCGGTCGGCTCGCCCCGCACGGCGCCGTCGGCGGTGCGCTGCGCGTCGTTGTTCAGCGCCAGCGCGCGCAGCAGATGTTCCGCCGCCCCGCCGCACGCCGGCAACGGCTCCGAGGGCAGGAGGCGACCCGTGCGCACGTGCAGCGCTTCGACGTGCATGCGGTTCTGCGTGAGCGTGCCGGTCTTGTCGGCGCAGACGAACGTCACCGAGCCGAGCGTCTCGACGGCCGGCAGGCGGCGGATCAGCGCGTGCTGCGCGACCATCCGGCGCGCGCCCAGGGCGAGCGCGATCGTCACGACGGCAGGCAACGCTTCGGGGATCGCCGCGACGGCCAGACTCACTGCGGTGAGGAACATGTGCAGGACGGGCTCGCCGCGCAGCAGACCGAGCACGAAGACGGTCGCGCAGATGGCGGCCGCGGCCGCAGCCAGCCAGCGTCCGAAGCGGGCAAGCCGCCGCTGCAGCGGCGTCTTCTCCGTCCTGGAGCCCTGCAGCATCGCGGCGATCCTGCCCAGCTCGGTCTGCATGCCCGTGGCAACGACCACGCCCACGCCGCGACCGTGGGCGACCGCCGTGGACCGATAAGCCATATTGATGCGGTCGCCGAGCGCCAGCGCCTCGTCGGCGATGGCAGCGGCCGTCTTCTCGACCGGCACCGCTTCGCCGGTCAATGCGGCCTCCTCCACCTTCAGCGCGAAGGTCTCGACGAGGCGAAGGTCCGCCGGCACGACGTTGCCGGCTTCCAGCACTACGACGTCGCCCGGGACGAGAAGCGCGGCGGGCAGGTCCCGGACGCTGCCGTCCCGGACCACGCGCGCCGTGGCGGCGGCCAGCCGGCGCAGTGCCGCCATCGCCCGGTGGGCGCGGTATTCCTGGGCGAAGCCGAGCAGGCCGTTGAGCAGCACGATCACCATGATCGCGATGGCGTCGGACGTCTCGCCCACGCTGCCCGCGACGATCGCCGCCGCCACGAGCACGACGATCATCAGGTCGCTGAACTGGTCGAGCAGCATCCGCCACGGCGTGCGCCCCTCGGGCTCCCGGATCTCGTTCGGACCGTGACGTTCGAGTCGGGCCGCGGCCTCGTTCGACGAAAGACCGCTGGTGCCGCTGGTTGCGAGCTGCTGCAGCACGGCCGGAGCCGACGACGCATGCCATCGCCCGGCCGGCCTCGCGGCGGGACCTGCAGTGGCGAGCGCGTCGGCGGATCGAGCCATGCGAAAGGTCCGGGGAACAGGCCGCCATGGTGCCGCGCGCACGGCGGCGCCGGACTGATGCCGATCAAGGGAAGTGATGTCGCCGTCTCACCGCGCGTGCGGGGCTGCGGGACGCAGCGATGCGTCGCAGCGATGCGTTCGAGGGGACTGCGCTCCCCCCGATTGCGCCATTCGGGAACGACCCTGTCGGCGTTGGCGATTCTTGACCGCGGTCAATTGACATCGCCGGGGCCCGGATGAATGATCGGCTGTCCCCGGACGGGCACTCGATGCAACCGCTCCGAGGGGTGCGATGCCGGGCGCCTCGTCGCCGGTGCGCCAACACAAACGGGAGGAGGATCGATGGTCACGAGCATTCGTACGAATGTGGGTGCCTGCCGCCGGGTGAAGTGGTCGGTTGCGGCCTGCCTGGCGGGGTTGGTCTGCACCTTTTCGCCGATCGCGGGCGCGTGGGAGCCGTCCAAGCCCGTGGAGTTCGTGGTGCCGGCCGGCACCGGCGGCGGCGCCGATCAGATGGCGCGCCTGCTGCAGGCCGTGGTGCAGAAGCACGAACTCGCCAAGCAGCCGCTGATCGTCGTCAACCGCTCGGGCGGTGCCGGCGCCGAAGGCTTCCTCGCGATGAAGCAGGCGAAGGGCGATCCCCACAAAATCGTCATCACGCTCTCGAACCTCTTCACCACGCCGCTCGCGACGGGCGTGCCGTTCAACTGGAAGGACCTCACGCCGGTCGCGATGCTCGCGCTCGACCAGTTCGTCCTCTGGGTCAACGCCGAGTCCCCGCACAAGACCGCCAAGGATTACATCGCCGCGGCGAAGGCCGCCTCCGGCGAGCCGGTCAAGCGCTTCAAGATGGGCGGGACGGGCTCCAAGCAGGAGGACCAGATCATCACCGCGGCGCTCGAGAAGGCGACGGACGTGAAGTTCACGTACCTGCCGTTCAAGGGCGGCGGCGACGTCGCCGTGCAACTCGTGGGCAATCACGTCACCTCCACCGTGAACAACCCGATCGAGGCCGTCGCGCAGTGGCGCGGCGGCAAGCTGCGGCCGCTGTGCGTGTTCGACGACCAGCGCATGCCGTACAAGGACAAGATCGCGGGGGACATGTCCTGGAACGACATTCCCTCCTGCAAGGAGGCGGGTGTGCCGGTCGACTACGTCATGCTGCGCGGGATCTTCGGCGCGCCCGGCATCGGTAAGGACGTCGTGGAGTACTACGTGCGTCTGTTCCAGCGCGTGCGCGAGACGCCCGAGTGGAAGAAGTTCATGGCGGACGGCGCCTTCAACACCACGTTCATGAGCGGCGCCGAGTACACGAAATGGGTCGAGCGCACCGAGGCGGTGCATCGCGACCTCATGAAGGAAGCCGGCTTCCTCGCGAAGTGATCGTGGCGTGAACGCGACGCCGGTCGGGACTCCGGCCGGCGATCGCGCGCGCAGTTGCGCCTCAGGGAGGGACGATGTCGGAAGATTCGGACGCGCAGCGTGCCGCGGTCTCGACGCGCACGGTCGAGCTCGTGGTGGCGGCGGTGCTGCTGTGCTTCGGGGCGCTGGTGGTCTACGACAGCGTACGCCTCGGGTTTCGTTGGGCCGACGACGGCCCGCAGGCGGGCTACTTTCCGTTCTACATCGGCAGCTTCATCTGCGTCTGCGCCGCGCTGCTGATCGGTCAGGTGCTGCTCGGGCGCACGACCGGCCCCAGGGGGTTCGTCTCCCGCGAGGCGCTGCGCCGCGTGCTGTCGGTGCTTCTGCCCGGGGTGCTGTACGTCCTGGGCATCCAGCTCATCGGCATCTACGTCGCGTCGGTGCTGTACATCTCGATCTTCATGGTGTGGCTCGGCGGTTATCGCTGGGCCCCCTCGCTCGCCATCTCGATCGCGGTCATGGCGGCCTTCTACGGGATGTTCGAGGTGTGGTTCAAGGTCGCACTGTTCAAGGGGCTGTTCGACACGCTGTCGTTCCTCGGCCACTGAGCCCACGACGCCGCCTCGCGGCGGCGGCCAGATCGACCTGACGGATCCGAGATCACCGTGGAAGAACTGAGCGCGCTGTTCCAGGGGTTCGCGATCGCCCTGACGCCGATGAACCTCGTCCTGATGTTCGCCGGCATCCTGCTGGGCGTCGTCATCGGCGTGCTGCCCGGGCTGGGCGGCGCGAACGGCATCGCCATCCTGCTGCCTCTCACGTTCACGATGCCGCCGACCTCGGCGATCATCATGCTCTCGTGCATCTACTGGGGCGCGCTCTTCGGCGGGGCGATCACCTCCATCCTGTTCAACATTCCCGGGGAGCCGTGGTCGGTCGCCACCACGTTCGACGGCTACCCGATGGCGCAGCAGGGCCGTGCGGGCGAAGCACTCACCGGCGCGTTCACCTCGTCCTTCATCGGCGCGCTGTTCGCGGTCATCGTCTTCACTTTCCTCGCGCCGGTGGTGGCGAAGTTCGCCCTGAAGTTCGGGCCGGCCGAGTTCTTCTCGGTCTATTTCCTCACGTTCTGCAGCTTCGTCGGACTGGGCCGCGGCTCGCCGCCGAAGATCGTCGCCGCGATGATGATCGG
>JADZED010000079.1 GCA_020850715.1 Acidobacteriota bacterium
GAGGATCACCAGATGCACGACAATCGAGCGAGACTGCGACCGGACATCGAGCCGGCGGGCAAGGTTCGCGCCGCGCGCGCATCGCGATTCGCGTCGTCAGCCGAGCCGCAAACGCGCTTATTTTGGGCCTAGCCTTCATCGCGCTGCTCGTGATCGGCATCTTCGCGTTCGACGTCGCGAACCGCTGGTGGCGCCAGAACGAATGGAAGCGCCGGTGGCGGGATCCGCCACCGGACGACTAGCCGTCCGGCCAGGCTGAAGGCCGTCCGATTCCTGCTGCTGCGCCCGAGGCCTTCATGCCAGTCATCGGCCGCTTCCGTTATCTCGAACGGCCCGCGGCGCCGGGTGTCCGGCCCCGAGGCGTGCTCGTCCTGATTCACGCGTTCCCCCTCGACGCCCGGATGTGGGAGCCCCAGATGTCGCTTGCCGGGCACGGCTGGCGCGTCATCGCTCCGCAGCTCAGGCAGTTCGGTGACGACGGCCGCCAGGACCCGCCGGCGGCGAGCGTCGACGACTACGCAGGCGACGTCATCGATCTGCTCGACGCCCTGCGCATCGGCGACGCGGTCGTCGGCGGGCTGTCGATGGGCGGCTACGTGTCGCTCGCGATCTGCCGCCTGGCCGGTCGGTACGTTCAGGGTCTGATCCTCGCCGACAGCCGCGCCGAGGCGGACACGCCCGAGGGGGTCGAGAACCGGAAGCGCCTGCTGGCGCTCGTCGGCGAGAAGGGACCCCAGGCGGTTGTCGACGAGATGGTGCCAAAGCTCGTCGGAGCAACGACGGCGCAGTCGCGTCCGGATGTCATGGCGCGCGTCCGGGCGCTTGCGCGGTCGAGCTCGGCGTCGGCCATCTCGGGCGCCCTGACCGCTCTGATGACGCGCCCCGACTCCTCGCCGACGCTGGCGCGCCTTCACGTCCCGACGCTCGTCATCGTCGGCGCCGAGGATACGCTGACGCCGCCGGCTCTGAGCGAGCAGATGCGGCAGACGGTGCCGGGCGCAGAACTCGCGATCGTCCCCGCGGCGGGCCACCTCTCGAACCTCGAGCAGCCTGACGGGTTCAACGCGGCGCTCGCGCACTTCCTCGAGCATCGGGTATAGTCCGAGGGATCGTCGATCGCGGTCCCTCGGTCCTCGCCGCCGATCCTCTGTGGGAGAGCAATGACGCGCGCTGGAGTCCTCGCCATGCTGTTCTGCGTTCTCGCCGCCGCTCCTGGCCGCGCCCAGTCGATCGAGAACGCCCGAAAAGGCTACGACGCGATTCTCGATCTCTACGTCCGCGACGGACTGGTGTACTACCGCGCGCTCAAGAGCGACCGGTCGCGCCTCGACGCATTCGTAGGCGCGCTCGCCGAAGCGCGCATCGAGAACGCGCCCCGCGACCAGCAGGTGGCGTTCTGGATCAATGCCTACAACGCGATCGTGCTGCAGGCGATCGTCGATCGCTACCCGATCGCCGGCCGATCCGCCGACTACCCCGGCCACAGCGTCCGCCAGATTCCCGGCGTCTTCGAGCGCGCGACCCATCGCATCGCCGGGCGGACGCTGACGCTCGATCAGATCGAGCGGGACGTCCTGGCCGGGTTCCACGATCCCCGCGTGTTCTTCGCCCTGGGACGGGGGGCCGCGGGCAGCGGCCGGCTTCGCAGCGAGGCGTTCACGGCCGACCGGCTCGAAACCCAGCTCGCCGACGCGCGGGCCGAGTGCGTCACCCGGAACGAGTGCGTCCGGATCAGCCTGGTGGACAACTCGGTGGGCGTGAGCGCAATCTTCTCGTGGCGGGAGCAGGAGTTCGCAGCCGCGTTCCGCGAGAGCGCGGCGCCGGTCTTCGCGCAGCGCAGCCCCATCGAGCGCGCGATTCTCGGCTTCATCGCCCCGACGCTGCTGAGCGGCGAGCGCGAGTTTCTGCAGAAGAACCAGTTCCGGATCGCGTACCTGCCGTTCGACTGGAGCTTGAACGACCTGACGGGACGGGGCGGGCAGTAGGGCGGGCGAGGGGGCGCGGGGATGGACCTGGCACTCGAAGACAAAGTGGCGATCGTGACCGGTTCGTCGCGCGGCATCGGGTTTTCCATCGCCCGGGCGTTGCTCGAGGAGGGCTGCCGCGTCACCATCTGCGCGCGGGGCGAAGCGCGGCTGGCCGCGGCCGCGGCCACGCTTGGCCAGGTGCCGGGCCGTGACGCCAGGTTGCTCGCGGTCCAGGCCGACCTGGCCACGGAGAAGGGCGTCGCCGACGTCATCTTCCGGACGGCCGAGACCTTCGGAGGGCTCGACATTCTCGTGAACAACGTCGGCCTCGGACGGGGCGGCGACATCGCCGGAACGACCGACGCGGAATGGACCGAGGCGATCGATGCCACCCTGTTCCCGGCGATCCGGGCGTCACGGATGGCGGTGCCGCACCTGCGCCGGCGCGGCGGCGGTGCCATCGTGATGATCACGTCCATCTGGGGCCGCGAGTCGGGCGGCCGCATGACCTACAACGTCGTCAAGGCCGCAGAGACCAGCCTGGCCAAGGCCATGGCCCAGCAGTTGGCGCGGGACAATATCCGCGTGAACAGCGTGGCACCGGGATCGATTCTGTTTCCGGGGGGGAGCTGGGACCGGCGCCTGAAGGAGGCGCCCGAGGAGATGTCCGAGTTCGTGAGGCGCGAACTGCCGTTCGGGCGGTTCGGCCGCCCCGAAGAGGTCGGGGCGGTCGTCGCGTTTCTCGTCTCGCCGCGCGCGAGCTGGATTAGCGGGGCAAGTGTGCCCGTTGACGGCTGCCAGTCACGCTCCCTGATCTGATCTGGGGACGGCCGCTCTCGACGCGAGTTTCGCTGTGGGATCGCCCGCTCGTCCCCCGGCGGGGGGCGGCGTGCCGGCTGGTTCGGACCCGGACGACGATGCCTTCCGGGTCGTCGTACTCGACCGCGTGATCGGTGTCACCGGCGGTATCGGAGTGGAGAAAGAATCCTCGGCGCCGCACTCGCGGCTCGCATGCTTCCATCTGCAGACCTCCTCGAGCAGCCTATCGGCCGCTGCGGGACAGAGTAACAGCCGCGTCCGGACGCGTCAACGGAATTGATGCATCCGCGCGAAGAATATCGTCAGCGTCGCGCTCGCCGATCGACGATGAAGTAGACCGGCGCGCCGGCGAGGATCAGCGCGAAGGTGATCGAGGTCGGCACCGGCTCCTGCACGAGCGCGTTCACCACGAAGGCAGCGACCGCAACGACGAAGATCGCGGGCACGAGCGGATAGCCGGCCGCCCGATATGGCCGCGGCAGGTCGGGTCTGGTCCGGCGCAGCCGGAAGATCGCCGCCACGCTCAGGGCATAGAACGGCCAGACGGCCAGCACGAACGTGTTGGTGATTGCCTCGAAGTTCCGGCTCATTACCAGGGCCATCCCGAGCACGGCCGAGAAGAGAATGGCGACGTAGGGTGTCCGGTACCGCTGGTGTACCCGTCCCATCGTCGCGAACAGCAGGCCATCGTCCGCCATCGCGAAGAAGATCCGGGGCGACGCCAGCATGCTGCCGTTGAGCGAACTGAAGGCCGAGATCATGACGAAGATCGACACCAGCACGACGCCGGCGCGGCCGAGCAGGACGCGCATGGTGTCGGCGGCGACGAGCCGCGAGGCGGCGATCTCTTCGACCGGCGTGACGTACAGGTAGGCGGCATTGGTCAGCATGTAGATGACGACGATCGCCAGCGTGCCCAGGATGATGGCGCGCGGCAGGATCGTCTGCGGCCGCTTGACTTCGCCGGCCGCGAACGACAGGTCGGCCCAGCCGTCATAGGCCCATAAAATGCTCACCAGCGCGAGCCCCATCCCGCCGGCCGCGAGCGTGGCGCCGCTGCCGGTGGTCAGATTCGAGACGCTTGCCCCATGGCTGCCGCCGAAGGCAAACGCCCCGGCCGCGAGCAGCGCCAGCGCCCCGAACTTGGCCCAGGTCGCGACGCTCACGACCAACGCGCCGAGCCTGGCGCCGCGAACGTTCACGGCGGCGGCGAATGCGATGGCGCCAGCGGCCAGGGCTCTGGCCGCCAGCCCGTGATCGAGCGGGTCGACGCCAATGCTGCGAAGAAGATACTCGCCAAAGACGATGGCGATGCCGCCCAGCGCGTTGGCGCGGATCAGCACGAGCTCGGACCAGCCGAACAGAAATGCGGCCAGCCGTCCCCATCCTTCCCGCAGAAACGCGTAAAGGCCCCCGGTTGCTGGAATCGCCGAGGCGAGCTCGCCAATCGACAGCGCGCCGCACAAGGTGATCCCGCCGCCGAGCGCCCAGAGCAGCAGCAGCGCTTCCGGGTGGGGCACCCGCTGCGCGACGACAGCCGGCGTCCTGAAGATGCCCGAGCCGATGGTGACGCCGACCACGAGGGCGACGGCGCTCCAGAGTCCGAGCGTGCGTGGCAGCCCAGCGGCGCGCGCGCCGACGCCTACCTCGAGATCCGCCATGGCCCACGGAGGGTAGCACGCAGGGGAGGCGGCGAGAGGGCGGTTTCGCTGCTTGATCGCCCTTGGCCCGGCTGATACCATGACTCCCCGTGCACGAGGCTGCAGACACGACGAGCGCTGGTCTTGCAGCCCGCTCCCGCCGCGACCTCGCGCTGGACGACGCCCTGAGACGTTTCGCGCCCGGCGTTCCGGCCGAGCGCCCCGATACGCCGGATCGGCATGTCACTGCCGTGCGGCGGCTGCCGGCGCTGGCCGCGCAGCTGGTGCCGTTTCCGCCGGCGCTCGATCCGCGCCTCTGCCGGGCGCTCGAGTCGCGCGGGATCGCGCAGCTCTACACGCACCAGGCCGAGGCGATCGAACATGCGCTCGGCGGGCGGCACGCGGTGATCACGACGCCGACGGCGTCGGGGAAGACGCTCTGCTACAACGCGCCGGTGCTGCAGGCCGTCCTGCAGGATCCGTCCAGCCGCGCACTGTACCTGTTTCCCACCAAGGCGCTGGCGCAGGACCAGCTCGCGGAGCTCCAGGCGCTGTGCGACGCCATTGCCGGCGCGTCGGGCGAGCCGATCGGCGTGTTCACCTACGACGGCGACACGCCGCAGGACGCACGACGCACGATTCGTGCGCGCGCGCACCTCGTCCTCAGCAACCCGGACATGCTGCACTCGGGGATTCTGCCGCACCACCCCCGATGGGCCAAGCTGTTCGAGAGCCTGAAGTACGTGGTCATCGACGAGCTGCACGCCTATCGCGGCGTCTTCGGCAGCCATCTGTGCAATCTCCTGCGGCGCCTGCGGCGGATCTGCCGGCATTACGGCTCGGCGCCCGTGTTTCTCTGTTCGTCGGCGACGATCGCCAATCCGCGCGAGCTCGCCGAGCGGCTGACCGAGCGGCCGTTCGCGCTGGTGGACAAGAGCGGTGCGCCGCGGGGCGAGAAGTTCTTCGTGTTCGTGAACCCGCCGGTCGTGAATCAGCAGCTGGGCATCCGCCGCTCGTACCTTGCCGAGACGCGCCGGATCGCGGCGGAGTTCCTCGGGCGGCAGCTGCAGGTGATCGTGTTCGCCCAGAGCCGGCTCGCGACGGAGATCCTCACCACCTATCTCAAGGACGATTTCGACGGGACGCCCGGCGGCCCCGAGCGCGTCCGCGGCTACCGCGGCGGGTACTTGCCGAACCGCCGCCGCGAGATCGAGAAGGGGCTGCGCGAGGGCGCGGTGCGTGCGGTGGTGTCGACCAGCGCGCTCGAGCTGGGCATCGATATCGGGGCGCTCGACGTGAGCGTCATGGCCGGGTATCCGGGGACGATCGCCGCCACGTGGCAGCGCGCCGGTCGGGCCGGGCGCCGGGCGGGCCGCTCGGCGGCGGTGCTCGTCGCGAGCAGCGCCCCGCTCGATCAGTTCGTCGTCCGCAACCCGTCGTACTTCTTCGACGCGGCGCCGGAGCGCGCGCTCATCAATCCCGACAACCTGCACATCCTCGTCGACCACGTGAAGTGCGCGGCGTTCGAGCTGCCGTTCACCGCACGCGAGCAGTTCGGGAGCGGGGGTGGACCGGACGTGCAGGAGGTGCTCGGCGTGCTCGCCGAGCAGGGGCTCGTGCATCGCTCGGCGGAGGAGGTGGACGCGCTGGAGGATGGCGCGGCCGCCGAGGGTGCGCAGTGGACCTGGACGAGCGAATCGTATCCGGCCGACGCCGTGAGCCTGCGCTCGGTGTCGTCGGACAACTTCGTCGTCGTCGAGGTCGCGGACCAGACGCGCGTCATCGGCGAAACCGACTTCACCAGCGGACCGTCCACGCTGCATGCGAAGGCGATCTACATCGTGGAGGGCGCGCTGTACCAGGTCGAGCGGCTCGACTTCGAGGGGCGGAAGGCGTTCGTGCGCGCCATCGACTGCGATTACTACACCGATGCGATCACGTACACGCGGGTGACGATCCTCGACACGTTCGGCGCAGAACCTGCCGCCTCGATCGCGCCATTCGGCGGCGACGGGCAGGATGAGGTCCGATCCCACGGCGAAGTCCACGTGGTATCGCGGGTCGTCGGGTTCAAGAAGATCAAGTTCTACACGAACGAGAACGTCGGGTCGGGGGAGCTGGACCTGCCGGAGCAGCAGATGCACACGACCGCGTACTGGCTGACGATTCCGTCGCGCATCATGGCGATGCTGCCGTATGCGGCCGACGATCGGCGCGACGGCGTCGTCGGCCTGTCGTTTGCGATCAGCCAGGTCGCGCAGCTCCTGCTGATGTGCGACCGGCACGACATCGGGATCTCGATCGATGCCGGCGAGAGCGCCGGTCGCGAGACGGGGGCGGCGCCGATCGCGCCGAAGATCTTCGTCTACGACAGCTATCCGGGCGGGATCGGCTTCAGCGAGCCGCTCTTTCGGCTGCACGACGCGCTGCTGGCGCAGACGCGCACGCTCATCGCGGAGTGCGGCTGCGAGAGCGGCTGCCCCGGCTGCGTCGGCCCGGTCGGCAACACCGGTCTGCTGGCGAAAGCGGCGGCGCTGCGGATCCTCGACCTGCTGATCGCGCCCGAGGCGCCGCCGGCACTCGAGGCCGACCCGGTGCCGTTTTGAGCGCGCTTCGCGACCGGCTGCGCGCCGTCGTGGGGCGGGCCGCGCCGCACCCATCCGGGATGGCGCCCGCCGCGCAGGCGCCGGCCGCCGATCGCGGCGTCGCGGCCGGGATCGACGCCGCGCTGGGTGGCGCCTGGCGCGGCGACCAGAGCGGGCGCTGTTACGTCGTGGAGCGGCGCTGCGACCCGTCGGCGAGGCACGGCCGCGAGACGGTCGGCGCGCTGGCCGCCAGATTCCAGGCCGCCGCCGGCGATGCGCCGCTCTTGTGCGGCGGCGCGGCGGCGCGGCCGCCGTTCGTCTTCCTCGATCTGGAAACCACCGGCCTCAGCGGCGGCGCTGGCACGCACGCTTTTCTCGTCGGCTGCGGCGCATTCGCCGACGACGGCGGATTCGTCACGCGCCAGTTCCTGCTGACGCGCGCCGGCGACGAACGCGCCGTTCTCGCGGCGACGGCCGAAGAGCTCGCGGGTGCGGGCGCGCTCGTCACGTTCAACGGGAAGTCGTTCGATGCGCCGCTGCTCGAGACGCGCTATCTGTTTCACCGCCTGCGGTGGCCTGCCGGGACGGTGCCGCACGTCGACGTCCTCCACCCGGCCAGACGCTTCTGGGGCGCATCGCCGCTCCGGGCGGCCTGGGCCGGCACCCGGGCCCGCGGGGCAGGTCCCGCCCAGGCGCCGCGGGCCTGTTCGCTGGGCGAGCTCGAGCACGGGGTGCTCGGCGCGCGCCGCACCGGCGACGTCGCGGGTTGCGAGATCCCAGGGCGGTATTTCGCGTTCGTTCGCGAAGGCGATGCGAGGCCGCTCGCGCCCGTGCTGGAGCACAACCGCCTGGACCTGCTGTCGCTCGCCGCGCTGACCGCGCGCATGCTCTGCCTGCTGCGCCGCGGCCCCGCGGCGGCGCGCGACGCCCAGGAGATGCTCGCGCTGGGCCGGATCTATGCGCGCGGCGGCCTCGACGCGCCCGCCCGGCAGGCGTTCGAGGCGGCGGCGTCGGCTGGCGGCGGCGCGCTGCGGGTGGAAGCGCTCAGGCAGCTTGCGCTGGCGTGGCGGCGGGCGCGGCGGCATGAAGATGCCGCGTCGTGCTGGCGGGCGCTGCTCGACGCGCGCGGCTGCCCGCCGCATCTGGCCGCCGAGGCCATGGAGGCGCTGGCGGTCCACCACGAGCATCGCACGCGGGATCTCGCGGCGGCCCGGGCGCTGGCGCTGGGCAGTCTGGGAAGGGGCGCGCAGGCGGCGGCGCTGCAGCATCGCCTGGCGCGTCTGGATCGGAAGATGGAGCGTTCGGGCTGCCGGCCCGAGCGCTGAGCGGTCAGCGGGCGGCGGCCGGCGTCTTCTTCGCCGCAGCGTCCTTCTTCGTCCTGGCGGCCTTCTTGCGGCTCTCGGACGTCTGGGCGCCGTACTTCTTGTTGAAGCGCTCGATGCGCCCTTCCGTGTCCAGCAGCTTCTGCTTGCCGGTGAAGAACGGGTGGCAGCTCGAGCAGATTTCGAGGTGGAGATCCGGCTTGGTCGATCTGGTCTTCCAGGTCGCGCCGCACGCGCAACGCGCGGTCACCTCGTGATACTTCGGATGGATCCCTTCCTTCACGGCCTGCTCCTTCGGCTCCCCACGAATCCCCAAGTATACCGCAACGCGCCCGTTCAGGGACGTCCGTTGGACATCGAGGCCAGGAAGTCGGCGTTGGTCCTGGTCTTCGCCATCTTGGACAGCAGCAGCTCCATCGCCTCGACCGGCGACAGCGGCGTCAGCACCTTGCGCAGCACCCAGACCCGGTTGAGGTCGTCTTTCTGCAGCAGGAGCTCCTCCTTCCGCGTGCCGCTCTTCTGGATGTCGATCGACGGGAACACCCGGCGATCGGTGAGCTTCCGATCGAGGTGGATCTCGAGGTTGCCGGTGCCCTTGAACTCCTCGAAGATGACCTCGTCCATCCGCGACCCGGTGTCGACCAGCGCCGTCGCCATGATCGTCAGCGACCCGCCCTCTTCGACGTTCCGTGCGGCGCCGAAGAAGCGTTTGGGCCGCTGGAGCGCGTTGCTGTCGACGCCGCCCGAGAGCACCTTGCCCGACGGCGGCACGATCGTGTTGTAGGCGCGCGCCAGGCGCGTGATCGAGTCGAGCAGGATCACGACGTCCTTCTTGTGCTCCACGAGCCGCTTCGCCTTCTCGATCACCATCTCGGCGACCTGGACGTGCCGCTGCGCCGGTTCGTCGAAGGTCGACGAGATGACCTCGCCCCGCACGGAGCGCTGCATGTCGGTGACCTCTTCGGGCCGCTCGTCGATGAGCAGCACGATCAGATAGACCTCCGGGTGGTTGCGCGTGATGCTGTTCGCGATGTTCTGCAGCAGCATCGTCTTGCCGGTGCGCGGCGGCGCGACGATGAGGCCGCGCTGGCCCTTGCCGA
>JADZED010000080.1 GCA_020850715.1 Acidobacteriota bacterium
AAAGGATGAGAACCGTGTAGACTGCGACAGCGCACCAGCAACCGCTCCGCGCGGGCAGATGCCGGGCGACATCTCAGGGTGCCATGGTTTTGAAAACCCGGGGTGCCTTCCTCCTGAAAACCGACACAGGCCAAGCGGCCATTTCGGGTGGTCGCTCACGCCACGGTGTCGCTCTTAGCGACCGCTCCGGCGGTGGCTCCACCAGGCGGGCGGCATAGAGCGCCGCCCGAGGACGACGGGCTGCAACCTGCATGACGATCTGCAGTTGTCCCGCGCGCCTGCCGCGCGCCACTCGTGTTCTTCGACCAAGGACAAATCCTCGACGCAAACGAATCCAGGGGGAACACCTCGCGCGAGGGTCCTGTTCCCCCCTGTGTTCCCCCCTCTCGAAGCCTTGATTGAGCAACGGTCGCTCAACCCGAACACTGTCGCGGCGAACGAAATCTGACGGCATCCCTGACGCGTGACCGGGTGCTACGATCGGCGCCAAGAGACTCGATGCCGACCTTTCCGGAGTGGTGGAACTGGGATCTGTCGTTCACCGCCCACGCCGAATTGCGCATGGAACAACGAGGCGTGACCGAGGTGGAACTCCGCGCTATGCTGGAGCGAGCCACCGCGTTCGAAGCCAGCATCGTCCTGGGCAGATTCATGATCCAAACCCGACGCGGTCAGAGTCCGTGGATCGTGATCGTCGAGCCGGACTCCGACGCGAGCTTGCTCGTCGTCGTGACCGTTTACGAGGTGTCCCAATGACGGAACGCTCGCTGCAGGTAACTTATCGGAAGGGCCGGACGTTTGCGGCGTACCTGCATCTCTCGCATCCAACCGGGGAGAAGAGTGCGAGGACTGTGGCATCGGGGGATGGGCTGTTGATCGTCGACTACGCCGCGACGGGCCAACCGTTGGGCGTCGAGATCACCGCGCCGCAAGCGGTTCCTCTGGATCGCCTCAATCAGCTCCTCGCGGAGCTTGGCGAGCCGCCCCTCGCGGAACAGGACTACAGGCCCGCTCGGGCAGCGTAGACCGCACCGTGACGAGTGTTTTCGTCGCCGGTTCGCGGCAGATTTCGCGGCTTCCCACCGAGGTGAGCGCCCGTCTCGACACGATGATCGAGAAGGGGTTTCAGATCCTCGTCGGTGATGGCGACGGTGCCGACAAATCGGTGCAGCGGTACTTGGCCGACAGGTCGTACCTCAATGTTGTTGTGTGTTGCATGAAGAACCACTGCCGGAACAACGTTCGGAAACTGGCCAACGCGTGAGATCGAAGCCCTGGATTACATCACTCAGCTCCGCCGCCATCGCCCGCTGCGGATCTGACAAAGTAGTATTAGGGTGGGCGTCAATTCTGTTCAGGCAACAAACCCAATTCTTGTGCCCGCTTGATTAAGTCCTGATGGTCAAGTTGAAACACGATGCGCAACGCATCATCTTGCTGATACAAGATATAGGTTGCCGCGTTTTGATCGTCAATTGGATGTTGCGGATCTTTTTCAAAGCGCATGACCCAATACACTTTGACCACAATATAGTTGGCATCCAGCCGCGTCTCTTCAAGCGAACTGATCTTGGAGGAGGTCAAGCCCGTGGCTGCAAAAAGACCCTGCCGTTTTCCCAACGCGTTGACAAGGTCCTGTCGCCTAACTGTCTGTGCCCCGCGCGCGCCAGCAAACAGAAATGATTCGGCGTATTGCAAGGCCACATCCTCGGCTGCGCCTTCATTTACGCCCCTTTCATAGTCGCGAAAAAACTCTTGGACTCGTTCGCTGACTTGAGACACAAGTAACTTCTCCCTAATTCGAGCGCGTAGGACCGGCATGCCGTTTGCGTCAATGCGCTTCTTCTTTTCCCACGGCTCCACACCGTGCTGGATCCGACCGCCGCCAAGCGCCTGTAGACGTGCTACGACCGTTGAAGAAGGAAGACTGATTCGACTGATTCAACCAGTCCACGCGATCGGATCAAGCCCGCGATGCCCTGATCGACGGTCAGGAGCGCGTCGAATTGCCCGTCGGCGAGCTTGGCAATGCGTCGTTCCTGGTGCCCGAGACCTCACGCGACGGCTGCTGGTGTGTCCGGTCAATGCAGACATGAGGTCGAGCTTTGTCGGCCATCACAAGAGTGCTACCTTCGAGCTGCGCGCGGGCGTCTCGTCCTGGTCGAAGCCCGCCGGCTCGAGCGCCGCAAGCGCCTTGAAGGCGCCGGGCGCAGCTCGACCGGCTGCGATCCGGCCGGGCGCCCCGGGACGATCGTGCCGCTCAGGTGCGCATCTTGGCGAAGTCGATGACGATGACGCCGGGCTCGCGCTGTACGTAGGCGATCTCGACCTTCTCGCCGTAGCGCGCACGCACCTGATCGAGCAGCGGCAGCGGATCGTGGTCGTTGCAGAAACGCATGGTTTCACCGGGAAAGAGCGCGTCCAACGCGCCGAAGATGGCGGCGTGCCGGAAGCGCTTGGCGATGCCGCGGGCATCGAACGGGTACAACTGGTCGTCTTGCAGATGAAGGTGCGGATGGGCCATGTGGGATACTCCTGTCGAGGACACGTTGAGCTGGCGCCCGAGCGTGGCCGACGGCCGCCCCCGTTGCTCGCGCGCGGTGTCCGAGGGTACCCGGCCCGCGGCAGGCCTGTCATTGCGCCAGCGCAAGTCCCGGCGCCCGCGGCACCATCGATCGCGAACGCCGCCAGGCATGACTTCGACCTGGCGTACCCGCTCCGCGGCTGCCGACAGGCGCGTCAGCCATCGCCATCCATCACCGCGTCCCAGACCGCGACCGCCGGGCGCTGCACCCGGCCAACGGTGAATCGCCCATGAACCCGGAGGACACAGACGCTGGCTGGATGCGCCGCTGCGAAGACCTCGCGCGTCGGGCCGCGCTCGCAGGCAACACCCCGGTCGGCGCCCTCGTCGTGCTCGACGGAGGCGTCGTGGGAGAAGCTGCCGAAGAGGCGCCTCGCGGAGCGCGTCCCTTCGGGCATGCAGAACTGCTCGCGATCGAAGCGGCGATCCGCGCGGCAGGGAGCCGCCTGCTCGAGCGAGCCACCCTCTATTCGACGGCCGAGCCGTGCGTTCTCTGCGGATTCGCGGTCCGGGAGACGCGGATCGCACGCGTGGTCATCGGACGTCCAGCCGGCGACATCGGCAGCGCCCGCTCCAGGTTTCCGATTCTCGCCGCCGACTGGGTCGATCGCTGGGGTCGTCCGCCCCAGGTGGTGTGGTGGTACGAACAGGGCGCGCCCGGCCGCCAGACGACGCGGCGTTCGTGAGCCGACCGCCGCCGGAGCGCGCCCCGCTCACCGCTGCTGCCGTGCCGCCTACGCCACCTGCGTCGACGCCTGACGCACGGCTTCGATCTCGATGCCGATGTCGATCCGATCGCCGACCATCACGCCGCCGGTCTCGAGCGCCCGGTTCCAGGTGAGGCCGAACTCCCCCCGGTCGACCGCCGCGGTGGCGCTGAACGCCGCGCGCTCGTTGCCCCAGGGATCCCGGACCTGACCGAGCACCTCGACGTCGAGCGCGACGTCGCGGGTCACCCCCTTGATGGTCAACGCGCCGGCAACCTTCAGACGATCGGCCGCCGCCTGCGTGACCGCCTTCGACTTGAACGTGATCTCCGGATGATGCTCGACGTCGAGGAAGTCGGCCGAGCGCAGATGTGCATCGCGATCGGCGACGCCCGTGTCGATGCTCGACGCGTCGATGACGACGTCGAGGGAGGCGCGCGAAAGATCGCCGCCCGGCGCCTCCAGCGCTCCGGTCCAGCGGCCGAACTGGCCGCGGACCTTCGCGATGACGAGGTGACGGACGGTGAAGTGAATGCCGGAATGACTGCTGTCGATCTGCCAACGCTCGGTGCTCATGCCCTCTCCTGATCCTGTGCGTCCTTGGTGCACGCTCCACCAAGAGGCAACGGCGCTGCCACTCGTCCGGCGCCGTGCTTTCAACGACTTGCAGCGGGATCACCCGCACGGCGGCTCTCGTTACGATAGGATGGCTTTCAATTCGAGAGGAGGGCTCGCGTGCGCGCCCGCGATCTGGATCTGAAGGAACTGCTGCAGTTCGACCGGGAAGGGGGGCTCCTGCGCTTTGCCGGCGAGCGCGTCCTGCTGCTCGACGCCGTGGCGCTCGGGCTCCTGCGGCGGGAACTGATCGAGACGCTCGGTCTGGCCGGCGCCCGCGCGATCCTGACGCGGTTCGGCTACGCGCACGGCTGGCGGGTCGCCGAGACGCTGCGCTCGGCGCTGCCCTGGGACACCGACGACGAGTGGCGGCGCGCGGGGGGACGCCTCCATACCCTGCAGGGACTCGTGCGCGTCGAGTTCTCCGATGCGCACGCCAATGCCGCCGGGCCGAAGCCGATCGGCGAGGCGCTCTGGCACGACTCCTACGAAGCGGAGCAGCATCTGCTCCATCTCGGACCGGCGGCGGAACCGGTGTGCTGGACGCTCACCGGGTTCGCGAGCGGATATCTCTCGCGGGCCTACGAGCAGGAGGTGTACTGCATCGAGGATCGCTGCCGGGGCAAGGGCGATGCCTGCTGCCGGCTCGTGGGACGCCCGCTGGCCGAGTGGGGCGACGCCATCGCCCCGCACCTCGCGTACTACCGGAGGGCGTGTCTCGACGGGGTGCTCTCGCAGGTGACGAGCGATCTGCAGCGCATCGAACGGCGGCTGCGCGCCCGGCGCCGGGACGCCGGCACGCGCGAACAGCGCGACGAGTCCGGCTTCATCCTCGAGAGCCCGGCCATGCGCCGCGTCATCGACGTCGCCCGGCGGGTCGCCCAGGTCGACTCTTCGATCCTGCTCACCGGCGAGAGCGGGGTCGGCAAGGAACGGATCGCCCGCTTCATCCACGAAGCGTCCGGCCGCGCCGGGGGGCCGTTTGTCGCGATCAACTGCGGCGCCGTGCCGGAACACCTGCTCGAGTCGGAACTGTTCGGGCATGTCCGAGGGTCGTTCACCGGCGCCACCCAGGACCGTGTGGGTCTGTTCGAGGCGGCCAACAGCGGCACGCTGCTGCTCGACGAGATCGGCGAAGTCCCGCCGCCGATGCAGGTCAAGCTGCTGCGGGCGCTGCAGGAGCGGCAGATCCGGCGCGTGGGAGAGAACCGTCATCGTCCTGTGAGCGCCCGGATCGTCGCCGCGACCAATCGCGATCTGGTGAAGGAGATCCGGGCCGCGAGGTTCCGCGAGGATCTCTACTACCGTCTCCGGGTGGTCGAGCTCGAGATCCCCCCGCTGCGGGAACGGCGGGAGGACATTCTGCCGCTGGCCAGAGCGTTCGTGGCAGACGCGGCCGGGCGGACAGGCCGGAAGGTCGGCGGGTTCACGCCGGCGGCCGCGCACCAATTGCTGCGCTATCGATGGCCGGGCAACGTCCGCGAGCTCGAGAACGCGATCGAGCGCGCCGTCGTGCTGACCCGCCGCAGCCGCATCGACACCGAGGACCTTCCCCCGGAAGTCGGCCTCGCCGTCCCCGACGCGATCGTCGCGACCGACGTCCGCACGCTCGCGGACGTCGAGCGCGACTACATCAGATCCGCGCTGCGCGCCGTCGGCGGCAATCGCAGCCAGGCCGCCCGCAAGCTCGGCATCGCCGAAGCGACGCTCTATCGGAAGATCAAGCAGTTCGGCGAAGGGTAGCGAGAGCCGACAGAGCGATCATCTCACTCACCGCGTCGCGGCACCGCCATCCTCCCGCGCACGCCGGCCGGTGCGCCAATGGCGGCGGCTCTGGCGGCGGACATCTGCGCAGCCGCCGCGAATCGGCGCGTGCGGGCGCACCCGGCGCGGATGCCACGAGACGTCATCGATCCGGCGCGCGGGTCGCCGGCGCCGAAGAGCCGGCCGGCTCGACCGGCCGCATCTGGTGGGCGGCTCTCGCTGACGTTGACACCCGCGGCCACGCGGCAGATCCTGAAAAGCGATCGACGATGGGAGGCCCCATGGCTGCTCCGCGTGCGGGATGTTCGCACATCGCGGCAGTGGAAACGGTCCGGCAGCCGCTCGAGCGCGTGTGCGAGGACTGCGTGACGATCGGTTCGCGATGGGTGCATCTGCGAACGTGCCAGACCTGCGGCGGAACGCGATGCTGCGACTCGTCGCCCAACCAGCACGCCAGCCGCCACGCGCGCAGCAGCGGCCATCCCGTCATTGCCTCCGCCGAGGAGGGCGAGCGCTGGCTGTACTGCTACCAGGACGACGCGTTCGCCGACTACTGACGGAGGCTGGATGCGTCGCCGTCGGCGACGTCAACGGGAAGGAGGCCCGCTCGCCATGACTCACACTGCCGCGCCGATCGACCGCGACGCGCTGATCGCCCGCTACGAGCGCACGCGCGCCCGCACGCGCGAGTTGTTCGCGCTCGTGTCCGACGACGCCTATTACCGCGCCCCCATTCCCACCCGGCATCCGCTCGTGTTCTACGACGGACATCTGCCGGCGTTCAGCTTCAACACGCTGGTGAAGAAGGCGCTGGGCGGCGCGAGCATCGACGGCGATCTCGAAAGGCTCTTCGCGCGGGGTATCGACCCCGCAGAAGTCGCGCCGCGCCAGAAACAGTCCGCTGCCGCTGTCTGGCCGGAGCGCCGCCTCGTCCGGCAGTTCACAGACGAGGCGGATCGCCGCGTGCTCGCCGCGCTGGCCGGCGCGGACCTGGACCAGCCGGGCCACCCCTACCTCGAGCGGGCGGAAGCCGTTCACGCGATTCTCGAGCACGAGGCGATGCACCAGGAAACGCTCCTGTACATGTGGCACCGCCTGCCGCTGGAGCAGAAGCGCGCGCCAGCAGAGTACCGGCCGGCCCCGAGCGGCCGGGCTCCGGTGCCGCAGTGGGTGGAGATTCCCGCGGGCGACGTGACGCTCGGCGCGCGCCGGGGTTCGATCCCCTTCGGGTGGGACAACGAATTCGGCGCGGCGACAGAGCACGTCCCGCCGTTCTCCATCGAGCGATACGACGTCACCAATTCCGCCTATCTCGAGTTCGTCGATGCCGGCGGTTACGAGGAACCGCGCTGGTGGGGGCCCGAGGACTGGAGCTGGCGCGAACGAGAGCGGCTCCATCATCCCCTGTTCTGGCAACGCACGGACGGCGAATGGTACTGGCGCGGGATGTTCGAGCGGTTCCCCCTGCCTGCCTCGTGGCCCGTCTATGTGAGCCAGGCCGAAGCGGCGGCCTACGCTTGCTGGCGCGACGCGCGTCTTCCGACCGAAGCGGAATTCCAGCGGGCGGCCTTCACCACGCCACGTGGAGAAGCGCGGCAGTTCCCGTGGGGAAGCGCCTCCCCGACGCAGGAGCACGGCGTGTTCGATTTCGCGAGCTGGGACCCCGAGCCGGTGGGCGGCCATCCGGCCGGGCAGAGCGCCTGGGGCGTCGAGGATCTCGTCGGCAACGGCTGGGAGTGGACCAGCACCGTGTTCGCGCCGTTTGCCGGGTTTCGTGCGATGGCATCGTACCCGGAGTACTCGGCGGACTTCTTCGACGGCCAGCACGTCGTGATGAAGGGCGCCTCGCCGGCCACCTCCCGCGAGCTGTTGCGGCCGACCTTTCGCAACTGGTTCCGGCCGCGCTACCCGTTCGTCTATGCCGCCTTCCGGTGCGCGAGAAGCGCTTGATGCCGGCCGGAGCCCGCAGCCGTGCGGACGATCGGCGCCGCGCCGCCGTGGAGGAATTCGCGTCGGACGTGCGGTACTACGTCACCCGGCGCCCCCGCCAGCTGCCGTCCAAGTATCTGTACGACGATCTCGGGTCTGCGCTGTTCGAGACCATCACGCTGCTGCCGTGGTACCGGTTGGCGCGGGCCGAGATGCGGCTGATCGGAGCGCACGGGCGGGAGATTCTCGCCTCGCTCGGCGCCCCCGCGGCCACGATCGTCGAGCTGGGCCCCGGCAACGGAACCAAGCTGGCAACGCTGCTGGCGGCCCGAGATTCCGGCAGCCCCTCATTGTCCGTGCACCTGATCGACGTGTCGCCACGCGCATTGACGCGAGCGGTGCGGACCGTCCGGGAAGCAGCGCAGGCGGAAGTGGTGTCGCATGAGGCGACCTACGAGGACGGACTGCTTGAGCTCGCGCAGGCCTTCGGCGCCTCGCATCGCACCCTGGTCGTGTTCTTCGGATCGAACATCGGCAATTTCGATCCGCCCGCCGCCGCCGCCTTTCTCCGCCTGATTCGCGCGGTCCTTCGTCCCGGTGACGCGCTGCTGCTCGGCGCAGACCTCGTGAAGGAGGAACGCCGCCTGCTCCTGGCCTACGACGACCCGCTTGGCGTGACGGCGGCCTTCAATCGCAACCTGCTCGTCCGCCTGAATCGCGAGCTGGGCGCGGCGATCGACCTGCCGGCATTCGGCCATCGCGCGGCATGGAACCGGGAGGCATCGCGGGTCGAGATGCACCTGGTCTGCGACCGCGGGTGCCGCCTGGCCATCCCGGTGGCCGGGGTCGATCTCGCTCTCGCGCCAGGGGAGACGCTCTGGACCGAGAGCTCCTACAAGTACGAGGTCTCCGGGCTCCAGCGAGCGCTGATCCAGGCGGGCTTCGAGCGAGGGCCCGTCTGGATAGACGACGCCGACCGGTTTGCGCTGATGCTGGCGCAGGCTGGCGGATGAGACGGCGGATCCGGCCGTCCGCCCGGGCGATTCGCGCCGGGGCGCGCCCTGCCCGCTCCTAATGGTGCGGCGACGCCGGCGCCGGGTGCGCCGGCACGGCGCGCGAGGGCTCGAGGTTCCAGTCGAGGAACGTCCAGACGCGCGCCCATGAGTCGCGCTGCTCGCGCGTGTTCTCGGGCTCGAAGGTCACCGGGTCGACACGCCGATCGAACAGGTGGCCTCCCGGCGGGTTGTCGTAGATGGTCGTCTCGGCCAGGCCGGGCTTGCGCGAACGCAGCGCGTCCACCAGCTGCATGTCCTCCTCGATGTTCACGTCCTCGTCATTGCGTGCGACGGCGACATAGAGCGGAATCTGCAGCTTGTCGACCTGGAAGAGCGGTGAACGTTCCTTGTAGACTTCGCGCTTCTCGGACGGCGGCCCGCCGAACCGGTTCATCGGATCGATGGCGTGGCGCTGCGGCTCGATGCCCTTCCACGCGAGACGCTGGAAGAGGTTCGTCACCGGCACCATCGCGACGGCGGCGCGGAACGCTCTCTGGTTCCGGAAGATTGCGAGCAGCGCGATCATGCCGCCGTGGCTCCAGCCGATGATGCCGATGCGCTGCGGGTCCACCACCGGGTATCGGCTCTGCAGGACACCAATCGCGCCGACCACGTCGTCCACCTCCGTGCCGCCGTAGTCGATCCCCTCGTACAGCGCCTTGCCGTAGCCGATGCTCCCGCGATATTCGGGCGCGATCACCACATAGCCCTTCGCGACGGCCTCCCTGACATAGGGAATGTAGTGCTCGTAGAGGTGGCCGCGGATGTTCTCGTGGACCCAGACGATCGCGGCGCGGGCGTGCGGCTCCTGCGGAGCGAGCGGCTGGAAGACGAAGGCCGGGATGTCGAGGTCGCCGGCGGGGCTGCGGTAGGTGATCTTCTCCATCCGCATCACGCCCTCGCTGGCCTGCCGCCACCGCGCGTCGGTCTCCGCCTGCATGTCGCGCATCCGAGCGAAATCCGGCGGCCGATCGGACTGGACGGCGGCGGCCGGCGGCAGCGGCGGCGCCGGCGTCTGCGCGGGAACGGCCGCGGCGCCGGAAGACAGGAGCCCGGCGAGCAGCACGGCGGGTGTCATCCCGCCGATCCTACACTGCGCCGGCGGGCCTGGCGGCGCGCTCGTGTGCGCGGGCGAGCCACGCGCTCAGGTGGCCGGCGGCTTCGGCCGGCGTCGCGCCGTAGAACGGCATGAGCGCCGTCGGAACGCCGGGGATGCGGACGATATGGGCGCGCCACCGATCGTTCGAGACGTGCGCGACTTCGATGAGATAGGCGCGTCCGCCGATGGATTGTTCGAAGCGATGGACGTCGTGAGCCACAGTTGATCGCGTGATGATCGTGGTTCCGGGGGTGCAGGAATTGTACGCAGGCGGCGGCGCGAAACAAGCGAAGCGCCACGCGAAGGCGGCGCTCCGATCGGGCGGCGCGCGAATCTCCGGGCCAACGGCATGAAGAGCACTGCGTCGTGCTCAGTCCGTCCACAGGAAATGCGCGATCCATCCACAGCTTTTCCACAACGCGATCGCTTGACGCGCCCGCGGCCTCCCACTAGGCTTGAATCTTCATGCACAGTCGAACGTTGGCGGGCGCGCTCGCGGCGCTGTGCCTGCTGGCCGGGGCGCGCGGCGCCTCCGCCGCCGACGACTCCCCGCTGTTTCGTGTGTTCATGAAGGACGGCACCGCCCTGGCGAGCTACGGCGAGTTCGCCATCGTCGGCGATCGCGTGGTGTTTTCGATGCCGGTCGCGGCGACGTCGAATCCGCCGCTCCATCTGGTGGACGTCCCGGCAGATCGGGTCGACTGGGATCGGACCAACCGGTACACGGAGTCGGCGCGCGCCGACCATTACATCGCCACCCGGGCGGAGAGCGACTACCTCGCGCTGTCGGGCGAGATCGTCCGCACGCTCGACGAGGTCGCCGCCACCGCCGACACCGGCAGGCGGCTGGAGATCGTCGAGCGCGCGCGCGAGCGGCTCGCCGCCTGGCCGGCCGGCCACTACAACTACCGCTCGGCGGAGGTGCTGCAGCTGCTGCAACTGCTCGACGAAGCGATCGCCGGCCTGCGCGCCGCCAGCGGGGGGCGGCAGTTCGCCCTGAACTTCTCGGCCTTCGTCCAGCTCCCGCCCGCGCGCGAGCCGCTGCTCCCGCCGCCGACCGCCCAGGAATCGATTCAGCAGATCCTGGATGCCGCGCAACTGAGCGATTCGCCCGAAGCGCGGAAGTCGCTGCTCTCCACGGCGATTGCGGCGGTCGACAGGGACGGGGAGGCCATCCCGGCCGTCTGGGCGCGCGATCAGCGGGCATCGGCGCAGGCGCAGCTCGAGGCGGAGATCCGGATCGATCGATCGTATCGCGCGCTGACGCAGACGACGATGGGGCTGGCGCGCGAGCGGGCGAAGGCCGCCGACGTGCGCGGCATCGAAGCGCTCCTGCGACGTATCCGCAGCCGCGACGGCGCGCTCGGCCGTCGGCGACCCGATGTGGTGCTCGCGCTGATCCGCTCGGTGGAGTCGTCGCTCGACGCCGCGCGGCGGCTGCGCCTGGAGCGCGACCGCTGGGCGATGCGGGCGCCGGCCCTCCGCCGGTACCGGCAGGAGATGGCGGAGCCGTTCGATCTGTTCGCCCGGCTGAAGCCCGGCCTGGAGGACATCAGGGCGCTGTCGGGATCGACCAGCTCGACGCTCGGCATGATCGAGCGGGTCGTCGGGCAGCTCGTCGATCGCGCCGGCGCCATCGAGCCGCCGGCCGAGCTGGCCGTGGCGCATGCGCTGCTCGTGAGCGCGGCCCGGCTCGCCGACAACGCCGGGCGCATACGCCGGGAGGCGACGCTCGCGGGCGACATCGCCCGGGCGTGGGATGCGTCCTCCGCGGCCGCCGGCGCGCTGCTGCTCGGCGCGCGCGCGCGCGCCGAGATGCAGGCCGTCTTCCGCATCCCTCAGCTCCGGTGATCACCCCGCGCCGGACCCGCCTCGTGCGCGCGGCCAGCCTGCACGAGCTTCGCGGCGCGATCGGACGACTGGCGGCCGAGCGCGCGGCCGCCGGCGGCTCCGCGCCGCTGGTGGTCGTCCCATCGCGCGCTGCCGGCCGCCAGCTCGCGCGCACGCTGGAGGAGGCGGCGACCGCGCCCGCGTGTGAACCGGTCGATCGCGACCAGTTGTACGAGCGCCTGCGCGGCGCCCTGAGGTTGCCGCCGCGCCGGCTGAATCCGTTCGAGCGCGACGCGATCGCGCAGGCTTCGGCCCGGCAGGCGCGCGAGACGTCGCCCGGCCTGCCGTTCCGGCTGCGGCCGGCGCTGGTCGCGGAGATGCTCGCCTTCTACGATCTGCTGCGGCGGCAGTCGCAGCGCGTCGATCGCTTCGAGGGGCTGATCGAAGAGCGGCTGGCCGGTGACGCCGGGATCGATCCGGGCGCGGAGCGCATGCTCAGGCAGACGCGGTTTCTCGCATCGGCGTTCCGCGAATACGAGCGCCGCGCCGCCGCCTCAGACGGCGTGGACGAGCACGCGCTGCGCGCGCGCCTGCTCGCCGACGCCGCACCCGATCCGTTCCGCCACGTCATCGTCGCCGTCCCCGACTGGATTGCGGATCCGAAGGGTCTGTTCGTCGCCGACTTCGATCTGCTGTCGCGCCTGCCCGGCCTCGAGGCGATCGACATCGTCGCGACGGAAGCGGTTCTCGGATCGGGGTTTCACGAGCGGCTGCACGGCTGGCTGCCGGGGCTCGAGGAGATGCCTCCGCCGCCCCCCGCCGCGATTCGCCCGGTGCTGGTGACGCCGCCGGTTCAGGCCGGCGCCGCCTGGTTCACGCACCGCGATCGCGAAGCGGAACTGCTCGCCTGCGCCCGGCGCCTCGCCGCGGCGCGCTCCGGCGATGCGGCATGTTGGCGCGCGGCGATCGTGTACCGGCGCCCGCTCCCGTATCTCTACCTTGCGGAAGACACCCTGGGCGCGGAGGGTCTGGCCTGCGAGTTGTCGGACGCGCTGCCGCTGGCCGCCGAGCCGTCGGCATCGGCGCTGGATCTCGCGCTCGATCTCGTCGCGAGCGACTTCTCGCGGCCCGCGCTCGTCGCGCTGCTGCGCTCGCCTCACCTCTCGCTCGGCGTCGATCGGCTGCAGACGAGCGCGCTCGACCGTCACTTGAGCGCGCGGCGGTACCTCGGGGATCGCGCGCGCCTCGCGTCGATCGCCGCCGAGAGCGGCGGCGAGCTTCGCGGTCCGCTGGCGTCGGCCGTGGCGGTGTGCGAGGCGCTCGCGCCGCTGGCCGGGCCGCGGGCGGCATCGGTGCAGTTGCGGCACCTCGCCGCCTTCGTACAGGCGCACGCGCGCCCGCTCGATGCGGGCGACCCGCTCGCGGAACGCGAACAGCGCGCGCGCGCCAGGCTGACCGACGGGCTTGAATCGCTGGCCGCGGCCCACGCCGCGCACGACGACCCCCCCTGGACGATCGACGACGTCGTGGGGGCGCTGCGCCGCTGGATCGAAGGCGAGACGTTCGTGCCGGCGCCGCAGCCGCCCGGCGGCGTGCAGATCCTCGACGATGAGGCCGTGCGCTTCGGCGCGTTCGAGGATCTGACGCTCGTCGGCCTCGTCGAAGGCGAGTGGCCCGACCCACCGCGCCGGAACATCTTCTATCCGCCCGCGCTGATGACCGCGCTGGGTTGGCCGTCGGAAAAGGACCGCCGCGCCGCCGAGGCCGCGCGCTTCATCGATCTGCTGGGGTCGGCCTCGCGGCAGGTGCGGCTCTCCACGATCACGCTCGACGACGAAGCGCTCGTCGAGGCCTCGTCCATTCTCGACGAGATCCCGCGCGCGCACCTGTCGAGCCTGCCCGAGCCGGCCGGGCCTGAACCGCCGGCACCCGCGGCGTCGGCCGGCGAGGCCGGGTGGGTCGGCGCGCGAATCCCCCCGGTGTCCGGCGCGACCCCGGCGTTTCACGGCATGGCCGGTCCCCTGCCGCCGCGCGCCTGGTCGGTCAGCGCGCTCGAGACCTATCTCGGCTGCCCCTTCCGGTTCTTCGCGCAGCACGTCCTGCGGCTCGAGGAGGAGCCCGAGGACGAAGAGGTGATGGACCCGCGGCGCCAGGGGATGTTCGTCCACCGGGAGTTCGAGCGCTTCTTCGCGGCGTGGCAGGCCGCCGGGAGGCGCGCCATCACGCCCGGCAACATCGGCGAGGCCCGAGCGCTCTTCACCGAGGTCGTCGGCCGGGAAGTCGCGACGCTGCGCGTCTCGGACGCCGAGGCGGCGCTCGAGCGCACGCGCCTGCTCGGGTCGCCGGCCGCCGCTGGGCTCGGCGAGGCGGTGCTGCGCATGGAAGCCGAGCGGCCGGTGGAGGTGGTGGAGCGGCTGCTGGAGTACGACCTGAGCGGGCCGGTGACGCTGGAGACGGAGAGCGGTTCGCGTACGGTGACCGTCAGAGGGAAGGCGGATCGCCTGGACCTGCTCGCCGACGGGACGATCCGGCTGATCGACTACAAGCTCGGCTGGGCGCCGCAGCGCGCGCGCGCGCTGCAATTGCCGATCTACGGCATCTGCGCCGAGCAGCGCCTTTCGAGCGCACGCGGGAGGACCTGGCGGCTCGGCGAGGCCGTGTACCTCGCCTTCAAGGGGGCCCGCCGCGTGGTGCCGCTGTTTGCGAACGCGGCGGATCGGACCGACGTGCTCGCCGCGGCCCAGGCGCGCGCGGCCGACGCGCTCGATCGCATCGGCCGCGGCGAGTTCCCGCCGACCCCAGACGACGTCTACCGCTGCGAGACGTGCAGTTTCGCGGCGGTGTGCCGGAAGGACTACGTGGGCGATGTCTGATCTGCGTCCGCCGCCCGCGGCGGCCGGGGGCGATCCTGCGGCCGCAGGCCGGAGGGAGCTCGCCGATGCGGCGTCGCGCGCCGCGGCCGTCGACCCTTCGCGCAACGTCGTGCTCGAAGCCTCGGCGGGCACCGGCAAGACGCGCGTCCTCGTCGAACGCTACGTGAACCTGCTGCGCGCCGGCGTCGCGCCCGATCACATCCTGGCAATCACCTTCACGCGCAAGGCCGCCGCGGAGATGCGCCAGCGGATCATCGAGCGGCTGCGCGAGGCGAGCCGGCTCTCGCAGGCCGACGCCGCGCGCTGGCGCGAGTTGCGCGACCGCCTCGGCGACATCAGCATCTCGACGATCGACGCGTTCTGCCTGTCGCTGCTGCGCGAGTGTCCGCTCGAGGCCGACGTCGATCCCGCGTTCGATCTCGCCGCCGACGCCGACGTGCCACGGCTCATCGAGGAGGCGCTCGACCACGCCTTCCGCATCTGCCGCGCCGTCGCGCAGGACGACGAGGACGTCGCGCTCGTGTTCGCGCAGCTCGGCGAGCAGCGCCTCCGTGCCGGCATTGCCGCGCTGCTCGATCGACGGCTCGTCGCGCCGCGGGTGCTGGCGCGCTATCTGTCGAAAGGGCCGCGGGCCCTGACGCCGGCCGCCGCCTGCGGCGCCGCGGCCGCGCGTCTCGCCGATCTCATCGGAGGCGTCGAGGGCGGGGTCGATGCGTTCCTCCACGACGGCCCGGTGCGCCATCCGCAGTTCGCGATGCTGGCCGCGGACATCCGCGAGCGCTGCGGGCCCCGATCTCCGCATCCCTCCCGCGCCGACGCGGAGACCAACGCGTTCGCGTCGCGCGCCGGGCAGGCGGCCTTCCGCGGATTCGTCGATCACCTGCGCGCGTACTTCCTGACGCAGGCGGGGGCGCCGCGCGGCCCGCATTTCAGCGGCACCGGCTTCACCGCCGGAGACTGCGCGAGTCGCGACGCGTGGAAGCGCCACCGCGCCGCCGCCGCCTCGCTGGCCCCGGCCGTGGCCGACGCCGTGCGGGCGTTCCGGCGCGATCTGAACGTGATCATGGCGCGCGGCGTCTGGCGCGTGTTCGCCGTCGCGCTGCACCAGTACCAGCGCACGCTCGACGCCCGCGCGCTCGTGGACTTCCCGGGCGTGCTCGAGCGCGCGGTGGCGCTGCTGCGCGGCATGGGCGAGTTCGCGCACAGCCGGTACCGGCTGGAGGCGCGGTACCGGCATGTCCTCGTCGACGAGTTCCAGGACACCAGCCGCGCCCAGTGGGAGCTGGTCTCGCTTCTCGTGCGGAACTGGGGCGAAGGATTCGGCGCGTCGGCCGATGCGCTGCCGCCCTCGATCTTCGTCGTCGGCGACCGGAAGCAGTCAATCTACGGTTTCCGCGGCGCCGACGCCGGCATCCTCGACGATGCCGCGTCCTTCGTGGAAGGCCTGAGGGCCGAAGGAGCGCCGCGCCATGCGATCTCGGTCAGCTTCCGCGCCCTCCCGGAACTGCTGGCGTTCGTCAACGGCGTGTTCGGCGAGATCGCGCTCCCGGACGGCGCGCGGCGGGACGGGTTCCCCTATCGCGAGACCGATCGATTTCCGCCCGCCGGCGGGCCGGACGACGACCGATCGGCGCCCGCCGCCGCCACCGACGCACCTCCGGAGTGGGCGGCGGCCGGGGGCGGCCGGCCGCTGCACATCATGGCCGCGGGCACGACCCGCGCGGCGGCCGACCTGGTGGCCGACGAGATCGCGCGGGTCCTGGCCGGCGTCGCCGTTCGCGACAAGGCGACCGGCGGAGCGCGGCCGGCCCGTCCGGGCGACATCGGCATCCTGTTCCGCGCGCGCGACAGCCATCGCGCATTCGAGGCGGCGCTCGGGGAGCGCCAGATCCCGACCTACGTGTACAAAGGGCTCGGCTTCTTCGAGTCCGACGAAATCCAGGACGCCGTCGCGCTCCTGCGCTACCTGGCCGATCCGCACTCGAACATGCGCGTGGCGGCGCTGCTGCGGTCGCGGATCGTGCGGCTGGCCGATCCGGCCCTGGCGCGGCTCGGCCCCGACCTCGCCGCCGCCATCCTGCGCGGGGACGCCGGCCGGCTGGAGGACGCCGATCGCGCCACTCTCGCGCGGCTGCAGGCCGCGGTGCCGCGCTGGCTTTCGTGGGTGGATCGGCTGACGCCCTCGGAGCTCTTGAGCCGCATCCTCGCCGAGACGGCGTATGCGCTGGAGCTGCGCGGGCCGCACGCCGTGCAGGCGCGTGAGAACCTCAAGAAGCTCCGCGCGATGATCCGCCGCGTCCAGAACCGCGGGTACGCGACGCTCGCCCGGATTGCGGATCACCTCGACCGGCTCGCGATCGGCGACGAGTCGAACGCGACCATCGACGCGCTCGACGCCGTGAGCCTCATGACCGTGCACGCGTCGAAGGGGCTGGAGTTCCCCATCGTCTTTCTGGTTCACCTGGGCCGGGGCGCCGGCGGCGTCCGGCCGCCGATCCGCATCTCGGCCGACGACGCCGCCGGGAACGGCGATGCGGTGGCGATCGCCGATTACCAGTCCGGCGCCGACGACGACATGCCGGCGCGCGATCGGGAGGAATCCAAGAGGCTCCTGTACGTGGCGCTCACGCGCGCGCGCGACCGGTTGTACCTGTCCGCGACGGTGCAGGGCGGGCGCTGCCGGATGGGACGCGGCAGCCTCGGCGAGGTGCTGCCCGAGCCGGTGAAGGCACTGTTCGTGCGCGCGGCGGCCGAGCCCGAGCTCACCTGGACCAGCGCCGACGGCGGACGGCACCGGTTCAGCGCCCGGAGCGCCGGCGCCGGATGACATTCCGCCATATTTCCTTGCCGCGTCGCGATTTGCATTGCGCGGCGCGATGCGGTCCCATAGAATCAGCCTTTTGGGTGGCTCTGCGCGAGGCGCGCGGAGCAAGCGGAGCAAGGAGTCATACGTGGCGTTAACGTGTCCCAACTGCGGCAACGACCGGAACTTCCTGGTCAAGACGCTGCAGATGCACGTCGTGCACCTGGAGGACGGGCGGGTCGAGGTGTCGGAGGAGAGCCGTCCGGCCGTGCTCGAGGTGCTGTGCGACGAGTGCGAGTCTGCGTTGAAGTTCGAAGAATTCGAAGAACCCCTTCGCAAGGAAGTGCTGCTGACGATCGGCGCGCGCTGACGCGGGCGCCGGTTGCCTTTCTTCGCTCACCGACCGTCTTCGGTCTCTTCAAAGTAATCGCATTCAGGGCAGACCCATTCGCGCGTCGTGCGCACGGTGGCGCGCGTGTGGCCGGGCACGCGCACGACGGTCTGGCTCTCGCGCAGCCGCATCGTCTCGCCGCAGAGCGGGCACTCCCTGATCTCGGGCACGTTTCTTGTTGACGATAGCAGAAACGCGGACCGACGCCGCGCGTCTTGACAACGGTGCGATCGGCACCTATCGTTAGGGACTTCGATGCCGAGCGAGTGTTTCGCGGACGAGATCGCGATCGATTTCCCCTCTGTGGGGCACGCCGTCGAGCGGATGCGCGACGCGTTTCTCGACGCGCGCGGCGACGCCGGCCGCCTCACGATGGAGATCTCGCTGTCGACGCGCGAAGCGTCGGGCGGCCTGACGATGCCGCTGGACGTTCCGGTGCGCGCGACCTGCCCGGGGTGCGGCGGCCGCGGCGAGAGCTGGACCGAGCCGTGCGGAGCGTGCGAAGGCACAGGCGCCGCGCTGTATCTCTACCCGGTGCGGCTGAATCTTCCCGCCGGCCTGGTCGATGGCGCGCGCCTGCGGTTCCGCGTGCGCTCGGAGCGCGCCGCCCCGGTGCGCGTCGAAGTCCGCGTCGCGGTGCGGGCGTCCGCCTGAGATTGCCGGCCTGCCCGGGCTGGACGAGGTTCGGATCGCAGAGAGGGGCCGCCGGCGGGGCGCGAGGCGCGAGGATCCCGCGCCTCGCCCGACGGCACGCTACGCCGCCAGCCGGGATGCGCCGGGATGCAACGCCCGTGCATCGTGCCGCGCATCAGCGGCCCGGGCCGCCCGCGCGGCGCCGTCGCACATCCTCCGGTCACCACCGGTTCGCCAATTCGCTCAGGACCGGCACCCTCAGCCGCCGGCCATTCAGGGCTTTCACGATCGCCGCGGCGTGCAGCGCGAGCACGCCGATCCACCCCAGCGGAATCAACAGCATCAGGATGAACCCGAACGCCAGGGCGGCGATCCCGGCCAGCGCGGCGAGCACCAGGTACGCGCACAGCAGCACGAACTCGGCCGCGGCGAGCACCAGGCCGTGCTTCGCGTGCCATCGCACCTCGTCGTCGGCATCGGCCAGCAGCGGGACCAACGCCAGCAGCCACAGGTACGCGAGCGCGATCAGCGTGGCGCGGCGCGTGGCGGGGCCGGGCATCCACCAGCGAGTGTACGATATTCTTGTGCAGATATGAGTGCAGCAGAGACGGCGATTCGCGAGGCGTTGAAAGTCGTCAAGGACCCCGATCTGAAGCGCGACATCGTGAGCCTCGGGTTCGTCAGGAACATGGCGATCGACGGCGGGCGCGTCTCGTTCACCATCGAGCTGACGACGCCGGCCTGTCCCGTGAAGGATCAGATGCGCGACCAGGCGCGCGCGGCGGTGCTGCAGGTGCCAGGCGTCAGCGACGTCGAGATCACGATGACCGCGCGCGTCCGCGAAGCGATGGCGCCCGACAGCACGCGTGCGCCGCTGCCGGGCGTGAAGAACGTCATCGCCGTCGGCGCGGGCAAGGGCGGCGTCGGCAAGACCACGGTCGCGGTGAACCTGGCGCTCGCGCTGGCGAAGGCCGGCGGCAGCGTCGGGCTGATCGACGCCGACATCTATGGCCCGAACGTCCCGATCATGCTCGGGATGAAGACGCAGCTCACCACCGACGGAAAGAAGATCATTCCGGCCGAGAAGTACGGCGTCCAGGTCATCTCGATGGCGTTTCTCACCACCGACGATGCGCCGATCATCTGGCGCGGCCCGATGCTGCACGGTGCGCTGCAGCAGTTCTTCCGCGAGGTGGCCTGGGGCGCCCTCGACTACCTCGTGGTCGATCTGCCGCCGGGCACCGGCGATGTCGCGCTCAGCCTCAGCCAGACGGTGCCGGTGGCCGGCGCGGTGGTCGTGACGACGCCGCAGCAGGTGTCGCTCGCCGACAGCCGGCGCGCGCTGGCCATGTACCGCAAGCTCAACATCCCGCCGCTGGGCATCGTCGAGAACATGAGCTACTTTGTCTGCCCCGACTGCGGGCACGAGGCCGACATCTTCGGACACGGCGGCGGCGAACAGATGGCATCGGAGCTCGGCGTGCCGTTCTTCGGGCGCATCCCGATCTATCAGCCCATCCGCGAAGGCAGCGATCGCGGCGTACCGCTCATGATCGACGACGCCGGGTCGCCGGCCGGGCGCGCGTTCGTGTCGGCCGCCGAGCGGATGGCGGCGCAGCTGTCGATCGCGAGCTTCAGTCGTCCTTCAACCATTCCCCTCACGGTGGTGCGATGAGAGCATTCCTGATCGTGGCGATCTCGGCGCTGATTGCGGTGGGTTGCGGCGGCACTTCATCCACCCGGACGCCCGAGGGCGGCGAACTGCCGCACTCGATCCTCGACCCCTACCTGAAGATCCACGAAGCGCTCGCCGCCGACAGCACCGACGGCATCCGCCAGAACGCGGGCGCGATTGCCACGGCGGCGGCCTCGCTGGGTGCGCCGGCGGTGAAGGTCGACACGTCGGCCGTCCAGCTCGCCGCGGCCGGCGACATCGCCGACGCGCGCGGCAAGTTCGGGCAGCTGAGCGACGCGATCGACGCCTACATGACGGGCTTCGAGCTGACGACGCCCGAGGGGGTGCGCAAGGCGTTCTGCCCCATGGTGCGGAAGCCGTGGCTGCAGGCCGGCAGCGTGATGAAGAACCCGTACTACGGGACCGCGATGTCGACGTGCGGAGAGTTCCGCTGAACATCAGCTTCGCGAAGCACACGCTGGCGAACGGGCTCGACGTGCTGCTGCACGAGGATCACTCGTGCCCGATTGCCGCCGTGAACGTCTGGTACCACGTCGGATCGAAGAACGAGCGCCCGGGCCACACCGGCTTCGCCCACCTGTTCGAGCACCTGATGTTCGAGGGCTCGCAGCACCACGATCGCGGCTACTTCCATCCGCTGCAGGGCGCGGGCGCCACGCTCAACGGGTCGACCAACGCCGATCGGACCAATTACTGGGAAGTGGTGCCGTCCAACGCACTCGAGCTGGCGCTGTGGATGGAATCCGATCGCATGGGATTCCTGCTGCCGGCGCTCACCGAGGCCAAGTTCGAGAACCAGCGGCACGTCGTGCTCAACGAGCGGCGCCAGAACTACGAGAACCGCCCGTACGGGCTCGCGGCCATGGCGATCCTCGCCGCGCTGTATCGGCCGGATCACCCCTACCACTGGACGACCATCGGAGAGATCGCCGACCTCGAGGCGGTCCGCCTCGAGGAGGCGCACGCCTTCTTCCGCCGCTTCTATCATCCTGCCAACGCGTCGCTGGCGATTGCCGGGGACATCGATGCCGCCGGGGCGCTCGCGATGGCCGAGGCCTGCTTTGGCGGGATCGAAGCGGGCGAGCCGGTGCCGCCGGTGCGGGCCGAGGCCTCGCTCGAGGGCGAGGTCCGGCTGCTCCTGTTCGATCGAATCGAGCTGCCGCGGCTCTACCTGGCCTGGCTTTCACCGGCGATGTTCGCCGAGGGGGATGCCGACCTCGATCTGGCCACCGATCTGCTGGCGAACGGCAAGACCTCGCGCCTGTACCGGCGGCTCGTGTTCGACGAACGGCTGGCCGCCGACGTCTCGGCGGCGCAGAACTCGCGCGAGATCGGCGGTTTCGTCCAGGTGACCGCGACCGCCGCGCCCGGGCGCACGCTGCCCGAGCTCGAGCGGGTGATCGTCGAGGAGATCGCGCGGCTCGCCGCCGACGGTCCGACCGACGCCGAGATCGAGCGCGGGCGCGTGCAGGCCGAATCGCAGTTCGTCTACCGCCTCCAGACGGTCGGCGGGTTCGGCGGCAAGTCCGATCAGCTCAACGCCTACAACGTGTTCACGGGAGACCCCTCGTACTTCGACCGCGACCTGGCGCGCTACCAAGCCGTCACCGCCGCGTCGATCCGCCGGACGGTGTCGCGCTCGCTGGTGCGCGGCGGCCGCGTCACCCTGAGCGTGGTGCCGCGCGACCGCGGCGATCTCGCGATGCCCGGCTCGTCGCCGGCGGACGTCTCGTGACGGTCGATCGATCGCGCCTGCCCGAGCCCGGTCCGGCCCGGCCGTTCGCCTTCCCCCCCCTCCGCAAGTCCACGCTGCCCAACGGTCTCCGGGTGTGGAGCATCCGGCACGGCGTCGTGCCGGTCGTCTCGCTGATGCTGCTCGTCCGCCGCGGGTCGGCCGTGGATCCCGCGGGGCGCGAGGGGCTTGCGGCGATGACCGCCGACATGCTGGACGAGGGGAGCGGCGCGCGCAGCGCCATCGACATCCACGAGGCGCTCGCGCGCATCGGCGCGCAGTTCGACACCGACATCGGGGCCGACGCCACGCTCGTCAGCCTCACGACGCTCAGTCGCGCGGTCGACCGGGGCATCGAGCTCCTCGCCGACATGGTCGCGCGCCCCGCGCTGCGCGACGACGACTTCGCGCGGGTGCGGCAGCTCCGCCTGCATCGGCTGGCGCAGATGCGCGACAGCCCGCCGGCCGTCGCAGAGCGGACCTTCGTGCGCCTGCTGTACGGCGCGCACCCGTACGGCCATACGCCGGCGGGCTGCGAACGGGCGCTCACGTCGATGGAGGCTGGCGACGTGCGCGCGTTTCACACGTCGGCGATCCGGCCATCGGTGTCGACGCTCGTCGCGGTCGGCGACTGCGATCACCTGGAGGTGGAGCGCATCGCGGCCACGGCGTTCGACGGCTGGACCGGCGACGATCCGCCCGCCCCCCCCGATCGCGCGGCGCCGCTGCCGTCGCCGGCGCGCCTGAACATCGTGCCGAGGCCGGGGGCGCCGCAGTCGGAGCTGCGGATCGGGCACGTGGGCGCCGCGCGCCACACGCCCGACTACCATGCGCTCGTCGTCGGCAACATCGTCCTCGGGGGGCAGTTCGTCAGCCGCCTGAATCTCAATCTCCGCGAGCGCCGCGGCTTCACCTATGGCGCGCGCACGTCGTTCGACTTCCGACGGATGCCGGGTCCGTTCTCCGTGCAGGTGGGCGTACAGACGAAGGCAACGGCGGCCGCGATCGAAGAATCCATCCGCGAGATCGCCGACCTCCGCGGACCCCGGCCGATCACGTCCGACGAGCTGGCGCTCGGCATCGCGGCCGTCACGCGTGGTTACGCACGCAGCTTCGAGACGGCCGAACAGATCGCGCGCGCCGTCGTGCAGCTCGCGCTGTACGACCTGCCCGACGACTACTTCGCCGAGTTCGTGCCCCGCATCGAGCGGATCACGGCCGACGAGGTGACGCAGGCCATGGCGCGCCACACCGATCCCGCCCGCCTGACCGTCCTCGTGGTCGGCGACCTCGACGCGGTCGGAGACGACCTGCCGGCCCTCGAGCTGGGCGATCCCGTCGTGCTGTCCGCGGACGCCTTCTGATAGAGTCTGCTCCCTGGCCGCACGGGCGGCGCGCGCCGCGCGGACCGGCGGACGGCTCGCCGCCCGCGGCGTCAGGAGGCATCGAGCGTGCGCGACGATCGTTCGCGAGGCGGCATGCGCTACCGGCGTATCGGCTTGAGCGTGTTCGGCTTCATCGCCATTGTCAGCGTCGCGCTGGCCTCCGCCGTCGTCTGGCTGTTCCTCACCAACCCGGTGACGGTCGCCAATGCGGTGAACGAAGGCGAGGTGTCGCCGCTGGTGCGCAGTCTGGCCGAGGCGCTGTACACGGCGCTGTTGGGGATCCTTCGATACCTGTAGGTTCCAAGGGATTCAGGAGGTGCGCCAGGCTCAGGGGGTTCGCCGGGTTCAGGAGATTGGCCGGGTTCAGGAGGTTCGCTGGAGCAGGGCCCGCCGGAGAAAGCGCACGAGAATCCACCCGTCGACGAACTTGAACGGCGCCTTGCCCGAGCTGTAGTGGCCGCAGCCGAGCGTGGCGAGTTCGTGCGGGATCGCCGCCTCGCGAAACAGCCGCACCAGCTCCCGCGACAGATCCACCGGAAAGGTCAGGTCGTAGCGCGCGTACACGAGCAGCGTCTGCCGATCGTGCAGGCGTTCGAGATACCACCGCGGGCTGATCGGCCGCCACAGGGCGCGCAGTCGATCGAGCTCGATGTGGCCGTCGAGCCCCTCGCGGACGTGACGGGTCGAGATGCCCCGCCACACGACGTCGGCGAAATCGGGCGAGATGTGGTTCAGCGCCTGCGCGCGGATCAGCGGCTCGTGCGCGGTGGTGAGGAGCGACAGGCAGGAGCCCAGGCTCGTGCCGAGAATGCCGATCCGCTCGAAGCCCTCGGCGTGCAGCCACGCGATCGCGCGGCGCGCGTCGAGCACCGCCTGCCGGCACACCTGCACCGTGCGGGCGAGGTTGGCGCTGACGATGTAGTCGGCGCGGTGCAGCTCCGCCGGCATGCGGGCGTCGTGGTACGGCAGGCTGAGGCGCAGCGCGGTCATGCCGTTCCACGCGAGCAGACGGCAGAGGCCGACGTGGCCGCCCGCATCGGCGTTCCACTGCGGCAGGACGAGCACCGCCGCCCGCCGCCCCCCTGCCGCGGCTTCGCGGGCAGGCACGTACCGGCAATGCACCCTGTCGTTCTCCGGATGCGGCGTCGCGAACGCGCTCGGAAAGGTGAGCACGCGATCGCCGTCCGGCAACGGCGCGCTCAGCGAGTACTCGGAAATCTGGGGCGGCGTGAAGAAGGCGTCGGTGTCGGCCATGACGCGCGACACCCAGCCGGCGAGGACGTCGGCCGGCGCCTCGCCGGGTCGGCCGCCGGCCCCGATCCAGTCGAGGCCCCAGTCGAAAGGGCGCACCACCCGATCCTTGGTGACCGAAGCGAGCTGGCGCTCCCAGGCGTGGAAGATGGCTTGCAGCATGTGACTCCCATGGTATACTCACGACTCCATGGGCTTCGGATTCGATGCGCGAAAGCGTAGCTGGCGAAAGCGGGCCGGCCGCGTCGGATTGCGTGAGCTCGAATACTAGCCGCTCGAGACCAACCGAGCCATCATGCTGCCGACACGGATTCCCCCCGCGTCGGCTTTTTCTTTTTTGGGGACACGTTCTTTCAGCCAGCGCTCATGTCCACGATTCCCGTCGGCATTCTCGGCGCGACCGGCATGGTCGGCCAGCAGTTCATCGCCCTCCTCGCGAATCACCCGTGGTTCCGAGTGGAATGGATCGGCGCCAGCGAGCGATCCCAGGGCAAGACCTACCGCGAGGCCTGTGCGTGGCGGCTCCCGGCTCCGCTGCCCGACCGCGTCGCGACGATGAAGGTGGAGGCGACCGCTCCCGGCCTCGCGCCGAAGCTGATGTTCTCCGGCCTCGACTCGTCGGTCGCCACCGACATCGAAGCCGCCTTCGCGCGCGCCGGCCATACCGTCGTCAGCAACGCGCGCAACTACCGCATGCACGCCACGGTGCCGCTCCTGATTCCCGAGATCAACGCCGATCATCTCGGGCTGCTGCCGGCGCAGCGCCGGGCGTTGGGCTGGGAGGGCGCGATCGTCACCAACCCGAACTGCGCCGTCGTCGTGCTCGCGATGGCGCTCGCGCCGCTCCGGCAGTTCGGCCTCGATCTGGCGACGATCACCACCATGCAGGCGATTTCCGGCGCCGGCTATCCGGGCGTCCCCTCGTGGGACATCCTCGCGAACGTGATCCCGCACATCGGCGGTGGCGAAGAAGAGAAGGTCGAGAAGGAAGGCCCGAAGATTCTCGGCGCGCTGCAGGGCGGCGCCGTGATCGATCACCCGTGCCGCATCAGCGCGACGACAACCCGCGTGCCGGTGCACAACGGCCACACCGGGTCGATTGCCGTGAGCCTGAAGCAGAAGCCGCCGCTCGAGGCGGTCGTCGACGCGTGGCAGTCGTTTCGCGGGCGGCCGCAGGCGCTCGGCCTGCCGACCTCGCCGCCCCAGCCGGTCGTCCATTTGCCCGAGGTCAACCGCCCCCAGCCGGCGCTCGACGCCGCTCGCGACGGCGGCATGACGGTGACCGTCGGGCGGCTGCGCGAGTGCCCGGTGCTCGGCTACAAGTTCGTCGCGCTGGGACACAACACGATCCGCGGCGCGGCCGGCGCCGCGATCCTCAACGCGGAGCTGATGCGCGAGGAAGGCCTGCTGTGAGCGGCGTCGTCATGAAGTTCGGCGGCACCTCGGTCGCCGATCCGGAGGCGATCGAACGGGTGGCCGCGATCGTCCGCCGCCAGATGCAGGCCGGCGGGCCGGCGCCGGTCGTGGTCGTGTCGGCGCTTTCGAAGGTGACCGACCGTCTGATTGCGGCGGCGCGGGCGGCCGAGACGGGGAGCGGCGACGAGGCGGCCGCGAACCTCGGCGAGCTGCTCGATCGCCATCGTTCTGTCGCGTCGAGCCTGACGTCGGGCGCCCCGCAGGCGGTCCTGCTCGCGCAGGTGCAGGCGGAGCTCGAGGCGCTCATCGGCCTCGTGCGCGCGCTGGCGGTGCTGCGCGAGGTGTCGCCGCGATCGCTCGACGCGGTCGTCGCCGCCGGCGAGCTGATCAGCAGCCGCATCGTGACCGCGGCGCTCGCCGGGCGCGGCATCCCCGCCGCGTGGGTCGATTCGCGCACCGTCCTCGTCACCGACGCGGAGCACATGGCGGCGGCGCCAGACATGGAGGCGACCTGCACGCGCGTGCGCGAGCGGGTGGCGCCGCTTCGGGCCGCCGGACAGGTGGCGGTGCTCGGCGGCTTCATCGGCGCGACGGCCAGCGGGATCACGACCACGCTCGGCCGCGGCGGGTCGGATTACTCGGCGGCCATCTTCGGCGCGTGCCTGGGGGTCGACGAGATCCAGATCTGGACCGACGTCGACGGGATGCTGACCGCCGACCCGCGCGTGGTGCCCCGGCCGCGCCTGGTGCCGCGGCTCACCTTCGCGGAAGCCTCCGAGCTGGCCTACTTCGGCGCCAAGGTCCTCCATCCGGCGACGATCCTGCCGGCCGTGGCCAGGAACATCCCTGTCAGGATCCTCAACTCGCACCAGCCCGGCAACCCGGGCACGACGATCGCCAGCGCTGCCGGCCCGCCGGAAGGGCAGTTCACGGCGCTCGCCTGCAAGCGCGGGTTGACCGTCATCGACATCACCTCGAGCCGCATGCTGAACGCGTACGGCTTCCTGCGGCGGCTCTTCGAGGTCTTCGAGCGGTTCCGGACGTCGGTCGACGTGGTGACGACCTCGGAGATCAGCGTGTCGGTGACCGTCGACGACGCCCGGCAGCTGGACGCGATTGTCGAGAGCCTGCGGCAGTTCGCCGACGTTTCGAGCGAGGGCGACATGGCGCTCATCTCGGCGGTCGGGGAGAATCTGCACGAGGACCCGACGCTGTTCGGGCGCGCGGTGACCTCGCTCGGGAGGATTCCGATCCGCCTGGTCTCGCAGGCGGCGTCCCGGCGTAACATCACCTTCGTGCTGCGCGACGCCGACGTGCCGGAGGCGATGACGCGGCTGCACGATCGGTTCTTCGGGGCTGCCTCATCATGACCAAGACGCTGCGCGCCTTCGCGATCCCCCGGAGATGGTGACGCGAATACTGCTGGTCGGCTACGGCCGGATGGGACGGCTCGTCGAGAGCCTCGCCGCCGAGTACGGCTGCGAGATCGCCGGGATCGTCGACCCGGCGGCGGGGAGCGACCCCATCGATTCGGATCGCTGGGCCGGTGCCGAGGTGGCGATCGACTTCTCGACCGCCGACGCGGTGCCCGGCAACGTGGAGGCGCTCGCCCGCCGCGGCATCGACGTCGTCATCGGCACGACCGGCTGGGACGGGCGGCGCGCGGACGTCCGGCAGCGCGCCGCCGACGCCGGCATCGGCGTCGTCGCGGCGCCGAACTTCTCGACCGGCGTCGTGCTGTTCGAAGCGATGGTGGCGCACGCGTCGGCCCTGGTGGCCGGGCAGCCGGAGTTCGGCGCCTTCGTCCACGAGGCGCACCATCGCGCCAAGAAGGATGCGCCGTCGGGCACGGCCCTCATGCTGGAGCGTGCGATGCGCGCGGCCGGCTACAATCGCGAGATCGACATGGCCTCGACGCGGGCCGGCTCGATCCCCGGCGTGCACACGGTCGGCTTCGACGGCCCGGCCGAGACGATTACGCTGACGCACGCCGCGCGCGACCGGAGCGCGTTCGCGCGCGGCGCCCTTGCGGCGGCACAATGGGTGAAGGGGCGGCGCGGCTGGTTCTCGATGCAGGACGTGCTGGGGTTGAACCAGGCCTGAGGGCCGCACGGACGAGGCACTGTTTATGCGAACACCCTGGACAGGAGTCGGCACGGCGCTGGTCACGCCGTTCACGCGCGGCGGCGCGCTCGACGAGGCGGCGGTGCGCCGCCTGGGCCGCCGTCAGATCGACGGCGGCGTGCACTTCCTCGTACCCTGCGGGACGACGGGCGAGAACCCGACGCTCTCGCTCGCCGAACGGCTGCGGATCGTCGAGATCCTCGTCGAAGAGGCGAACGGCCGGACGCCAATCCTGGCGGGCGCCGGCGGCTACGACACCCGCGAGGTCATCCAGCTTGCACACGAGATGGAACGCGCCGGCGCGACGGGGCTCCTCTCGGTCACGCCCTATTACAACAAGCCGACCCCCGACGGGCTCTACGCCCATTACCGCGCGATCGCCGAGAGCACGCCGCTGCCGATCATCGTCTACAACGTGCCCGGCCGCACCGGCGTGAACGTCGACGTGGCCACGCTCGTCCGGCTCGCCGGCGTGACCAATATCATCGGCGTGAAGGAAGCGTCGGGCAACGTGCCGCAGATGTGCGAGATCTGCCGCGAGGTGCCCGCCGACTTCATCGTGCTGTCGGGCGACGATGCGCTGACGCTGCCGTGCATGGCGGTGGGCGGGCGCGGCGTGGTGTCGGTGGCGTCCAACGAGATTCCGGCCGAGATGGCGCAGATGGTCGAAGCCGCGGAGCGCAACGACTTCGCCGCCGCTCGGGCCGTGCACGCGCGGATCATGCCGCTGATGCAGGTGAACTTCATCGAGTCGAACCCTGTGCCGGTGAAGGCCGCGATGGCGGCGATGGGCCTGCTCGAAGAGGTCTATCGACTCCCCATCGTCGGGCCGCGGCCCGAGTCGCGCGGGAAGATCCTGCGCGTGCTGGCCGACCTCGAGCTGATCGACAAGCCCGCGTTCGCCTGAGCCGCACGGGCCGCGGCGCAGGCGGATTCGCCGCGGCGCCGCCCGCCGCCAGGACCCCCTTATGCTCCAGACCGAGATCGAAGCCTTCGTGGCCGCCGGGGCCGGCGCGGATCGGGAGGCCGTGCGCACGGCCTTTGCGAAGCTGCGCGACGCGCTCTCGTCGGGCGAGGTGCGGGCGGCCGAGCCGGATGCGCGGAGCGCCACCGGCTGGCGGGTGAACACCTGGGTGAAGCAGGGCATCCTGCTCGGCTTCCGGTTCGGCGAGACGGTCGACGCGTCGATGGACCATGCCAGGTGGCCCTTCTACGACAAGGACACGCTCCCGCTCCGTCGGCCGGGGCTCGCCGCGGGCGTGCGCATCGTGCCCGGCGGATCGACCGTGCGGGACGGCGCGTATCTGGCGCCGGGCGTCATCTGCATGCCGCCGATGTACGTGAACATCGGCGCATGGATCGGCGAACAGTCGCTGATCGATTCGCATGCCCTCGTGGGGTCGTGCGCCCAGATCGGCGCGCGCGTGCACGTCAGCGCGGGCGCCCAGATCGGCGGGGTGATCGAACCGATCGGTGCGCTTCCGGTCATCGTCGAGGACGAGGCGCTGGTGGGCGGCAACACGGGAATCTACGAAGGCGCCGTCATCAAGCGGCGCGCCGTCGTGGGCGCCGGAACCGTGCTGACCGGGTCGACGCCGGTGTACGACCTCGTGCGCGGAGAGATCATCAGGCCCTCCGATGCGCGGCCGCTCGTCGTGCCCGAAGGGGCCGTCGTGGTGCCGGGCGCGCGCGCGGTCGCCGGCGGCCGCGGCCCCGAGTGGGGCCTCTCGCTGGCGACCCCGGTGATCGTCAAGTACCGCGACTCGCGCACCGACACGCGCACCGAACTGGAACAGTGGATCCGGTGATCTCCCCCGCCGCGGTCGATCCCGTCGCGCTGGCGCGCGCGCTGGTGGATATCGATTCCACCACCGGCCGCGAGGGCGACGCGGGTCGCTGGCTGGCCGCCTACCTGCGCGACCGCGGTTACCAGGTCGTGGAGCAGCGGGTGGACGCATCCCGGTTCAACATCATCGCGCGGGCGGGCGATCCGGCCGTCGTGTTCTCGACCCACATGGACTGCGTGCCGCCGTTCTTTGCCAGCCGCATCGAGGGCGACCGGCTGTATGGACGCGGCGCGTGCGACGCGAAGGGCATCCTGGCCGCGCAGGTGGCGGCAGCCGAACGGCTGCGGCAGGGCGGCGAGACGCGGGTGGGGCTGCTGTTCGTCGTCGGCGAGGAACGGGGCAGCGACGGCGCCCGCGCGGCCGATGCGGTGGCGCCGGGGTCGCGATACCTCGTGAACGGCGAGCCGACCGACAACCGGCTGGGGCGCGCGACCCGCGGCGTGCTGCGCCTGAAGCTGCGCGCGTCGGGCCGCGCGGCGCATTCGTCCTATCCCGAGCTGGGCGAATCGGCGATCGACGCCCTCATCGACGCGCTGGTCGAACTGCGCGGCATCGCGCTGCCGGCCGACGCGCTGCTCGGGCGCACGCACTACAGCGTGGGGCTGATCTCGGGCGGGGTGGCCCCCAACGTGATTTCGCCCGCCGCCGAAGCCGAGGTGATGTTCCGGACAGTCGGCGACGGATCGGCGGTGCGCCGGGCGGTGGCGCCGCTCGAGCGGCGCGTCGCCGTGGAGCATGTGCTCGAGGTGCCGCCGGTGCGGATGACGCCGCTCGATGGCTTCGAGACCGCGGTGTTCCCCTACACGACCGACATCCCGTTCCTCTCCGCCTGGGGGCGGCCGCTGCTGTTCGGCCCTGGATCGATTCACGTGGCTCACACGGCCGACGAGTTCGTCTCGATCCCGGAGCTGCACGAGGCGGTCGATCGCTATGCGGCGATCGCGAAGGCCCTGTTGTCGCGGACCGGCGATCCTGCGCCGAGCGCCTGACCCCGTGCCGGTACGGGAGTATCGCTCGCGGATCGAACGCTGGACCGCGGAGATCTCCCGGACCGATCGCCTTCACCTGCTGCTCTCCAATCTCAGGCTCGCCGCCTTCTTCGCCGGCGTCGCCGTCTTCTGGCTGGCATTCATCCACGGCACGATCAATCCCTGGTGGATCGCCGCGCCCTCGGCTGCATTCGGCGCGCTCGCGATCGGTCACGCGCGGGTGCTCCAGCACGGCGCGCGCGCGCGGCGCGCGCGCCGGATCTACCGGCGCGGCCTCGAGCGGATCGCCGGCCGCTGGGCGCGGCAGGGCCGCGGCGGCGCGCGATACCTGGCGCGCCCGCATCTGTACGCGCGCGATCTCGATCTCTTCGGGGAGGGGTCGCTGTTCGAGCTCCTGAACCAGGCGCGAACCGAGATCGGCGAGGATACGCTGGCCGACTGGCTGCTCGCGCCCGCCGCGGCCGGCGAGATCGCCGCCCGCCAGTCGGCGGTCGAGGAACTGCGGCCGAACCTCGACCTGCGCGAAGCGATCGCCGTGCTCGCCGACGATGCGGTCGTCGGTCGCACCGGCGCGCTGGCGGCGTGGACGGCCGCGCCGCCGGAAGCGCTGCCGCCCGCCCTCGGGTACCTCTACGGCACGGCCGCCGCAGGGGCGGCGGCGCTGGCCGCGGCGGCGTACCTGGGCGCCATCGGCGGCGCATGGCTCGCCGCCTGGATCGCGCTCGAGGCGGCGATCGACGCGGTCTGGCGCCGGCGGACCAGCCGGATCCTGCACGCAGTCGAGACGCCCGAGCACGATCTCGGCCTGCTCGCCGAACTGCTGGCGCGAGTGGAGCAGGAGCCCTTCACGTCGCCAAAGCTCGAGCGGTTGCACGGACTGCTCGTGGCAGGCGGGGCGCCGGCCTCGCGGCGGATCGCGCGGCTCCGGCAGGTCGTCGCCTGGGCCGATTCGACGCACAACCTGTTCTTCGCCCCGTTCGCCTACGTGCTCATGCTGAAGCCGCAGCTTGCTCTGGCGGTGAACGCCTGGCACCGGGCGCACGCCGCCGAAGCGGCCGGCTGGCTTCTCGCGATCGGCGAGCTCGAGGCGCTCGCCTCGCTGGCGGTCCACGCGTACGAGCATCCGGGCGACCCGTTTCCCCAGGTCGCCGGAGGCGATCCGAAGTTCGAGGCCGTCGCGCTCGGACATCCGCTGATCGCGGACGCCGAAGTCGTCCGCAACGACGTGGCGTTCGGCGGCGGGGGACCGCGGGTGCTCGTCGTGAGCGGCTCGAACATGTCGGGCAAGAGCACGCTGCTGCGGGCGGTGGGCGTCAACGCGGCGCTCGCGCTGGCAGGCGGGACGGTGCGGGCGTCGCGCCTGGCGATGACGCCGCTGGCGATCGGCGCGACGCTCAGGATCGAAGACTCGCTCCAGGAAGGGCAATCGAAGTTCTACGCCGAGATCCTGCGCATCCGGGCCATCGCCGGGCTGGCCGCCGGACCGCTGCCGGTGCTGTTTCTCCTCGACGAGATCCTGCACGGCACCAACTCCCGCGACCGCCGCCTCGGCGCCGAGGCGATCGTGCGGGCGCTCGTCGATCGCGGCGCCATCGGGCTGGTGACCACGCACGATCTCGCGCTCACCAGCCTGGCGGAGACGCTGGAGAACCCGGCGAGCGCGGCCGAGCCGCGCGGTCCGCTTGCCGCCAACGTGCACTTCGAGGATTGGATCGAGAACGGGCAGCTGCGGTTCGACTACACGATGAGGCCCGGCGTCGTCGAGCGCAGCAACGCGCTCGAGCTCATGCGCGCGATCGGCCTCGACGTGTGAGCGCGACGAGGGAGGCCCGCCTCCGGGCGGCGCGCATCGTGCAGCGGCGGACCGGCATGATCGAACAACCCGACGAGCCGGAGCTTCCGGTGCCGATCGAGCCGGCCGACGCGCCGCCGCCCGACATCAAGCCGGTGCCGCCGCCCGACATCCCGCCGCCGCCGCCGACGCCCGACATCCAGCCGCCGCCGGGGCCGGATCGCCGCGGGGCACTGAGGGTCCTGGAGGGCGAGCGACGGCACCGGCAAGGCTGGCGTCTGGCGCCGGCACCCGTGCAGGCGTCAGGACCGATCGCGGGTGCACGCCGCCTCGACAGCGAGCGCGGTGCGTACGAGCGCCTCGGTGTGGCCGCGAGCGCCGATCAGTTGGAGGGAGCAGGGCAGGCCGGCGGCGGTGAACCCGCACGGCAGGGCGAGGGCGGCATGACCGGTCACGTTGAACGGCGAGGTGAGCCGCAGCATCAGCGCGCGGACGGGCTCGCGCCGGCCAGCGACGTCAACGAAGGCCTCGCCCAGGCGGGGCGCCGGGATCGGCAGCGTCGGCACGACGAGCGCGTCGCGATCGGCGAGCGCCGCGTCCACCTCTCGTTCGAGCACGCCCCGGCCGGCCAGCGCGCGCGCGTAATCCTCCCCGCGCACGTGGCGCGCCATCTCGAGCCGCAGCCGCACGTTCGGGGTATACCGCTCGGGCATCGATTCGAGCGTGGCCGCGTGGTACGCCGCGGCATCGGCCAGCGAGATGTGCATGTAGATCGCCGGCGCATCCGGGGCATGCCGGATGTCCACTTCGTCGACGCGGACGCCCGAGCGGCGCAGTCGCTCGAGCGCCGCGTCGAAGCGTGCGCGCACTTCGTCGTCCAGCAGATCGCAGAAATACCGCCGAGGCAGGCCGAGCCGCAGGCCCGCCAGCGGGCGCGGCGCGGGCGGCCTGGGAATCTCGCCCATCAGGCCGCGATGGATCAGCCACGCGTCCAGGACCGTCGACGCGAGCGGGCCGATGTGGTCGAAGGTCCTCGACAGCGGCACCGTGCCGATCGCGGACACCTCGCCGAGCTCCGGCTTGAGGCCGACGAGGCCGCAGGCGGCGGCCGGGATGCGGATGGAGCCGCCCGTGTCGCTGCCGACGGTTCCCAGCGCCATCCCGGTCGCGACGCTGACGGCCGAGCCTCCGCTCGATCCTCCGGGCGATCGCGACGGATCGAGCGGGTTGCGCACCGGACCGAACGCCGAATCCTCGTTGGTCGTGCCGAGCGCGAACTCGTGCAGGTTCGTCTTGCCGACGAACACGGCGCCGGCGCGCCGCAGGTGCGCCACCGCGGGGGCGTCGCGAACCGCCCGATGCCCCTCGCGCACGCGCGACGCCGCCGTGGTCGGAGTCCCTTTCAGGTCGAGCAGATCCTTGAGCGAGATCGGCACGCCGTGCAGCGGTCCGCGGTCGCGGCCGGTTGCCAGCTCCCGATCCGCCTCTCGTGCCTGGGCGCGCGCCGCTTCGTCGAGCACGAGGATGAAGGCGTTGAGCCGCCCGTTGTCGCTGCCGATGCGGCGCAGGCAGGCGTCGGTCGCCTGCTCGGCGGTGATGGCGCCGGCGCGCAGCTGCCGCCCGAATTCCGCGATCGTCACCGGGAGGCGTTCTCGTTGAAGTCGGCCGCGCGCAGCGCGCGCGTCGAGCGTTCGAGCGATTCGAGCAGCGGGTTCAGCTCCCTCGCCCCGCGCTTCACGCACAACGCCAGGCCGTCGCGCAGCGGGATCGTCGACGTGATCAGTTGAGGGTGCGCGCTCAGGCGCACGTTGTAGTCGGCGATGGCGCGCGTGTCGGCCGGGTCCTTCCGGGGCAGCGAGACATGGCCGGGAACGACTTCGCCGTCCCACAGCACGTTGTCGGTCACGAGCAGGCCGCCGGGCCGGAGCAGTTCGACGAGCCGGTCGAGCATCGGCCCGTACAGCTTCTTGTCGCAGTCCTGGAAGATCAGATCGAACGGCCCGGCGACCTTGGCGATCAACCGCTCGGCGTCGCCGATCATCACCGAGACCCGCCCGGACAGGCCGGCGCGCTCGACGTTCGCGCGCGCCCGCCTGGCCCGCTCTTCGCTCGTTTCCATGGTGATCAGGAGGCCGTCCGGCGGCAGCGCGCCGGCGATCCAGATGGTCGAGTAGCCGATCGCGGTGCCGACCTCGAGCACGCGCCGGGCGCCGCAGGCCGCGGTCAGCACGCGCAGCAGCGCGCCGACCTCGGCATTGATGAGCGGGAGATGCTCGCGCACTCCTTCGTGCGCGATCTCGTCGAGCACGCCGTCGGACTGCCGATTGAGCGACGCGAGATAGCGTTCGACGAGGTCCGGCACGATCTGGCCCATAATCGACATTGTCCTCCATGCGGCGCACGAAAATCATCGCGACCGTCGGACCGGCGAGCGACACCGGCGCGGAGCTCGACGCCCTGATCGCCGCCGGCGTCGACGTGTTCCGCCTGAACTTCGCGCACGGCACGCACGCGTCGCACGCCGCCAGCATCGCCGCCATCCGGCGCGCGGCCGGGCGCGCCGGGCGGGAAGTCGCGATCCTCCAGGATCTTGCCGGCCCGAAGATCCGCACCGGCCGCCTCGCCGGCGGCTCGCCGATCGACGTCGCACGCGGCGACCCCCTGCGCATCGCGATCGGCGACGGCCTCGGCACGCGCGAGCAGCTGTTCACCGCCTTCGCAGGGCTGGCGGAGGCCGTGCGGGCCGGCGATCGGCTGCTGCTGGCCGACGGCGCGATCGAGCTCAGGGTCGATGCCAGCGACCCCGCCGGGATCCGGACGACGGTGGTCGAGGGAGGCAGGATCGGCGAGCACAAGGGCATCAACGCGCCCGGCGTCGCTCTGCCGGTCGCCGCGGTGACCGCCAGGGATGCCGACGATCTGGCGTTCGGCGCCGCGCACGGCGTCGACCTGGTCGCGATCAGCTTCGTGCAGTCGGCCGCCGACGTGCGGCGCGTCCGCGGCCTCCTCGAGGCGCAGGGGCGCAGCCTGCCGGTTGTCGCGAAGCTCGAGCGCCCGGAAGCGCTCGCCAACCTCGCCCTCATTCTCGACGCCTGCGACGGCGTGATGGTCGCCCGCGGAGACCTGGGCCTCGAGATCCCGCTCGAGCAGGTGCCGCGCGCCCAGAAGAGCATCACGTTGGCGGCGCTGGGTGCGGGCAAGCCCGTGATCGTCGCCACGCAGGTGCTCGAGTCGATGACCCGCGCCGCGCGGCCCACGCGCGCCGAGGTCAGCGATGCCGCCAACGCGGTGGACGACGGAGTGGACGCGATCATGCTGGCGGGCGAGACCGCGGTCGGCGCCGCGCCGGCGCACGTGGCCGCGACGCTCGACGCGATTATTCGCGACGCCGAATCGGCGCCGGATCCCGGGACCCCGATCGCCCTGCGGCGCGAGGCGCGGCCGGACGATCATGCCTTCGCTCTCTGCATGGCGGCGGTCACGCTCGCCGAACGGGGGGCCGCGCACGGCATCGTGGCGGTCACCCGCACGGGCCGTACGGCGCAGCGCCTGTCGATGCTCAGGCCGAAGGTGCCGATCCTCGCGGCGTCCGACCGCGTCGACACGGCGCGGCGGCTGTCGCTTCTGTGGGGCGTGGCCCCGTTTCACATGGAGGTGCCGCCGGATCGCGATCCGGGCGCGATCGGCCGCCAGATGGCCGCACAAGGGCGCATTCCGCCGGGCGCGGCCGTGGTGCTGGTCAACATCCACCCCGACGCGACGCGGCCGGACGCCAACTATCTCAGGCTCCAGCAGTTCTGAGATGGACGCCGCTACTTCTCCAGCAGCGCCTTCATCGATGCGAGCGCCCGCTCCCACCCGTGGGCAATGACCTCGTAGTACCGCCGCCAGCGCTCGCCTTCCTCGAAACCCGTTTGCCGCACGCGTACCTGGGTGGCGCCATCGTCCGACGAGGTGCACTGCACGGCGAGCGCCATCGGGCCGATCGGGTCGCCGTCGGGCGGGAGCCAGTAGGCATCGGCGACGAAGAAGCCGGCACCCGCGTCGAATTCCATGACCGTGCCGCGGAAGACGCCGCCCAGGCGGCCCAGCATCTCGTCGCGGAAGTCGGTCGGCGCCCACTCGATGGCGTACGGCCCCAGCGCCCGCGGCGTGGTCACCGAGTGCGCGGCCTGCCACCAGGCGCCCAGCGCGTCGGCCTCGAAAAAGGCGCGGAGGACCGTGCCGGCGGGAGCCTGAATGGTGGCACGGACGTCGAGGCTTGGCGCGCTGCCCATGAGCGGCGCGATCATACCGAATGTTGCTAGAGTGACAAACATCCATGACGCAGCAGCCGACCGCCTACACCGATCCCGTGTTTCTCGAGAGCCAGGAGGCGCGCCCGATCCGGATTCTGGCCGAATACCTCGAGCCGCTCCGCCGTTTCAGGGAACAGCGGATCCAGGACACCGTGGTGTTCTTCGGATCGGCGCGCGTCGACAGCCGCGAGCGGGCACAGCGCGCCCTGCGGACGCTCAGGGCCCGCGGCGTCCGCGACGCCGACGAACAATTCGAGCGCGAGATCACCCAGACCCGCAAAGCGCTCGAGTGGGCGCGCTACTACGAGGACGCGCGCGAGCTCGCGCGGCTGCTGACCGCCTGGAGCCGGACGCTCGAATCCGACAACCACCGGTTCGTCGTCACCTCCGGCGGCGGCCCCGGCATCATGGAGGCGGCCAATCGCGGCGCCCACGAAGCCGGCGGCAAGACGATCGGCCTGAACATCCGGCTGCCGTTCGAGCAGGGCGCCAACCCCTACATCAGCGACGGGCTCCACTTCGAGTTCCACTACTTCTTCATGCGCAAGTTCTGGTTCGCCTACCTCGCGAAGGCCCTCGTGATCTTCCCGGGCGGCTTCGGCACGATGGACGAGCTGTTCGAGATCCTCACCCTCGTGCAGACCGACAAGCTGTCCAAGCAGATCGATGTCGTGCTCTATGGCAGCGAGTACTGGAGCGAGGTGCTCAACCTGAAGCCGATGGGCGACTGGGGCGCCATCGCCGAACAGGATCTCGATCTGCTGCACCACTGCGATACGCCGAAGGACGCGTTCGAGCACCTGCGCGCCAACCTGATCGCGCGGCATCTCGAGCCGGCATCGGCGCAGGAAGCGGCGGCGCCGGGGATCGCCCGGACCCGGGGCTGATCGTTCCATCGGGATTCGAGGAGGGCCGTATGGATGCGGAGACGCGGCAGCGCGAGATCGCACGCTACAAGGACGGCTATCGCGTCGTCGCCGAGGCGCTCGCCGGCGCGACCGGTGCCGAGCTGGACGCCCGCCCGGCGCCCGATGCCTGGTCCGCCCGGGAGATCGTGCACCACCTGGCCGACAGCGAGATGACGTCGGCCATCCGGCTGCGGCGGCTCGTCGCCGAGGAGCAGCCCGCGATCGCCGCCTACGATCAGGACCTGTTCGCCAGGCGGTTGTACTACGACCGACCGATCGCCTCCTCGCTCGAGGCCTTCCGCTTCGCGCGCGCGACGACGGCCGAGATCCTGGACCGGCTGACCGAGGAGGAATGGGCGCGGGAAGGGACCCATTCCGAGGTCGGACGATTCGGCGTCGAGACCTGGCTCGAGATCTACGCGAAGCACGCGCACGGGCACGCCAGCCAGATCCGGCGCGCCCGCGCATCGGCGAATCAGGAGCTGCGGCCCTGATCGCTGCCACTCGCGCACGTCCGCGGGCCCCGTGGACCTCTCCGAGGGCAGCCCACCGGACCGAGCCTGTCGGCGAACAGCCCCTCACTCGGCGCCTCCGGCGAGGTGAACCTGTCGCGGATCGGCCTGCGCGCCGGGCGTGGCGCCGCGTTCGCGTTCACCCGCGAACGCGCGGCAATCGAGGCGACCGTCGATCAGTACAGGAGGTACCTCCGCCGGATGTGCTCGAACGCCGCCACGCTCGCCTCCCACGAGCGCGCGATCTCGCGCGCCGAGCGCCCGGCGTCGACCTGCTCGCGCAGCGCCGGAGAGCCCGCGAGGATGTCGATGGGCGGCTTGACCGGTTCGTATTCGTACGGCGGCTCGCGCCAGGCGAACCGCTGCGGATCGCTGGCCCGGAACGCCGCCAGCAGCGCGACCCCGCATTCGACCGGCCGGAAGCGCCGCCGATCGAGCACGTGGACCTGGCACCCGCCGCAGCCGATCTTCGCGTGCTTGTGGAAGGTCGGCTCGAACACCGCGGGCCGGAAGAACACGCCCGGCAGCCCGAGCCGGTTCATCGCATCCGCAAAGCGTTCCGCCGTCACCCAGGGTGCGCCGGACAGCTCGAACGGCCGCGTCGTGCCGCGTCCCTCCGAGATATTGGTCCCCTCGAGCAGCACCGTGCCCGGATAGACGACGCAGGTGTCGGCGGTCGGAATGTTGGGCGACGTCATCACCCAGGGGAGGCCGGTCGCCTCGAAGTACATCTCGCGCCGCCAGCCCTGCATCTCGACCACTTCGAGATCGGCGCCGATGCCGAACTCGTCGTTGAACAGCCGGGCCAGCTCGCCGATGGTCATGCCGTGCCGCATCGGGATGGGGTACTGGCCGACGAACGACTCGAAGCCGTTCTCGAGCATCGGCCCTTCGACGGCGAGGCCGCCGATCGGGTTCGGTCGATCGCAGACGATCGCCTTGATCCCGCGGGCGCGCGCGGCCGCGAGGCAGTTCGCCATCGTGTAGATGTAGGTATAGATTCGCGTCCCCACGTCCTGCAGGTCGATGACGAGCAGATCGACCTCTTCGAGCATGGCCGCGGTGGGCGTTCGGGTCTCGCTGTACAGCGAATACACCGGCACGCGGCGGACGGCGTCGTGCGCGTGGCCGCTCTCGATCATGTTCTCCTGCACGTCGGAGCGGAACCCGTGCTGCGGGCCGAAGATCGCGGCGAGCCGGCCCCGCGGCCGTGCGGCCAGGCGGTCGGCGACATGCCTGAGCTGGCGGTCGACCGAGGAGGGATTGCACACAATCGCGGCACGCGCGCCGTCGAGGCGGCCGCTGTCGAGCAGCCGTTCACACCCCGGAACCACGGTCATGCACGCAATTATAGGAGGCTCGCGGGAGGCCGCCGTCCCAGGCGCACGCTGCCGCCCCAGGGCGACTCACTTGCTTACGCAGGACCCGGTTGATAGACTACGCCTCCTTGGTGGTCAGCCCCGCCTGCTTCGCCCGCGCCGAGAGCCGATCGAGCCTCCGTCCTGACTCGCTCTCTCCTCCACGTGATCGCCTAGCCGACGCGCAGCCACCAGCCCGGGGCTGATGCTCCGGGGCGGTAATGCGCCGGATGCGTGCAGCACGCCGGCGGGATGAGGAGACAGCGATGGGTCGAAGGCTCTACGTCGGAAATCTGCCCTACACGACGGGCGAAGCGGAACTGCAGGAACTGTTCGCCCGCGCGGGCACGGTCGAATCGGTGCGCGTGATGCGCGATGCGGCGACCGGCCGCGCCCGGGGATTCGCGTTCGTCGAGATGGCGACCGACGACGAGGCCCAGAAAGCTGCTTCGGAATTCAACCAGTTCCAGTTGGGAGGCCGCAGTCTGACCGTCAACGAAGCGCGGCCGAAGCCCGAAGGCGGGTTTGGCGGCGGCTTCGGCGGCAACCGCGGCGGCGGCGGCGGCGGACGCCGCGAGCCGCGCTGGTAACGCCGATGAAGTCGTGGACCAAGGGCGACCGCGTCGTCCAGCCGACCTATGGCTCCGGCACGCTGGTCGAGGTGAACGAGCACCACACCGTCATCGACTTCGACGAGCACGGCCGCCGCGTCTTCGCGACGCGGCTGGTCGCGCTGCAGGCGACCAGCGAGCCGGCGCCCGCCAAGGCAGCGCGCAAGCGTGCGACGAAGGCGAAGCCGAAAGGCGAGCGCGGCGGACAGGAGAAAGCGGGCAAAGCCTAGAGCCGCTCGCACGGCGTTCGGGTGCGTCAGCGCGCGGCCAGCGCCGCGGCGGCCATCCGGGCGGTCGCCCAGGCCCACTGAAAGTTGAAGCCGCCCAGCCGGCCGTCGGCGTCGAGCATCTCGCCGACGAGAAAGAGACCGGGGCGGATCCGCGACTCCATCGACGACGGATCGATCTCCGCGAGATCGACGCCACCGGCCGTGGCCTCCGCAAAGTTGTAGCCGCGGGCGCCGGCCACCGGCAGCGGCCAGGCGTCGAGCGCGTGCGCCAGGCGCCGGCGCGCGTCCCGACCGGCGTGCGCCAGCGTGGTGCACCCTTCAATCGACAGTCGTCGCAGCAGCGCCTCGGCGACCGAGGCCGGCACGATCGACGCGAGCGTCGCAGCGATCGAGGCGGTCGGCCGCGCCCTGGCGCGATCGATCCACAGGCGATCGATCTCGTCGAAAGCGGCGCCGCCGCAGAAGTTCAACGTCAATCGGACCGGGCGCCGCTCGAGCTCCGCGCGCAAGTAGTGACGCGACGCATCCAGGGCCACCGGTCCGCTCACCCCGAAGTGCGTCCACAGCAGCGGACCGTACAGCCGCCGGGCGCGCACGCCGTCGATCCAGATCGAAAGCGCGACCGGCTGCGACACGCCGGACAGCTCCCGATGGAGCGGATCGGCGTCCGCCAGCAGGAGCGGCGTCAACGCCGGCGTTGTCGGCACGATGGTGTGCCCGAGGCGGCGGGCGATCTCCAGCCCGGCGCCGTCGCTGCCGGATTTCGGGAGCGACCGGCCGCCGGTTGCCAGCACCACCCGCCGGGCGTCGACCGCCATCGTCGGGGTCTGGACGCGGAAGCGATCGCCGCATGGCACGACGTCGAGGACGCGCTGCCCAGTCAACAGCCGTGCGCCCACGGCGTCGATCTCGCCGAGCAGCGCGTCGAGCACATCGCGCGAACGATTCGAATCCGGAAACAGTTTGCCCTCTTCTTCGGCATGGAGCGGCACCCCGAGCTCCCGGAAGAAGGCGACGGTGCGCTCGGGCGGAAATCCGCCGAGGATCCGGCCGATCGGCACGCGCCGTCCGCCGCTGAAGTCGGCCGCCTCGACGCGCGCGTTGGCGACGTTGCAGCGGCCGCCGCCGCTGACGAGAATCTTGGCCCCCGGACGCTTCGCACCCTCCAGCAGCACGACCGACGGCGGCCGGTCCGCACGGCGGGTGAAGATTGCCGTCGCAAGGCCGGCCGCGCCGGCGCCGACGATGGCGATGTCTGCGGTGAGGAGGCGGGAGGCCACGGGTGCGGAGGAAGAATCCGGGCGAACCGTCATGGGACGCGTGAAGCGCCACGCTCGCGCTTCACAGATGGCGACGGCAGTCTACCCGCACCCTTCGAGTCGCATGCCGGTGTCGTCCGCGGGAGGTTCCCTGGTGTCGCGGTCGGTGGCCGGCACTGATGAAATGGCGCCACAGGCGTTGCAGCGGACGACGAGCGCAGGCGGCGTCTCGGTCATGCCGACGACTTCGGTACGATGGCTTCCGCACTTCGGACATATCGAGAGCGGCATACGCGGGATTGCGGAATATTCATAATGAACCATGATGTCTCATAGAGTCATCAATTGCAGGGCCAAGGCAGGGATCGCGGCAAGTTGCTCGCGAACAATGATTTGACCAACTTGTAACGATGCAGCAATTCGAAAGGTGTATCGAGGCTGAACACGAAAAGCGAAAACGGTTATCTCAGGGTGAACGAGCCGGAATCGACGACTGCGCCGGTGTCCGAGATGGCCTCGAAGCTCAGCACCCCGCCGGCGAGCTCGACGAGCATGAAGTGGTTTCCGGTATCGAACGCCTTCGCCGTGAGCGCCGACGCCTCGATGTCGCCCTTCCGCAGCTTCGCCGCGCCTCCCGACACGAAGTAGTAGATCCCCTTCTGCGGCTTGATGCGTTCATAGACGTGATCGTGCCCTGCGAAGACCACGTCGACGCCGTACTTCAGGAGCAGCGGCTCGACCTGCGCGCGCAGCGCAAGATCGGACCCGTGGCGGCCGGCCGACGAGTAGAGCGGGTGGTGAAAGAAACAGATCTTCCAGTCCGATCCGCTGTCGGCGAGAGCCTTCTCGAACCAGTCGAGCTGCGCCCGATCCATGGCGTTGCTGTCGAGCGCGAAGATCCGGACGCCCGGCTGCGGCCGGAACGAGTAATAGCGCTCGCCGTTCATGTTGAAGCCCTTGTAGAAGCGCTCCTTCGGATCGTCGTGGTTGCCCAGCGCTGCGTAGAACCTCACGCCGGCGTCGAGCATCGGTTTGTAGGGAATCTCGAACGCCTTCCGATAGTCCTCCCGGTCGCTGCCAATGTAGAGGTTGTCGCCCAGCATCAGCACGAGCTCGTAGTGAAACGACCGGCGCGCGTCGGCGAGCGCTTTCGCGACCCGATACTGGGCCGGACCGCCGGTGCCGCTGTCGCCGATCACGGCGAACTTGAGGGAACCTTCCTGGTCGGGCAGGGTTGCTGGTGCGCCCGCGAGGCCGGCGGCGACGATCGACGCCACGAGCAGGACGAGCAGGTGAGACGTATGGCGGCAGCGCATGGGGCGACCTCTCTCCCGGGGGGGGGGCGCTGGCAGGTGACCGCCGATCAGGGTAGCACGCGTCGCCGGGGGAGCGGGGCATCCTGACCGCCGGGGTGAAGGGCCGGCGGCAGGCGGACAGCGGGGACGAGGAGCGGCGCCCCGGCCGGGCAGCGGATCGGGCCACGAGAGTGGACCGCGCTCGCTGAAGTACCACCACTGGGACTACTACGGGCGGCGGCGGCGAAGGGGTGCCACCGCCGGGCGCCGGGCCGGCAGCCGTGACACGCGTTCTTCGGCGGGCACCCGGTGGGGCTGCTCGCGAAGAGAACCCTGCGCTCTGCGGTGCTGATTCAGCCGGGACGGTCCACTAGAATACAGGGATGCGCAGACATCCTTCGTGCCTCCGGTCCATCGTCGCGGCGGTCCTGGTGGCCGCAGTCGGGCTCGGCGTCGCGGCGCAGGAACGCGACCGCGCCAGGATTCCCGACAAGTACAAGTGGAATCTCGCCGACATCTATCCCGACGACGCGGCGTGGCGCGCCGCCAAAGAGAAGACGGCGGGCGAGATCGGCGGGCTGAAATCGTACCAGGGCAGACTCGCGTCGTCGGCCCAGGTCCTCGCCGACGCGCTCGAGAGGATGTCGGCGCTCGACAAGGCGCTGTCGCGCGAGTACGTCTACGCGAGCCTGCTGGCGGATCAGGACACGCGCGATGCCGCCCGGCAGGGCATGAAGCAGGAAATGGTGCAGCTGTACTCGACCTTCGCGGCGCAGGCTGCGTTCATCGAGCCCGAGGTGCTGAAGGCGGATCGCGCGACGATCGATCGCTTCGTCGCCTCCGAGCCGCGGCTCGCCGTGTACAAGTTCTATCTGGCCGACATCGCGCGCCGCGCGGCGCACACGCTCAGCGAGCCGGAAGAGAAGCTGCTCGCGAGCGCCGGGCCCCTGGCGGGCGCCTCGTCGGACGCCTACAACATCCTGGCGAACGCCGACTTCCCCTATCCGACGATCACGCTGAGCGACGGCAAGCCGCACAAGATCGATCAGGCGGCCTACGCCGATCTGCGCGCGCTGCCCGATCGCGGCGACCGGCAGAAGGTGATGTCGTCGTTCTTCGATGCGCTCGGCGGCTTCAGCGGCACGTTCGGCACGACGATGAGCGGCGAGGTGCAGAAGGTGCGCTTCTACGCGAATGCGCGGAAGTATCCGTCCGATCTTGCGCTCGCGCTCGACGGTCCGAACATCCCGCTCTCGGTCTACACGCGTCTGGTCGAAGGCGTGAACCGGAACCTGCCGGCCTTCCACCGCTACCTCCAGCTGCGCAGGCGGATGATGGGCGTCTCCGAGCTGCACTACTACGATCTCTACGCGCCGCTGGTCGATTCGGTGAAGCTCGAGTACACGCCGGAGGAGGCCGAGCAGCACGTGCTTGCCGCGATGAAGCCCCTGGGCGACGAGTACGTGACCACGCTGAAGAAGGCGTTCGACGAACGCTGGATCGATCTGCTGCCGAGCGAGGGCAAGCGATCCGGCGCCTACTCGGACGGCGGCGCGTACGACGTCCATCCCTACATGCTGATCAATTTCAACGGCAAGTACGCCGACGTCAGCACGCTTGCGCACGAGCTCGGGCACACGATGCAGAGCTACTTCTCCAACAAGGCGCAGCCGTACCCGCTGGCGAACTATCCGATCTTCGTCGCCGAGGTGGCATCCACCTTCAACGAGTCGCTGCTGATCGACCACATGCTGGCGAGCATCGACGACGACGACGCGCGGCTGTCGCTGCTGGGGAACTACCTGGAGAACATCAAGGGCACCGTGTTCCGCCAGGCGCAGTTCGCGGAGTTCGAGCTGAAGATGCACGAAATGGCGGAGAAGGGGCAGCCGATTGTCGGCGACGCGCTCGCGAAGCTGTACCTGGACATCACCCGGCGCTACTACGGCAGCGATCAAGGCGTCTGCATCGTGGACGACTACATCCAGCACGAGTGGAGCTACATCCCCCACTTTTACCGCGACTTCTACGTCTATCAGTACGCAACCTCGTTCACGGCGTCGCTGGCGCTGGCCGAGAAGGTGAAGTCGGGCGACGCGGCCGCCACCAGGCGCTACCTCGATTTCCTGCACGCCGGCGGATCGAAGTACCCGATCGACCTCTTGAAGGAGGCGGGCGTCGACATGACGACCGACGAGCCGCTGGAGCTGACGGTGAAGGCGATGAACCGGGTGATGGACGAGATGGAGCAGATCCTGGCGAAGAAGGGGAAGTAGGGCCGGGATCGGAGGAGCAGCGCATGAGAGCAGCGATGATCGGCGCCGCGGCGGCGCTTCTCCTGGCCGGCGGCACCTCCGTGCTGGCGCAGGGCGGCCCCGACTACAGCCAGATCGAGATCAAGACGACGAAGGTCGGCGGCAGCCTCTTCGTGCTCGAAGGGATCGGCGGCAACATGGGCGGCAACATCAGCGTGCTGGCCGGGCCCGACGGCGCGTTCATGGTCGACGCCGCGTTCGCGCCGCTCAGCGCGAAGATCCTCGCGGCGGTCAAGGCGGTTCAGCCCGACGGTCGCATCCGCTTCCTGGTCAACACCCATCTGCACGGCGACCACACCGGCGGGAACGAGAACATGGCCCGGGCGGGCGCCACGCTCCTCTCGCGCGAGAGCCTCCGCAGGCGGCTCGCGACTCCAGGCCCCACGGCCAGCGGGCAGCCTGGCACGCCGGCGCCCGCGGCGGCGCTGGCCGTCCTCACCTACGACGCCCCGGTCACGGTACACGTCAACGGCGACGACGTGCAGCTCATCCCGGTGCCGAACGCCCACACCGACGGCGACACGATGATCTACTTCCCGTCGGTCCACGCGCTTGCGGTCGGCGACTTCTACCGCTCGACCGGGTACCCGAACATCGACCGCAGCAACGGCGGCACGATGGACGGCATGCTCGCCGGTTTCGAGGCGATTGCCAGGGTGGGTGGGCCGGACCTGACGATCATCCCCGGCCACGGCCCCCTCGTCGGCAAGGCGCAGGTGGCGGCGCACAGGGCGATGATGATGGCGGTGCGCGACAAGGTGGCCGCGCTGATCGAGGCGGGGAAGACTCAGGAAGAGGTGGTCGCCGCGAAGCCGACCGCGGAGTTCGACGCGAAGGTCCCCGGCGCGACGCCGCAGAGCGCCGACCGGTTCGTCGCGCAGGTGTATCAGGAACTGAAGAAATAGGCGGGAGGGGCCGCCCCCTCCCGCCCGTCCCGCCCTAGAAGCTGAACATCTGCGTGAACTTCACGATCAGCCCTCGCCCGGCGACCGGCGGAGCGTCGGTGCCGGCGAGAAGCGGCGCCCCGTCGGTGAACCGCTGATCGTTGTAGACGATGTACAGATCGCTCAGCGGGTGGTGGATGAAGTTGAACCGGATGTTCGAGTTGACCCGGTGCGTCGCCTGCTCGAACTGGATCAGCGCGTCGACGAACATGTTGGTCGTGAACGAGTAGTTCGTCCGGTTGGTCACGATCACGCGCAGCGCGTTCTGGGGCGCGGCGGGATCGTCGACGGTCAGCCGCGTGCGCTGCGCGCTGAGCGTCGTCCGGAACCGGTAGCTCGGCTTCAGCGTGAGGTTCGCGCTGATCGTCTGCTCGTCCGCGATCCAGTTGGTGCCGACCGTCGTCGTCAGGCCGCCCGAGAAGAGACGCGACGGATCGCTGCTGTAGTTCACGCGGAAGTTGTTGGTCCGGAAGGTGCCCGCGGGCACGCGGATGCCGGAGATCGTCTGCGGCGCAAACAGCGTGTCGCCCCCGGGGTTCATCGAGAACTCGAGCGAGGAGCCGCTGTTGCCGTAGATGGAGAAGGCCGTGTGCAGATTGCGCGCGAAATAGCGCCCCTCCATGTCGGTGAAGTAGTTCCAGGTCAGGTGCGGCTGCAGTTCGCGGATGCCGTACTTGTTGAGCGCCTTCGGCCTTGGACGCATGCCGGTGTCGAGGATGTACTTGCGGATGCCGAGGCGGCGGTAGTAGCCGAGCTCGTCGTTGAAGTCCTTGCCGATCGTGACCATCGTGCCGTTGCTGTAGTACTTCCGTCCCTCGAACAGGTACGACGCGCGCAACGACGACTGATCCCACCGGGTGCTGCCCGCCTTGCGCAGCGGGTTGCCCGCGCCCGTCAGCGTGTTGAAGTAGGACGCGCTCGTATCCACCCGGCCGAAGAGCCGGATGTTCGTATCGATGCCGACCACCCGGTTGTAGTCGCCCGACGCGTCGGTGTTCTGCCGCTGCATCAGGATGCCGCCGAAGAAGGCGGTGTTGTTCAGCACGCCCTTGCGGAGGCGCGCCACCGTGTAGTGGTTGTTCGGCGACGACGCGGTGTCCTTCACCTGGACCGAGAGCACGCCGATGCCGAGGCCGCCGGCCTGGCCGGTGAGGCGCGCGCCCGCCAGAATCGGGATCGGCTGCCCATCGTCGGTGAGGCCGATGCGCCGGCTGTGGAAGTAGTACAGGTCGGTATCGGCGCGCGCCGCCGTGGTCACCTGGTTGCCGACGAGCGCGCGCGAGGCGTCGCCGACGTAGAAGACGCCCGAGTTCTCGAGGAAGAAGTCGCGCTTTTCCGGATAGAACAGATCGAACTGCGTCAGGTTGACCTGCTGCTGGTCGGCTTCGGCCTGGGCGAAGTCGGGGTTCACCATCACGTCGAGCGTGAGCGACGAGCTGACGCCGTACTTCAGGTCCAGGCCGATGTCGCCGTCGCCGGCGAACGCCGGCGCGGGCACCGCTCTGGACCCGGTGGGCCTGACGCTGCTGGCGAGCACGTAGGGCTTGATGCGCAGGTTCCGGCTCGGCATGCGCGCCGGAATGCCTTCGAGATCGCCGGCCAGCGAGACGCGGCTGATCTTGAACTGCCGCGGCACGAGCGACCAGTAGGTGACTTCGTTGACCCGGCGCAGCCGGCGGCTGAAGTTGATCCCCCAGACCTTCTCCACGCCTCCCTCGAACCGGAGCGAGCGGAACGGGATGCCCATCTCGATTGTCCAGCCCTGGTCCACCTTGCGCGTGCGTACGTTCCAGACGGCATCCCAGCTCGTGTTGACCTCGCGTCCCTCGTTGGTCACCTGGGAGTCGGAGCGGGCGCCCTCGGGATTGGTGGCGAAAATGAAGCCGTTGTTGTGATCGCCGAACGTGTCGATGATCACTTCGAAGGTGTCCTGATCCCCCGTCCCGAAGTCCTTGCGGATGTCGGTGATCACCAGCGGGCTGTCGTCGCGGCAGAACGCCGCAATGTACAGGTTGTTCTGGTCGTACGCGATGCGCACCTCGGTCTGCTGCGTCGCCGGCTGGCCCTCGGCCGGCTCGCTCTGCAGGAACCCGCTCACCGGCGTCGCGTGCTCCCACGCCTCGTCATCGAGGGCGCCGTCCACACGGATGCCTCCCGACGCTTCGACGGCGGTCAGGACGAGGCGGCCGTCGCTCGAGCGGACGGCGGTCGCTCCCCCGCTGCCGGCGCCGGCGTCCGGCGCCGGCGAGCCCTGCGGGGCGGATGGGGCGGCGCTCTGCGCGCGCGCGGGCGCGGCGAGCGGGAGCGCGAGTGCGGTCATGAGAACGGCAGCTGATCTGAGACGCACGGGAATCCTCCGGAGCGGGGCCGGTGACACGGCCGGGAAAATGAGCGACACAGTATACGCGGAGGACAAGACCGGGTGAGGGTGGGCCGCCGGAAATTTCGACGCGCCGGCCGCCGCATCCAAAATAACCGCGGCATCCGACGATGCCGCGGCTCAGGAGGCGGGGCCGGGAACGAGGCGGCGATGCCGCATTTCCCGGCAGAGCCACGGGAACGGCTACTGGCCGGATGTGGCGGCCCTCGCCGCTTTGTACCCGGGGCCGAGAATCGCCCTGCCGGGGCGCGCGCCGGTGTGCTCGCCCTTGTCGATCACGAGCACGCCGTTGACCAGCACGTACGGCACTCCCCTGGCATACGACTTCGGCTTCTCGTAGGTGTTCGTGTCGCCCACCGTCTTCGGATCGAAGACGACGATGTCGGCGGCGAAGCCCTCGCGGAGCTGGCCGCGGTCGCGGAGCCCGAGGACCTGCGCCGGGAGCGAGGTCATCTTGCGCACGGCGTCCTCGAGCGTGAGCAGGTGCTCTTCGCGCACGTACTTGCCGAGCACGCGGACGTTGGTGCCGTAGTTGCGCGGGTGGGGCACCCCCGCCGCCTGCAGGTTGATCGCGGAGCCGTCACTGGCCGGCGACACCCACGGCTGGCTCAACACCAGCTTGACGTTCTCCTCAGACTGGTTGTGAAACACTCCGCTGATGCCGCCGCCGTCGTCGGCCATCAGGTCGAGGAAGGTATCGGCCGGGTCGGCGTCGCCGCGCGCCTTGGCGATCGCCGCCACGCTCATGCCCTCGTACTCGCTGTTCTTGGGGGTCCGGGCGCGGGCCATGACGACGCCTTCCCACCCGCCGTGCTCTTCCATCCAGGCGATGAAGTCGGGATCGGCCTTGATCCTCGGCCGCAGCGACTTGTCGCGGAGCCGCTCGGCGTACTTCTCGGGCCCGCCCTCGCGGACCCACAGGGGCACGATCGAGCTCCAGCCGTGGCTCATCGCGCCGTACGGATAGACGTTCGCCGTGACGTCGAAGCCGCTGTCCCGCACGGCCTGCACCTGCCGGACGTACTCGGGCATCTTCGGCCACAGCTTCTCGCCGCGGATCTTGAAGTGCAGGACGTGAACGGGAATGTTGACCTCTCTGGCGACCCGCAGCGCGAAATCGAGCTCCTTCTGCTGCTCGTACCCTTCGCTGCCGATGTGGGAGGCGTAGTGGCTGCCCGGGTACCGCGCGGCCACCTTCGCGAGCTCAATCACCTCGTCGGGATGCTCCGGGCCGCCGCTCTCGAAGCGTCCCATGAGGCCGACGGCGCCTTCCTCCATCGTTCGCGCGACGAGCTGCTTCATCCGTTCGAGCTGCGCCGGGCTCGCGGGGCCCGTGTCGTAGCCCATCACGACGCGGCGCACCTGCCCCTCTGAGACGTACGAGGCGATGTTCATCGAGACGCCGGCTTTTTCGAGCTTCTGGAAATAGCCCGTCAGAGTGGTCCAGTCCTGGTCGCCCTCGGCCTTCAGGCCGTCGCGCGGTGCCACGGAGCTGCCTTCGCCGATGACGTCCAGCGTGACGCCCTGGCGGATCTTGCTCTGCGCGGTTCCGTCTGCGACGACGGCCATGTCCGAGTGGGTGTGCATGTCGATGAACCCGGGCGCGACCACGAGTCCTTTGGCGTCGATGATGCGGGTCGCCGCGGCACCGGCGAGGTGGCCGACGCCGGCGATGCGGCCGTTCTTCACGGCCACGTCACCATAGAAATAAGGGTTCCCGGTGCCGTCGACGACCTGGGCACCGCGGATCAGCACGTCGTAGGCGGCGCCTTGCGCCGCAAGCGTCCAGCCGCCGAATCCGACGGCGGCCGCGGCCAACGCGATCGCGAGTGTCTTTCTGCCAGTCATGACGCAAGCTCCTTTGAGTCCGCCGCGGGGGGGAAGATACACCCGCGCAGTCCGGGATTCAACACTCGACGATATTGACCGCCAGACCTCCGCGCGCCGTCTCCTTGTAGTTGCTGCTCATGTCGGCGCCGGTCCGCCGCATCGTGTCGATGACCTTGTCGAGCGACACGTGGTGCGTGCCGTCCCCCTGCATCGCGAGCCGGGCGGCGTTGATGGCCTTCACGGCGCCCATCGCGTTGCGCTCGATGCAGGGCACCTGGACCAGGCCGCCGATCGGATCGCAGGTCAGGCCGAGGTTGTGCTCCATGCCGATTTCGGCGGCGTTTTCGAGCTGGCCCGGCGTGCCACCCAGGGCGTCGACCAGGGCGCCGGCCGCCATCGAGCAGGCGACGCCCACCTCACCCTGGCACCCGACCTCGGCGCCGCTGATCGACGCGTTCTTCTTGTACAGCGAGGCAATCGCCGCCGCCGCCAGGAGGAACCGGATCGTCCCCTCGTCGCCGGCATTGGGAATGAAGCGGCGGTAGTAGGTCAGCACCGCCGGGACGATGCCGGCCGCGCCGTTGGTCGGTGCGGTGACCACGCGGCCGCCCGCCGCGTTCTCTTCGTTGACGGCCAGCGCGAACAGGTTGACCCAATCCATGACGGCGAGCGGATCGACCGCGCCGCGGACGTCGGCGCTCAGCCGCCGGTGGAGCGCGGCGGCGCGCCGCCGCACGCGGAGGCCGCCCGGCAGGATGCCCTCGCGCTCGCAGCCGCGACGGACGCACCCGTCCATCGCGTGCCAGATCCCGAGAAGATCTCGCCGCACATCGGCCGCCGGCGCGTGCGCCGTCTCGTTGGCGAGCATCAGCGACGACACCGCCAGTCCGTGCTCGGCACAGAGGCGCAGCAGCTGTTCGCCCGACTCGAACGGATACGGCACTGCAGCGTCCCGCGCCGGGCCGGCGTCGGCGGCGCCGCCCGCGTGATCGACGAGGAAGCCGCCGCCGACCGAATAGTAGATGCGCTCCGCGAGGATGGCGCCCGGCGCGTCCAGCGCGGTGAAGCGCATGCCGTTGGGATGGAGCGGCAGGCTCTCGGCGCGGTTGAACACGATCGCCTCCGACGGGTCGAAGACGACCTCCTGCCCGCCGGCCAGCGTCAGACGTTTGCGCTGCGCGATCGCCAGCAGCCGCAGCGGGATCGCGTCGACGTCGACCGTCGCCGGATCCTCCCCCTCGAGTCCGAGCACGATCGCCTTGTCGCTGCCGTGGCCCCGGCCGGTGAATCCGAGGCTGCCGTACAGCTCCACGCGCACCGCGGCGGTCTGCGCGAGCAGATCGCCGGCCGCCAGTCCCTCGGCAAAGCGGCGGGCGGCGCGCATCGGGCCGACCGTGTGGGAGCTGGAAGGACCGATGCCGATCTTGAAGATCTCGAAGACGCTGATGTGCACGCCGGAGCATTGTACCGGTACGCGCGCGCGGCGGCGGGGGCTGCCGCCGCCGCGGAAATCGAGATGCTCGCGTCGCTCCGGTTCCGGCGCTCGCGGGCGAGGCGCGCGCACGGCGCCCGCGGGCGCCAGGCGTCAATTCAGCAGATCGAACTGCCGCGAATACTTGACCACGAACGTCCGGTTCACCGGACCATTGCCGTCGAGCGTCTCGGTGTCGTTGTAGACGACGAACAGGCCGGTGCCCGCGGTCTGGAGCACCTGGAACCGGAGGTTCGAGGACCAGCGGTCCGTCCGATCGTTGTACTGCACGAGGCTCTGCACGAACACCTGCGGCGTGAAGTTGTAGGTGATGCGCGCGTTCCCCAGGTTGGTGCGGAAGCGCCCCTCGGGCAGATCGAAGGAACGGTAGCTCCAGGTGGCGTCCACGGTGAACGCCGCGCCCCGGCGCACCGTCGCCTGGAGCGACGGGCTGAACTGATGGCCCGTGAGAAAGCGCCCATCGTCCATCGTGAACCGCAGGAAGACCGGCTTGCGCCGATCGGAGTTGGCCTGCAGCGAGAAGCGGGGTCCGCCGTGCACGCCGGGCGGCACGACAACGCCGGGGTAGACTTCGAAGGGCTCGCGCAGGCCGTCCCAGGTGCCGTTGAGCGTGGCCGACAGCAGCACGCCGTTCTCGAAATCCCAGTCGTTGTCGACGTGCAGCTCCGCGTTGTCCAGCCCGCCGTCGAGATACTCGTACCGGGTATAGGTCATGTGCGGCAGGAGCTGGCGGAAACCGAGGTTCCGGATCGACTGCTGCCGCAGCGTTTCGGCGAACCGGAAGAAGAGGCGGCGGTATCCGCCCGTCCGATCGAGGTAGCCGACCTCCGGGTTGAAGCCCTCGCCGGTCGCGCCGTACTCGACGCGTGCGAGATGGCGGCCGTTGTCGTAGTACGAATCGACGTTGTAGGCGTACTCGCGGCCGCTCGCGCCGGGGGTTTCGGTGCGTGCGGCGAATGCCGCAATCGAGAAGTCCTCGCCGATGCCCAGACGGGCGTCGCCGCCCCACGTCCGGTTCCAGTCGCCGTTGTTCGCGAGCGCGCCGGTCGCCGATCGGTTCACGAAGATGAACCCGAGGCCCGAGCGCTGCGGCAGTTCGCGGCTGACGCGGAACACCGAGAAGTTGTTCGCCGCGCTGCCCGCCGCCGCCTCGGTCTGCATGTTGAGGGCCCCGAGGTTGAAGCCGCCCGCCTTGCCGCTCAGCCGGCCGCCGCCGGCGATCGGCACGAGGCCGCCGTTCTGGTCGAGGCCGATCCGCCGGCTGAAGAACAGATCGAGCAGATCGCCCTTGCCGACGCGGAACAGGCCGGAGTTCTCGAGGAAGAAGGGGCGCTTCTCGGGAAACCGGAGGTTGAACCGCGTGAGGTTGATCTGCTGCGTATCGACTTCCACCTGCGCGAAGTCGGTGTTGTAGCTGAGATCGAGGTTCAGGCTCGGCGTGACGCCGACCTTGGCGTCGATGCCGGCGTTCCCGTCGAAGTCGACCTCGGCGCCCGGAACGAAGCTGCGCTCCGCGGAGCTGACCGCGTAGGGCAGCACCTTGAGGTTGCGGGGCGTCTTCAACCGCAGGCCCTGCAGTTCGCCGGCCGACGACAGGCGCTGGATGTCGTAGATCCGCGCGACCGGCGACCAGAAGGCGCGCTCGCGATGGCGCTGGATGTTGCGGGCGACGTTCACGCCCCAGACCTGCGGCGCCGGTCCGTAGCGCAGCGTCCGCAGCGGTATGCGGAACTCCGCCGTCCACGCGTCGGCGCCGACGTGCGTCTTCACTTCCCAGCTGCCGTCCCAGCTCGTGGTGACGCCCCCCTGGTCGCGCACCTGGCCGTCGAACTGCGAGCCGGCGCTGTTGGTGCCGAACACGAAGCCGTTCTGCTGATCGTGGAAGGTGTCGAAGATGATGCCGATCGCGTCCTGGCCGCCGAGATCGGAATCGCGCCGCGTGTCTGTCGTCACGATCTGCGACGGATTGTCGTCGTGGCACGCGACCCCGACATACACCGCCTCATCGTCGAAGACGATGCGCACCTCGGTCGGCTCCGATGCGGGGGCGCCCTCCTCCGGTTCGGCCTGCGTGAACCCGGTGAGCGGCGTGGCCGCCTGCCAGGCCCGATCGCCGAGATCGCCGTCGATCGCCGGCGGCGTGTCGACCTGCGCCGCCGTGGCGACGAGGCGCGCTTCCTGCGCGGCGGCAGGGGAGCGCTGGCCGGCGGCGCCGGGCGCCGGTGCAGAGGCGATGAACAGGAGAACGAGGGCGACCGTGGGAAGGGCGAGGACGCGACGAGCCATGTGACGCCTGAGATCCGATCCGTGCGAAGAAGGACGAGTGCCTCGTGGGCCTTCGATCATATCAGAGGCGCGCGCCCCGTTCGGCGCTGCGAACGAGACGCGCGCGAAGCCCGGCGGTGCGCCTACTTCTCGCCCATCTTCATCTTCTGCCAGTAGAGATGTCCGCCTTCGAGCTCGCCGGCGTCGTTGAGCCGCGGCGGACCGCCCAGGCGGAGCACGTCGCCGGTGAACTGGTAGAAGCGCTGCTGATCGCTGTAGGTGGCGGGATTGGTCGCGCCCTGCTGGCTGTGGATCAGGTACTGCGGGCTCTGGTTCTCGTAAGTGACGAAGCGTCCGAAGTACCCGCTGTAGCTCTGGAACGCCCTGAGCGCCTCGTCGGGCGTCGCCTGCGCCCCCGCCCACTTCGTCCGGCCCTCGCGATCCATCAGGTGGACCATCATGTGGCCGCTGTCGGTGTAGATGATGTACGACGTGCCGGCGCGCGCCGTGTTCCGGCCGCCGGGCGTCGTCCCGTTGCCATGGAACACCATCTTGCCGTCCTTCATCCGGTAGGTGTCGGTGTAGAGGAGCTTCCAGAAGCCGACGAACTTCTTCTGCTCGGCCGACAGCGGCGCCATTTCCTGCCGCTCCCAGACCAGGCGGCTCGTCGCCTGATCCTTCGGTCCGTCGCCATTGGGGGCCGGCGTGAGGATCAGCCGCTCGCGTCCCTGCGGGGTCGTGACGAAATCGTAGTAGCGCTTCGCATCGACCGCGCCGCCCGGGTTGATCTGGCCCACGCGATGGTGCACGACGAACCTGCCGGCGCCGTCGACCGTGTAGGTGCCGAAATAGGCGACGTACCCGCGAAGCGCCGCCTGCGCCTCCTCCGGCTTCGGCGGATTCGACAGCCTCTGCCGCACCTTCGGCTGGATGTGCACCGCCATCTGGCCGGTGTTGCTGTAGATGATGTAGCCGTTCGAGTTGAAGTCGGGCGTCGCCGCCCACGCGCCGCCCGCCTCCTTCCGCTCGGTGACGACGAGCGAATAGGTGCCGACGAAGCGCCCAGCATCGCCGGCCGGCGCCTGGACCGCCGACTCGGCTGGCGCGGCCGCCTTGGCGGCGCCGAACGCCGCCGGGATCGAGACGACCGCCGCGACAGCGATCGCGGCCAGCAGACTCCGGGTCACGCTTCTCATGCCGTCCTCCACGGCGCGCGGAGCCCGCGCGCCAATCCTGCTGACAGAGCCGAAGGGGTGGGGCGAAAGCATATCACCGGCAATCGGACGCGAAAAAGCACGGCACGGGCGGAGGCCGCGGCGCGTAAATCCCGCATAATGGCCGGTGTGGCGCGATCGCTGCTCCTGCGGGCCGGCGTCCTGTCGCTCGCCGCGCTGTCCGCCGGATTCCAGCGCGAGGCCTATCCCCCGCACCGCAGCGACGTCGAGTACGACGGCCGCTTCACCTTCGTCCGCGCGCGCTGGGGCGCCGACGGCAGCGGCCGAGGACGGCGCGGCGGCTGGAGCGCCGCCTGGAACCACGACTATCCGCGGGCCGAACAGAACTTCCTGCTGATCCTGCGGGAGCTGACGTCGATCGACGTCCGCACCGACGGCAGCCGCATCCTGTCGCTCGACGATCCCGAGCTGTTCAAGTACCCGATCGTCTTCATGTGGGAGCCCGGCTTCTGGACGCTCACCGATGCGGAGGCCGTTTCGCTCCGCGTCTACCTGCAGAAGGGGGGCTTCGCGGTCTTCGAGGACTTCGACGGCCCGCAGCAGTGGCGCGTCTTCGCGGCGAACATGCAGCGGGTGCTGCCGGGCGCGCGCTTCGAGCAGCTCGACGGCGCCCATCGCATCTTCGACTCGTTCTTCCGCATCGAGGACATCGACGCGATCGTCCATCCGATGAACGGGATGCGTCCGAGCTACTACGGCATCTACGAGGGCAACGATCCGTCCCGGCGTCTGATGGTGGTGGCGAACTTCGACAACGACGTGCCCGAGTACTGGGAGTGGTCCGGGCAGGGGCTGTTCCCGTTCGACGACACGAACGAGGCGTACAAGCTCGGCATAAACTACACTATCTACGGGATGACTCACTGATGCGACTGCCTGCCGTGCTCTCCGCCCTCCTCTTCTCTGCCGGCGCCGCGTCGGCGCAAACGCTGGCCGCGGCCGATCCGCCGGCCGGGGCGGCGGTGCCCGGCGCCGTGATGCTCGCCGACGGCGAGACGCGGCCGGTCCTCGACGGGCGCGTCACCGACGACGCGTGGACGAAGGCGCCGCCCTACGGAACCTTCACCCAGCAGGATCCCGACGAGGGGCAGCCGGCGAGCCAGCGGACCGAAGTGCGGATTCTGCTGGACCGCACGAACGTCTACATCGGCGTGATCTGTTACGACGACAACCCGTCGGCAATCGTGGTGAACCAGAGCCGCCGCGACGCGGATCTGAACGAGACCGACTCGATCCAGCTGATCTTCGACACCTTCCACGACAGCCAGAACGGGTTCGTGTTCGGCACCAACCCGATGGGGGTGCAGGCCGACGGCCAGGTCGCCGGCGAGGGGCAGACCAGCGGCGCCCAGCGCGGCTCCGGCTCGTTCGGCTCGGCGGGCGGCGGCGCGCAGCGCGGCGGCATCAGCGGCTTCAACGCGAACTGGGACGGCGACTGGGCGGTGGAGTCGGCGATCACCGAGCGCGGGTGGGAGGCCGAGTTCGCCATTCCGCTGCGGACGCTGCGCTACAGCCCGGGACGCGATCGCACGTGGGGGTTCAACGTCCAGCGCAATATCCGCCGGCGCAACGAACAGGCGTTCCTCGCGCCGATTCCGCGCGGCTACAACCTGTTCCGCGTCTCGCTCGCCGCGCCGCTCACGGGCCTCGATCTGCCGCAGCGGCGCGAGCTGAAGCTGGTGCCCTTCGTCTCGGCCGGCGCCGAGCGCGACTACACGACCAGCCAGTCGTTCGACGGCAGAGGGTCGGCCGGCCTCGACGTGAAGTGGGGCATCACGCCGCAGATGACCGCCGATCTGACGATCAACACCGACTTCGCCCAGATCGAGGCCGACGACGAGCAGATCAACCTGACGCGGTTCCCGGTCTTCTTTCCCGAGAAGCGGCAGTTCTTCCTCGAGAACGCCTCGATCTTCCAGTTCGGCAACCCGCAGCAGATCGACTACTTCTTCTCGCGGCGCATCGGCCTCTCCGCCTCGGGCGTGCCGATCGACATCGTGGGCGGCGGCCGGGTGACCGGCAAGGCCGGCGGCTGGAACGTCGGCGCGATGGACATCCAGACCGAGGAGACGTTCGACGCCCGCAGCGGCGCGCTGATCGCGCCGGCGAACAACTTCTCGGTCGCGCGGGCGCAGCGCGAGTTCGGCCGCTCGAACGTCGGCGGCATCTTCGTCAACCGGAGCGCCACGACGCCGGCCGGGCGCTTCACCGCCTGGAACCGCGTGTACGGTCTGGACACCGCGATCCAGGTCTCCCAGAACGGCAAGCTGTTCGCCTTCGCCGGGCGCTCCGACACCGAGGGGCCGAAGGGCAGCGACTACTCCGGCCGGCTGTTCTACACCTACAGCAACCCGACCTGGGCGGTCTTCGGCGGGCACGCGATCGTCGGCGAGCACTTCAACGCCGAGGTCGGGTTCGTGCCGCGCGTCGGGGCGCAGCGGACCGACTGGCGCATCGGGTACCAGGGGCCGGCGCTGAAGAACAGCTTCTTCCGCCGCACGTCGCCGCACACCTCGGGCTTCCTGTTCCTCGATCTCGACGGGCAGGTGCAGACCAAGTACTGGCACCTGCACTTCTTCGAGATGCAACTGCAGAACGGCGGCCGCGTCGGCTACGAGATCAACCTGAACAGCGACCGCCCGCTCGTGCCGTTCACCATTGCCGACGAGCCGGGCCGGTCGCCGGTCGTCATTCCGGCCGGCTACTATTCGTGGGCCCAGGGCATGGCGACCTTCACCTGGAACCCGAGCGCGCCGGTGTTCTGGGACGTCCGGATTACGCACGGCAACTACTACGACGGCACGAGCGTGGGCACGCAGAGCAGCGTCGGCGCCCGCTGGGGCGATAGGTTCCGCGCCACCGTCGGCATCAACAGCGACAGCGTGGACCTGCCCTACGGCAGCTTCACCACGCTCCTGATGCCGATCAAGGCGACCTGGGCCTTCAATCCGCTGACGACGCTGGCCGCGCTCGTGCAGTACAACAACCAGACCCGGACGCTCTCGTCCAACGTGCGGCTCGCCGTGCTCGATCGCAGCGGCACCGGGCTCTTCGTCGTCTTCAACGACAAGCGCGACACCACGCGATTCACGCCCGAGGTGCAGCTCGGGCGATCCTTCATCGTCAAGTACGCGCGGCTGTTCGATTTCTGATCCCGTCGAGACGCCGGTCGCCCAATCGCCGGCTGGGGAGCGATCGGCGTCCGCTGTTCACGGCGGCGAGCGCCGGGCCCGGCGCTTGAGATCCGCCGGTCTCAGGCCGGCCGCCCTGGCCGGTTCGCACCGCCGGGCGCGAGCGGAGACGAACGCCTCGTGGACCGTGCTCGCTGAAGTACCACCACCGGGGCGACGGGTGGCCGCGAGCGGGGCGCCCCGCCGGGCGCGGAGCCGGCGCCCGTGATACGCGTTCTTCGGCGGGCAGCCGGTGGGGCTGTTCGCGGACAGGATCCGGCGCCCGGCGGTACCGATTCGGCCGGGACAGTCCACCGGCCGCTGGAGCGCCGCGGCGCAGCCACGTGACGCCGATCCAGGCTGCGGGTCGACAATCGCGCGGAGCGAGATGCCGGCAGCGCGTACTCTCTTCTTGCCAATGGCCGGAAACGGGCTTAACGTGGCTCTCATGTGAGCCGATCCCCGCCGTTCATCCGTCACGGGAGGGTAGTCATGGGTCATTGGTCCAGGCGCGCTCTTCTCCTCACGCTGTACGCGATCGCCGCCGGCGCTCTCTTCATCGCGTGCGACAACGGCAACGGCACCTCCGGCGCGGTCGGCACCGGCGGCCAGGCGGACTCGCCGATCGCGATCGCCTCGAGCGCCCGCGGGCTCGCCATCACCAACAACGGGCGCACGTCGCTGACCGATCTGCAGATTGCGATCAAGCCGACGGGCAGCGCTCCGACCTTCCAGCGCGCGATCCCGGCGCTGGCCGCCGGCGAGCGCCGCGAGATCGCGCTGACCGACTTCAAGTCGAGCACGAACGTGATGCTGAACCCGATGTTCATCACGCCGAAGGAGGTGACGCTCACCGCGAAGGACGAGACGGGGAAGGACGTCAGCCTGACGGTGCCCTGGAAATAGCATCCGCCGGACGGCGATCGGGTCCGGCCGCCCCTCCGGGGTCGAGCAGGGGCCTGCCCGCGCGCAGCAGATGGTCGAGCCACGCGCCGGCGGCCTGCGAGGTCAGCACGGCGACCAGCACGAGCGTCGTGTAGAAGCTGGCGTTGATGATCCGCGCGTCGAACGCCACGCTTGCCAGCACGATGCCGGGCCCGCCCCGCGCGTTCAGCACGATCGCGAGATTGGCGCTGTCCTGCCAGGAGAAGCGCGCCAGGCGCGCGCCGAGCCCCGCCGACACCAGCTTGACGGCGCATGCCGCGGCCATGAAGACCAGCAGCATCCGGAAGGAAAACGCGCGCGTCAGCTCGAGCTGGTACCCGACGACCGCGAAGTAGAGCGGAATGAAGACCGCGAACGCGACCTTGGAGATCGTCGCGATCGCCTCGCGCAGGTCGCGCTCGCGGATCAGCGCGTAGCCCGCGAGAAAGGCCGCAAACACCAGGCTCACGTCGAGCGCCGCCGCCGCCGCCGTGAACGCAAGCAGCACGACCATGGCGTAGGCGACCGGCGACTGCCGCGCCAGGACGTTCCAGCGGGCGGCCGTGATGCGCTGGACGGCCGGCGGCCCGAGCGCCAGCCCCGCCGCGAAGAAGCCGATCGCGCTGAAGACGTGCGTGGCGACGACCCCGGGCGCCAGCGCGCCGGCGCCGGCCATCGCCGTTGCCACGGCCAGCACGGCCCAGAGCACGATGTCTTCGACGACGGCGACACCCAGCACGAGGCGTGCGAACCTGGTATGGAGGATCCCGAGATCGTGAAAGATCTTCGAGATCACCGGGATCGACGTCACCGCGACTGCGATGCCGAGCACGAGGAGCAGAGGGAGGCGCTGGCCGGCCTCTCCCATGAAGCGGTCCAGCGGGAGCGCCGGCGCGAGCGCGAGCGCGATCGCAAACGGCAGCCCCGCCCCCAGGCCGGTGAGCCAGGCAACCTCGCGCCGATCCTCGCGTCTGAAGAGACCGTTGCTCTCGGCCCCCGAGGCGAACATCAGCAGCAGCAGCCCGAGGTTGTAGAGGAAGCCGATGACGCTCTGGTGCTTCAGCCCGAGCGCCGACCCGGCGGCGGCCGGGAAGATCCGTGCAGAGAGTGCGGGCGCGAACGCGCCGAGGAGGGCGCCGCCCAGGACGACGCCGGCGAGGATCTCGCCGGCCACCCGCGGCTGCCGCAGCCTGACGAAGAGGGCGCCGAGCAGGTGCGCCGTCGCGAGGAGGGCGAGGAGCGGCAGCGCCAGCGCGCCGAATTCCGAGGCCGACATCGCGCGTCAGTATAACGAAGATATCAAGATAGAATGAGCCCCTTGTTCCTCCCACGGACACTTATGAAGCATCCGCTGCTCAGCCTCGTGTTCCTCGTCGTTCTTGCACCTGCGGCCCACGGCCAGGAAGCCGCGAGTGTCCCCGGCGCGCCGCCCTCGCGCCGGACGCTCGCCGCGCTGCGGCTCGCGCCCGGCGAGCGGATCGCGCTCGACGGCATCCTCGACGAGGCGGCCTGGAGGCGCGCCGTGCCGGCGACCGACTTCATCCAGCAGGATCCGGACAACGGCCAGCCGGCGACCGAGCAGACCGAGGTGTTCGTCGTCTTTGACGAGGACGCGCTCTACATGGGGGTCGTCTGCCACGATTCCGAGCCCGACAAGTGGCTCGGCTACCAGCGCCGCCGCGACGAGTTCCTGCAGGCCGACGACCGCTTCATGTGGAACATCGACACCTACAACAACCAGCAGTCCGGGTACTTCTTCGAGATGAACCCGTCGGGGCTGATGGGCGACGCGCTGCGCGGCGCGAACTTCCAGAACCGGCAGTGGGACGGCATCTGGAACGCCAAGGTGCGGCACAGCGAGATCGGCTGGACGCTCGAGATCGAGATTCCGTTCCGCACGCTCAACTTCGACCCGGAGGCCGAGGCCTGGGGCATCAACTTCCAGCGCACCGTCCGGCGCAAGAACGAAGAGAGCCTCTGGATGGGGTGGGGCCGCAACCAGGGGTTGAACCGGCTGTCCAACGCCGGGCTGCTCACCGGGCTCACCGACATCGAGGTGGGCCACGGCCTCGACCTCAAGCCGTACGTCGTCGCCACCTCGGAATCGTTCCCGGGGCGCGGCGTGGCCGGCGCCCAGAACGACGCCAACGCGGGCGTGGACCTGTTCTTCAGCCCGACGCCGAAGATGCGGACGAACCTGACGGTCAACACCGACTTCGCGCAGACCGAGGTCGATCAGCGGCTGACGAACCTGACGAGGTTCCCGCAGTTCTTCCCCGAGAAGCGCGATTTCTTCCTGGACGGATCGACCTTCTTCGATTTCCAGAGCACGGCCCAGGGGGGCAACAGCCTGATGCCGTTCTTCTCGCGCCGCATCGGGCTCGACGAGAACGGCAACCCGCAGAAGATCGACGTCGGCGGGAAGCTGGCGGGCCAGTTCGGCGCCAACGACGTCGGCGCGATGTACGTGCGCACGGGCGTCGACGCGCACACGGGCCTCGACGGCGCCAGCCAGACGATCCCGGGCGAGGACTTCGCCGTCGTCCGGGCGAAGCACCGCATGTTCCGGCAGTCGTACGTCGGCATGATGTACACAGGGCGCAACACGCGCGGCGCCGGCGGGAGCGGCACGCGCAACACGGTCGGCGGCGATTTCCTGCTCGCGACCTCGTCGTTCCGGGGGGGCGAGCAACTGAGCGTCGGCGGCTTCTTCGTGAACACGTCGAATCCGGCGGAGACCGGGAAGAGCAGTGCGTACGGCGTCGCCGTCGAGTACCCGAACGACCCGTGGAGCGCGAGCTTCTTCTTCCGCGAGATCCAGGAGAACTACAACGCCGCGGTCGGCTTCACGCCGCGCCGCGGCTTCCGCCGGATGGCGCCGTCGCTGCAGTACACGCAGCGGCCGCGCGGGCACCGCTGGATCCGCTCGATCCGGTACGGCGCCGATGCCGACTTCATCCTCGACGCGCGCGACAACCTCGGCATGCTGAACCGGGAGATCAGCATCACCGCCTTCGACGTTTCGACGCACGCGGGCGACAGCGTCTCGTTCGACATCGAGCCGACCTACGAGAAGCTCGAATCGGATTTCACCATCAGCCAGGGGATCAGGCTCCCGAAGGGGAGCGAGTACACCTACACGCGGTATCGCCTGTCGGCGAACACCGCGCAGCGGCGGGTTGTCGCGTTCGGCCCGACCGTGGAGGCCGGCGGCTTCTACAACGGCACGCGTCGGCGCTTCGCGATGAGCTTCAACGTGCGGCTGCGCCCCGGCGTGATCATCTACACGTCAGGCGAGTGGAACAGCGTGGATCTCGATCAGGGGAGCTTCACCACGCGGCTGTACCGCATCGTGCCGGAGCTGCAGTTCAGCCCGTGGATTGCGTGGGTCAACAACATCCAGTACGACACGCAGAGCAGGCTGCTCGGCTGGCAGTCGCGGTTCCGGTGGATTCTGCGGCCGGGCAACGACTTCTATCTCGTCTACACCCACAACTGGCTCGACGATCCGCTCCAGAACCGGCTCTACACGCTGGATCGGCGGGCGGCGACGAAGTTCCTGTACACGCAGCGGTTCTGAGCGCGCGAGTCCCTCGCGTTCGTGAGGCGCCGCTGGCGGGGCCCGCCCGCAGCGGCCCGCTCGGCCCTGGCGAATCCCGGCCGGCACGGCCGTCGGCTGCACGCCACCGCGTGGCCGAAATCAGCCGCGCGCCCGGCCCCGTTCGCGGCCGCCCGCGTCCGCGCCGCATGAGTGACCGCGACGATCGACCGAGTCACTCATCGCCCAACGGCGTAGCGATCAGTTCGACCTGGCGGCCTCCTTCTGGACGTAGTTCGCGATCTGTTCGGCCGTCGCAAACCAGACGCCCGGCTTGGCCTTCATGTAATCGAGCAGCTTGGCCAGGTGTACGGCTCTCGAACGGCGACCCGACACGTGAGGGTGCATGGTCAGCATCAGCATGCCGCCTTCCTCGTAGGCCATGTCGAACTCGTCGCGGTACACGTTGAAAATGAGCTCGGGGGAGGGCAGCGCGCCCGTGCGGCCGAAGTAGGGGGCATCGTCCTGGACCCAGGTGACCGGCAATTCGATCAGGCCGGTGTTCTTGCCGTGCGCCACGATTTCGTACGGCTGATCCATGGCCATCATGCTGCTGTCGTAGACCATGCCCAGCCGCTTCTCGATGTCGAGCGTGTAGGGGCTAATCGCCCACCCGCCCGTGCGGCTGCCGACCGGCTTCTTGCCCGTCAGTTTGGTGAAGTAGTCGATGGCCTGCTTCAGCAGCCGCTCCTCTTCCGCGGCGTCGTTCAGGGAGGCCACCGACTCGTGAATCCAGCCGTGGAGCGCAATCTCGTGGCGCCCAGACTTCTGAATGGCCTGGAGCATTCCGGGGGCGAGGATGTTGCTCACCGCGGGTATATAGAAGCTGGCCGGGATGCCGCGCTGATCGAGAATACGAAGGATGCGGGGCAGGCCTTCGGTCGCGCCGTACTCCGTATCCGACATGGCCGACAGGTCGCGGTTGGTGTTGCCGCGCGCCAGCGCGGGGGATTCGTTGTCGATGTCGAAGCTGACGCACACCGCCACCTTCGCGCCGTTGGGCCAGCTCTTCGGCGTCAGCACCCGGCCCGCGCGCGCGGGCGCGACGGCCTGTTTCAACTGGTCCTCGCTCCAGCGGATGCCCGGAAACGCCGCCGGACCCTCGGCGGCGGGCTGCTGCGCCTGCGCCTCGACGACGAGGGCCAACGCCCCGACGAACATCGCGCCCGCGAGCACGCCCAACGCCGTTCGCCCCTTCGATCCAATGCTCTTCATGACGTCTCCTCGTCGTGTGATGCCGGTTGATCGCGATGTGCTCGATGCGCCCCTGTCAGAACGAGTAGCGCGCTCCCCACTGGATCTGGCGCTCGTCGCGCGCGCCGGTTCGGATCAGGAACGTGGCCAGGCGCATATTCGAGCTTCCGCCCGTGAGGTTGACCGTATTCAGCACGTTGAATGCCTCGAGAAAGACCTCCATTCGCCGATCGCCGCCGAGCGCAAACGCCTTGGTGCCGCGCAGATCGATCGAACGGAACGGGTCCAGAGCGAGAAGCTCGCTCGCGATCGGTTTCTGGCCGATCGATGTCCGGTACTCGTTGATGATCCGCAGATCCTCGTCAACGTTTCCCCGCCCGACGCGAGGTGACAGCCCCAGGGGACGATCTCCGCTCGTGTTCCCATCGCCATCCAGGTCGACGCCGGCCTGCACAGCTTTCGGAGTGCCGCTGACCCATCGGGCGATGCCGCTGAGTTGGATGCCGTACGGCAGCGACAGCGATGCCGACACCGTGAGATTGTGCCGCGTGTCGATGCTGTTGTACCCCTTCTCCTGGGGCGTGCGCTGCGTTCCGCGGTAGGTGCTGTAAAAGTCGACGCCATCGAGGATCGAGCGGGACAGCGTATACGACGCCTGCAGGCTGTTGCCGCCCCGGACCCTGGTTCGCGCCTGCATCTCCAGTGCGTCGTACCAGCTCTTGGTATAGTTCTCCATCATCTGCACGCGGCCGAATTGGGGCACCGGCCTTGGGTTCGTCGCGCTGATTCGACCGGACTCCGGCAGGTTGCGGTCGGTGGATCCGAGCTGATAGCGGCCGTAAGAGTGGACGTAGTCCACGTCGAGCGACGTGGCATTCGTCAACTGCCAGCCGACTCCAGCGGTCGTGCTGAATTGTTCGGGCAGGACGTAATCATCGCTGATCAGGAACAGGGTCTGGCCTCCCCCGGCCGCGATGAACGCGTCGAGATCCTTGCCGCCAAGCACCGCGTTGATGTCGGGATAGTGGCGTAGCTGCTGCGGGTCTTGGATGAGCACCGTGCTGCCGCGCACGGCGTCTTGATCGGTGAGCTGAAACCACGGACGATTCCGCGTCACGTACATGCCCCATCCCGCACGTCCAACCAGGGTGCCGTTCCCGCGGATGTCCCAGGCGATCCCGAGCCGCGGCTGCAGGTTGTTGTAATCGTTGCCCCGATCGTTGCTGACGAAGCGCTCGATACCCGCGTATCTCGGGTTTGAGAACAACGTCTCGTAGAAGCCGTTGTTGCGGAGGTTCGTGTCGAGGTCGTAGCGAAGGCCCAAATTCAAGCGCACCCGGTCGTGAACGAGCCAGTCGTCCTGGAGGTAAGCGGCGATCTGGCTCGACTTGAACGTATAGATGCCCGGCTTCCGCTGCGTGAACGAGAACGGCCAGGTGCTCGGCTTGGCCGGATCGAACGGCGTGTCCGTCGTGAAGCTGAATGATCCGTGCTCGTTGAAGTGCGCCTCGAAGTCGTAGGTGCCCCAGGTGAAGTCGCCGCCCGCCTTGATCTCGTGTCTCGGCGTGTTGATGTAGAGGGTGTCGTACATCGACGTCAACGTACGCGGGAAGTACTGAGGCGCAATCCCGGTTTGCCCCCAACTGAACGACGGCCGGCTGACCGCCAGGTCGAAGCTGTTCGGCTCGGTCGCGACCCGGTGCCGCAGCACGTGCATCCGGAAGGAGTTCACCACGTCACCGGAGAGAATCGAATTCTGCTGAAAGACCACGCTGTGCGATCGGCTGGAGTCGTTCGAGGTGTTGGGGCCAATCTCCATGCCGTCCACGAGGCGCGGCGGCCGGTCGGCGCCGTTGCTTCTCTGCCGGTCGTTCGCGTAGCGCACGAACATCGATTGCGCGTCGTTGAACCGGTGATCGATTCTCGCGTCGATCAGGTCGCTGCGGGTGTCGGTCGGGTACACGCCGTTCTCGAGCACGGCGAACGGGTTCGATGCCGGCAGCGACGTGATCGTTGCGTCGTTGGTCTTCAGGAACTCGTACGCGCTGAAATAGTGGGTCCGGTTCTGCACGACTGGTCCGCCGAGCGATCCGCCGACACGCGTCTGGTTGAACGGCGGCTTGCCGGCGGTCGCGAAAGCGTTGGTCGCATTCAGCTTCCGGTCACGGCCGAAGTAGAATCCGCTGCCGCTCACCTGGTTCGAACCCGACTTGGTCACCACGGTCACGACGGCGGCAAGCGCCTGCCCGTACTGCGCGTCGAACTGGTTGCGGAAGACCTTGAATTCCTGGACGGCGTCCTGCGTCATGTTGATCGTCGGACTGCCCCAGATCGCATCATCGACCGGGCCGCCGTCAATGATCGTGGTATAGCCGTTTCGAGGATCGGCGACGCCGCCGAATCGCGTGGTGGCAAACCTGCCGGTTGCCACTCCGGTTCCAGGCAGCAGTTGCGCCAGGACGAGGAAGTTGCGGGACAGCACCGGCAGCGTTTCGAGCTGGGCGCTCGCAATCACCGATGAAGGCTGCGCCTTCGAGACCTCGACCAGAGGACTCTCTGCCACCACCGTGATGTTTTCCGTGACCGTCGCCACTTCCAGCTCGAAATTCAGGGTGGCGTTGGCACCCACGACGAGCGTCACCGTCGTGCGTCTGGTCGCGAACCCCGTGAGCGCGGCGGAGATCTCGTAAGGAGCAGGAGGCAGGTTGACCGCGCGGTAGTTGCCTTCCGGACCGGACACGAGCTCCTGCGCAACGCCGCTGAGCGTGTTGGTGACGGTAATCGTCGCGCCAGGCAGGGCGCCTCCGCTGTTGTCCCTGACGACGCCGCCGATGCTCGCGCCGCTCTGCGCCCACGCGGAAGGAGTGCAGCTCCACGCGATCAGCAGCGGGATGACGAGCGTCGGCAGGACACGCGTTCTGGCTTTGGTTGAACTGCTGGAATTCGGCATGCTGATCCCCTCCCCCGGACGTCGAAGACGTGGCTTTGGTGACCGGAACCGCCGCTGGCTGGAACGGTCACATTATAAAACCGTAAATGACCCGTCCGCCGGAATTCTCGTCGAACCTTCGCACTCAATTCTTCGAGCGCCGATCTCGTTGCTCAGGATCCACCGATCGGATCCTCGAACGCCTGCAGCGGAGCTCCCTCCGAATGGAACCATTCACCAGACTCCTCGACAGAGGCCCCCGCTGCGCACAGGCCCCACCTGGACCTCCGACTTGGGGCGGGCACAGCGAAGGGGAGGCGACCCGTCCTCCGGGGATGCTAGACTCCTAGCCGAATCGAGGAGCCATGGGGCGGAGCTTTGGGCGCGGATCGGCGGTCTATTTGTTGGCTGGCCTGGGGTTGGCGGCAACCCTCACCTTCGCCGCCTGCGGCGGCGGCCAGCGCGGCGCCGCCGCAGGCGACGCCGCCACCTTCAAGATCGGCGTGATCACCTCGCTGACCGGGCCGGCGGCCGCCTTCGGCCAGGCGCACGAGAACGGCTACGCCATCGCGCTCGGCGAGATCAACGCCCGAGGCGGCGTGAAGGGGAAGCCGATCGAGCTCGTGTACTACGACGACCAGAGCCGCCCCGACCAGGCGGTCCAGGGCGTCAACAAGCTGATCGACCGCGACGGCGTGCCGATCGTCCTCGGCGCCTATTCGAGCGAGAACACCCGCGCGATCGTCCCGGCCGTGACGCAGAAGCAGGTGCCGCTGCTCATGCCGACGGCGACGGCCGACAACGTGATGGACTCCAATTCCCCGTGGGTGTTCCGCCTCTGCGCCGGCTCGTCGGCGTATGCCTCGGCGACGCTCGACTTCCTGAAGACGACCTCGCTGCCCAGGCGGATGGCCATCGTGTACGAGAACACGAACTTCGGCCAGTCGCAGGCCGACGCGATGGCGCAGGCGGCCGGCCCGGCCGGGTTCGAGATCGTCGCCAACGAGGCCTACCAGGCGAGCGCGCCCGACTACAAGGCGCTGCTGCAGCGCGTGAAGGCGGCCAGCCCCGACATCGTGTACTTCGCCTCGTATCTGCTCGACGCGAGCACGCTCATGCGCCAGTCGGCGCAGGTCGGCCTCGAGCCGCAGGCGTTCGCCTCCGCCGGCACCGGCTTTGCCGCCGCGGAGTTCCCGACCGCCGACAAGGGCGCCGGTGCGTACGCCGAGTACACCTTCTCGGTGTCGCAGTGGCTGCCCACGGCGCGCTGGCGCGGCTCGGCGGAGTTCGACGCGGCGTTCTTCAAGCTGACCGGCACGCACCCGGCCTACCACGCGATGCAGGCCTATGCGGCGCTGCTGACGGCGGCCGCCGCCATCGACAAGGCGCCGGACGCCACGCCCGCGGCAATCCGCGACGCGATGAAGACGATCGACCTGCCGGACACGCCGTTCGGACCGATCTCCTTCGACGCGCGCGGGCAGAACCGCCACCCGGTGCTCATCACCCAGGTGCTCGGCGGCCAGTACAAGATCGTTCACCCGCCCGACGCGGCCGAGACGCAGGCCGTGCTGCCGACGCCGCCCTGGAGCGCGCGGAAGGGTCTGTGAGATGACCGCGCAGGCGGCCGTGCAGGCCGCGATCAACGGGCTGCTGACCGGCGGCCTCTACGCGCTCGTCGGCATGGGGCTCGCGCTCATCTTCGGCGTGATGCGCATCGTGAACTTCGCCCACGGCGCGTTCATGATGCTCGGCATGTACATCACGTTCGTGGCGGTCGGGGCGACCGGCGTCAGCCCCTACCTGATGTTCCCCGTGGCCGGGCTCGTCATGTTCGTCTTCGGCGCGCTGGTGTACTACGGCCTGCTCAGCCGCCTGCCGGCGGGCGCCGACTTCATGCAGATCCTCCTGACGATCGGCCTCAGCCTGATCTGCACCGACGCCGTGCAGCTGGTCTTTGGCGCCGACTATCATCTGCTGAACACCGGCCTGGCGTCGACCAACCTTGCGCTCGGCTACGGGCTCAGCGTCAACGCGCCCTGGGTGGTGTCGTTCGCGATCGCGGCGGCGATTTCGGTCGGTCTCTACCTGTTCGTGCTCCGCACCATGACCGGCCGCGCCGCGCGCGCGATCGCGCAGACGCCGGCGGCGGCGCCGCTCATGGGGATCAACGTCCATCGCGTGCAGGCGATCTCGTTCGCGGTCGGCACCGCCGCGGCCGGCGTTGCCGGCGCGCTGCTGCTGCCGGTGTTCTACCTCTATCCGACCGTCGGCGATCAGTTCACCGAGAAGGCCTTCGTCATGGTCGTCCTCGGCGGCATGGGTTCCATCGTCGGCGCCGCGACCGCCGGCCTGGTGCTCGGCGTCGTCGAGAGCCTCACGAGCCTCTACTGGGGCAACCAGTGGGCGCTGGTGGTCGACTTCGTCCTGTTCGTGCTCGTGCTGTCGTTCAAGCCGGGCGGCATCTTCGGCACCGAGCGCGCATGACGCGATCGCACGCGCTCGCCGCCGCCGCGTTCGCCGGCGCCCTGCTGGTCCCCTTCGTGGTGCGGAGCGACTACACGCTGCAGGTGCTCTTCCGCCTCTTCCTGTTCTCGGCGCTGGGGCTCGCGTGGAACCTGGTGGGCGGCTACGCGGGGCAGCTCTCGCTCGGCCACTCGGCCTACTTCGGCGCCGGCGCCTACGGGCTGGCGCTCTCGACCAGGCTCGGGCTCCCGGCGTGGCCGTCGGTCGGCGTGGGCATCCTGGTCGCGATGCTCTTCGCGCTCGTGATCGGCGGCGTCTCGTTCCGCCTGCGCGGTCCCTACTTCGCGCTCGCCACGATCGCGTGCGCCGAGATCCTCAGGCTCTCGGCCAAGAACCTGACCGGACTCACCGGCGGCGACGTCGGGGCCGCCGTCCCGGCCCTCTTCTCGGGCCAGGTGGTGCGCAGCTTCTACTGGTCGGCGGTGCTCCTCGCCTCGCTCGCGGCGGCGGCGACGCTGGCCGTCACGCGCAGCCGCTTCGGCTACTACCTGATGGCGATCCGCGAAGACGAGGACACGGCGCTGTCGGTCGGCATCGACACGGCGAAGACCAAGCTCGCCGCGCTCCTGATCAGCGCCGCGCTCACCGCGGTCGCCGGCTCGCTCTACGCCAGCCTCTTCCTCTACATCGTGCCGGACCAGGTCTTCGGCCTCGACATCTCGAACGAAGTGGCGATCGTCGCCATGCTCGGCGGCGTCGGCACGATCGCCGGCCCCATCGTCGGCGCGCTCATCCTCGAGACCGCCTCCGAGCTGTTCAAGAACGTCTTCCTCGAAGCCCACCTCCTCATCTACGGCGGGCTCCTGGTGTTCGTCGTCCTCTTCCTCCCCGACGGCATCGTCGGCACGATCGTGCGGCGGCGCACGCTCGCGCGCCGCCGGGCGAAGCCGCCGCGGGCGCCCGATCATGCCGCTGCTTGAAGTGGACCGCGTCAGCAAGCGCTTCGGCGGCCTGCGCGCCGTCAGCGGCGCCTCGTTCTCGATCGGCGAGAAGGAGATCGTGTTCCTCGTCGGCCCGAACGGCGCCGGCAAGACCACGCTGTTCAACCTGATCACCGGCTTCATCCACCCCGACGAGGGCCGGATCCGGTTCGCGGGAACCGACGTCACCCTCATCACGCCGAACCGCGCCGCGCGGCTCGGCATCGGCCGCACGTTCCAGATCGTGAAGCCGCTCGGCAGCCTGACCGTGCTGGAGAACGTCATGCTCGGCGCGTTCCTCCACACCGCCAGCCGCGCCAGGGCGGCCCACGACGCGCGGGAGGTGCTCGCGTATCTGCGGATGGAGGCGGTGGCCGCGGCGACGGCGCGCGATCTGCCGCTCGCGATGCTGAAGCGGCTCGAGATTGCGCGGGCGCTCGCGACCAGGCCGAAGCTGATCCTGCTCGACGAGGTGGTGTCGGGTCTGTCGACCGCCGAGGCGATGGCGCTCGCCGCGCTGCTCCAGAAGCTGCCGGAGCGGGGCGTCGCGGCGGTCGGCGGCGTCGAGCACGTGATGCGGGTCGTCGTGAGCATCGCCAATCGGGTCGTGGTCCTCGACCATGGCGCGCAGATCGCCGAGGGAGAGCCGCACGACGTGGTACGGATGCCGGCGGTCGTGGAGGCCTACCTGGGGGCGAAGTTCCGGGAGCGCCACCTGTGAGCCAGCCGTTGCTGCAGGTCGAAGGCGTCGAAGCGGGCTACGGCAGCCTCCGCGCGCTCGCCGACATCACGCTGCACGTCGACGCCGGCGAGATCGTCACGCTGGTCGGCGCCAACGGCGCGGGCAAGACGACGACGCTGCGGGTCGTCTCGGGCCTCGTGCACCCGACGCGGGGGATCGTCCGCTTCGCCGGAGAGGACATCTCGCGGCTGCCGCCGCACGAGATCGTCGAGCGCGGCATCAGCCACGTGCCGGAGGGGCGCAAGCTGTTTCCGCACATGACGGTCGCCGAGAACCTGGCGCTTGGCGCCTACAGCCGCCACGCCCGCGCCCGCATGCGCGAGGCGCTCGAGGAGCAGCTGGCCACGTTTCCGCGCGTCAAGGAGCGGCTCGCCCAGCTCGCCGGCACGCTGTCGGGTGGCGAGCAGCAGATGGTGGCGATCGCGCGCGGGCTGATGGCGAGTCCGCGGCTGCTGCTGCTCGACGAACCGTCGCTCGGCCTGGCGCCGAAGATCGTCGAGGAGATGTTCGCCAAGATCGCCGAGATCGGGGCGAAGGGGACGACCGTCCTCATCGTCGAGCAGAACGTCGTCGAGGGGCTGAGCATCTCCTCGCGCGGCTATGTGATCGAGAACGGCGAGGTCGACCGCACGCTGGGATCGTCGGCTGCGGAGCTCCTGAGCAACGAGCGGCTGCGATCGGCCTATTTCGGGCTGTGAAGCCACGCCGGCGGTCCTGCCCCCAACGCCCCATCCGGCGCTCGGCGAACAGCACGGGTCGCCTCGTCGCTTGCGCGCCGGGCGGGGCGGCACGTTCGCGGCCACCCGCGCCGCACTCGACAGGCGATCGGACCGGGTGCGCTAACGCGTGACCGCAGTGAAGTAGTCGGGCAACCCGGGCTTGGTGTCCTTCAGAATCTCCACAATCGCCTGCCGATCGGCCAGCGGGAGCTTCTGCGCGTAGATCGCCGAGCTCTCCGATCCCGACAGCACCTCCCACAGCCGGCGGTAGACCGCGTCGCGTGCCGCCTCCGGCAGGCGATCGAACGACGGCGTGTAGATCATGTAGCTGCAGGGATACCGCATCAGGCGGGTGGCGAGATCGAGCTGCCGGAGCGAGCGCCCCTTGCGGTCGCGCGGACCCCCGGCCTGGAAGACGTCCGCAAAGCGGCTCGTGCCCTCGATGCGGCCCGACAGCTTCGCCTCGTCCACAAACAGCATGTAGTCGACGACCTCCCGTGCCATCTCGTCCACCGGCCGCGACGTCAGCGCCGCGAGGTCCTCGGTCCGGGTGCGGGTGGCCGCGATCAGCCCCTCGTCGTCGGGCAGCGGCGCGAGCACGGCGTTGGCCGCGAGCGCCTTCGCTTCGGGCGTGGCGATGCGCGCCTCCCAGCCCATGCGCGTGAACAGGTTGACCATGCGCATCTGGTGCTCGAGCACCATCAGCGCCACGATGTCGCTGTGCGGGGAGAGATAGCCGGCGAGATCGACCCGTCCCACGAGCGAGGCGACGTTCTGGTTCCCGTCCTGCACCAGCGTCGTGAAATCGGCGTCGTCGGCCACGACCGCGTTGCCCATGTGGCGCGCGGCGCCGTGCCGGCCGGTCACGTACCAGCCGCCCCATCGCAGCTCGAGCGGCGTGCGGTGATCGACCTCGTACACGGGCGCGTAGAGCGGCATCCCGTCCTCGCCCGGATGGACGCTGCCGGCGAAGAGCCCCGGCACCTCCAGCGTCGTCGTCGCGATGTGGCACGAGAGGCAGGCCGCGTTGCGGACGAACTTCGGCGGCCGGTCGGGGTTGTCCACCAGCGTGTAGAAGATCGTCCCCTGTTCGGGATCCTGCGAAGCGAATTCGATGAGATCGCCGCCGCGCACCCAGCCCACGGCGACCTGGTCGTTGTAGTAGAGCGCGCGCGGATTGGCGGGCGAGATCAGCCGCGCCTGAAAGCTGGTCTTCGACAGCACGAGAAGCTGCGATTCCACCGGGACGCCGAGGGCGTCGAGCACCGATCGCAGATAGCCGGTCTCGCCTTCGTACTTCAGCGCCACGTCGCCGGCGCGCACCTTCCTGTCGAGATCGGCAACCGGATCGTGCGGCGGCCGCCGCCAGTAGTCGATCGCCGGATGGCGGCTCGCGGCCGAAAACGGCGCCGAGAGCTGCGCCGAGAACACCGCCGCCGCGGCGTGGAGGAGCAGGCCGGCGCCGGCAAACAGGGGAAACAGCGCACGCCTCATCGACATGGCGCGTTCAACCCGCGGCAGGCCGCGCGGCGGTCACGCGCAGGAGGCGCTTCACCTCGGGCGCGCGCGGCATGAAGTCGGCGAGGGTGTGGCTGTCGAGCACGTCCACGAACGCGTGCTGCGCATGCCTGAGCACGGCCTTGAGCCCGCACACCGGCTCGATGGGACAGGTGTTGGTCTGCGCGTCGAAACACTCGACCAGCGTCCAGTTGCTCTCGGTGCGGCGCACCAGCGCGCCCACGTTGATGTCGGAGGGCGCGCGCGCCAGGCGCAGGCCGCCGAGCCGGCCGCGAACGCTCGAGACGAGCCCTTCGGCGATCAGCATCTGCACGACCTTCACGAGAATGTGCGGCGAGATCCGGTACGCGCGGCTTACTTCGCCGATCGAGACGGGACGTTCGTCGTGGAGGGCGAGGTAGAGCAGCAGGCGCAGCGCATAGTCGGAGAACTTGGTGAGGTGCATCGCCGATCCGCGGAGAGCGTATCACCAAACGTATATGTCGTTTACATGATTTGCCGCGTTCGAGAGACCATCTTCGCCATTCCGCAGGGTAGCTCTTGTTGGTCAGTGACTTGCACGGCTGACTTGGCTCCGCAGCCGCTCCGCCTCGGCCTTTGAGAAGGTCCAGTCGCGCGGCATCTCCCGCGCCAGTTCCGCCGACGTCCACTTTGCGCGCATCAGCCCGCGCCGGGGATGCGTCGTCGTGCCGAGCAGCAGATGGCCGATCTCGTGCACCATCACGTGCCCGACCAGCTCCCCCGCTCCGATCCGGGCGCTCGCAGCGAGTCGCTCGACGCGGTCCACATAGATCGTCGCGAACGTACCTCCGCCGGCGGAGGTGTCGACGGCGGCGCTGCCGAGCGTGTCGCTGCCGAGCGGGTCTGCGGAGCGCGGATGCAGCGCCTGCGTGATGCGTACGATCAGCTCCCCCCTGGACGGTTGAATACCGCAGCGCTGAGCGGTGGCTTCGCGGTCCATCGCACAGACGAGCCACCGGACGTTCAGCTTTGCCGACCGCAAGGCGTCCCGCGTCGTATCCATCGCGGCGGCGAGCTCGTCGTCGGGCAGGCCAGCGGCGACATAGAGGCGGATGACGATGAGGAGGGAGCGTGCGGCGTCGGACGTGGCCTCGCCGCCGTCCCCGCCGGCGGGTGCGTCGATGAGCCGGTTGTGCGCGTCCTCGCTGTAGATCCGGAACCCGGAGTCGTGGTTGGCCGAGATCACGTTGCCGTGGAAGATGTTCTGATTCGAAATCTCTGAGGAGTCTCCCGTGCTGTCGACGGCGACGATGGCCCCGGTCGCGTTCCCCGCGACGAGGAGGCACACGAGCGCGGCGAGTGCCTGCGCAGAGGCGATTCGGGGGATGCGCATCCTGTCGCGGGAGGTCGTAGCAAGAGGCGTACGGAGCTGAGCGGCGCCGAATGGCAGAATACGGCCGGATCTGGGGAAGCGGGGATTCCCCGCTGCACGGAAGACCGCCAGACGGGAGACAAAAGGTCGCCGGTCGCTGCGCATCCGGCGCGGTCGTGCCCTATCGTCGACCGGTGCGGGGAGAGCGAGAAGTTGGAGACGAGGGTCTTCTTGCGCACGACCGGGCGGGAGATTCGAAGCTGCCTGCCCCGAACCTCCCGCCGCGCTGACCGGCGGCTCATTCAGTCCGACGACCGAGACTGACGAGACTGAGAGCCCGACGACTGGGCCTGACGCCAGAGACCGATGACTGACGACTGGCCGGCTGGCGACTGCTCTATCGCACGCTCGCCGTCGCCGCCGCTCCCGCCCCCTGGCGTGCGAGCGCCGCCGCCTTCTCGATCGTTCCCTTCGCCCGGCTGATCGCCTCGCTCAGGTGCGCCGCCTGTTCCTTCGCGAGATCCCACTGCTGCTCTTCCATCGCCTCGCGCACGCCGGGGAGCGTCTTGGCGGCGTAGCCGGTGTAGTAGCCGGGCGCGGTCAGCAGGTACTTGTACCAGGGGCGGCGCGGCAGCCCGCGTTGGTCGGTGAAGTCGCGCTCCACCTGCATCACCAGGCCGTTGAGCTCCGGCAGCACCTTGTCGCGCCCGGCGGCCGGCGAGGCGAGCAGCGTCTCGATTGCCGCGTTCGCGTCGACGGCCGATTCACGCATGCCCGCGGCTGCCGCCGCGAGCCCGGCGAGCGTCCCGCGCATCTGTCCCGCCGTGTCGAGGCCTTGCAGATCGTCGAGCTCGCGGAGGATGTAGTCGGCGGTGGCGGTGTACTCGAACGGCAGGACGTCTGCGCTCGCGAGGCGCATCAGCATCTTCGCGATCGTGTCCGCCTGCGAGACGCCGTACTTGTAGCCGGGATCGCCGTACTTCTGGTACGCCGCGAACGTGTCGTACAGCGAATGGCGGACGCCCGACGCGCCGCCGCTGAACCCGGGGCCGAGCGACGGCACGCCGAGGTGATCGATGAACACGGTGTAGTCCGAGCCGGAGCCGAGCGCGTCGAGCCGGATCGGCTCGTTCGGCTGCTGCGCCACCCACGCGTCGTACAGGCTCTTGCCGGATGGGTGCGACGCGTCCTTCGTCGTCTCGATCACCCACTTCTCGAGCGAGCTGTTGCCGTCGACGCCCCAGTTGCCGGCCCCGTAGCTCTCGCGGTTCATGTAGACGACCATGTTCTTCTTCAGATCGTCGCCGAACTGCTCGCCGTGCTCGGTGGAGCCGAGCAGGAAGAATTCCTCGCCGTCCCAGCTCCCGAGCTGGATCGTCCGGCGCGGCCGGAACCCCTGCTTGACGGCGGTCGAGATCGCCCGCGCCGTCTCGAGCAGCGAGGCGGCGCCGCTGGTCGGATCGGCCGCCCCCATCACCCACGCATCCCGGTGGCCCGCCGCCATCACGATCCGCTCGGGCTCGACCGAGCCGCGCAGCGAGGCGATGACGTTCCAGACCGGCCGCTGCTGGTAGTCGTTCTCGATGTGCATCGAGACCTTCGCCGGCCCCGGACCGATGTGATAGGTGAGCGGCAGCCCGCCCTGCCAGCCGCGCGGCGCGGCCTCTCCTGCCTGAAGGTGCACGAGCAGCTTCTGCGCCTCGCCGTACGAGATCACGATCGTCGGGATCTTCTGGATGCTCTCGGCCGCCTCGGGCGCGATCCGCTCGACGCCGGGAATCGACGGCGTGCCGGGCGTGAGCGGATCGCCCGGGTAGATCGGCACGTCGAGGAAGCTCCCGCGCTCGAAACCGGTCGAGGGCCGATACCTCCCTTTCGGGTACACGTCGCCCCGCACGTAGCCGTCGTCGGCCGGATCGGAGTAGACGATCGAGCCGATCGCCCCGCGCTTGTACGCCTCGCGCGTCTTCATCCCGCGCATCTGCGACGGCTGGCCGCCGTAGCGCGCGATCGCAATCTTCCCCTTCAGCGAGACGCCCATCCTGTCCAGCAGCCGGTAGTCCTCGATGCGGCCGTAGTTGACGTACACCAGCTCGCCTTCGACATCGCCGGAGCCGACATATGCGGCGAACGCCGGCAGCGCGCCCTTCGTGTGGGCGCTGTCGGGATCTTCGGGGATCGACGGCTCGGTGAGGGAGAGATCGACCTTCTCGGGAAACGTGAGGCTCACGCGGTTGTTGCCCGGCCACGGGATGTAGACGTCGTACTTGTTCATCTTGACGTCGAAGCCGAGCGCCTTGTACTTGTCGGCGAGATAGACGGCGTAGTCGTAGTTGGTCTTGCTGCCGACGACGTGCGGCTCGAGCGTGATCGCCCGGTGAATCTCCTTCATGCGATCGGCGTTCGGCACGGTGGACATGATCCGCTCGGCGGCGCGTTCGCGTTCGGCGCCCTGGGCGGAAAACCCCATCATCGGGGCCGGTTGCTGCGCGTGTGCGACGGCCGCGGCCAGCGCGGCCGCCGCGGCGATGGCGGCAAGAGATTTCGCGTTCATGGCTCCTCCCTGGTTGAGATCGACGGGCATACAGGCGGGAACAGACGCCGGCAGGCATCGCGTACGGCGCCGGGGAATGGAGAGCCGGCGCCCCGACGCTGCCACGCGCGTCGTGATCCGTCTGGCGGCAGTCGAGTATACTGCCGCGGCACTGCAGCACAGAAGCGGCGGCCTCGAGTTGACCTCAAAGTGATCTGCGTCGAGATCTCACGGCCTGGCGATGCCGGCGTGCTGCGGGAGGTCGAGCGGCCCGACCCCGTGCCCGGCGCCGGTGAAGTGCTGATTCGCGTCGCCGCGGCCGGTGTGAACCGGCCCGATCTGCTCCAGCGACGCGGCCGCTATCCGCCGCCGCCTGGTGCGAGCGACATTCCCGGGCTGGAGGTGGCCGGCACGGTCGCCTCGGTCGGCAGCCTCGTCCGCGAATGGCGTCCGGGCGATGCGGTGTGCGCGCTGGTGTCGGGCGGCGGCTATGCCGGCCTGTGCGTCGCGCCGGCGGTGCAGTGCCTTCCCGTGCCGCGCGGCCTGGACGCGGTCGCGGCGGCCGCCATTCCCGAGACCTTCTTCACCGTCTGGGCGAACCTCTTCGAGCTCGGAAGGCTGCAGCCGGGCGAGACCGCGCTCGTGCACGGAGGCGCAGGCGGCATCGGCACCACCGCAATCCAGCTCGCTTCCGTCCGCGGCGCGACGGTGTTCGCCACGGCCGGCACCGACGAGAGGTGCCGCGCGTGCGAGCGGCTCGGCGCCGCCCGCGCGATCAACCATCGCGCCGAAGACTTCGCGCGCGCGGTCGCCGGGGCGACCTCCGGCCGCGGCGTGGACCTGATTCTCGACCACATCGGCGGCGGCTACACGCCCCGCAACCTGGCGTCGCTCGCCCCAGGCGGCCGGCTCGTGCAGATTGGCGCGATGCAGGGCTCGACGACGGAGATCGACCTGCGGCCGATTATCGCGCGTCACCTCACGCTGACCGGTTCGGCGCTCAGGCCGCGCAGCGTCGAGGAGAAGGGGCGGCTGGCGCAGGCGCTCCGCGAGCACGTGTGGCCGCTCCTCGAGAGCGGCCGCGTGAAGCCGATCGTCTTCCGGACGTTTCCGCTCGCCGAGGCTGCCGAGGCCCACCGGCTGATGGAAGCCGGCGGCCACATCGGCAAGATCATCCTCCTCGTCTGACCGGCGGCCGGCCGGTGGATGGCCCCCGTGGCGGATGACCAGACGCCGGGCCGGAATTGCCTTGCATTCGCCCCCAGCTCGGCCATAATGTCCCTGCTGAAACGTAAAAGAAAAATAAAGGTGTTCCGTGCGCAGACTCATTCAGACAGCATGGTGTAGGGTTCTCGCGACATCCTTCGTCGTGTTGCTCACCGCCCCGGCGGCGCGCGCGCAGACGGCGGCCGCGCTCGCCGAGGCGATGGACATCCCCGCGGGAGACGTCGTGAGCGCCGGCCTGGTGCTGCCTACGGCCCCGTCGTCGGATCCGCCGAGCGTCCAGGCGGTGACGGCATGGGGCCAGAGGCTCACTCCGCGCGCGGGGTCGTCATTGGCCGTGCTCTCGACGGGAGTCGCGGCCGACATGAACGATCCCGGCTTCGCGTTGCCGGACCCGGGCACCGACTTCAGCACCTCTGTCGCCAACCCGCTTCCGGTGAGCGACGTGCCGGGGTGTCCCGCGAGCCAGTCGACAGTGAACGACCTCACGATCCTTCAATTGCAGCTCCGGGTTCCTCCCGGCATCGCCGCGCTGCGCTTCGATTTCAATTTCCTGTCCGCGGAATATCCTGAATGGGTCTGTACGCAGAACAACGATCGCTTCGTGGCGTTCCTCGACTCGACCGCCCTGGCGCAGAACATCGCGTACGACTGGTATGGCCAGGCCATCCAGGTGAACAACGCGGAGATGTTCCAGGTGTGTGCGGGGTGTCCGCGGGGCTTGGAAGACCTGATCGGCACGGGGATGGAGCCGATCGGCGAACAGGTGGGCGGCGGTACCGGCTGGCTCACGACCCAGGCGTCCGTGGTGGCCGGCGACACGATCACGCTGCACCTGGCCATCATGGACGGCGGCGACGGGATCGGCGATTCGGTCGTGCTGCTGGACAACTTCCAGTGGATCGTCGCGACGGGGCCGACCGTCGACGCGGGCGCGGACGCGACGATCGTGGCCGACGCGTCCGGCTTCGCGACGTTCGCCCGCACCGGCCTGGTGACGGGCACGCCGACGTCGGTGCAGTGGAGCATCGGCGGCCTGGTGGTATCGACGACGGCAGACGTGTCGGTGGCGCTCGCCACGGGCAACCACACGCTGACGCTCAGTGCGACCGACGACACCACCGCGGTGTCCGACGACGTGATCGTTACGGTAAATCCGTCGAACGTCATCATCGGGCCGGCCGGACCGCCCGGACCGCCCGGGCTGCCGGGAGCGGATGGCGCGCCCGGTCCGCAAGGACCGCCCGGGTTGCCGGGAACCGATGGCGTGCCTGGACCGCAAGGGCCGCCGGGATCGCCCGGCGCCGACGGTGCGCCCGGTCCGCCCGGACCGCCCGGAGCGGATGGCGCGGCCGGACCGCAAGGGCCGATCGGGCCTGCGGGCTCGGTGGGACCTGCGGGCGCGGTGGGACCTGCGGGCGCGAAGGGCGACAAAGGCGACGCCGGCGCGCCGGGCGAAGGGCTCGTTCCTGGATCGCTGCTGTTCCTGCCAGACGGCATCGCGCCGCCTCCGGGCTATGTGCTGGTCGGCAGCTCTCCGATGCTGCTGCGTCTGGCGCCCACGCGGAATCTGAGGATCTGGAAGGTCAACGTGTACCAGCGGCAGTAGGAACCGCAGCGGCGGCGGCGCATCGCCTCGCGCGAGCGCCGCCGCGCCGCTGTGACCTCGCGCAGGGGACGCGCGCCGGCCGCCGACCGCACGCGCCGGCAGACGGCGATCTCGATCGAGACCCTCAGAATCGCACGCGGAGGCCGGCAGCGGCTCGCGGTCCGCCGGCGTTCAGGGCAATCGTCTCTCCGCCGGCTCGAAGATGGATCTTCGCGCGCGCGAACTGCGCGCAGAAGCCGAGGCCCGCGTGCCGGGAGAAGAAGAAGCCCACGTCGCCGCCGACCTGGAACCCCATCGCCGAATCGCGGGCAGGCGCGGTCGTCGCCCGTTCGAATGAGGCGGCGTCATAGGGATAGGCGTCCGTGTAGGTGAAGTCTTCCACGACCGGCTGCTGCACCGCGACAAACGCCGGCCCGGCGTAGAGAAGCACCTGTCCCCGCGCCCGGAAGCCGAGCACGGCCCCGACCTGAAGGCCGACAATCGTCGACCGCCGCTTCAACCCGCCGACCTCGCCGCTCGTCGTGCGGAACCGGTCGAAGTACAGCGGGTGCGGCAGCCGGCCCGTCACCTTCGCCGAACCGACGCCGGACGTCCGGCTCACCAGCACGCCGACAGCCAGAGCGCGCCACACGCGGACGCTCGCGCCGATCTCCAGGCCGGCGGCGCCGCCGACCTTGTAATCGGCGTCGAACGTCTCTTCTTCCGCGTTGAGGATCTTCGCCGCGCTGCTGCGGAAGGGATCCTCGGGCGCCTGGTATGAACCGTCCACCGCGACGAGCACCTTGCTCGAAGGTTGGGCCATGCAGACCCCGGCCGACGAGGCGAGCAAGACGAGGGAGAACGAGAAGGGCTTCAGCACGTCACGCTCCGCGTCACCGCTGGTCGGGCTTTGCCCGCCATCCGGATGTTTCAGGCGAAACGCCCGAATCCGTCGTCAATCCCGGCGCGCCGACGGGCGCCAGGCGCTGCACGCCGGAGAAGCGTCTTCGTGTGCCGTCGTCCGCGCGGGCGGTGATGTCGAGCTCCACGTAACCGCTCCCGCGCCGATCGAGGTTCCACTCCCACTTCACGCACGCCGAGCCGAACGCGTCGATGCGCGCCGATCCCGGTCCGCAGCGATCGAAGTACTCGGCGAAGGAGAACGTCCAATGGGCGCTGATTTGCCGCCCGTTGTCGTCGTATTCCACGGCGGCGATGCTCTCGATCGAGGCGCCCTGTCCGCCGGTCTCGGTGACGGTCGCGGTGAACTTCCAGCAGGGCACGATGGCGAACTGACACTGCGTCGTCCCGATGGCCGGACTGGGCGCAAAGCTGATCGCCAGCGAGGCGGCTGGGAACACGCCGACCGCCGACCAGGCCTCCGAGATCGCCCGCTCGGCCGCGCTTCCGCTTCCGTACAGATCGCGGGCGGCCTGAATGGTGGTGGCGCGCGCGGTTGCGAACGTGGCGCTCGACGGCATGAGCGCGGTGAAGGCGCGATAGAAGATCTTCTCGATCTGCTCGCGGTTCGCGGCGCCGACGCCGTGCACGCTCAATCCGGACGTCCGGTTCACGCCCCCTTCGACGGCGAGATAGAAGGCGTGGTTGCCGATGCCGGAGTTCGTGTGGACGCCGCCATTGTCGCCCTCGCCCGTGTAGCGGCGGCTGTAGTGATCGGGCTGATCGAACGCCCGCGGATCGGAGAGCGATCGGATGCCGCCTGGCGTGAACACATCTTCGCCGATCAGGTAGTCGGGTGTGCCGAGGCTCGCGGAGCCCGGCGTCTGGTGGAACCATTCGGCGCCGGTTCCCATGATGTCGGAGAAGCTCTCGTTGAGCGCCCCCGATTCGCCGGCGTAGGCGAGGCGCGACGAGAAGGCCGTGATGCCGTGCGTGAGCTCGTGCGCGACGATATCGAGCGCCCCCGCGAAGTAGTTGACGTGCTGCCCGCGGTAGGTGAGATCCGGCGGCAGCCCTTCGCCATACACCATGAGCCCGCCCCAGTGGGGGTCGTAGAACGCATTGAGATAGAAGGTCGACACATCGTCCCAGTCGGGCGAGCCGGCCCACTTCAAGACATCCCCGCGCTCGATCGGATGGACGATGTTCAACATGCGGTAGTCGCGATCGTCGAGGCCGTGCCGGTTGAACCGCTTGTAGAAGTAGTCGTAGGTCCATCCCGCATACGTGTGGGCATCGACCGCCGCGGGATCGTCCCAGACGTTGTCGGCGTCGCTCGCCATGTCGCTGGCGTACAGCGGCCGGCCGCCGTAGAGCACCTCGGCGGTAGTACCGACGTCGCCGCGCAGATCGAACGTTCTGAACCGATCGGGCGGCCTGAGCTCGTCGTCGGCGACGTAGCGCCCCGACATCGTGGAGGCGCTGACCTTCTTGCGATCGCCCAGCACGCCCGTGCCCGTGCCGACGACCGACTGCGTCTGCCGATCGGAGTAGGCGCGCAGGACCGCGCCCGTCTTCGCGTCGACAAAGACGACGAGGCAGTCGGTTCGCGAATGGACGATGACGACATAGGCGAGGCTGGCGCCGCCGCTCTGCTCGGGCAGCACGACCAGTTCCGGCGGCGCCAGCGGATAGGCGCGGCCGCCTTCGACGTGGCGCTCGGCTGCACCTCTGGCCTCGTCCACGTCGAGCGTGGGGTTCACGTCGAGGTCGAGGGCGGGATACACGGTGCCGAAGGCGGATACCGTGATGCCGTCCTTCGACTGGCGGGCGACGTCGGCCCCCCAGATCCGCACGCCGCGATGGAACTGGTCGAATCGCTCGTGGACGCGTCCCGCCAGCAGGGAATCCGGCGAGGTCTTCCAGGGCCGCAGCTCGCGGCTCCGGATCATCGCGTCGATCTGGCCATCGAGCTCCCGCATCTGCCGGACGCCGGACGAGGAATCGATCGCCAGGATCTGCGCGCGGGAGCCGGCGGACGGCAGGGAGGCAGGAGGCGAGACGACCTGCGCGGCGGCGGCGGCCTGCAGCACCCAGGCGACTCCGAGCGCCACGCGCGCGGCGCCGAACGTCGATCTCATCGTGTCCTCCTGCCAGTCGTCGTCGAGTCGGACCGCCATCTTAGACCGGGCGACGCTTGGATTTCAAAGCGACGCGGCATCGCCCGGCAGGCCGGCCGCAGTCGGGGCGCTGCCTCCGGCCTGGTTCTCCCAGGAAATCCTTGCCGCCTGCGCCCATCTCGACTACCGTGTCTGCCCAACTGGAGCCGACGCCATGAACCAGCGCCTGCCGTTCGTGCCAGCGCCTTTCGCCCTCCTGCTGCTCACTGCCGCGGCGGCCGCGGCGCAGCCGGCCGCGCCGCCCTTCGCGCCCGTGCAGCGCGAACTGCTCGCCGTGCCGAACTCCTACTCGAACGCCTGGGGCGACTTCGACAACGACGGCGATCTCGATCTGGCCGTGTCGCTCGGCACCGGCGAAGTTCGCCTGTACCGCAACGACGCCGGCACGCTGGTGAGCGTGGGCGCCCAGCTCGGCATGCCGCAGGCCGGCAGCTACGAGCTGCGCGGCCTCAGTTGGGGCGACTACGACGGCGACGGCTTCATCGATCTGCTCGGAGGGCCCACCGCTGCCGACCAGGTCACCAAGGTGCTGCACAACGAAGGCGGGAGACGCTTCGTCGACCTCGCCGCCGATCTCGGCCTGACGATCCCGGGGCGCTCGTCGCGCCAGACCAACTGGGTCGACTACGACAACGACGGCGACCTCGACGTCTATGCGACCAATCGCACCGGCGAGAACGGGCTGTATCGGAACGAGGCCGGAGTGTTCGCCCGGGTGTTCGCCGGCGCGGGGCCGACCGACGCCAGGCCGACGGTCGGCGCCTGCTGGTTCGACATGGACGCGGACGGCGACCTCGACCTGTTCCTCGCGAACCAGTCGGGCGCGGCTGACGCGCTCTGGCGCAACGACCTCACCGCCTTCGCCGACGTGGCCGCGGCCGCCGGCGTCGCCGGTCCGCCCCGCACGAAGGATCAGGGCGGCGTCGGCTGCGCGATCGGCGACTACGACAACGACGGCGATCTCGACATCTTCGTGCCCAACTACGGGCCCAACCAGCTCTATCGCAACAACGCCAACGGCACCTTCACCGACGTCGCGCAGGCGCTGGGCGTCGGCGTGGAGAACCACGCGGTCGGCTCCGATTGGGGCGACTACGACAACGACGGCGATCTCGACCTGGCGGTGATCTCCTACGAAGGGGCGGTCGGCGAGCAGCAGCCGCACAACGCGCTCTTCAGGAACGACGGCCCGGCCGGCTTCGTGAACGCGCTCGCGCCGGACAGCCCGCTGAACGCCGCCGACCACGGCGCGCAACTGGTCGATTACGACGGCGACGGCGGCCTCGATCTGTCGGTCACCGACGGGTACGGACCGGTCGGCGGCCATTTCGTCTTCCGCAATACGCTTCCCGACGATGTGAAGAAGCGCAGCCTGAGCGTGCTGGTGCTCGACGCCAAGGGGCACCAGACCCGCTTCGGTGCAGAAGTCCGGCTGTTCGACACGGCCGGCCGGCTGCTGGCCGTGCGCCTGGTGCCCGCCGGCGGCGGCTACAACGCGCAGCGGGCGGCGCCGGTTCACTTCGGGCTCGCGGCGCTCGCGCCGCTCACCGTCGAAGTGACGTTCATGAGCCGCGAGGGACGGAAGGCGCAGACCGTGAAGAACGTCGACCCGGCCGCGTACCGCGGCAAGAGCCTCGTCGTGCGCCAGGCGAACTGATCGCAGGACCCGGCGGCCGTCGGGCAGCACGCGCGCCCTGCGCGCGGGCGCCGAGGCCTCCGCCGGATGCGTTTCGGACGGCCCTACCGCGCGCCGGCGGCGGCTCCCCCGGCCGCCGCCACGTCGACCACCGCGCGATAGATCAGCTCCACGAAATCGCCGACGCCCTCGACCGAGATCTTCTCGTCGTTGCCGTGCATGCCGGTGTCGTCGACCGGCGCCGGCCCGCCGATCCCGTAGGCCTGCACCCCCTTCGCGCGGAGCTGCGCGTTGTCGGTCGCCGCCGTCAACATCATCGGCATCGTCTGCGCGCCGGGAAACGCCGCCGCCTGCGCGCGTGCGAGCGCGGCGAACATCTCGGTATCGAGACCCGAGGCCGGAGGGGCCGGGCGGCCGCCGGCATTGCGGACGATCTCGACCGCCGGATCGTCGACGATCCGGCGCATCTGGTCGACGAAGGCGTCCATGTCCTCGTCCGGCAGCGCGCGGATGTCGAGCGTCGCCTCCGCCTCGGCGGGGATCACGTTGCCGCGGAAGCCGCCTTTCACGATCGTCGGCGAGATCGAGGTGCGCAGCATCGAGCTGTAGTTGACGTTGGTGCCCCGCAGCAGCTCCTGCGCCATCAGCCCCATCGTCGGATCCTCGAGGTGCGTGTAGACGAACGCCTCGTCGGGCGGGCTCACCTTCGCGAGCGTCTGGAAGAACGCGCGCGTCGTCTCGTTGAGCCGCATCGGCGGCAGCCACCCGCCGAGCTTGGCGACGGCGGCCGACAGGTGCACGATCGCGTTGTCGAGCCGCGGCCGCGAGGCGTGGCCCGACACGCCGCGGGCAACGAGCCGCACGCCGCGCCCCACCTTCTCGGTCGTCGCCACGCCGACGTACTTCACCTTGCCGCCTTCGGTGACCGTGAGCCCGCCTTCGGCGAGCGCGAACTCAGCGTCGATCTTGTCGAAGTGCTCGTCCACCATGAAGCCGATGCCGAGCTGCGACGACCCTTCCTCGCCCGCCTCTGCCAGGTAGATCACGTCGCGGTCGAGCGGCACCTTCATCCGGTGGATCAGCAGGAAGGCCATCAAGCCGGCCGACACCGTGTCCTTGTCGTCGATGGCGCCGCGCCCCCAGACCATGCCGTCCTTGATCGTGGCGGCGAACGGATCGAGGGTCCACTTGTCGCGCTCGACGCCGACCACGTCGGTGTGTCCCATGATGAGAACCGGCCGCCGGCTCCCGTTGCCCTTGATGCGGGCGACCAGGTTGCCGCGTCCCGGCTCGAGCTCCAGGATCTCCGACGGGATGCCCTCCTTGTCGAGCACCCCCTTGATGTACTGGGCGACCTTCGTTTCGCTGCCGGGCGGATTGCTCGTGTCGATGCGGATCACCTCCTGGAGGATCCGGACCGCCTCGTCCTGCGCGGCGTCGAAGTCGGGCATCCTCGCGCGCGGCGATTGCGCGTGGATCGCCGGCGCGGCCAGGAGGGCCAGAGCCAGCAGGAGAGTGCGGGTCTTCGCCATCGCGCGCCTCGCTTGGAAGATCGGATCGACGCGCGCATTGTGCCACACGCCGCGGGCGATATCGAGGCGTCGCGCGCCGCGGGCCATGGCTACCGGCTATTCGATCCGACCATGGATCAGGCCGATGGAAAGGCTCGACGTTCTGCAGCAATCCAACGGGACCGACGCGTCCGGATCTGGCCGGTATTTACCGTGCCTCCCGTATTGAAAAGGTCACACGCCGGGCCTACCGTGAGCACGGTATTCCGAGCCGCCCGCGCATCGCTCGCGCCGGGCGGACGCCTGGATGCCGGAATCGGGAGCCGTGAGGCCGGATTGAAGGAGGTTCGCCCCATGCAGCAGCTGACGCATCGGCGATTGATCGGGCCATCATCGAGCCTGGCATGGCTGGCGCTGGCCGCCGGCCTCGGCCTCGCCGTCTCGGGCATCGAGGCGGCGGCGGGGCAGGCAGGAATTCAAGGTGAGATCATCGGTCACGTGTCCGACGCGACGGGCGCCGTCATGCCCGGCGTGAGCGTCACGCTCAGCGGGGCGGCCATGATGGGCGCGCAGGAGACCGTGAGCGACGATGCCGGGGGATATCGCTTCGGAGGCGTGCCGCCGGGCGCCGGCTACGTCCTCAGGCACGAGCTGGCCGGCTTCACGACCGTGGTTCGCGAGGGCATCGTCGTCACTGCCCGCGCCACCACGACCGTGGCGGTGACACTGGGGGTGGCGGCGGTGGCTGAAACGATCACGGTGAGCGGCGCGGCGCCGCTGGTCGACACGACCAGCGCGAGACAGGGTGCGTCGATCACCAAGGATCTGCTCGAGTTGATCCCGACCGGGCGCGATCCGTACGCGATCCTCGCGATGGCGCCGGGGATCGTGCGTGTCACGCCGAACGTCGGCGGTTCGGGCGCCGATCAGCTGCAGAACACCGTGTATGCCGGCACGACGGCGCGGCGCATGAACATCGCCGGCGCCGAGACCGCCGTCCGTTTCTGGGACGGCCGCTACATGAACTTCGACGCCTACGAGGAAGTGGTGGTGGAGACCGCCGGCGCCGGGGCGGACATCCGGCGTCCCGGCGGAGGCTACAGCATGGAGCTGGTCCCGAGAAGCGGCGGAAACCGCCTGCAGGGGAACATCTCCTTCTTCGGGATCGACAAGGCGATGACCGCGAGCAACATCGACGACAGACTGCGCGCCGACGGCGTCAGCGAGGGGGGCAACACCGACTCGCTGCACGACGTGTCGGTGAACATCGGCGGTCCGTTCGTCAAGGACAGGCTGTGGTGGTTCGCCTCCGCCCGCCACTTTCGCACGTTCCGCCACGTGCTGGGCATCCCGCAGCTCGAGGAGGGCGTCCTGATTCCGACGGTGATGAACGTCACCGCCCAGCTCAATCCGCAGCACCGCCTCCAGGGCTTCTGGAGCTGGTCGGCGAAACGGAGCCCGCAGCGCGACATGAGCCGGTTCATCGCGCCGGAAGCGAGCTACAACCAGGACTCGACCGATCAGCTCAAGCAGATCAAGTGGCTCGGCGCCTTCGGCGACAACTTCGTCGAGCTGCAGGGATTCATGTACGACACCTGGTGGCCGTCCTATCCGCAAGCGGGCAGCGGCGCGCCGATGAAGGATCTGGCCACCGGGCTCAGCTTTCACGGCCAGTACAACGACTTCACGAAGCGCGATTTCGATCGCTATCAGTCCAGCGGCTCGCTCAGCCGCCACGTGGCGGACTGGCTGGGTGCGTCGCACGATCTCAAGCTCGGATTCGACTGGCAGACCCACCGGTACGACGAGGACATCGAGGTCGGGCAGGGGTCCGACAGCCAGGTTCGGTACGAGCTGCGCAACGGGGCGCCGGCATTCGCCGTCCTGTACAACAGCCCCGTCACGCTGAATCGGAACTCCGACGGGCTGTCGCTCTACCTGCAGGATCGGATCAACCTTGCCCGCCTGACGGTTGGCGCGGGGCTGCGCTGGGATTACTACAACGCCTGGTGGCCGGCCCAGGGGTCGCCTGACGGCAACCGCTTCGAGGCGATCTTCGGGCGGCTCGACATCGCCAAGAACGGCAAGGTCCTGACGTGGCAGAACGTCGCGCCGCGGTTCAGCGCGGTCTACCGGCTGACGGCCGACGGGAGCACGGTCGTCAACGCGGCGTACGGACGATTCCCCGGAGAGATGGATCCCAGCCTTCACACCGACTTCATCCATCCGAGCGGGCTGCGGTGGCAGCGCCACGTGTGGTACGGCGACGAGAACGGGAACGACGTCCTCGACCTCGCCGAGATCGGTTCGCTCGTCAACCAGTTCGTGCCGCGCGACAACCGTCTGGATCCCGATCTGGAGAATCCGACGACCGAGGAGGTGAGCGCCAGCCTCAATCGCGACCTGGGCGGGAGCATGGCCCTGAAGGTCAATTACGTCTACGCGCGGTACCTCGAGACGATCAATCTCGTGGGGATCAACGCCGCCGTGCCCTCGTCGGCCTACCGGCCCATGGAGATCACCGACCCGGGTCCCGACGGCGTCCGGAGCACGGGCGACGACCGGCCGCTCACCGTGTACAACCTGGACGCCGCCTACGTCGGGAAGGCGTCGTTCCTGCGGACGAACCTTCCGGGCGCCCAGCGAAAGGCGCACTCCTTCAACGTGCAGCTGCAGAAGAGGCTGTCCAACAACTGGCAGTTCCTGGTCGGGTACGGCTTCAGCCGGACCAGCGAGACCGCCAACGTCGACTTCACCAATCCGAACGCCTTGATCAACGCCGAGGGGCGCGCGGACATCGATACGCCTCATTCGTTCTCGCTGACCGGCAGCTATCAGCTGCCCCACGACGTGGTGCTGTCCGCCAACTGGAACCTGCGGTCGGGCATGCCCTACGACCGGGTGCTGCAGGTGTTCGGACTGCGCCAGGGTTCGATCAGCGTCAGGGCCGACCCCCTGGGAACCTATCGCCACGACTCGATGAACATGCTCGACTTCAGGGTGGAGAAAGGGTTCCGCGCGGCAACCGGCCGGCTGGCCCTGCTCGTCGAGGTCTTCAACACGCTCAACACGAACGCGAGCATGGACGTCGGGGTGGGAGGGCTCGGCCGCGGCACGGTGACCGGCGGCAACTTCGGCAAGGTCGCCATCGTCGCGCCGCCGCGGACCCTCCGGCTGGGCGCGCGCTTCACTTTCTGAGGAGAGACACCACATGACACGGACTGTGCCCGGGATGGTCATCGTCGGCTTCGCGATCCTGCTGGCCCCAGCGCCGGCGCGCGCCCAGCCATCACCACTGTCGAAGCCGAAGGCTTCCGCGCTCGCCTGGGTCGACGCGAATCAGGCGGCCCTGAAGCAGGTGTCGGACGATCTGTGGAGCTATTCCGAGATCGGCCTCCGGGAGATCAAGTCGCACGAGCGGCTGACGAAATACCTCGAAGCGCAGGGCTTCACGATCCAGAGCGGCATCGGCGGCATGCCGACCGCGTTCGTCGCGACCTACGGCAGCGGCCGCCCGATTGTCGGCTTCCTTGCCGAGTACGACGCGCTGCCGGGCACCTCGCAGGAGGCGGTGCCCCAACGATCGCCGCGGGCCGGCATCGACGCCGGCCAGGCGTGCGGACACAATCTGTATGGAACCGCCAGCGTCGCCGCCGCGATCGCCGCAAAAGAAGCGATGGCGAGCAACGGGCTGGCCGGGACCATCCGAGTGTACGGCACGCCGGCCGAGGAGACGTTGATCGGCAAGATCTTCATGTTCCGGGCGGGCGTCTTCGACGATCTCGATGCCGCCTTCTCGTGGCACCCGGGCGACGAGACCGTTGCCAGCTACGACTACTCGAAGGCGCTGGTCTCGATGAAGTTCCGCTTCCAGGGGCGAACCGCGCACGCCTCCACGTCGAAGCACGACGGGCGCAGCGCGCTCGATGCGGTCGAGCTGATGAACGTCGGCGCGAACTATCTGCGCGAGCACGTGAAAGACGATGCCCGCATTCATTACGTGATCACCGACGGCGGCGGCCAGCCCAACGTGGTGCCCGCCCGCGCGGAGGTGTGGTACTACGTCCGCGCGGACAAGCATCGCGACGTCGAGCGCTACTTCGCGCGCCTCGACGGGGTCGCCAAAGGCGCCGCGCAGATGACCGAGACCACGGTGGAGAAGACGGTCGTCACCGACACGCCGGAGATCCTGCCGAACCGGACGCTTGCCGAGCTCGTGGATCGCAACCTGCGCCTGGTCGGGCCGCCCAAGTTCAGCGCGGCCGACATGGCGTTCGCGACGACGCTGCAGTCGTCGCTGGACGACGAGTACGACGAGGTGATGTCGGAGGCGATCGGCGCCCTGCCGAAGGAGACCGAGCAGGGGGTCGCCTCGAACGATCAGGGCGTGATCAGCTGGTCGGTGCCAATCGGCAGGCTCACCGCGGCGACCTATCCGCTGGGGACGCCTGGGCACAGCTGGCAGGTGGTGGCCGCCGTGGGCCACACGCTCGGCCAGCCCGGCATGATCGTCGCCGCCAAGACGCTGGCGCTGTCGGCCGTCGAACTGCTGGCCGATCCGAAGCTGGTCGCCGCGGCAAAGCGCGATCTCGAAGAGCTCAAGCGCGGACAGACCTACAACAGCCTGTTGCCGGCCGGGCAGCCGGCGCCGACGGCGATTCGCTGATCTCTGAAGGGTTACGAACGTACCGCCTGGAGGTGCCCGATCCTGTGCGCGGGGGATCGGGCGCCTGACGTGCGGCTGAGGAAACGCTACAGCGAAAAGCGGATCTCGCGTCCGCCTCGCGCGAGGATCACCCGGCGACCACGCATCCACGACACGCCGACGTACCCGCTGCAATCAATTGGCGCGATCGCCGATGGATCGCGATGCCACGCCTTGATCAGGAATTCAGCAGGCACCGCGGGAGATTCTGCGACCGCCAGCGTCCCGCTGAACCCGGACCACACTTCGGCCTGTCCCATCATCGTCGGGCTCCAGGTGAGGCGACGATCCGCGGGATGCTTCCCGAGACGCGCGGCGACGGCCGGGGTCACGATGTCGGCCCCGGCGCCTGAATCGAACAGGAAGTATCCGGCGATCCGGCCGTTCACCGTGCCACCGACAAACGGGTTGCCCTCGTCCCACACGAGGTCGGCGCGGCCGCCGGCATCCTGTTCCAGCCCCTCCCCGCCCCCGTGGGCTGCGATCTGGAACGTGCGGCGCCCGAAGTCGAGCGCGGCGGTCACCGTGCGAAGGGTGTCGCCGGGCGAGAGTACGCCCTTGACGCCGAGGTCCTCGGGAAAGTCCGCCACTTGAACCGGACAGGTGGTGAACGACATTTCGCCAATCGTGATCCGGTTCACGATGGCCGGACTGATCGGAAGCCGCCGGCCGCTGCCTGACAGCGCGGAGTCGCCCTCCGCCAGCCGGCGGATGCCTGCCTTGTCGCTGTAGCCGCGCGAAATCAGCGTCGTCGGAGCGCCGGTGTCGACGATGAACGGCTCGGCGGGGTGATGATCGATCGACACCGGAATCGTCGGCAGCAGCGTACCCTCGACGAACGGCACGACCGACTCTGAACCGGGCTGGAGCTGGTTGATCGGCCGGTCGCCGACGGCCTCGGCGAGCGCTGCCAGCGCGAGGACCTTGCTCTGCAGCGGCCCCGATGCCGGCATCGCGGCCAGCGCCGCGAGGTCTTCACGCGCGGACGCGATCCCGAGGGTCCGGTAGAGCGCGAGCGCCAGCTCCCGGCGAGTCTCGGGGCGCTCGCGCAGGACCATGCCCGCCGCCGATGCGGAGATGGCCCGCAGCACCTTGTCGTCCCGCCGCCGGCTGGCCACCAGCACCCGGCCGAGCGCGGCGTCGCGGTGCCGCCCGAGATCGTCGAGCTCGACGATCGCCTTCGCGGCCGCGCGCCAGTCCACCGCCGACACGGCGCGGTGCAGCCGCTCGACCGGTGCGGCGTCCATCATCGCATCGAGCGTACCACGTGCGGTCAGGAGAACAGTTCCCGTTCGAGGCGATCCAGTTGCGCGACCACCTCCGGGCGCGCCGCGCGATCGCTCAGGTAGCGGCCCACGCGCCCTTCGCGATCCCAGAGCTGCACGCAGAGCTCGCACGTCTTGTGAGGCATCAGCGCCGGCTGCAGGGCCGGATCGCCCGTTTCCGCCAGCCATTTCAGCGGATACGCAAACCCGACGAGCCGCACCAGGCGGAGCAGCGGATCGCGCAGCCACGCCTCGCGAGCCGACACGAGGCTGTTCCCGCGCGCATCGCCAAACTCGAACGGATGGCAGCCGCGCCGCTCATACGCCAGGCCCGAACAGCACGGCCCGATCGAGCCGTCCTCCCGGACGATTGGCCCGCTGGACAGGCACGGCTCGAGTGCGGGCGGCCCGGCGGCCGGCGCGACGCGGCGGAGGATCTCGGCGGCGCGGCCGATCCGCCGGACCGATTGCCGATAGATCGGCACATCGGGCCCCGTGGCGGCGCGCAACTCGTCGAGCAGCGCGAGGTCTTCCTCCGAAGGCGGCGTCTCGACACACGCGCGCACCGAGTGGGCGATGCGCCTGGCCTGCAGGGCGCGCAGCAGGGCGCAGAAGGCGGACAGCGCCAGCTCCTTCTGGTGGTAGCGATCGAACCCGAGATCCCAGTGGTCGATCGCCGCGAGACGGTCGAGCACCTTCAGCGTCGCCGCCGGCGATACGGCCCATGCCCCTGAGGTCACGATCGAAGTGGCGAGCCCGACGCGCTTCGCGGCGGCGGCGAGGACCGCCACGCCGGGGAGCGCCAGGACCGGCTCGCCGCCGGTGAACGTCAGGTGACGCACGCCCGCGTCGTACAGGGCGGGCAGCTCCGCGGCGTAACGCGCGGCGTCGGCGACGGTGAGGGTGTCGCCGGCGACCTCCGGGCCGCTGGACGTCACGCAGTGATCGCAGTGGAGCGGACACCGGCGCGTGACGCTGAACACGAGATTGCTCTGCGCCAGGCGCTGCATCGCCAGGAACTCGTCCGCGCCTGCATAGCCGGGATGAGACGCGTGCGGCACGGCGCGGATCAGACCGCGGCCAGGTTGAGCATCGGCAGGCGCGCCGGCTGGCGTGCCTCCGGGGCCGGTTCGCCGCCCAGCACGTAGGCCCGCAGCTCCTCGGTGGTGCGGACCCTGTGGCCGATCGGCAAGGTGAGCAGCTGGCTGCCCTCCGCCATCAGCACGTCCGACTCGATCAGCTCGTTGACGACTGCGTCGAGCGTGCCGTCGGCGACCTCCTTCGGATACCGGCCCGAAAGCTCGTGCGCCAGCGTCTGCCGGCCCTTGACCTCGTCGCACAGCAGGACGACGTCCTGGTGGAGATCGGCCAGGCGGAGAAAGCGCCCGTCGCCATGGCGCGTGTCGCGAATCTGCAGGAACCCGGCGCCGATCACGTACTCGTAGACCGGCGGCGTCTTCGCCTCGTGCGCGGCGATCCACGGCTTGATGGCCTCGCGCAGCTCCTCCACGTACTCGCCGGGCGGGGCCATCCGCGGCGAATTGAACTCGAAGAAATAGCCGATCTTGCGGGGATCGACGCGCCCTTCGGGGAAATTGAACGTGTAGTCGGACCTGAGCGCGTAGTGATCGACGTCGAGCGCCTCGCGGTCTTCGAAGAGGGGCGCGAAGCGGTGCATCTCGATGAAGTGCACGTTGTGCAGCGGCGGCTGGATGTGACGCAGGCGGGGAATCAACGCGGCCATGTCGCGATACCACTGCGCCTCTTCTCCGGGAAACCCCGCCAGCATGTTGTAGGAGAGATGGACGCCGATCTCCCGGCACCACCGCAGGAACATCACGTGCCGGATCGCCGACGTGCCCTTCTTCATCAGCTGCAGGAGGGGGGTCGACAGCGACTCGATGCCGGGCTGGACGTGCACGACGCCGGCCCGCTTCATCTTCACGATCTGCGCCTTCTTCATGCTGGCGCGCACCTCGTAGAACAGCTCGAGATCCAGATCGAGATCGATCAGCCGCTCGAACAGCTCGTCGCAGTGCCAGTGCGAGATGATCCAGTCGGTCGCGGTGAGCTTGACCGTCTGGTAGCGCGCCGAGATCGTCGCGATCTCGCGGATCACCCGATCGATGCTCTTCGCGCGAAAGCTCATGAGGTCGTCGTTGATGCCGCAGAACACGCAATGGTTCTTCTGTCCCCACCAGCAGCCGCGCGAGCTCTCGAACGGCACGAACTCGACGTTGAAGACCTTGCCGGTCTCCGCGCGCAGCCGCTCGGCCTCCTCGTAGAACGCGTCGTAGTCGGGCATCGGGCTCTCGTCGAGATTCGCGAGCGGCCGGCCCGCCACGAGCTGCAGGCGGCCGTCCCGCCAGCTCGTCACGCCGGGAATGCCGTCGGTCGGCTCGCCGGCCGTGATTCGTCGCAGGTACTCGCGGAACGATTCTTCCGCCTCGCCGAGGAACACGTGATCGATCACCTCGGGGAGCCCCCGGTGATACTCCTGCCCCATCTCGCCGTCGAAGCAGGCGCCGCCCGCCAGAATCTGCACCGCGGGGCGCGCGATCTTGACGCGGCGGGCCAGCGCCAGGCTCGCCATGACCTGGTTGAACGTCGCGCTGAACCCGACGACGGTCGGCTCCATGTCGAGCACGCGGCGCGCCGCCGCGTCCAGGAAGTGCGGCACCGTTTCGTCGCGCAGGTGCCTGAGATAGGCCAGGTCGCCGAACTTGACGCACCATTGCCCGACGACCTCGTCGCGCTTCAGCGTACGGTGAAACGCATCGAGGTAGGCATCGCTGTCGAGCGCCTCGCGGCCGAACACGTCGACCGAGAACAGGTGCTCCGACAGGCCGTACAGCGCCCGCTCGTTGGCGAAGCGCCCCGCGGTCTCGAAGCCGACCAGCGCGGACATGTCGAGATTCGGATACAGACAGCGGACCCCCACGCCGGCTTCTTCGCAGAGCCGCGAGAGGATGCCCAAGGCAATCGACGGACGCTGCGTCGTTGCCCAGGGCATGTGGCACAGCACGACGCGCGGCCCTGTGCCATCCTGGCGAAGTGATTCAGGCATGTTGGTATCCAGCATCTCAGGGGTTCCCGTTGCCAGGGTCGTCCAGGCTCTGGAGCAGCGCCGCGGCATCGGCGAAGCCCTCGATCTCGCCGGCGTGCGCGCCGAGCTCTTCGATCGTGCGCCGCAGCAGGGCGTGCTCGTCGAGGAGGCGGCTCGCCAGCACGGCGATGCGCAGGCGGTTCTCCGGCGCGCCGGCCCGGTTCACCAGGTAGGCCGCGACGCGATCGTTGGTCAGCAGCTGCGGGCACAGATCGCACACGTCGTCGGGAAGGGGACGGCGCAGCTCGGCCTCCAGGTCTGCGTCCTGCACCCATCGCACCACATCGAGAAACCCCACCACGCGGATCATCTGCAGCAGCGGCAGGCTCATGTAGTCGCGGTGCACGTCGGACAGCAAGCGCAGGCGCGGGTCGCCGACGTCGAACGGGTGGCGCCGCTCTTCGACGAGATTCACGCAGCACGGGGCGACGCTGCCGTCGTAGCGGACGACCAGGCCCTGCGTGATGCAGGGCTTGTTCCACGGGTGGTATTTCTCGCTGTCGCCCAGGCCCAGGTCCAGGCCGCGCCCCACCTTGCGCACCCGCTGGCTGCAGACGTCTTCCGGATCCGCGAAGGTGCCGACCCAGGACAGCATCCGCTCGTCCTCCTCGGTAGGCGGGTCGTGATAGGTGAACCGGATCGTGGCGGTGCGCCCGAGCCGCCGGGCCGCCTCGTACGCCCTCGACACGTTCTCCTTCGCCACAAACGGCGTGTGATAGATGTCGGTTGAAATGTCCCAGATCTGAATGCCCGGATACCGGCCGACGATCTTCGCCGCGCTGGTCTCGTCGTACGCCCAGTGCGCGGCCGTCACCACGCCCGATGTCAGCCCGGCGGCCCCCGCGGCGTCGCTCATCACCTGCAGCTGGTCGCGAGCCAGCAGCGGTTCGCCGCCGGTGAAGCTGATCGCCCGAATGCCGTAGGCCGCCAGATCCGCCATCTGCCCCGCATAGCGCCGCGCGACCTCGATCGGCATCGTCGTCGAACCCTTGTCCGGTCCGGCGTCGACGATGCAGTGCGCGCAGCGAAGCGGGCAGGCGAGCGTGAGATTGAACGTCAGATGCCGCGCCGCGCCCTTCTGCATCTGCGCGAGCTGCGCCAGCGTCAGGCGCACTTTCGGATCCGGCAGGCGAACGGCTACCGACACGCGACCTGTTTCTCCTGCATGAAGGTCTCGCCGAAGATCGCCGCAGCCAGCTCGGCGATCTTGGCGCTGTTTTCAGGGCGTTCGGCGCGCTGGCGAACGGCCGCGGCCACCGGCGGGCTCGTCCAGAGCCGCACGCAGCACTCGCACGGATGGCGGGGCGCCGCGGCCGCCATCGGATGATCGGGAAACATCTCGTCGACCCACTGCAGGACCGGCGCGAATCCGACGGTCCGGATCAGCTGCAGCAGCGGATCGGTGCACCAGCGATCGTGCGCAGCGGCGAGGCCGGCCCGATCGGCGCGGGGGTACTGGAACGGATGGCCGTCGCGCTGGTCCACGAGCCCGGCGCAGCAGGGCGCGACCGTCCCGTCGTGCCGGACGACCATGCCGTTGGGAATGCAGGGCCACGCCGGCACGCCGGCGGCCGGCACGTCGGTCGCGATCGCGGCGCCGCGCCCGTTTCGGGTCACCGGCTGCACCGCGATGCCGACGCCCGGGGGAAGCTGCTCGAGGAGCGCGCTGTAGAGCGCCTGGTGCTCCGCCGGCAACGGGACCGGCGCCGCCATGCGCACCAGCGCCTTCCGCCCCGCGCCAATCGCTTCGCGCGCCGCGTGGAGGACGACCTCCATCGGCGCGAACTCGAGGTGATAGATGTCGGTCGAGAGGTGCCAGTGTTCGATCGCGTCGAAATGACGGATGTGCTGCCGCGCGGCCGCCGGCGTTGCCGCCCAATGGCACGCCGTCACGATCGTGCACGTCATGCCCGAGGCGACGGCCGCGCGCGAGAGAATCTCGAGCTGGCGGCGCGCCAGCATGGGTTCGCCGCCGGTGAAGCTGATGCGCACGACTCCCCGCGCCGCGAGCTCGGGAAGCTCGCCCGCGTACCGTTCGGCAGCCTCGACGGAGAGGTACCGCGTCGTGTCCGCCACCGGCACGGTCGAGACGATGCAGTGACGGCAGGCGAGGGGACAGGCCTCCGTCAGGCTGAACGCCACATGCCTCGCAGAGAGCGCCTGCAGGCCGGTCAACTGTTCGGTGGTGAGAATGGCGCCGAGATCGTGCATCCCTGGGTCCTCTCGCGCGCACACCCCGACTGTCCGATCGAAGCGATCGCCGGCAGCCGGGGTGCGATGGGAGGCTGCCGGGCGCTAGTGTCCCGTCCCGGTGGTTCGCGACACCATTCGCGGGCGGCGCATCCCCGCTGGCGGCGTTGCTCGTCGCTCAGATATCCCCAATATCCTCACTCCTCGCGCCTGGCCATCGGGGCGCGGCGCTCCGCGAGTGATGCCACGATCCACTGGGACGGGACACTAGCCCGGAAGCTTGCGGATGACTTCGACGCCGCCGGCGCCACGCAACCGGGTCGCCACGAGCTCGCGATTCACGGCCTGGCGGGACGCGACCTTGCCGAGCTCGTTCAACAGCGAGGAGGTCGTCACCGACGCATTGTCGGTCACGGCGTTCACCTCGTAGTTGTCCTCGACGCCGCTGCCCGGCCGCAGCTGCACGAGCTCGCTGATCGTCATCTGCTCGAATGGCTTCTGCGCGCCGGGAATGCGCACGGAGCGCAGATCCTGGGTGCTCCCGACAACATAGGTGAGCTTGGTGCGATCGGGCATGTCTCCCTCCTAGAGATCAAGAATGGTTGGGCGCAACAATCGATGACCGGATGACTTTACCAGGATGACGAGCGTGTCAACCACGGTTTGCACAGACATTTTGATCACCAAAATGTATGTACCGAAGCTCGACGGGGAAATCTCCGCGGCGCACCAGCTCGGCCTGAGATCGATTCCGCCCTGACCGCCCCGCTCAGTCGAGGTTATAGTCCAGGTGCTCGCGAGGAGGTGTGCGGTGATTCTGACCACGTTCGTGCCGGCGGCGCGCATGCGGCTGCGCTACTTCACCATGGCCGTTGTGGCGATCGTCGCGGCCGCGTTCCCGCCCGCGCCAGCCGCGCAGGGGCCGGGCGCGGCCGCCCGCGCCGCGGCGCCAGCGGTGCCGTTTCGTCTGATGGAGGCCACGATCCGCGAGACGCAGGCGGCGCTCACCGCCGGCACGATCACCTCCGAGCAGTTGGCGCAGATGTACCTCGCACGCATCGAGGCGTACGACAAGCGGGGGCCTGCGATCAACGCCGTGATCCGGCTCAATCCGAACGCCGTCGCCGAGGCGCGGGCGCTCGACACCGAGCGCCGCGCGCGCGGTCCGCGCGGCCCGTTGCACGGCATCCCGCTGCTGCTCAAGGACAACTTCGACACCGCCGACATGCCGACCGCGGCGGCGTCAATCTCGCTCGCCACCTCGATCCCGCCCGACGACGCCTTCATGGTGCGCAGGCTGCGGGACGCCGGCGCCCTGTTCCTCGGCAAGACCAACATGAGCGAGTTCGCCTGGACCCTCACCACCGGCAGCTCGCTCGGCGGCCAGACGCTCAACCCGTACGACCTCACGCGCAATCCCGGCGGCTCGAGCGGCGGCACCGGCGCCGCCATTGCCGCCAATTTCGCGGTCTTCGGGACCGGCACCGATACCTGCGGCTCGATCCGCATTCCCGCCTCGCACAACAGCCTCGTCGGCCTGCGCGCGACGCAGGGGCTGCTCAGCCGCGACGGCATCGTGCCGCTCGCCCTCAGCCAGGACATGGGGGGACCGATGGCCAGGAGCGTGGAAGACATCGCCATCGCGCTCGACGGGGTGGCCGGCGTCGACCCGCACGATCCGGCCACGATCGCGAGTGCGGCGCACACGCCCGCCACCTATACGGCCTTCCTGAAGACCGGCCGGCTTCGGGGCGCCCGCATCGGGCTCCTCCTCGACGCGGTCGTGCCGGACCAGACCGACCCCGACGTCGCCGGCGTGGTCGCCTCGGCGGAGGCCGAACTGCGGCGCCTCGGCGCCGAGGTCGTGAAGGTGACGATCCCCGACTACGCCGTCATCAGCAACTTCTCGTTGATCACGCGGGAGTTCAAGGCGAACCTCGAGGCGTACCTCAGGGCGACGCCGGCCGCGCCTGCCAAGACGCTGCAGGCAATCCTCGACACCGGCACGGTGCACCCCGGCGCGCGCAGCCTCTTCGACCAGGCGCTCCAGTTTCCTTCGACCGATACCGGCGATTACCGCCAGCGCGTTGCGGCCAGCGCCGTCTTCCGCAGCGCGATTGTCAACGCGCTCGACGACAACCGGCTCGACGCGCTCCTCTACCCGACGATGCGGCAGAAGCCGGTGGCGGTGCCGCTCACCTCGCAGCCGGGCAGCAACTGCCGCGTGAGCGCGCACAGCGGACTGCCGGCGATCTCGGTGCCCGCCGGCTTCACGCCCGACGGCATCCCGGTCGGCATCGAGTTCCTCGGCCGCGAGTACTCCGAAGGTGATCTGCTGGCGCTGGCGTACTCGTGGGAGCAGGCGACGCATCACCGGCGTCCACCGGTGACGACTCCCGATCTCGATGTCGATTGGTCCTACGCGATCGCCGACGGTGCCGCGAACGTGCGGATCGATCCTGACGGAAGGCGCTTCCGCTTGACCGTGCCAGATGCGGACACCCACGTCTACCTCGATCCCTCGATGAGGATTGAGGAGGGCGTCGTCCGCGGCGAATTCGAGGACGACCGGTGGCGCGTGGGCTACGAGATCCCGATCGCCCGGAGCGCGGGGGGAGGAGGGACCCGTCGGGCGGACACGGCCACCGTTCGCGCGGTCGACCTGCAGAGCGGCCGCGCCTACGAGCTGCACGGGACAGCGGTGCCGCAATAGCGGCTGTCCACCTCGACGCCATGCAGAGCCCCTGGGTCTGCGTCGCGGCAGGCCTGGAAGGCCTGCACGACACGCACGCGGCACGCGCTCTGGGTGCCGTCCCGAGCAGCGCCGACCGCGCGCCCGCGGCGGGCCAACCGGCCGCCCGCGCCGCATGGCCGTCGACATCCAGCGCTGGACGAAGGTAGGCTTCCGCCATGCCGTGCTGTCAGGGCCAGGACTTCGACCGCATGTTCGATGCCCGGCGGGCGCGCAAGGACTTGCGCGCTTACAGCCGGCGCGGAGCGCGCGGCGCCACGCGCCGGCTCCTGGATGCCGTGCGCGCCTCGCTGCGGGAGCAGCAGGCGGCAGGGTTCACGCACCTGGACATCGGCGGGGGAGTCGGAGTCCTTCAACACGAGCTCGTGCGGGACGGGGCCGTCCATACGACCGCCGTGGACGCCTCGCATGCTTATCTCGAGCTGCTGCGCCTGGCGGCGGCCGAGCGCGGTTATGAAGCGCGGCAGACGCGAATCGAGGGCGACTTCACGCAGGTGGCCGATCGTGTGGAGACAGCCACCGTCGTCACGCTCGACAAGGTCATCTGCTGTTATCCCGACATTGCGGCCCTGGTGCGGGCGTCAGCGCGGAAGGCCACGGCGATCTACGGCATCGTCGTCCCGTGCGACAGGGCGTGGGTGCGCGCCCTGGTCGGTCTCGCCAACTGGCTGCTGCGGCGCGTGCTGCGCTGGCAGTTCCGGGTGTTCGCGCATTCGCACCGGACGATCGACCGGCTCTGCACCGAGGAAGGGCTGATCCTGGATCGCCAGGATCCCGGCCTGTGGTGGTGCGTGCGGCTCTACCGGCGGGCTGCCGGCTGACGGCAATGCAGGTGCAATCCGGCCATTCGAACCCCTTAGGGACCTGCGACCGCCAGTGCCGCGAGCGAAGGGTCGTGGGCCAATTCGAACCGGTCCGGAAGGACCAGGTCGGCCCTTCCTCGACATCGCCGGTCGGGAATCGCGCCAGCTCCGGCCTCGATGGCGGCGAAACGAACCGCGGAGAACCGCGGCCGCACGGCGCACCCTGCCGAGGCCGGTGAGATCGGCTCCTCGAGCGCCGGCACAAGCTGGCGCGCTTCCGTGATCCCGACCGGTCGTTCGACATCTTTGACTTCGATTTCAACAAGAAGATGAATTGCGCCCTGGTCTTCGATCTGGCGACCGGCCGCTTCATTGGCCAGCGCGAAGACGTCCTGCTTCTTGGCCCGCCGGGCACTGGCAAGAGCCACCTCGCCCAGGCGATCGGCCGTGCCGCCATCCAGCAGGGCTACCGGGTGATCTATCGGGAGGCGCACACGCTGCTGGAGGAGATTTCAGCATCGCCAGAATCCGTGTTCAGCATGGCCAGAATCCGCGTTCGGCTTGGGTCGGAATCGGCGTTCAGCATGGACCAGAGCACGCACCAAGGCAGCCGGAGAGGTTCTTCTCCTGATCGTTCAATTGAGGAAGGATCTCAGAGCCGTAAGAGCGCAGCTTGCGCCTCGAGACAGACGTCGAATCTCGCCACTCATCCATACCTGCAACGAGATGTTCGATGTCTGCATGGAAGCGATCTGGCCTGAGAATGGGCCGGTCCGGCCGTTCACCGGCAACGATTAACTCCGATTCTTCCTATGCGGCCTGTTCAGGGAACAACCCGGGCATCCAACGCGCCGCCAACGCTGCAGGGAAAGTGATGAACAGGGGCGCCCGCGTGCTCTCTGAAGCAAGCACGCCACGATCAAGCAAAGCAGACACAACACGCCGGGCAGCACGTTCACTTGCTCCCAGCAGCGAGGGAACATCGCCGCGCGGCAACTCGCCGCGGAACAGAACCGCCTCGAGAACCCGGCCTGACTTCGCGGGAAGCGTACCGGCCCGAACCTCCTCCTCGGTCCAGAGCAGAATGCGATCCCTCAGACGATCCGGCTGCACAAGCTGCTCCATGAAGCGAACCTGATCGAGACAGGTCTTGAGAAAGAACTTCGTGAATTCCGCAAGCGCGTCCTCGCTCAGCGCTCCTCGCCCGTCAAGATCGTTGCGGCGCGCCGAATCGCAATTCATCAGGTGCTGCTTGTACTCGGCCGCATTTCGCGCAAGACCGCGGGCTACCGACCAGACGCTTCCGGTATCGAGCGCTTCCAGCAGGCTTGCATGCGACATCAAACGCACCACGCGCCCATTACCGTCGGCAAAAGGGTGAATCCACAGCAGACGATGGTGCGCCGCCGCCGCCGAAAGAATCGTTTCAGATCGTCCGAGCGTCGCATAGACCTGCTCGAAACGTGTCATGAACCGGGGCACCGCGCCCGGACTGATCGCGAAGTGGCGTCCGACCTTCACATCATCACGACGAAATGCACCTGCAACGACCCTCACCGTACGCCCGCTCTCAGGGTCTGAAACCAGAAGTAGCGCTTCGGGCAGATGTTCGCTGAACCGCCGATGAATCTCCCGGACGGCTTCAATTGTCGTTGCGCGGCCCTTTAGGCCGCCCTCATCGATCCAGCGCTGCACGGCAACATGGGCCTTCGCTTCGAGTTGCAGATTGCGCTTTTCGGCGTCAGCGCTGTAGTCGTTATTCATCGCCCGCTCGATGTCCACCGGATGCGTGTTGTGTCCCTCAATCAGATTGGAGTAGTAGCAGTTCATCGCCCTGACGAGTTCGGCCAGCGGTCCGACGATGCCAGCCGGCAAGCTACGCCGAAATCCTGACGAAGCAGCCGCGAGCTCGACTGCCAGATCGCTCAGCGGTCCCCGATGCCATGAGCCCTCAGACAGAACCAGCGGTTCCATCGCGGTTGTGTTTTCACCGCGGTCATTGGCCCCCTGTTTGGCCGCTTCTAAGGCCGGTTCGTCAACGCTCATAATCAACCGTATAACATGCATTTAGCAGAAATTCAACCATGCTATTGGCCGCTTCGATGGCCGGTTTGTTGGCCGCTCAGTCCGGCAGAATGGCTGGGTTTCCAAAATACCGCTGACTTGTTTCACCGGAGCCGGCCTACAACTTCGGCCTCGTGAGGAAGATCGTTTCGGAATGAACTAGAAGGTATGGCGGATGACGCCGCAAGCGCCCAGAGCAGCTAATCGGCGCTGAAAGCCGATCTCTTGACAACAGACTTGACAACTTGACAACTTACGGCCGCCATAAATCGTCGTAAGTCATTGGTGCGGAAGGGGGGATTCGAACCCCCACGGTCTTGCGACCGCCAGCCCCTCAAGCTGGTGCGTCTGCCAGTTCCGCCACTTCCGCGAGGGGACTCGATTCTACTTGCTTTCCGAGGCCGGTGTCGCAGGTGCCGGTGAGGTCGCCGGCGCCGGCGCGGGCGTTGTGGCCGGCGCGGGCGTTGTGGCCGGCGTGGCCGGCGCGGGCGGTGTGGCCGCCGCTGGGGGTGCCGGGGTGCCGCCGACCACCGAGTTGGTCGGTGCGCGCTGCCCGATGATGGCGAGCACGAGCGCGCCCAACATGAAGAGCACGGCGAGCACGGTGGTCGCCTTGGTCAGCACCGTGGCGCTCCCACGCGCGCCGAACGCCGACTGGCTGCCTCCGCCGCCGAACGCAGCCGCGATGTCCCCCTTACCCTGCTGCAGCAGCACGACGAGGAGCAGCAGGAGGCAGACGAGGACGTAGACGGTGGTGATGAGGTAATAGAAGATCATCAGACAACCAGAATTTCCGAATCTCCGATTATAGCGCAGCCGGCCGGGCGGCCATCACGATGGCGGCAAAGCTGGGCACGTCGAGGCTCGCGCCGCCGACCAGCGCGCCGTCGACATCGGCCGACGCCAGCAGGTCGCGGACGTTCTCGGGCTTCACGCTGCCGCCGTAGATCACGCGGCACCGGGCGGCGACGTCGGCGCCGAACCGCTGTCGGAGCCGCGCCCGGACGTGCGCGTGCGCCTCGGCCGCCTGCGCCGGTGTGGCGTGGCGCCCGGTGCCAATCGCCCAGACCGGCTCGTACGCCACGGCGAGCCCGGCCGCCTGCCCGGCGGGAATACCTTCCAGGCCGGCGTCGATCTGTCGATCGAGCACGCCGAGCGTTTCGGCGCGCTCGCGCTCTTCCAGCGTCTCGCCCACGCACACGATCGGCGTCAGCCCGGCGGCGATCGCCGCGCGCGTCTTGCGGTTCACCGAGGCGTCGGTCTCGCCAAACAGCCGCCGCCGTTCCGAGTGTCCGACGATGGCGTAGTCCGCGCCCGCTTCCTTGATCATCCCTGGCGACACCTCGCCGGTGAAGGCGCCTTCAGCCTCCCAGTAGAGATCCTGCGCACCCACGCCGACGTTGCTGTTGCGCACGGCATCGGCCACCGCGTGCAGTGCGGTGAAGGGCGGCGCGACGACGATCTCGACGCCCGCCACGTCCTTGACGACGTTCCGCAGCTCCTCCGCGAAGCCGATGGCCTCGCGGACCGTCTTGAACATCTTCCAGTTGCCGGCGATCAGCGGTCTCCGCATGCTGGTTCATCCCGGCGGGCGCGCGGACGGGGATCGGCGTCCAGCCTCTCCTGCCTGTCCCGCCCGTCCTGTCTATCCCGCCCGCCCGGCCTGCCCCGTCTCTCCCGCCCCTTCGGGCCGATCGGTCAGCGCCGCCACGCCGGGCAGCGTACGTCCGCCGAGGAGCTCGAGCGACGCGCCGCCGCCGGTCGAGACGTGCGTGATGCGATCGGCGACGCCGGCCTTCTTCAGCGCGGCGATCGAGTCGCCGCCGCCGACGACGGTCGTGCCGTGCACCGCGGCAACCTCGCGCGCGACGGCGGTCGTGCCGGCGGCGAAGAGCGGATTCTCGAAGACGCCCATCGGTCCATTCCAGACCACCGTTCTGGCGGCCGCGATCGCGGCGCCATAGGCGGCAATCGTCGCCGGTCCGATGTCGAGCCCCATGCGATCGCCGATCGAGGCATCGCCCACGGCGAGCACGGCGCTCGCCGCCCCATCCTGCAGCGCCGGCGCGACGACGTGGTCGATCGGCAGTTCGAGCCTGACGCCGCGGGCCGCCGCGTCGGCCATGATCGTGCGGGCCGTCTCGAGCTTGTCATCTTCGATGAGCGATCGACCGACCGGCAGACCGCGCGCCTTGAGGAAGGTGTAGGCCATGGCGCCGCCGACGAGCAGCGCGTCGACCTTCCCGAGCAGGTTCTCGATCACCTCGATCTTGTCGGACACCTTGGCGCCGCCGAGGACCGCGACAAAGGGCCGTTCGGGGCTGCGGAGGACGTGATCGAGGTACTTCAGCTCCTGTTCCATCAGGAAGCCGGCCGCCGCCTGCGCGAAGTAGTGGGTGATGCCCTCCACCGAGGCGTGCGCCCGATGCGCGGCGCCGAACGCATCGTCCACGTAGCGGGTGGCGAGCGAGGCGAGCGCCCCGGAGAACCCGGGGTCGTTCTGTTCTTCCTCGGGGTGGAACCGCAGGTTCTCGAGCAGCACGACGCGGCCGGGCGCGGCGTGGGCGTCGACGACGCGCCGCGTCTCCTCGCCGACGCAGTCGGGCGCGAACGCGACCGGGCGCGCGAGCAGTTCCCCGAGGCGGGCGGCGACCGGCGCCAGGCTGAGCTGCGGGCTCGGGCGGCCCTTCGGCCGGCCGAGGTGGCTCGCCACGACGGCTGCCGCGCCGTGGGCGAGCGCGTACTCGACGGTTGGCAGCGAGGCCCGGATGCGCGTGTCGTCGGCGATCGCGCCGCCCTTCAGCGGCACGTTGAAGTCGACGCGGATGAAGACGCGCGCCCCGGCCAGGTCGAGATCGCGAATCGAGAGCTTCGGCAGTTAGAGCCCCTTCTTCGCCATGAACCGCACCAGGTCGACGCAGCGGTTCGAGTAGCCCCATTCGTTGTCGTACCACGACAGCACCTTCACGAAGTCGCCCTCCATCACCTTCGTGTAGGCCGCGTCGACGATGGACGACGCCGGGTTGCCGCGGAAGTCGATCGACACGAGCTCGTCGGTCGAGACGGCCAGGATCCCGGCGAGCGGTCCGTTCGCCGCCTCGGCGAACGCCGCGTTCACCTGGTCGGCGGTGGTCTTCCGCTCGACCACGGCCGCCAGGTCGACGATCGACACGTTCGGCGTCGGCACCCTCATCGCGATGCCGTCGAGCCGGCCCTTCAGGTCCGGCAGCACCTCGCCGACCGCGGTCGCGGCGCCGGTCGTCGTCGGAATGATCGAGAGCGCGGCGGCGCGCGCACGGCGCAGGTCCTTGTGGGGGAGATCGAGCAGGTTCTGGTCGTTGGTATAGGAGTGCACCGTCGTCATCCAGCCCTTGCGGATGCCGAAGCGCTCGTGGAGCACCCTGGCGAGCGGCGCGAGGCAGTTGGTCGTGCACGACGCGTTCGACACGACGTGATGGCGCTGGGGATCGTAGGCCTCCTCGTTGACGCCGAGCACGACGGTGAGGTCCGGCTTCTTCGCCGGGGCTGTGATGATCACCTTCTTGGCGCCGGCCTCCAGGTGCCTGGCGGCGTCGCCGCCGCTGGTGAAGAGGCCCGTCGACTCGAACACCACGTCGACGCCGAGATCCTTCCAGGGGAGCTGGGCCGGGTCGCGCAGCGACAGCACCTGGAACTCGTCGTTGCCGACCGCGATCGCCTGGTCCTTCGACTGCACCGGCACGCGCAGGTTGCCGAGCACCGAGTCGTACTCGAGCAGGTGGGCGAGCGTCCGGGCATTGGTCAGATCGTTCACGGCGACGAAGTCGAGCTCCGGATCGCCGAGCGCCGCCCGCAGGATGTTGCGCCCGATGCGCCCGAATCCGTTAATGCCGACCCGTACAGGCATCGATATCCCTCCAAGGCAAACGTTTCATTCTACAATAGCGCCTCGCCCATGTACGCGCTCTACAGCCTGCTGACGCTGCTGGTCTTCGTCGCGGTGTCCCCCTATTTCGTGTATCAGGCGCTCCGCTACCAGAAGTACGTCGGCAGCCTCCGCCAGCGGCTCGGGTACCTGCCGATCACCTTCAACGTGGACGGCGAGGAATCCATCTGGATCCACGCGGTGTCGGTGGGCGAGGCGCTGACCGCGCGCGCGCTGGCCGCCGACCTCAAGGCCCAGTATCCCCGGCTGAGGCTCTTCCTGTCGACGACGACGATCGCGGGGCAGCAGGTGGCGCGTCGGAACCTGCAGGACGTCGACGCGGTGTTCTACTTCCCGTTCGACTGGACCTTCATCGTGCGGCGAACCCTGAGCCTGGTGAAACCGCGGCTGTTCATCATGATGGAGACCGAGATCTGGCCGAACCTGCTGCGCGAGTGCCGCGCGCGCGGCATCCGGACCATCGTGATCAACGGCCGCATCTCGTCGCGGTCCTACCCGCGGTACCGGTTGATTCGCGGCTTCTTCCGCCGCGTGCTCGCCGACGTCGATCGCTTCTGCATGCAGAGCGAGGAGTCGGCCCGCCGGCTGGCCGACCTCGGCGCCGACCCGGCGCGCATCGCGGTCACCGGCAGCCTCAAGTTCGATTCGCTCGAGATGCCGGCCCCCGCCGCCCACGGCAGGCCGCGCCAGCGCGTGCTGCGCTTCTTCCGCTTCGGGCCCGCCCGCACGGTCATCGTCGCCGGCAGCACGATGCGCGGCGAGGAGGAGGCGGTGCTCAAGGCGTTCCGCAGCGTGAAGACGGCGGCCCCGACCTCCGTCGCGATCGTCGCGCCGAGGCAGCCCGAGCGCTTCGGCGAGGTCGAGCGGCTCGCGCGCGACCGCGGCTTCGACACCGTCCGCCGCTCCGAGCTGCAGATCGACGCCGAGCCGCGCGCCGACATCGTCGTCCTCGACACGATCGGCGAGCTGGCGCAGATCTATCAGCTTGCGACCGCCGTGTTCGTCGGCGGGAGCCTCGCCGATCACGGCGGGCACAACATCCTCGAGCCGGCGGTCTTCGGCAAGCCGATCGTCTTCGGCCCGCACATGCAGAACTTCCGGGAGATCGCCGAGACGTTCCTGCTCAACGCAGCGGCGCTGCAGGTGGCGGGCGAACGGGAGCTCGACGACGCGCTGCTCGCGCTCGTGACCGATCCGGTGCGGCGGGCGCGGCTGGGCGCCGCGGCGCGCGCGCTGGTCGAAGCCAACCGCGGCGCCAAGCAGAAGACGCTGGCGGTGATTCGGGAGCTGGTGCCCGTCGCCGGCGGCGGCGCCGTGATTCCCTTCCGCCTGGTGCATTGATCCGGACGCTCAGCGCCGCCTACGGCGCGGCCGCCGCATGGCGGCGTCACTGGTACGCGGCTCATCCGGCGCGGCGGCGGCGGCTGCAGCGCCCGGTCGTGAGCATCGGCAATCTCCGCGTCGGCGGCAGCGGCAAGACACCGGTCGTCGCGCATCTCGCCGCGCTGCTGATCGACGAAGGCGAGCGGCCTGCCGTGCTCACCCGCGGCTACGCGCGCCGGCATGCGCCGGCCGGCGTCACGATCGTGTCCGACGGGCGGCGGATGCTCGCCGGACTCGACCGCGCCGGCGACGAGCCGCTGCTGCTCGCGCGCGCGCTGCCGCAGGTGCCGGTGCTGGTGGCTGCGGATCGGTACGCGGCGGGGCGCGTCGCGGAGACCGAGTTCGGGGCCACCGTCCACCTTCTCGACGACGGCTTTCAGCACCTGCGGCTGGAGCGCACCGTCGATCTGCTGCTGGCGGGGGCCGACGACCTGCGGGATCGGCCGCTGCCGGCCGGAAGACTGCGCGAATCGATCGCGGCGGCGGCGAGCGCCGATGCGCTCCTCGCGCCGGCCGCCGACGCGGCCGAGGTCGAGCGGCTGGCCGGGGCGCTCGGCGTGGCGACGGCGTTCCGCCTGACGCGCGCGCTCGGGAGGCCGCGGCCGATTGCGGGCGGCCCGGCAGCGGACGTCGCGGCCGCAGGCCGGCGCATCTTCGCGGCCGCCGGGATTGCCCGGCCGGAGCGATTCTTCGCCGATCTGGCCGCCGCAGGCTGGGACGTGGCCGGCACGATGCGCTTCCGCGACCACCATCGGTTCACGCGCGGCGACGCCGCGCGGATGGCGGCGGCGGCGCGCGAGGCCGGCGCGGCGCTCGTGCTCACGACCGAGAAGGACGCGGTGCGCCTCGAGCCCCATGCCGGCGCGGCGGCCGCCGCGCTCTTCGCGGCCGTGCCGCTGCGGGTGGCGATCGAGCCGGCGGCCGCCTTCAGGCGCTGGCTGATGGAGCGGCTGCGGTGAGGCACCGCATCGAATTCCTCGCCGTCCGCTTCCTCGTCGCGTGCGTGCGCATCATGCCGCACGCGATGGTGCGCGCCGCCGGCCGGGCGCTCGGCCTCGGCTTCTACCTGCTCGACGCGCCGCATCGGCGGATCGCGGGGCGGAACCTCGCCGTCGCGTTCCCGGTCCGTCCGGCGGCCGAGCGCCGCCGGATCGCGCGGCGCGCGTTCGCGCACTTCGGACGGCTGCTGATGGAACTGCTGAAGTTCAGCACGCTGGAGCCGGCCGCGATGCTCGCGCGCGTGGAGGTCGACGGCGAGGAGCGCGCCCGCGCCGCGTACGCGCAGAATCGAGGCGTGCTGTTCATCACGGGCCATTTCGGCTTCTGGGAGATCCACGCCATCGTCCACGCGCTGAAGGTCCGGCCGATCGGCGTGCTCGCGCGCGCGCTCGACAACCCCGCGCTGAACGCCCTGCTCGAGAGAATCCGGCAGGCGACCGGCAACACGGTGATCTACCGCAAGGGCACGATCCGCCGCGTTCTCCGCATGCTGCAGGCTGGGCAGGGGGTTGCCGTGCTGATCGATCAGCACATCCAGGCGCGCGACGCGGTCGCGGTCGACTTCTTCCAGCGCCCCGCCGCCACGACCTCCGCGGTGGCCGCGCTCGCGCTGCGGACCGGCGCGCCGATCGTACCGGTCTTCGCCCTGCCGCTGCCCCACGGCCGCTACCGCGTCATCTACGAGCACCCGGTCGACCCGCCGCCGGCCGACGGCGACGACGCGATCCGCGAGCTCACGCAGCGCTGCACGGACGTCCTCGAGATGTACGTGCGGCGGCATCCCGAGCTGTGGCTGTGGATGCACCGGCGCTGGCGCGACGGGGCGGAGGCGGGGGAGCAGGTGCCGGGCATGTTTCCGGCGGCGGAGCTGTAGGGCGCGGCGGGCGCCGGCCGGGCCTCAATCGGTGAAGCGGTACTTCAGCAGGACCCAGAGCGCGACGAACCCGGCGGCCCAGGTGATCTTCTTGCCCTCGGTGTAGCTGCGGCCGGCATAGGTGATCGGCACCTCGTAGACGCGGTAGCCCCGCTTGAAGATCTTCGCCGTGAGCTCGGGTTCGATGCCGAAGCCGTTCGATCTGAGCGTCAGCGAACGGAGCACGTCGACCCGCATCGCCTTGTAGCAGGTCTCCATGTCGGTGAGCATCGTGTTGTAGAGCACGTTGGTCGCCAGCGTGACCAGCTTGTTGCCCACGTAGTGCGCGAACATGAACGCGCGGTGGCGGCCGAGGAAACGGGAGCCGTAGACGACGTCGGCGCGTCCCTGCACGATGAGGTCGATGAGGTCCGGGAGCTCCTCGGGCGAGTATTCCAGGTCGGCGTCCTGGATGACGGCAATGTCGCCGGTGACGGCCGAGAAGCCGCGGCGCAGCGCCGCGCCCTTGCCGGCGTTGCCCTGGCGCAGCAGTGTGAACCCGAGCTCGCGCTGCAGCCGGTCCAGGATCTCGCCGGTGCCGTCCTTCGAGCCGTCGTCGACGACGATCAACTCGATGCGGAGGGGCACGGCGAGCACACGGCGGATGATTTCCTCGATCGTGGTACGCTCGTTGTACGCGGGAATGATCACCGACAGCAGCGGCCCGGTGTCCGTCATGAAGGGGAAGACCGTACCACAGATGCGGCGCCTGGTCATCCTCGCGCCGAACTGGCTGGGCGACGCCGTGATGGCGCTGCCCGCGGTGGCGGATCTCCGCCGCGCGCTGCCGCGGGCGCACCTCGCCGCCGCCGCAAGACCGGGCATCGCGCCGCTGTTCCGGATGGTGCCGGAGGTCGACGAGGTGCTGACGCTCGACGGCCGGGCGCACGGTGGCGGCCTGGCCTGCGGCGGCTTCGACACCGCGCTGCTGCTGCCCAACTCGTTCCGATCCGCGCTGGCGGCCGCACGGGCGCGCATTCCGGGACGCTGGGGGTATCGGACCGACTGGCGCGCGATGCTCTTGACGCGCAGCGTCGCGCCTCCTTCACGCGTGCACCAGACGGAGTACTACCAGCGGCTCGTGCGCGAGCTCGGGTTTCCGAGCGGTTCCGGCGTGCCGGCCGTGCGCATCCCGGACGCGGCGCGAGCCAAGGGCGCCGGCGCGCTCGCGCACGCGGGATGGGACGGCCGCGCGCCGCTGGTGGCGCTCGCACCCGGCGCCGCCTATGGCGGCGCGAAGCGCTGGCCGCCGCGCCATTTCGGCGAGCTGGCCGCCGCGCTCGCCTCCGACGGGATCGTCGCCGTCCTGGTCGGCAGCGCGGCCGATCGGCCGACCGGCGCGGAGGTGATCGCCGCCTGCCGCGAGGGCGGCGCGCTGCTGGACCTGGTCGGATCCACCGATCTCGAGACGCTCGCCGGCGTGTTCGCGCACTGCCGCACGCTGGTCACCAACGATTCGGGCGCCATGCACCTCGCCGCCGCGCTCGGCGTGCCGATCACCGCGGTGTTCGGCCCGACCCGCGATCGCGAGACCCGCCCGGCCGGTGCCGCGCACGTCGTCCTCACGCACGAGGTCTGGTGCCGCCCCTGCATGCGGCGCGAGTGTCCCGTCGACCACCGGTGCATGACCGGCGTTGCCGCCGCCGACGTGATCGCCGCGGCAAGGCGCGTGCTGTGAGCGCCCCTCGGCGGGCCGGCGCCGCGCCGGCCGCGCGCGGCTGCGTGTTCGTGGACCGCGACGGCACGCTGATCGAGGAGGTGGGCTACCTCGATCGGCCGGAGCGGGTCGTGCTGTATCCGTGGACCGTCGACGCCCTGCGGGCGCTCAATCGCGCGGGGCTGCGGGTGATCCTCGTTTCGAACCAGTCGGGCGTGGCCCGCGGCTTCTTCAGCGAGGCGGTCGTCCACGACGTCCACCGCCGGATCGCGGAGCTGCTGGAGGCCGGCAATGCGCGCATCGACGCGTATTACCATTGTCCGCATCATCCCGACGGCTCGGTGCCCGATTACGCCATCGCCTGCGATTGCCGGAAGCCCAGTCCCGGCCTGGTGGCGCGCGCGGTCCGCGAGTTCGGCATCGACCCGACGCGCTCCTTCGTCGTCGGGGATCGCTGGGTCGATGTCGGTCTGGCCCGCCGCGTGGGCGGGCGCGGCGTCCTCGTGCGCACCGGCTACGGAGCCGCGGAGGAGCGCCATCCGCCCGACCTGCTGCTGGCCGACGCCGTGGCGGACAACTTCGCGGGCGCCGTCGGCTGGATCCTGAGACAAGCATGATCATCGCGCGATCCGTTCATCCGCTGCCGGGCGAGGCCGAGCGCAGGGAGCGTCTGCTCGCGCTGGTCGACGGCTTCTCGAGCCGCCGCGTGCTGGTCGCCGGCGATCTGATCGCCGACCAGTTCATCTACGGCGAGGTCGCGCGCGTGTCGCGCGAGGCGCCCGTGCTGATCCTCAAGTACGACGCGACCGAGATGCTCGCCGGCGGCGCCGGCAACGCCGCCAACAACGTCGCCTCGCTCGGCGGCCGCGCGACGCTGGCGGGGCTGGTCGGCGCCGATGCCGAAGGCGCCCGCCTGCTCGCGAGCTTCGATCGCGCGGTGAACACGCGCGGCGTGCGGCGGCTGCGGGGCCATCGCACCCCGGTCAAGACGCGCATCCTCGCCGGCGGCGTGCACTCGGCCAAGCAGCAGGTCGTGCGGATCGATCGCGAATCCGGCTGGCCGCTGCGGGCGCCGGCGCCGGCCGCGTTCGTGGCGGCGGTGCGGCGCGCGGCGGCGAGCTGCGACGCCGTGATCCTGTCAGACTACGGATCCGGCCTCGTCACGCCCGGGCTCGCCGACTCGCTCCGGATGATCGTGCAGCAGCGCGCGCGGCGGCGGGAGGTGCCGGTGCTCGTCGATTCCCGCTACCGGCCGCTCGACTATCGCGGCCTCACCGCCTGCACGCCGAACGAGGCGGAAGTCGAGCAGGTGCTCGGGATCCGCGTGGACGACGACGCCGCCGCGCTCGAGCGGGCGGGGCGGCGGCTGCTGGCGCGGACGAAGATGCGGGCGGTGCTGGTCACGCGCGGGAGCCGCGGCATGGCGCTGTTCGAGCCGAAACGGCCCACGGCGCACATTCCCATCTTCGGATCCGACGAGGTCGCCGACGTGACGGGCGCCGGCGACACCGTGATCGCGACCTTTGGCCTCGCGCTCGCCGCGGGCGCTTCGTTCTACGAGGCGGCGCGGCTCGCCAACTATGCGGGCGGGCTCGTCGTGATGAAACGCGGGACGGCGACCGTCTCGGCCCGCGAGCTCGGCGAGGCGATCGCCGGCGACCATGACACGGCGACCGAGCGCTGGTCGCAGGAAGGGCCGGAACAGGGCCGGCGGCGGGCGCGGCGCTAGTGCCCCGTCCCAGTGGTTCGCGACACAACTTGCGGGCGGCGCATCCCGGCGGACGGCGTTGCTCCTCCCTCGAATACTCGCGGTATTCTCGGTCGTCGCGCCTTGCCATCCGGGCGCCGCGCCCGGGACTACGTTGACGGGACACTGGGAATCGGGGTTTCCGAAGCCATCATTCAGATGCCGGTCCTGTCGTTCGCCGACCTCTCCGCCGCCGTCGCCCGCGATCGAGCCGCCGGCCGGACGATCGCGCTCGCCAACGGCGGCTTCGACCTGCTGCACGTCGGCCACGTGCGATACCTGCGGGCGGCTGCCGCCCAAGCCGACCGGCTCGTTGTCGCCGTGAACGACGATCGGTCGATGGCAAAGCTGAAGGGGCCGGGACGGCCGGTCATTCCTGCGGCCGATCGCGCCGAACTGGTCGCCGCGCTCCGCGGCGTCGACTACGTCGTCGTCTTCGACGACGATACCGTCGAATCGCTGCTGCTGGCGATCAGGCCGGAGGTCCACTGCAAGGGGACCGACTACACCGCCGACACGGTGCCCGAGCGCGAGGTTGTCCGCGCCTACGGCGGCCGCACGGCCATCGTGGGCGATCCGAAAGATCACTCCACGCGCGATCTCGTCGCGCGGCTCTCACGTGACGGCCCGGACTGAGACCGCCGGCGGCCGCGCCGCGGCCGCCGGCGCGCCGCCGCACCGCATCCTGCTCGTGCGCCTCGGCGCCCTCGGCGATGTCGTGCACGCGATTCCGGTGGCCGCCGCACTGCGCCGCGCCCTGCCTTCGGCCCGGATCGACTGGCTCGTGAGCGCGAAGCACCGGGAAGTCCTCGACCTGGTGCCGGCGATCGACCAGCGCCTGGCCATCAACGATCGTGCCGGCGCGAGCGGCGGACGCACGCTGCTGCAGGCGATCGCCGGCCTGCGCCGCGAACGCTACGACGTGGCGATCGATCTGCAGGGCCTGATCAAGTCGGCGGCGCTCGCCCGGCTGTCCGGCGCGACGCGCGTGATCGGCTTCGCCTCCCCGTTCGTGCGCGAGCCCCTCGCCAGGTGGTTCTATACCGAGGCGCACGATCCGGGCACCGGCGGCGTGCACGATCGCGGCGAAGGGCGCCATATCGTGGAGATCAATCTCGGGATCCTCGAAGCGCTCGGCATCCCCCGCGGCCCGATCGTCTTTCCGCTGGCGCCGATCGACTCGGCGGCCGCGCGCAGCGTGCGCGAGCGGACGGGCGGGCGGTACGCCCTGCTGAACCCCGGCGCCGCATGGCCGAACAAGCGGTGGCCGCCCGAGCGGTTCGCGGCGGTCGCACGGGCGCTGCGCGCGCGGCACGCGCTCGCCTCGACGGTGCTGTGGGGCCCCGCCGAAGAAACGCTCGCGCGCGAGGTCGTCGCCGCATCCGAGGGCGCGGCGGCGCTCGCGCCCAGGACGTCGATCGCGGATCTGGTGGCGCTGGCGCGTGGCGCGGCGCTGATGGTGTCGGGCGATACCGGACCGACGCATCTCGCGGCGGCGGTCGGCACGCCGATCGTGGCGTTGTTCGGGCCGACTCGGCCGCAGCGCAACGGACCGTGGGCGCCCGACGATCTCGCGATCTCGCGCGCGGGGGTGTGCCAGTGCCATCACCTCCGGCGCTGCCGGCTTGCCTCGATGTGCCTGCTGGACGTGCAGGTCTCCGAAGTGCTCGAGGCCATCGACCGCCGGCTGGCGCGGAGCGCCGCCCGTGGCTGATGCGCGCCCGGCGGAGCGGGGCGCAACCGCGTTCCTCGCGCGGTGGCGCGTCACCCTTGGCTTCGTCGCCGGGGCGCTCGCGCTCTGGCTGGCGGAGCCGACCGCGCGCACTCTTGCCGCGGGCGTTCCGATCGCCGCGGCCGGCGAGTCGCTGCGACTCTGGGCCGCCGGCCACCTGCACAAGTCGCGCGAGGTCACCTCGTCGGGCCCCTACCGCTGGCTTGCCCACCCGCTCTACGCCGGGTCGTCAGCGATCGGCGCCGGCATCGCGATCGCCGCCGGCAGCATCGTCGTGGCAGCGGTCGCCGCCGCATACCTGACGGCCACCCTTACGGCGGCCGTCCGAAGCGAAGAGGCGTTTCTCCGCCGGACGTTCGGCGACCGATATGTCGAATACCGCCGCGGCGGCGAGGTGGAATCGGAGGCGCGGCGCTTCGCCTGGTCGCAGGCCATCGCCAACCGCGAGCACCGCGCGATCGTCGGTCTGCTGGTCGCCCTCGCACTGCTCGCGCTCAAAGCACGGCTCGCCGCCTGAGCGGCCGCCTCGGCGGCGCTGTCGGCCGGCTTGGCCATCTGGGCTAATGAGCATCATTCTGTCTTCTTCTTCGGGAACGTGTTCTACCCTGTTTCGATGAGCTGAAACAAGACATGTTGCTGGAATACGTTTCAATATCGTTACTTAGAGAGATGGTCCCTCGAAGCAAGTATCTGAATGGGACACGAACATACGTTCCTGATCGCCCACCTCCATCCTCGTCGGATTTCGATAAACCATAGAATCGACGGATCTTGATCTCAGCGGAAGACCTTGGACGACCTCTGGCGCAGCAATTGCACTTTAGAGTCATATTGTGCGCTTTGTTGCTCCTTCGATGTCATTGAAGGAGCTGTTGCTCGAGGAAATACTCACGTGCCCACTGTCCTGCTCGCCGAAGACAACGAAGCCAGCCGCAACGCTCTCGCGCAGGGGCTCGAGCTGCGGAACTATCGTGTGCTGACGGCGGTCGACGGCCTGCAGGCGGTGGCGCTGGCGCGCGCATCCAAGCCGGATCTCATCCTGATGGATCTGGGGCTGCCCGGCCTCGACGGCTGGGAAGCGACGGCGCGGCTGAAGACGGACGGCGAGACGCAGCACATTCCGATCATCGTCCTGAGCGCGCGGGCGGAGCCGAACGACCACCACCGGGCGCTCGCGGCCGGCGGCGACGACTTCGCCATCAAGCCGATCGAGCTCGATCGGCTTCTGGCCAGGATGGCATTGTTGCTGGCGAAGCATCCGTGACGATGGAGGCCGCGGCCTGCGAGGGCGGGCTTCAGCGTGCAGGCGGCGATTCGATCGGCAGCCGATGGGATCGCACGAGCGCACGTTTGACGATCTCGACCAGCACCAGATAACTCGACGTGGCGGCGACGAGGAAGGCGAAGTACCGCAGCGGCGGGATCGTGAACCCGAGCAGCGGCGCGAGCGGCGTCGCGGGCAGCGCCAGGCCAAGCGCCACGACGGCCAGGGTCGTCGCAGCCAGTGCGGCGCTCGGCCGGCTCCGAAGCGGATTCTCCATCGTCCGGATGACGAAGAGGACCAGGGTCTGCGTCGCCAGCGATTCCACGAACCAGCCCGTGTGGAAGAGCGTCTCGGTCGCGTGCAGGACGTGCAGCAGGACGTAGAACGTGAGGAAGTCGAACAGCGAGCTGACCGGCCCGATCATCAGCATGAAGTCGCGGATGAGGCGCATGTCCCAACGTTGCGGGCGGCGCACGTACGCCCGGTCGACCCGATCGGCGGGGATGGTGATCTGGGCAACGTCGTACAGCAGGTTGTTCAGGAGAATCTGCGTCGGCAGCATCGGCAGAAACGGCAGGAAGACGGATGCGGCGGCCATGCTGAACATGTTGCCGAAGTTCGAGCTGGTGCCCATCAGCAGGTACTTCATCATGTTGCCCGACGCTCGCCGGCCTTCGAGGATGCCGCGGTGCAGCACGCGCAGCCCGGTGTCGCCGAGAATGATGTCCGCCGACTCCCTGGCGGCATCTGTGGCGTTCAGCACCGAGATCCCGACGTCGGCGGTGTGGAGCGATGGGACGTCGTTGATGCCGTCGCCCAGGAAGCCGACGACATGGCCGCGCCGCTTGAGCGCCTCGATGATCCGGTTCTTCTGCGACGGCGACACGCGCGCGAACACCGACGCTTCCTCGACCACGTGGCCCAGCGCCGCGTCGTCCAGCCGCGCGAGTTCCTCTCCCGTAACCAGCGTCTCGTGCTCGATGCCGACCTGCTCGCAGACGCGGGCGGCCACCCGCTGGTTGTCGCCGGTGAGGATCTTCACCGCGACGCCATCGCGCCCGAGTTCGGCGATCGCGTCTCCCGCGTCTGGCCGGACCGGATCGGCAAAGGCGATGAAGCCCGCCAGCCGCAGGTCCCGTTCGTCCTCCCGCGTGTAAGCCGGAGCGGGCGCGACTTCCCGGTACGCCACCGCGAGCACCCGCAACCCGTCGGTTCCGAGCCGTTCGCACGTCGAGCTGCCGGGCCGGCTCTCGGTTTCGCCGTCGCGGTCGCCGAACGTCGTGAGAGGCAGCAACTGTTCGGGAGCGCCTTTGGTGACGAGCAGCCGCCGGCCATCCGGCGCATCGACGACCACCGAGACCCGGCGCCGCTCGAAGTCGAACGGGATCTCATCGACCTTCCTGTAGCCGCCGGCATCGTCCGGCCGCGCTTCGAGGATCGCGGCATCGAGCGGGCTCCGGATGCCGGACGAGAACCGGCTGTTGAGGGCGGCGAGGCGCAGCGGCCGATCCGACGGCTGGCCAGCCCCATCGACGACGCAGTCGATCTGCACGTCGCCCTTCGTGAGCGTCCCGGTCTTGTCGCTGCACAGGATGTCGATGCTGCCGAGGTTCTGGATGGCCGGCAGGTGCCTGACGATCACCCGCTCGCGCGCCATGCGCATCGCGCCGGCGGTGAGGGTGACCGACGCGATCATCGGCAGGAATTCCGGCGTGAGCCCCACGCCCAGCGCCACGGCGAACAGCAGCGACTCAATCGGATCGCGCCCCATCGCGAGCGCGACGAGCAGGATGAAGAGCACGAGCGCGACCGTCGTGCGCAGAATGAGGAGACTGAAACGGCGCAAGCCGAGTTCGAACTCGGAGGCGGGCGCGCGCGCACCGAGGCGTCTGGCGATGTCGCCGAACACGGTCCGCGGTCCCGTGGCGAGCGTGGCGGCCACGGCCGTGCCGCTCACGACCGAGGTGGCCATGAACACGAAGCCGGGATCGTCGGGCCCTGCGGCGGCGGCGTCAGCCGCGGCCGCGTACTTGTCGACCGGCAGCGATTCGCCCGTGAGCATCGCCTGCTGGACGGAAAGATCGCGCGCCTCGATCAAGCGCGCATCGGCCGGCACCAGGTCGCCCGCCGACAGGCGGACCAGATCGCCGGAGACAACGTCCCGCAGCGGGATCTCCTGCCATCGCCCGTCCCGCTCCACCGTCGCCGTCGCCGCCACCGAGGCCCGCAGGCGATCGGCCGCCTGCTGCGAGCGGTACGTCTGCCAGAAATTGATGGCGATCCCGAGAAGGACGATGGCCGCGATGATCAAGGCGTCGGTGCGCTGCCCGAGCGACGCCGAGATGCCGCTGGCGACCAGCAGGATGGCAACCAGCGGATTCGCGAACAGATCAATCACCTGGACGAGGGCGGACAGCGGGCGGATTGGGACCGGCTCATTCGGGCCGTCCCGGGCCAGGCGCCGCGCAGCCTCCGCACTGGTCAGTCCCGCCGGACGACCGGGCGGGGAGGGATGCGCGGCGCCGGCTCCTTCAGCCATCGTCGTCAGGGTACCATCGGCCCTCGCGCGGGCTGGCCTTCCATTCCGAGGACTGCTATACACGTCTCGTGGATGAGACGCGACAGGGCGCCGGCGACAGCGTTCGGGACGGGCGGCAGTGCTCCAGCAACTGAAGCGGCCGATCGGGCGCTGGCTCCAACAGACCGGCAGGCTCGAAGGATTCCGCGACTCCGCGCCGTACTCCTGGTACCTCCGCCTGTTCTTTCCGGCCTTCGCGCGCCGGAAGGCGCTCGAGCTGGAGGTGTATCGGCGCCTGCTGCCGGACGACCGGCTGATCTTCGACATCGGCGCGAACATCGGCTCGAAGGCGATCCTGTTCACGAAGCTGGCTGCCCAGGTGGTCTGTGTCGAACCGGACGCCGCGTGCGTCGACGTGCTGCGACGTCGGTTCCAGCGGAATCCCGACGTGCGCATCGTGCACGCGGCGGTCGTCGGCGATTCGGCAGGAACCGGGACGCTCTTCAAACTGGCGGGCGCCTCGAGCTACAACACGCTGTCGCCGAAGTGGCTGGCGCTGTTGACCGACCAGGCGAAGCCGAGATTCGCATCGCCTCCCGAACAGGAGGCCGGCGAGATCGTGCCGACGACGACGCTCGATCGCCTGATCGCGCGGTTCGGCACGCCGTCGTACATCAAGATCGACGTGGAAGGCAGCGAGCTGTCCGTCATCAAGGGCCTGTCGACGACGGTGCCGCTCGTGAGCTTCGAGGCGATCCTGCCGGAGTTCAGGGAAGAGACGCTGCAGATCCTCGATCTGCTGCACGCGCGGGCGCCGGACGGCAGGTTCAACTACTGCCTCGACGACCCGGGTCCCGAACTGGCATCCCCCGAGTGGCTCACCTACGACGCGATGCGGGCGTTCGTCGGGCGGGGCGAAGGGCTGCTGATGGAGATCTACTTCCGGAGCTGATGGGCAGTTCCAGCCGGAGGGACCGGATCGCGCGGCAATGGCACGGCGGCGCCGTGCGGCGGGACTGTCCGCGCGCGTGGGAACAGGCGGCCGTGAGGGGCGACCGTCGCAGGTGGGATGGCTCGCCAACCGGAGTCCGCTCGCGCGTCAGGCGAGCGATGGTTGGCGGGGTCGACGGGACTCGAACCCGCGGCCTCCGCCGTGACAGGGCGGCGTTCTAACCAGCTGAACTACGACCCCAATGCTGCGATCGATCGATCGCGGACTCGAGGATCGCGGGGTTTCGGCGCCCGCGTCCTGTCGTCCTGCGATTCCGAGTGGGCGGTGCAGGATTCGAACCTGCGACAGCCGGCGTGTAAAGCCGGTGCTCTACCACTGAGCTAACCGCCCATGGCAGACCTGCAGGCCAACCCTCCGGCCGCGCCCAGAACGCACCATTATACGTGCGCGACCGGAGCGCGGCAACGACGCCAGCGCTCGAGCGCAGGTCACCGGCGGCCGGCCGGCGCGCCGGCGCAGCAGGCGAAGGCCGGCGGGGCGCCGGGCGCCGGCAGGCCACAGCCGGTCTTCTCCTGCAGCCGCACCCGGTCGCGGCGCACCAGGTCGAGATGCCCGAGCGCGTGCGCGACGACGTCGCGGACCGTGCCGGTGACCGCGTCGCGTCGATCGGCGAGCCGGTAGTAGACCCAAGGCCCCTGGCGGCGCGCCGCCACCAGGCCGGCCCGGCGCAGGTAGGCGAGGTGACGCGACGTCTTGGGCTGCGAGATGCGCAAGCTCTCGTGGATGTGGCAGACGCAGACCTCGCCGCCCAGCAGGAGGCCGAGGATGCGCAGCCGCGTCGCATCGCCGAGCGCCTGAAAGAGCGTCTCCATCCGCAGCAGCGCCTCGGTCATATATGCATTGACAAATATATCATGGGCGGGCTACAGTGACGCATACGCTTACGCGAATATCTGGAGGCTCCGATGTCACAGGCGGTTCCCGGCGGCGAGGCGAAGGACCAGGAGGTGAAGGGCAGGATCAGGGAGCGGTACGGCGCGATCGCCCGTTCGGTCGGCGCCGGGCGCTGCGGGACGACGGCCTGCGGGTGCGGCGATCCGATCTCGTCGAATCTCTACTCGGGCGAGCAGACCGACGGCGTGCCCGCCGACGCGGTCGCCGCCTCGCTCGGCTGCGGCAACCCGACCTCGCTCCTCGCGCTCGAGCCGGGCGAGACAGTGCTCGATCTCGGCTCGGGCGCCGGACTCGACGTCCTGCTCTCGGCCCGGCGCGTCGGTCCGACCGGCAAGGCGTACGGGCTCGACATGACTGGCGAGATGCTCGCCCTCGCGCGCGAGAACCAGCGCAAGGCCGGCGCGGGCAACGTCGAGTTCCTCGAAGGCACGATCGAGGCGATTCCGCTGCCCGACCGCGCCGTCGACGCGATCATCTCCAACTGCGTGATCAACCTGTCGACCGACAAGGACGCCGTGCTCCGCGAGGCATTCCGCGTCCTCAAACCCGGCGGTCGTCTCGGCGTGTCGGATGTCGTCACCCGCGGCGCCGGCGACGTGCCGGCCGAGATCCGGCGGAGCATGGAGCTGTGGATCGGCTGCATCGCCGGAGCGCTGTCGGAAGACGAGTACCGCGACAAGCTGCGCGCCGCCGGCTTCACCGACATCGAGGTCGAACCGTGGCGGATCTACCGTCTCGAGGACGCGCGCGCCTATCTTGGCGAGGCCGGGCTCGACGTCGATCGGCTTGGATCGGCCGCCGACGGCCGCTTCGCGAGCGCCTTCGTACGGGCGCGGAAGCCGATGGCGGCGGCGCGGCCCTGCTGCGGCTCCGATTGCTGCGCGGCGAGCAGCGTGCCCGCCGATTCGTGAAACGCCGGGCCGACGGGGGGCCGGTCCGCGAGCTACCCTGGCTCCCGCCCCACCGCACAGTCTCCGGCGGCGGGGACGCCGGGGCGCCCGGCGAACGTGGCGCGCGACGACCTGCGCCGCGCGGGGCGAGCTGACCGCCGCCAGCTCGCGGCAGGCGCCACAAGACGGCTGTCGCCGCCGGCGCTGCCGGCAGGGCGCCGATCCGCCCCAGCGAAGGCGGTAGAATTGGCGCACCGGTGCCAGGACGCTGCCCGCACATTCTGCTGCTGTTGGCGCTCGTCGCCGCTGTGCCGGCGCCTGCGCCGGCTCAGGGCCTGACGATCGCCGCCGCCTCGGATCTGCAGAGCGTGATGCCGATCGTGGCCGATCGATTCGAGCAGGCGACCGGCCAGACGGTCACCGTCACCTTCGGCTCCTCCGGCAACTTCTTCTCGCAGATCCAGAACGGCGCGCCGTTCGACCTGTTCTTCTCGGCCGACATCGACTATCCGCGGCGGCTTGCGGCCGACGGTCTCGTCGAGCCGGGCTCGATCACCCTCTACGCGATCGGCCGCCTGGTGCTGTGGGCGCGGAGGGCGTCGACGCTCGATGTGGCACGGGGCCTCCAGACGCTGCTCGATCCGCGCGTGCGGCGCGTGGCGATCGCGAACCCGGAGACCGCCCCGTATGGGCGCGCCGCCGTCGCGGCGCTGAGGCACGCCGGGCTGTATGATCGCGTGCGGCCGAAGCTGGTTCTCGGCGAGAACGTCGCGCAGGCCGCCCAGTTCGTCGATTCGGGCAACGCCGACGCGGGCCTCATTGCCGAATCGCTGGCGCTCGATCCGCGGCTGCGGGACCGGGGCGTCTCCCATGAGATTCCGGCCGGCGACTACCCGCCCATCGAACAGGCCGCGGCCATCGTGCAGGCGTCGAGCCGGAAGCCGGCGGCGCGCGCGTTCCTCGCATTCCTGCGCACGCCGGCGATCGTGCGGCTGATGCAGACCTACGGATTCACGGCCGGCGCCGCCGTGGACGGCGCGCGCTAGCCGGCGCCATGGACTGGCAGGCCATCGTCCTCAGCATCCGCCTCGCGGCGATCGTGTGCGCCGTCCTGCTCGCGATCGGCCTGCCGATCGCGTACTGGCTCACGTTCTCGCGGTGGCGCTGGAAGTTCCTGGTCGAAGCGGTCGTGGCGCTGCCGCTCGTGCTGCCGCCGACGGTGCTCGGCTTCTACATGCTGCTGGCGATGGGATCGCGCAGCCCGCTGGGCCGCCTGTGGGAGCGCTGGACCGGACATCCCCTCGCCTTCACCTTCGACGGCCTGGTCATCGCCTCGATCCTCTATAGCCTGCCGTTCGCCGTGCAGCCGATTGCCGCGGCGTTCGCCCAGGTGGACCGCGGCCTGCTCGAGGCGTCCTCGACGCTCGGCAGTTCGCGCTGGCGCACGGCCGTGCGCATCGTCCTGCCCTTGTCGGTGCACGGCATCGTGGCCGGCGTCGTGCTCAGCTTCGCGCACACGCTCGGCGAGTTCGGCGTGGTGCTGATGGTCGGCGGCAACCTGCCCGGCCAGACGCGGACCGTGTCGATTGCCATCTACGATCAGGTGCAGGCGTTCCGCTACGGCGAGGCCAATGCGACGGCGCTGCTGCTGCTCGCGTTCTCGTTCGGCGTCCTGTCCATCGTCTACGCGTTGACGAGGCGTCCCCGGGCGATCGCCTCGCGCACATGACGCTGGCGGCCACGATCCGCGCGCGGCTCTCGCACGACTTCACGCTCGATGTCCGGTTCGAGGCGCCGCCTGGCGTCACGATGGTATTCGGCGAGTCGGGGTCGGGGAAGACGACGATCCTGAGGTGCCTGGCGGGGCTGCACAGGCCGGATGAAGGGCGCATCGCGATCGGCGCCCTCGTCGCGTTCGATTCAGGGCTGCGGATCGACGTCGCCGCGCGCCGGCGCGGGCTCGGGTACGTGTCTCAGGACCTCGCGCTGTTCCCCCACATGACGGTCGCGCAGAACCTGCAGTACGGGCTCGCGCGGCTCCCGGCGACGGAACGGCGGCGGCGAATCGGGGCGATCGCCGCGCAGTTCCGGATCGATCATCTGCTGGCGCGCCGGCCTGGCGGAATCTCCGGCGGCGAGCGCCAGCGGGCGGCGCTCGCGCGCGCGCTCGTCACCGATCCGCAGTTGCTGCTGCTCGACGAGCCGCTGTCGGCGCTCGACCACGTGACCCGGTCGCGCATCATCGAGGATCTGCGGGGCTGGAACGCCGCGCATGCGATCCCCGTCCTCTACGTGACCCACTCGCACCGGGAGGTGTTCGCGCTGGGCGAGCGTGTGATCGCATTGGAGCGCGGGCGCGTCGTCGCCGAGGGCCGCCCGCAGGAGGTGCTCGACACGCCGGCCCACGAGCCGCTCGCGCAGCTGGCCGGATTCGAGAACGTCTTCGACGCCACCGTGCTCGGCGCCGACGCGGCGAACGGCACGATGCGCTGCCTCCTGCCAGGCGGCGCCGAGCTCGAGGTGCCGCTCGCACGCGCCGCGCCGGGCGCCGGCATCCGTATCGCGATCCGCGCCGGCGATATTCTCCTCGCGGCCGGTGAACCGAGCGGCCTGAGCGCGCGCAACGCGCTGCGCGGCGAGGTGAGGTCGATTGAGCGGGAGGGGGCCGCGGCGATCGTGATGGTCGACGCGGGCTGCCGGTTCCAGGTGCACGTCACGCCCGCGGCCGTCGAGTCGCTGGGCCTGGCGGGGGGGCAGCCGGTCTGGCTGGTCGTGAAGACCTATTCGTGCCGCGTGGTCTGGAACCAGTCGCGCGAATCCTGATCTCAGGCCGGCGCGACGCAGGCGCGGATCGTGTCGATCAGGACCGACGGCGGGCAGGGCTTGCCGAGGTGGTGATCGCACCCCGCGCGCATCGAGCCCACGCGCTCGTGCGGGAGATCCGAGCCCGTCAGGGCGATGATCGGGATCTCCCTGGTGGCCGGCTGCTGCTTGAGGCGCCGGGCCACCTCCCACCCGTCGATATCGGGGAGCCCGAGATCCAGCACGATCACGTCGGGCCGGGAGTTTCTCACGATGGCCAGCGCGTCGCCGCCGGTCGCGGCTTCCAGCACGTCGTAACCCGAGCCATGGAGGAAGAGCGCGTAGCCGCGGCGCGCGGCGTCATGATCGTCGATGAGCAGCACACGGATGGCCGCCGTCGTTCGAGACACTCGCGGCCATGGTAGCGCCTATCGGCGGGGGAGTCACCATGCCACGGGTGACCCCGACCGTGTAAATTTCACACGGTGCACGGCGTTCGAGCGAACGCGCCGGCTGCCGCCGCCTGTTTTCCCGGGCATTGTGCGGTTCTGGCTGGTCCTGCTGTTGCAGGCGTCGCGACGGAGCCACTGTGTTCAGTGAACATCTTTCATCCGCGATCGCCGAGCTCCGGCCGGCCTACGCACGCCACCGACTGCTGGTCGGCGGCCTCGGAGCGGCGCTGGCGCTGGCCGCCCTGCTTCCGCTCGTCGCCGCTCTTTGGGTCGCCGTCGACGTCGTGTCGGCACGCGGCGGCCTTCCCGGCCCTGCCGCCATCGGCCGCATCGACCAACTCGATCAGGCGACCGCGATCTTCGACGACCAGGACCGGCTCGCATTCACGATCTACAAGGAGCAACGCATCGCGGTGAGGTTGGATCAGGTGTCGCCGATCCTGGTCCAGGCGATCCTGGCCATCGAGGATCAGCGCTTCTACGAGCATCACGGCTACGACATCGTCCGGATGCTGTCGGCGGCGATCGCCAACCTCAGGCATCAGCGCCTCGCCCAGGGGGCGAGCACCATCACGCAGCAGCTCGCGCGGCAAAGCTTCCTGGCGCCCGACAAGACGCTGCACCGCAAGATCCAGGAACTGATCCTCGCCAGCCGCATCGAGGCGCAGTTTGCCAAGCCGCAGATCCTGGAGATGTATCTGAACAAGGTGTACTTCGGCGACGGCCTCTACGGCGTCGAAGCGGCGGCGCGCGGCTACTTCGGCCGGCACGCGTCGGAGCTGACCCTGGCGGAAGCGGCGCTGGTCGCCGGCCTCGTCAAGTCGCCGTCGACGTATGCGCCGACGGTCAGCCCGCAGCGGGCCGTCGCGCGCCGCGACGTGGTGCTGCAGGCGATGCTCGACAACGGCGCCATCGATCGCGCCGCGTTCGACGCGGCGAAGGCGTCCACCCTCTCCCTGTCCGACGGGCTGCGCCAGCTGGCGCCGCACGGCGAGTACTTCAAGGAGGAGGTGCGGCTCCAGCTGATCGATCGATTCGGCTGGGAGCGGGTCTACCAGGGCGGCCTCAAGGTCTATACGACGCTCGACATGCCGATGCAGGAGGCCGCCGAATCGGCGATTGCCGAGTCGATGGCGACGCTCGACGCGCGGCGTCAGGCTCTCGCCAGGCGGCGCGCCGCGCGCAGGCAGGCGGCGCCGGTTCCCGACGTGGCGCCGCTGCAGGGTGCGCTGATTGCGCTCGATCCGCACACCGGCCACGTGCGCGCCATGGTGGGCGGCCGCGATTTCGAACGCAGCCATTTCAACCGCGCGATGCAGGCGCGCCGCCAGCCGGGCTCGGCGTTCAAGCCGTTCGTCTACGCCGCGGCGCTCGAATCGGGCTTCACGCCGGCGACGATGATCGATCATCTCGACGAGGCGATCGAGACGCCGCAGGGCGCGTGGACGCCCGAAGACGGGCACGCCGGCGAGGGTCCGATGAGCCTCCGGGCCGCGCTGCGCCTGTCGAGCAATCGCGCCGCGGTGCAGCTGCTGCAGGAGGTCGGTATCCCGAGGACCGTCGAGTACGCCAGGGAGATGGGCGTCGGCGCCGTGCCGAGCGTGCCCTCGCTCGCGCTCGGATCGGGCGAGGTCACGCTGGCGTCGATGACGGCCGCCTACGCGGCGTTCGCCAATGCCGGCCGCGTGCCGAAGGTGCGGCTGATCCGCCGCGTCGAGGACCGCGGCGGACACGTGCTCTACGAGGCCGAGGACGAGGCGACGCAGGTCCTCGACGAGACGACGGCGTTCCTGATGTCGAGCATGCTCGCCGACGTCGTGAACGCCGGCACCGCGTACCGCGCACGCCAGCTCGGGTTCACGCTGCCGGCCGCCGGCAAGACCGGAACGACCAACGCGTTCAAGGACGCGTGGTTCATCGGCTACACGCCGCACCTCGCCGCGGGTGTCTGGATCGGATTCGATCAGCCGCAGACGATTCTGCCCAACGGCTTCGCCGCCGATCTTGCGGTCCCTGTCTGGGCCAGCTTCATGAAAGCGGCGACCAGAGAGGACGGTCGCGACTGGTTCGAGACGCCCGACGGCGTGACCACGGCGGCGGTGTGCCGGCTGTCGGGCAAGCTCGCGACCGAAGGGTGCCAGGGCGTCGACGTGGCCGACGCGGAAGGACGGCTCGAGCGGCGCTCGATGGTGTACACCGAGTACTTCGCTCCCGGCACCGCGCCGACCGAGTACTGCAATCTTCACGACCGGCGCGGATTCTTCTCGAGCCTCGCCGCGCTTCTCGGCGGACACGGCCCCGCGCCGCCGCCGGCGGCGCCCGCCGCAGAGCCGCCGCCCACGCCCGCGATCGCGCCGCGGCCGGCGGCGCCGATCCCGGAGGCGCCGCCGGCGAAGGTCGAGAAGCAGAGGAAGCGGGGCTTCTGGGCGCGGCTGCTGGGCATCGGGGAAGGCGGCGCCAAGAGGTCGGACGACCGGAAGGAGCAGTCCGACCGAAGATGAGCCACGCCGGCGCGTGATACGATTCGCCTCGGTTCGCGCCGTGCCGTTCCGGGATCTCATCGGTCACCGCCAGATCGTCGCGCTGCTCGCGCGCGCCGTCGCCCACGGATCGCTGCCGCAGAGTCTGGTCTTCGCGGGACCCTCCGGCACGGGCAAGCGGCTCGCCGCCATCGCGACCGCGCAGGCGGCCAATTGCGGAGGCGCTCGCGCCGCCTCGGCGCTGGCGGTCGATGCCTGCGGCATCTGCCCCGCATGCGTACGCATCGCGCGCGGCGTGCACCCGGACGTGCCGATCCTCGCGCCTGGCGATGCCGGCCATATCCGGATCGACGACGTGCGCGACGCGATCGGTCGTGCCGCCTACCGGCCGTTCGAAGGACGGCGTCGCGTCGTGATCATCGACGAGGCCGATGCGCTGGTCGACGCGGCGCAGAACGCGTTGTTGAAGACGCTCGAGGAGCCGCCGCCGAGCTCCACGTTCATCCTGGTCACTGCGCGCCCCGATCTCCTGCTGCCGACAGTCCGCTCGCGCTGCCAGCGGCTGAGGTTCGGGCCGCTTGGCGCGGAGGATATCGCCGCGGCGCTCATGGCGCGCGGCGTGGCCGAGCCCGAGGCGCGCGTGCTGGCCGATGCCGCCGAGGGGAGCCTCGGCCGGGCGCTCGCTGCGAGCGCCGGCGAGCTCGGCGAGGCGCGCCGCGTGGCGCAGCGCGTGCTCGAGCGATCGGCCGCGGCATCCGAGCCGGCACGCCGGATCGACGCGGCCAAGGACCTGCTGGCCAGGACCGGCGCCGGCGGCGCGGGCGATCGCGAGCAGCTCGCCGCGCACCTGCGCGCGATGGCGTCGCTGCTGCGCGACATCGTGCTCCTGGCAACCCGCGCGGACGCTCGCGCGCTCGCCAATCCCGACGTGCGGAGGTCGCTCGAACCTCTCGCCGGGACATACCGGGGCGAGCGCGGCGTGCGCGCGTTTTCCGCGATCGATCGGGCGCTGGCCGCGCTGGACCGGAACGCGGGGGTCAAGGTGGTGGCCGACTGGCTGGTGCTGCAACTGTAGATCGCACACGGGTTGCGACTCCCGATTTCCAGCCGCGAGCTTTCACCCTGAGCCTCCACCCCCGGGCCTCCGGCCCCCGCTCGTTCGTCATAATGGTGTGTCCGTGGCCGATCCGGTTCCCGTGCGCCTCGTTCCGGTCAAGCTGACGCCTGTCGGCCGCGCCCATTTCCTGCCGGCCGACCTGCCCGGCGGGCCGGCGCCCGGCGCGGGCGTCCAGGTGGTCGTCCAGAGCGACGCCGGCCAGACCCTCGGTACCGTCGTTCGCTCCGCCCCTCAGATCGACGCGAAACGTCGTCCGCGCTCCGATACGCCCGCCCGCGTCGTCCGCCTCGCCACGCGCGAGGACGTGGTCACGCGCCTGAAGCACGAACACCGGGAGCGCGAGGCGCTGCGGATGGCGGGGCTGAAGATCCGCGAGCGCGGGCTGAGCATGAAGCTGACGCGCGTCGAGCAGACGCTCGACGGCTCCCGGCTGATCTTCTATTTCACCGCCGAAGCGCGCGTCGATTTCCGGGAGCTGGTGCGCGAGCTGGCCGCCGAGTTCCACACCCGCATCGAGATGCGGCAGATCGGCGTGCGCGACGAGGCCAGGATGCTGGGCGGCTACGGCACCTGCGGCCGGCCGCTCTGCTGCACGACGTTTCTCACGTCGTTCGAGCCCATCTCGATCAAGATGGCCAAGCAGCAGGACCTGAGCCTGAACCCGTCGAAGCTCGCCGGCCTCTGCGGCCGGCTGAAATGCTGCCTGCGCTACGAGCTGCCGAACGCCAAGGGCGTGGTGCACGGCGGCTGCGGCAGCGAGGGAGACTGCGACAACCCGACCGGCTGCGGCACGTGCGGGAGCGGCGGCGGCTGCGATGCCTGCGGGGCGGGCGGCTGCGGGTCGTGCGGGCCGCGATGAGCCGCCCGCGCGTCGCGATCACGGCGGGAGATCCCGCGGGGATTGGTCCCGAGATCGCCGCGCGCGCGGCGGAGGATTCCCGCGTGCTCGCCTCGTGCGAGCCGATCGTCTATGGTCCGCCGGCGGGCGACGCGTTCACGCCCGGCCGGCTCAGCGCCGCCGCCGGACGGGCCGCCTACGACGCGATTGTACGGGCGGTCGAGGACGCGCAGGCCCGCCGCATCGACGCGGTGGCCACCGCGCCGGTGAACAAGGAGGCCTTCAGGCTCGCGGGGCTGCCCTGGACCGGGCACACCGATCTGCTGGCCCACCTCACGGCGTCGCCGCGGGTGGCGATGATGTTCCACTCGGAGAGGCTGCGCGTGGTGCTCGCGACCGTGCACGTGCGGCTCGCGGAGGTGCCCCAGCGGCTGACGCGCGCCGCGATGGAGGCGACGATCGCCCTCGCCGCGCGCGAGCTGCCACGGTTTGGCTTCGCCCGGCCGCGCCTCGCCGTCGCCGGACTGAATCCGCACGCTGGCGAGCACGGCCTGTTCGGCGACGAGGAGGCGCGCGCGATCGCTCCGGCCGTCGCCTCGTGCCGCGCCGAGGGGATCATCGTCTCCGGCCCGTTCCCTGGCGACTCGGTCTTCGTCCGCGCCGTCCGCGGCGAGTTCGATGCCGTCGTTGCCTGCTACCACGATCAGGGGCTCATTCCGGTGAAACTGCTGGCATTCGGCCAGGCCGTGAACGTGACGCTCGGGTTGCCGATTGTCAGGACCTCGGTTGATCATGGGACGGCGTTCGACATCGCCGGCCGGGGCGCCGCCAGCGCGGAGAGCATGATCGCCGCCGTGCTGCTGGCCGCCAGACTGGCGGCGCAGGCTTGAAGGCCTGCACGACGAACCGAACCGGCCGTGCCGGCGCACGAGTCCGCCCCTCCCCATGAAAGAGAAGACCGAACGCGAGCTCGCGCAGGCGAACATCGCCGAGAACCGGAAGGCGTTCCACGACTACCACCTGCTCGAGACCTTCGAGGCGGGCGTGGTGCTGCTCGGCACCGAGGTGAAGGCGATCCGCGAAGGACGCGTCAACCTGCGCGACAGCTTCGCGCGCGTGGAGGACGGCGAGGTCTTCGTCTACAACGTGAACATCAGTCCCTACAGCCATCGCGGCTACGCCGATCACGAGCCGCTGCGGCGGCGGAAGCTGCTGCTGCACCGCAGCGAGATCCGCAAGCTCATCGGCCGGACGGTCGAGAAGGGGCTCACGCTCGTCCCGCTGCGCATGTACTTCAAGGACGGGCGCGTGAAGATGGCGGTCTCGCTGGCGAAGGGGAAGAAGGACTACGACAAGCGCGAGACGATCAGACGCCGCGACGCCGATCGGGAGACCCGTGCGGCGGTCAAGGCGCGACGCTAGAATGATCGCCTGATGCGCATTCTGGTAACGGGCGCCTGCGGCCAGCTCGGCGCGGCGGTGGCGGCCGAGTGCGGGCGCGCTCATGAAGTGGCCGCGCTCGGCCGCGGCGATCTCGACGTGACCGACGATGCCGCCGTCGAGGCGGCGGTCGCGGGCTTCGGCCCTGATGCCATCGTCAACGGCGCGGCGTATACCGACGTGGACGGCGCCGAGGATCATCCGATCGACGCGCTGAACGCGAACGCCTTCGCGGTGCGGGCGCTCGCGAGCGCGGCGCGCGCCTGCGGCGCGGCGCTCGTCCACTACAGCACCGATTTCGTGTTCGACGGCGAGGCCGGGAGACCATACACCGAGGCCGACGCTCCTGCTCCGCGGAGCGTGTACGCGATGTCGAAGCTGCTGGGCGAGTGGTTCGCGGCCGACGCGGCTCGCCACTACGTGCTCCGGGTCGAGAGCCTGTTCGGCCGCGCCCCGGGCGCGCGTCCCGCGAAGGGGAGCGTCGCCGGCATCCTGCGGGCGCTCGCGGCCGGCGAGGCGGCGAAGGTGTTCGAAGATCGGACGATCTCGCCGACCTACGTGATCGATGCCGCCCGTGCGACGCGGCATCTCATCGAGCGCGGCGCGCCCTCGGGGGTGTATCACTGCGTGAACTCGGGATCGGCGACCTGGCTGGAGCTCGCGCGCGAGCTCGCGCGCGGGCTCGGCGTCGAGCCGAAGCTCGTTGCCGTGCGGATGAGCGACATGGCGCTCAGGGCGCAGCGGCCGCGGTACTGCGCGCTCGCCAACGCGAAGCTCGCGGCAGAGGGGTTCGCGATGCCCGCGTGGCAGGACGCGCTGGCGCGCTATCTGGAGACCGTCCGCCACGATCTCGCCCGCGAGGCGGCCGGCCGCCAGGCCTGACGTCAGCCCGGCGCATCGATCCCGGCGGCGTGGACGATCGCGCCGTCGAGGCGATCCCGGCGAATCATGAAATCGGCGTACGCTGCGCCCGGCGGGCACAGCGGCGTCGCGCGGGTGCCGCCCCCGTCGGGCCGCAGATCTTCTCGCGATGCCCGCGATCATCCGCGCTGCGGCGCGGGCGTCCTCTTCGTGCTCGTTCTTGCGCGGCCGGCGGCGGTTTCCAGGCCGGGCCGCGGATGCCGATCGAGCGCGCAGACCGAGGCGCCCCGCATGGCCGCCGCGCGCGCCAGGCCAGCCCGATGACGCCGGCGCCGATGACGACGTCGCCGACGGAAGCCACGAATGCCGTGAGCCCGCCAACCCGGTGGACCTTCAGGCCCGATACCCCACCGCCGCGAAATCCAGATGCGTGAACATCAGGTTGTTGAGGATCGTGGCGTTGGCGTTCACCGCGTGCGCGAGCGTCTGCAGGGCGCGCGAGGCGGCGTCGCTGCCGGCGTCGATCTCGGCCGGCAGGTTGGCGAGCGTCATCTTCACCGGATCGGGCACCGGCGCGCTGTACTGGATCGTCACGCGCTCGAAGCCGCTCGCGCGGAGCAGGTACTGCAGCGTGTCGGGGTGCATCGGCCGCACGTGCGTGATGTCGCGGATGTAGCTGCTGAAGAAGGCGAGCCAGCACGAGGCGTTGATCGTCTCGAGCACGATCGGCGAGCCGGGCCGGAGCACGCGCGCGGCCGTGTCGAGGAGCCGCAGCAGGTACGCCGGTTCGAGGTGTTCGACGACCTGGGTCGCGATGAGGCCGCCAATCGACGCGTCGGGCAGTCGATCGAGATGCGAGAGTGCGTCGCCCTGTTCGACGACCAGGCCGCGGGCGGCCGCCGCGGCCACCATGCTGCCGTTCAGGTCGACGCCGCGCGCCCGGATGCCGGCCTCCGCGAGCGCCGCCAGAAACTCGCCCCGCCCGCACCCGAGATCGAGGACATCGGCGGCGTCCTGGAAGATTGGCAGGTAGCGGCGCAGCCGGCCGGCGATCACCTCGTCGGAGCCGCGGAACTGGTCTTCGAAGGCGACGTACCTGTGGGCGTCGTCTCGTGCCGGGCCGCCCGAGCCCGGGGCTCCCGGCGTCGACATGCCCGGCGCCGCGACGCCGGCCGCCGCCGCGTCGGGGGCCGGGACGCCCGGCGTGGCGCCGCGAGGCGCCGCCGGCGGCATCGCGCGCCGGAGGACGGCGAGCTGCGTCCGCAGCGCCGCAACGGCCTCGGCGAGCGGCGCGAGCTCGTCGAGGCGCGCCTCGGCGGCTGCGGCCTGCTCGCGCTCCTTGGTTTCGACAAAGGCGGTGATCTGCTGCAGGAAGACGAGCAGCGCCGTCGCGATCCGCGAGGTCTCGTCGCGATGGGCCGGCAGGCGGTCGCCGGCCGCGGCCAGCTCGCGATCGAGCGCGGTCAGCGCATCGTTGTACTGCCGGTCGGCGTCGCGGCGCTCGCGCCGCAGCCGTTCGAGCCGGGCCGGATCCATGAGCGTGCCATGTTATTCTGCCAGCTCCGAGAGCGGCAAATCGTGGGCGACGCCGAATTCGATGATCTCGAGTTGAACTATGCCGCCTGGCTGCCTGCCGACCGCGCCGCCGCGATCCTCGACGTCGGCTGTGGCGGGGGCCGCGTGCTGGCGTTCCTCGAATCGCGGGGCTACACGCGCGCCGAGGGGTTCGACCGGGAGGCCGGGGCGATCGACGCCGCCCGCGCGCGCGTCCGCGCACCGCTCGCGCTCGAGGACGACTGGCGCCGTTTCCTCGAGCCTCGCGCCGGCGCGTTCGATCTGATCATCTTGAAGGACGTCATCTACTACCTGCCGCGCGATCGGGTCGTCGATCACCTGCGCGAGGTTCGCGCGGCGCTGGCGCCGCACGGCCGCGTGATCGTCGAGGTGTTCAACGGCGCCGCGTACACGGGGCCGTTCGTCGCCTTGAAGGACGACGCCATTCTCTGGACGCCGACCGAGCACACGGTGCGCCGGTTTCTCGAACGGGCCGGCCTGTCGGTCGTCGCGCTGCGGGGGCAGCGTGCGCCCGCGCGCACGCTGCGGCGGCGGGCGTTCAACGCCGCCGGCCGGCTCTGGCGCGTCCTGCTGCGCGGCATCTACGTCGCCGAGCGCGGCTTCTCGGAGGAGAACCCGGCCATCCTGACCACGAAGATCGTCGCCGTTGCCGAGGTGCCGGGGTGAGGGTGGTCCACGTCTGGGACGCGTATGCGCCGTCGCTGTTCGACCGCACGCACCCGTACCTGCTGAGCCATCCGCCGCATGCGTCGCTGCTGCTGGCGGCGAACCTGATCGCGAACGACGCCGCGGTCCTCCCGAACACGTTCCATCTGGCCACCCGCGCGGTGGACGACGACATCCTGCCGCCGCTCTGGGTGCGCGCGCGCCGCCGGCTGCGCCGCGAGTTCGCCGAGGCGCTGCGGCGGCTGGCGCGCTCGAGCGCGGGCACGTCGATCTGGTCGGCGGCGCCGCTCACGCTGAGCCTGTTCAACCGCTTCTGCCTCGCGCACGCGCGGCCGTTCCACGGCGACCTCATCCACGCGCACTTCGGCACGACCGGCGTGATGGCCCTGCCGTTCATCCGCGCGACCGGCCTGCCGTCGATCGTCACCTTCTACGGCGTCGACGGCAGCGCCTCGCTGCGCATCCCGCGCTGGCGCGAGAACTTCCGCGAGATGTTCGCGCAGGTGTCGCGCGTGCTGGTGCTCTGCGACGAGGTCCGCGATCGCCTCGCCGGCGCCGGCTGTCCGCCGGAGAAGCTCGTGGTGTGGAACCTGCCGGCGGGCGTCGAGGACCATCCGTACGCGCCGCGCGACCAGGACGGCGCGCAGGTGCGCTTCCTCATCGCGGCGCGCTTCGTGGAGAAGAAGGGGCACAAGTACCTCCTCGAAGCGTTCGACACGATCGTGAAGGCCGGTCTCGACGCACGCCTGACGATGATCGGCTATGGCCCGTTCAAGCCGCAGCTCCAGGAGGCGATCGCGCGGCGCCGGCTGGCCGATCGGGTCGCGATCGTCGATACCGCGCTCGCCTCGGGTTTCGGCGCGCTCTATCGCGAGGCGCTCGCCACACACGACATCTTCGTGCTGCCGTCCACCACCGGCGTGAACGGCGACGACGAAGGCGGGCCGGCGCTCACGATGATCTGCGCGCAGGCAGCGGGGCTGCCGGCGATCTGCACGCCGTTTCCGGGCGCGGCGCGATCGGTGGACGACGGCGTCAGCGGCCTGCTCTGCCGGCAGGACGACGCGGCGTCGCTGGCGGAGCGGATGGCGTGGCTCGCCCGGCATCGCGAGGCGTGGAACGCCATCGGCAGGGCGGGGAGCGACCGCGTTCGCGCCGGCTTCTCGCTCGACGGCCAGATGGGCGCGCTGCTCGGCATCTATCAGACGGTGATCGACGAGGCGCATGGCGGCGCGCGCTGAGGGGATCGGGCGGCACCACGTCAGCGCGTTCTTCTCGGGGGGCATGCTCAGCCTCACGAGGCTCGCGACCGGATTTGTCCGGATCAAGTACGTCGCGCTGGTGCTCGGCACCGCCGGGGTCGGCTTCCTCTCGCAGGCCACGCAGCTGCAGCTGCTCGGGATCTCGATCGCCTCGCTCTCGATGGCGGTCGGCATCATCAACCGCATGGGCGCGCTCGGCGGGGACCGGAGCCGCGAAAGCCGGCTGCTGTCGACCGCGTTCACCGCACAGACGACAATCAGCCTCACGCTGCTCGCCGGCGCGATCGTGTTCGCCGGGCCGCTGGTGCAGATGGTGTTCGGCGCGGAGGCGCTGGCGGGATCGCCGCTCGATACCCTCGACGTCGTGGCGGTGGTGTGCAGCGTGCCGCTGGCGGTGGTCGCCTCGGGGTACCTGGAAGCGGTGTTCTTCGGCGCGGGGCGGTACGACCTGTACGTGCGCGCCTCGATCTGGGCCACGCTGCTCGGCTTCGCGGCGACGATCGCGCTCATCTACGTCTGGCGGCTCCCGGGGGCGTTCTGGAGCATCTTCGCGAGCGCCGCGGTGCTGGCGGGCGCGTTCGTCCTCCACGTCCGGCGCGTGCGGCCGTTCGCCGAGCTGTTCCGCCCTGGCTTCGACCGCTCCGAGGCGAACGCGCTGGTCCGGTTCAGCATCGCCGTGCTGGTCAGCGGCGCGCTGGTGCCGACCGCGCGCCTGTGGGTGCAGCGGGCGGTGATCTCGTCGTTCGGCATCGAGGCCAACGGGCTGCTGCAGGTGCCCTTCGCCGTGAACGCCTACTACACGCCGTTTCTGACCAACGCGCTCTGGGGGCGCATGCACCCGGCGGTGACGCGTCTCGGACCGACGCCGGCGGGACGCCGCGAGCTCACGACCGGCCTGCGACTCACCATGGTGATGGCCACCGCCGCGATTGTCGCGATCCTGTTCCTCAAGGATCTGCTGGTGCCGCTGGCCTATTCCCGGGAGTTCATGGCGGCCGCCCGCCTGCTGCCGCCGCAGCTGGTCGGCGACTTCTTCTACTTCGCCGCCTTTCCGTTCACCGTATACGCGCTCGGCCTGTCGCGGCTGCGCGTCTATCTCGCGGCCTGGGTCGGCTACTCCGCCGTGGCGGTCTCGGCGTCGTTCGTGATGATGCGCTGGGTCGGACTGGCGGGTGTGCCGATCGGCTATGGCATCGGCAACGCCATCGGGGCGCTCGTCGCATTCGGCTGGTACCTGTCGCGCCGTGACGAGGGCACCGCCGGCACTCTCGCCATTGCCGGCATCGGACTCGCGCTCGTCGTCGCGCAGGGGCTGCTCGCCTGGACCGACCGCCTCGTCCTGGTCCAGGGGCTGTTGTTCGCGGCGACCAGCGCCGGCGCGCTGGCCTGGCTGTGGAGAGCGCGCGCTGCGGGCTGACGCGCCCGGGAACGCCGTCGGCGTCGCGAGCTGAAGGCCCGCGCCGCCGGCACCCTGCGGCACGTGCGGGAAGCGCGCGTCTCGTACGTGCTGACGCATCGCGGTCGCGCCGTGGGCATGCGTGTGCCGCTCGAGCACCGATTCAGGACCGATCGATTGGTCTGAAGAGCCGCCGGTTGCGCAGGGTGCACGCGAAGGCGCGCTGATACCAGCCGATTGCCGCGTTCCGCACCGGCGGCGGCAGCCGGCCGGCGATCGCGGCCAGCCGCGCGCGCCAGGCGCCGCGCGGCGCGGGGTCGGAGGCGGCCTGCCACCGGGCGACGTAGTCGCTCTGCTGGAGCGCGATCCGGGAGATCGGCGCACTGGCGGTCCGGCGCGCCTGCACCATGAGAAAGGCGGGCGTCGGCGTCATGAGCGACGCGCGCGTGCCGGCGGCGGCCGGATCGGTGACCTCGTACCAGGTCTGACGCGTGCTGAGCTCTGCGCCGGGGAACGGATGCGTCACCAGCACCAGCCGCTCGAGGGCGAAGCCGTTGGCCGCGTCGAAGAGGCGGAAGAACAGCTCGGGGCTGAACTGGTAGAAGCCATGGCCGCACATGTTGTTGGCCGGCGAGGCGATGAAGAGCCTGCCGCCCGGCCTGACCATCTCCATGCAGCTGGCGACGGCGACCGGGAAGTTGAACACGTGTTCGAGCGTGCCGGCATCGATCACCGCGTCGAAGGCGGCGTGGAGCGACGAGGGCAGGGGCTGATTCAGATCGTGGACGAGCGCCGCGCCCTCGTAGGCGGAATGGTCCAGCGCGCGCAGATCTTCGACATCGAGGAACTGGCGCAGGAAGTCGTCGGCCGGACCGGCGTACTCCAGCGCGCCGCTGGCGGCGCGCCGCTCGGGCCGGTAGGTATCGGCCAGCGATCGGAGCTCTCCGGCGGTGACGTAGAGCCGCTGGCGTCCGAGCGTGAGCGTGCGCGCGAAGGTGACGCCGCCCCGGCGCGCCTCGAGATAGAAGGCGGCGTTACTGCCGACGATGCCCATCCGCCCCGGCGCTCCGGCGCCACCCATCGCGCCGGGGCACGCGCCGGCGCGACGGGTGGCTTGACCTCGGTTCTCGTAACCTCATAGAATTGTGCGACTTGCGCGCGCCTCGCGCGCGTCGTCCAGCGCGCGCCAGGGTCGGCGCACACACGACATGTCCAAGCGGGCCATTATCACCGGAATCACCGGACAGGACGGCTCCTATCTCGCCGAGCTCCTGCTCGCGCGGGGCTACGAGGTGGTCGGCGTGATCCGCCGCTCGAGCGCGCCGAACTACGGGCGCATCCAGCACCTGCTCGATCGCGTCACGCTGCGGCCGGCGGATCTGCTCGATCAGCTCTCGCTCATCCGTCTGGTCGACGAGGTGCGGCCGCAGGAGTTCTACAATCTCGCGGCGATGTCGTTTGTGCCGGCCTCATGGGATCAGCCGATGCTCACCGGCGAGTTCAACGCGCAGGGCGTCACGCGCGTGCTCGAGGCGATCCGGCAGGTGGATCCGGCGGTCAGGCTCTACCAGGCCTCGTCGAGCGAGATGTTCGGCAAGGTCCGCGAGATCCCGCAGACCGAGCTGACGCCGTTCTACCCGCGCAGCCCGTACGGCGTCTCGAAGGTGTTCGCCCACTACATCACGGTCAACTACCGCGAGAGCTACGATCTGTTCGCCGTGTCGGGCATGCTGTTCAACCACGAGTCGCCGCGACGCGGCCTGGAATTCGTGACGCGCAAGATCACCGACGGCGTCGCGCGCATCAAGCTGGGGCTCGCCGATTCGCTCTCGCTCGGCAACCTCGACGCGCAGCGCGACTGGGGGTTCGCCGGCGACTACGTCCGCGCGATGTGGCTGATGCTCCAGCAGGATCGGGCCGACGACTTCGTGATCGCGACCGGTGTCAGCCACTCGGTCCGCGACGCGGTGGAGGTCGCCTTCGGCCACGCCGGTCTGGACTGGCGCGCCTACGTGCGGCTCGATCCGAAGCTCATTCGTCCGGCCGAAGTCGAGCACCTCGTCGGCGACAGCAGCAAGGCGCGGCGCGTGCTGGGCTGGACGCCGAGCGTCGACTTCAAAGGGCTGATCACGATGATGGTCGACGCCGACCTGGAGCGGGTGGCGGCGGCGCCGCGTCTCGCCGATCGGCTCTCGACCCCATGACCCGCGTCCGTCCGCCGCGGACGCTTCCCTGCTGGACCGCATGACGCAGACCCAGGCCCCGCTCCTCGAGAAGATCCAGACGCGCCGGGCGCAGATCGGCGTGATCGGCCTCGGCTACGTCGGCCTGCCGCTCGCCGTCGAATTCGCGCGCGCCGGATTTCACGTCGTCGGCTTCGACGTGGATCGGTCGAAGATCGATGCGCTGAACGGCGGGCGCAGCTACATCCCCGACGTCCCGGAGGGGGAGCTCGCAGCGGTCGTGCAGAGCGGACACTTCCGCGCGTCGGCCGACATGTCGCTCCTCGGGGCGATGGACGTGGCCGACATCTGCGTGCCGACGCCGCTGCGCAAGACCAAGGATCCGGATCTCTCCTACGTGGTGCAGGCGCTCGAAGGCGTCGCGGCGACGCTGCACGCCGGCCAGCTCGTGATCCTCGAGTCGACCACCTATCCCGGCACGACCGACGAGGTCGCGCAGCCGATGCTCGAGGCCGGCGGCCTGACCGTGGAGCGCGACTTCTTCCTGGCGTTCTCGCCCGAGCGCGTCGATCCCGGCAACCCGACCTACCTGACGCGGAACATCCCGAAGATCGTCGGCGGCCACGGCCCGCTGAGCACGCAGGCGGCGGCGGCGCTCTACGCGCAGATCGTGTCGAGGGTGGTGCCCGTCAGCTCGACCCGCGTGGCGGAGATGGTGAAGCTGCTCGAGAACACCTTCCGAGCGGTGAACATCGGGCTGGTCAACGAGATCGCGCAGATGTGCCACAAGCTCGACATCGACGTCTGGGAGGTGATCGAGGCGGCAAAGACCAAGCCGTTCGGCTTCATGCCGTTCTATCCCGGACCCGGCCTGGGCGGCCACTGCATCCCGATCGATCCCAATTACCTCTCGTGGAAGGCGCGGCAGTACGGCTTCGAGTGCCGCTTCATCGATCTCGCCAGCTACGTGAATGGTTCGATGCCCGAGTTTGTGGTGGAGCGGGTCGCCGAGGCGCTCAACGACGTCCGCAAGCCGATCAACGGATCGCGCGTGCACCTGTACGGCATCGCGTACAAGCGCGACGTCGGCGACATGCGCGAGTCGCCGGCGCTCGACATCCTCGAGATCCTCTCCCGGCGCGGCGCGGTCGTCACCTACAGCGATCCGTACGTGCCGCGTTTCAGCCATGGCGGGCACGCGCTCGACGCCGTGCCCGAGATCGAGGCGGTCGGCCGTCCGGTCGACTGCTTCGTGGTCTGCACCGATCATTCGAGCTTCGACTGGCAGGCGCTCGTGGATACCGGCGCGCCGATCGTCGATACGCGCAACGCGCTGCGCGGCTTCAACGCGCCGACGATCGTCCGCCTCTCGGGCCGGGCGGCGCCGGCCGCAGCGGCGGCGGTCTAGTGCGCCGGACCCGTGATTCGTGACCCGAATCGCGGAGCACCGCGCCCGGATGGCCATGCGCGAGGAGCGAGGATACCGGGCGTGGTCGAGCGGCGAGCCACGCAGTCCGGGAGGCGCCGCCCGCCAAGGGCGGCGCGAATCGCCGGTCCGGGACGCTTGGACGGCCTCCCGCGCGCGTGAACGTGCTCGCGGGAGGCCGCGAACGTGGTCGTCCGGCCCGGCGTGCGGGTGGCGCCCGTGACGGGTGCCGTGCGCCCGGCGCCGGGCGGGGCTGCGCCTGGAGGGGACCCGCCCGCAGCGCTTCAGATGTCACCAGCGCCGTCCGCCACCGTGCGGGCCGATGACGTCCCGCGCATTGCGCGGAGGCGGCGCGTCCTCTATGTCTCCTACGACGGCGCCCTGGAGCCGCTCGGCGAGTCGCAGGTGGTCGCCTACCTCGAGCACCTCGCCGCCGGCGCCGACGTCACGCTCCTGTCGTTCGAGAAGCCGGCCGATCTCGCGCAGACCGATCGGCTCGCGGCCATGCACGCGCGCCTCCGGCGGGCCGGCGTGCACTGGCTGCCCGCGCGCTATCACAGGCGTCCGCCGGTGCTGTCAACCGCGCTCGACGTCCTCGCCGGCTGCCGCGCGGCGCGGCGCTGGGCGCGCGCCGGGCGCGGCGAGGGGCTGGCCGGCATCGTGCACGCGCGCGGCTACGTTCCCGCGCTCATGGCGCTCGACGCGCAGCGCGCGCACGGCTGCCGCTTTCTCTTCGACATGCGCGGCTTCTGGGTGGACGAGAAGGTGGAAGCGGGCCACTGGGCGCGCGGCGGCGCGCTGCACCGTGCGGGCAAGTACTGGGAACGCCGCTTCCTCGCCTCGGCCGATGCCGTCGTCTCGCTGACCCATGCCGGCGTGCGCGAGCTGCCGTTGCTCGGGCGCGTCCGCGGCGGAGTGCCGGTGGAGGTGATCCCGACCTGCGCCGACCTCGAGCGCTTCAGTCCGGCGCCCGCGCCCCTGCCGCCGGCCGCGGCGCCGCAAGACGACGGGCCTCTTCGCGACCAGCTCGGGCTGCGCGGCTCGACGGTGGTGGGGTACGCGGGAACGCTCAGCAACTGGTACCTGCGCGAGGAGACGCTGGCCTACCTGGCATGGCTCGCCCGCCGGCTCCCGCGCGCCAGGGTGCTCATGGTCACCCGCGAGGATCACGTGCGGCTGCGCGAGGACGCCGCACGGCTCGGCATGCCCGCGGGCGCGCTGGTGCTGACGCGCGCCAGCTTCGCGCAGATGCCGGCGCTGCTGCGGCTGATGCACGTCGGCGTCTTCTTCATCCGCGCATGCTTCTCGAAGCGCGCCTCGGCGGCGACGCGGCTGGCGGAGTTCCTCGGATGCGGCGTTCCGGTCGTGATCAACGACGGCATCGGCGACTCTGGCGAACTGGTGCGGGCCGGTGGCGTCGGCCTCGTACTGCCGGACGCGACGCGCGCGTCGTTTGACGCGTCGGCGGCGGGGCTCGAGCGCCTGCTGGCCGACGCCGGCGCGCCGGCCCGGTGCCGGGAGGTGGCCATGCGCGAGTTCAGCCTCACGAGCGGCGTGGCGCGCTACGCCGCGCTGTACGATCGGCTGCCATGACCGGCGCTGCACCCGGCCACGCTCCGTCGGACATCTGCGTCGTCGGCGGGGCCGGCCACGTCGGGCTGCCGCTGTCGATCGTGCTCGCCGTGCGCGGGCATCGCGTCCGCATCTACGACATCGACCGCGCCGCCCTGGACCTCGTCGCGCAGGGCAGGATGCCGTTCATGGAGCGGGGCGCCGAACCCCTGCTGAAGGAGGCGCTCGCCTCCGGCCGCCTGGCGCTCACCGCCGATCCGTCGGGCATCGCCGGCGTGCCGACCCTCATCCTCACGATCGGGACGCCGATCGACGAATTCATGAACCCGACGCTCCGCGCGCTGAAGCAGTGCGTCGACGATCTGCTGCCCTACCTCTCGGACGGCCAGCTGCTGATCCTCCGTTCGACCGTGTACCCGAGCGTTACCGAATGGCTGGCGAAGTATCTGGCGCAGCAGGGCCGGCGGATCCCGGTGGCGTTCTGTCCCGAACGGATCGTGCAGGGGCAGGCGATCGAGGAGCTGCAGAATCTGCCGCAGATCGTCAGCGGCGCGACGCCAGAGGCCGAAGAGGCGGCGGCGCGGATCTTCGGCCCGATCGCCGCCTCGGTCGTGCGCCTCTCGCCGATGGAGGCCGAGTTCGCCAAGCTGTTCGCGAACGCGTTTCGCTACATCGAGTTCGCCGTCGCCAACCAGTTCTACACGATCACGGCATCGGCCGGCGTCGACTACTACCGGGTGATGGCGGGGCTGAAGCAGGACTACCCGCGCGCGCAGGGGATTCCGAGCGCCGGGCTCGCGGCCGGACCGTGCCTCTTCAAGGACACGATGCAGCTGGCGGCCTTCTCGAAGAACCAGTTCAGCATCGGCTACGCGGCGATGCTGGTGAACGAAGGGCTGCCCGGCTTTCTCGTCGATCATCTCCGGCAGCGCTATCCGCTCGAGAGCATGACCGTGGGGCTGCTCGGCATGGCGTTCAAGGCCGACAACGACGACCCGCGCTCGGCGCTCAGCTACAAGCTGAAGCGTCTGCTGTCGTTCCAGGCGTCGGCGGTGCTGACCGCCGACCCCTACGTGCAGGGCGATCCCGACATCCTCCCGCTCGGCGAGGTCCTCCAGCGCAGCGACATTCTGGTGCTCTGCATCCCGCACACGCCCTACCTGGCGCTCGACGTGCGCGGCAGGATCACGCTCGACATCTGGAACGTCTGGGCGCGCACGGCGAGCGAGGCGCCGGCCGCGCCGGCGCGCGCCGGCCGATGACTGCCGGCACGGGCGAGACGCGGCGGCGGCTCCGGGTGGCCATCGTCGGCCTCGGGTTCGGCGAGCGGGTGCTCGTGCCCGCGTTCCGCAGCGATCCGCGCTGCGAGATCGCCGGTGTGTGCGCGCGGCGGGAAGACCGGGCCCGCGAGGCGGCCGCGCGGCTCGGGGTGCCGCGGGCGTTTGCGAGCTGGCGCGACGCGATCGCGCATCCCGGCGTGGATGCGCTGGCGATTGCCACGCCGCCGGCAGCGCAGCCCGAGATCGCCCTGGCGGCAATCCGCGCGGGCCGGCACGTCTTCTGCGAGAAGCCGCTGGCAACCTGCGAGGCGGAGGCGGCGGCCCTCCGCGACGCGGCGGCCGAGGCCGGCGTCGCCGGGATGATCGATTTCGAGTTCCCCGAGATCCCCGCCTGGCAGCGCGCGCGCGAGCTGGTCGCGTCGGGCCGGCTCGGCCCGCTGCGCGAAGTCGTCGTGTCGTGGCATTCAGAGACGCGCGCGAGCCGCCAGATCGCGCTCCGCCGGGCGCGCGGCGGGCCGCCGGGCGCCGCCGATGACGAAACGCCGGACTGGAAGACGCAGCCGGCCGCCGGCGGCGGGGCGCTCAACGCCTTCGCGAGCCACTGCTTCCATTACCTGGAGTGGCTCCTGCCGCCGGTGCGCGCGCTCTGGACGCCGCCGTTCGCCGGCGACGCGGCCGACAGTCTGGTACTCTTGGCGCTGGAGCTCGCCGACGGGACGCACGCGACCGTCTCGATCGGCACGGCGGCGTTCCTCGGCGACGGCCATGCGATCACGTGTTACGGCGAGGCCGGTACGCTGAGACTGGCGAACCGCACCGACGATCTCGGCACCGGCTTCGAGCTGGCGCTCGGCACGCGGGGCGCCGGCGCGCTGGAGAGGGTGCCGGTGGCGCCGCTGGCGCCGATCGGCGACGACGGCCGCGTTCCCCTGGTCGCGCGGCTCGTCCAGCGGTTCGCCGACTGGGCGCTCGAGGGCACGCCGGCGCGCCCCGATCTGTCCGACGGCGTGCGCGTGCAGGCGCTGCTCGACGCCGCCTGGCGCGCCAGGCGCGCGCCGCACTCGGGCGCCGTGCGGAGGATCTGAACGCGTCATGTCGCGCTCCTACCTGGTCACCGGCGGCACCGGCTTTCTCGGCAGCGCGCTCGTGCGCCGGCTCGTCGCCGACGGCCACCGCGTCCGCGTGTTCGACGACAACTCGCGCGGGCGGCCCGATCGGCTCGCCGGTCTCGAGGGGCGCATCGAATTCGCGCAGGGCGACATCCGCGATCGTGAGGCCGTGCGCGCCGCCGTGCGAGGCGTCGACGGCGTCTGTCATCTCGCGTTCGTCAACGGGACCGAATTCTTCTATACACGGCCGGAGCTGGTGCTGGAGGTGGCGGTCAAGGGCATGTCGAACGTCCTCGACGCCTGCCTGGCGGCGGGCGTGCGCGAACTGGTGCTCACCTCCAGCTCGGAGGTCTACCACCAGCCGCCGGCGATCCCGACCGACGAGCATGCGCCGCTGACGATCCCCGATCCGCACAACCCGCGCTACAGCTACGCGGCCGGCAAGATCATCAACGAGATGATGGCCATCCACCATGGCCGCCGGCATTTCGATCGTGTCATCATCGTGCGGCCGCACAATGTCTACGGGCCCGACATGGGCTGGGAGCACGTGGTGCCGCAGCTCGTCCTTCGGATGATGGCGCTGGCGGACAGCCCGGAGGAGCCGGTGCCGCTCCCGGTCCAGGGCAGCGGCGCCCAGACGCGCGCGTTCGTCTACGTGGACGATTTCACCGACGGGCTGGCGCTCGCGATGCAGCGCGGCGAGCACCTCGGCATCTATCATGTGGGGACGATGGAAGAATTGACGATTGCCGAGGTGGCGCGCGAGATCGGCGGCTATTTCGGCCGCCGCATCCGCCTGGTGCCGCGCGGCGAGGCTCCCGGCGGCACGTCGCGCCGCTGCCCCGAGACCTCGAAGATCGCCTCGCTCGGCTTCCGGCCGAAGTTCCGCTTCTGCGACGGGCTGCCGCCGACCGCGCGCTGGTATGTCGAGCACGCGCACCTGGCGCCCGCGAAGGTCCTCAGACCATGACCATGACCGAGATGCTCCTGCCCCGCGCCGCCGGCACCGGCCGCAGCGTGGTCGTCGATCGCTGCCAGGTGTGCGACGACCGCGACCTGCAGTCCTCGCTCTTCATCGGCTACCTGCCGCCGGTGAACCAGATGCGGCCGATCGGCCAGCGGCCGCACGAGCAGCCGACCTACCCGGCGGAGCTGCTGTACTGTCCCCGCTGCGAACTCGTCCAGCTCGGGCTCGTCGTCGATCCGAACGTGCTGTTCCCTCCGGACTATCCCTATACCAGCGGGACGACGAAGGTGCTGCGCGACAACTTCGCTGAGCTGTACGAGGACTGCCGCCGGATCGTGCCGCTCGAGCCGTCGGACCTGATCGTCGACATCGGGTCGAATGACGGCACGCTCCTGAGCAACTTCAAGAACGGCGGGCATCGCGTGCGCGGGATCGAGCCGACGCTGATGGCGAACCTCGCCAGCGAGCGCGGCATCCCGACCCTGATCTCGTTCTTCGGTCCGGTGGCGGCGGAGGCGGTGCGCGCGGAGGACGGTCCGGCCGCAATCGTCACGGCGACCAACGTTTTCGCCCACGTCGAGCACGTGCGCGACATCGTCGAGAGCCTGCTCTCGATGCTGCGGCCCGACGGGGTGTTCATCTCGGAGTCGCACTACCTGATGAGCCTCATCGAGACGCTGCAGTACGACACGATCTACCACGAGCACCTCCGGTACTATTCGCTCCACAGCCTGACGTTCCTCCTGGAGCGGCACGGTCTCGAGGTGATCCACGCGAAGCGGATCCCGACGCACGGCGGCTCGATCCGCGTGTACGCGGCGCGAAAGGGCGCACGCCAGGTGCAGGCGTCGGTGGCCGCGATTCTCGCCGAAGAACGGGCTGCCGGGGAATGGCCGGCGCGGCTGGCGCGCTTCAAGCAGGATGTCGTCGACTCGAAGCTCGCCCTGCACGCGCTGCTGAAGGATCTGAAGCGGCAGGGCGCGCGCATCTACGGCATCGGCGCGCCGTCGCGCGCGAGCACGCTCGTCAACTACACGGGGCTCGACGATGGCATCCTGGAGTGCGTGCTGGAGGTGAAGGATTCGCACAAGGTCGGCAAGTACATGCCGGGGACGCTCATCCCGGTGCTGGACGAGGCCAAGCTGTTCGAGGACCAGCCCGAGTACGCGCTCCTGCTGTCGTGGCACATCGCCGACGAGCTCGCGCCGAAGCTGACGGCGAAGGGCTTCAAGGGGCGCTACATCGCGCCGCTGCCGGCGCCGCGCATCCTGTGAGCGACCAGCGCGCCGCTCCGCCGCCCTCCGCCGCCGCGCCCCACCGCGGCTTTCGCGGCACCTGCACCACCACCCGCACCGCCTGCCGGACGTGCGGGTCGGCCCGGCTCGCGCTGCTGGTCGACTACGGCCAGATGCCGCTGGCCGGCGGCTTCCTCACGCGCGAGGAGCTCGGCTGCCAGGCGGCGTTCCCGCTGCGGCTCGCCCGCTGCGAGGCCTGCACGGAGATGCAGATCCTCGACGTCGTGCCGCCCTCCGAGATCTTCACGCAGTACTCCTACGTGTCGAGCACCACGCGCACGCTCATCGATCACTTTGCCGCGATGGGCAGCGAGATCGTCGCGCAGGAGCAGGCTGCCGGCCGGCTCGTCGTCGAGTTCGGCTGCAACGACGGCGTCCTCATGCGGCCGCTGCGAGCGGCGGGCGCGCGCGTCGCCGGCGTCGATCCGTCCGACGTCGCCGCACGGGCGAGCCGGGCGGACGGCTGGCCGCTCGTCCAGGCCTACTTCGACGCCTCGTCGGCCGCGCGCGTCAGGGCCGAGCACGGCGCCGCACGCATCGTCACCGGCAACAACGTGTTCGCGCACGTCGACGATCTTCACGCCATTGTCGAAGGCGTGACGACGCTGCTCGAGCCGGAGGGAGTGTTCATCTTCGAGGTGCAGTACCAGGGCGATCTGCTGGCGCTGGTGCAGTACGACACGGTCTACCACGAGCACGTCTGCTACCACTCGCTCGCCGCGCTCTCGCGGCTGCTCGAGGGGCACGCGCTGCGCATCGTCGACGTGAAGCGGATTCCGATCCATGCCGGGTCGGTGCGCGTGACCGTCGCGCGCGCCGGCACCCCACGGCGCGAGGCGCCGGTCGTGGGCGAGATGCTCGAGGCCGAGAGAGGCTGGCGCGTGGACCGCTTTCCCGCGCTGGTGGAAGACCGCCGGCGCGCGCTCAAGGCGCTGGTCGTCGAGCTGCGGGCAGCCGGCAAACGCGTCGTCGGCTACGGCGCCGCCGGACGATCGACGATCCTGCTGAACTTCTGCGGCCTCGGCCCGGACCTGGTGGAGTACGTCGTCGACATGTCGCCCCTGCGGTACGGGAAGTACGTGCCGGGCGTGTCGATCCCGATCGTGCCGCCCGAGACGTTCCACGCGAGCCCGCCCGACGTCGCGATCATGACGGCCTGGAACTACGAGGACGAGATCGTGAAGAAGGAGGCGGCGTTTCTGCGGGCCGGCGGCGCGTTCATCGTCCCGCTGCCCGACGTGCGGGTCGTCACATCGTGAGAGGCCCGAAACGCCCGTGACCCGCAGGCGCCGCGCCGTCTTCGCGGTGGTGACGGTCCTCTCCACGTTCCTGCTGCTGGGGGCCGGGCTGTTTGCCCTCGACGTCGCGCTCCACCATCGCTTCGAGAAGTCCGCCGGACTGAACGTGCGCGGCTACCGCGGTCCGGTGGTCGGACGGAAGCCGCCCGGCGAGCTCCGCATCGTCGTCGTCGGCGGCAGCACGGTGCTCGGGTACGGGCTCGACTGGAACGAGGCGTTCCCGCGTCAATTGGAGGTGGCGTTGAACGCGAGCGCGGCCGGTGGGCGCCGCTACTCGCTCGTCAACCTCGGCTACAACAACGAGGGCGCCTACTCGATGCGCTACACGCTCGAGGACTACGCCTACCTGGACTACGACGCCGCGATCCTCTACGAGGGCTACAACGATCTGTCACCGCCGATCAAGAACAAGCAGGTGATCCGGCGGCAATCCTTCGTCTTCCGGCTCACGGGCTACTTTCCGATCCTGCCGTTCATCGCGGCCGAAAAGGCGATGGCGCTTCGCTGGGGCGACATCCGCGCCGCGTATCGCGGCGACCAGGTCGTCTTCGAGCCCGGGCTGATCGATCGCACGACGGCGGGCGCGCTGGAAGGGTCGCTCGCGGTGCAGAGGGCGCTCGAGAAACGGCTCGGCGGTCCGCCGGTGGCCGATCCGGCGGACGGCGGCGGCGCGTGCGGTCCGGTCTGGTCGTTCTATTGCGACAGCGTCGCGGCGGCGATCGACTACCTCCGGGCGGAGCGGAAGGTCGCATTCGTGGTGACGCAGCCCCTGATGAACGACCGCCATCGCGATCAGCAGCGCGAGCTGCGGGAGATGCTCGCGGAGCGCTACGGCGGCGAGCCGGACGTGCGTCCGGTGGATCTGGGCGGCGCGGTCGACTTGAAGGATCCGGCGCTCTGCTGGGACGGCGAGCACCTGACGCGCGAGGGCTACGCGCGCATCGCCGCCGGCCTGGTGGCGCCGGTGCAATCGGCGCTGGCGCACGCCCGATGAGCCCGTCCGATCGACGCCAGCGGGCGCTCCTGGTCGCGCTGGCGCTGTGCGCCGTGGGTTTCGGCGCCTACGTGCGGTTCGCCGACCAGAACCAGGTGTTCTGCCAGTCGCCCGACGAGATGTCCGAGGTGATGCCCGGCATCCGGCTGCACGGGCTGCCGCTCACGAACCTCGGCGCGCCGCCGCGCTACAACTTCCTCACGTCGCTGTTCTACTCGCAGCACGGGCTCGGCGACACCTCGTTCTATTACCTGGCGAGCGGCGCGCTGTCGGCGCTGCGGATTCCTGTCGCCGAGTCGTCGCTCTACGCGGCCGGCGGCGTCGTCAACCTGGCATTCGCGCTCGCCGGCGGCCTGCTCGCCGGTGCGCTCGCCGGCGCGATGGCCGGTTGGACGTTCGCGCTGTTCGTCCTCGTGTCGCCCTTCTACGTCTTCGTCTCGAAGTCCGGCTGGGCCCGCCTCACGTGGACGCCGCTGCTGCTCGTGCTGGTGTTCCTGGCCCAGCGGCGCGCGATGCGCCGCCGCGGTCTGCTGTGGCCGGCGATCTTCTGCGCGCTGGCCGGGTTCGTCGCGCTGACCGACGGGTTCGTCATGCTCCCGATCGTCGCGGCCCTGGGCTGGTTCAGCGTGGACGGGCGCACGCGGGAGCGCCTGGTGGCGCTCGCGCACGACCGCGTGTTCCTGGCCGGGTGCACGGCGATCGCCGCCGGCCTGGCGATCGACCTCGCGCTGGGCCTGGTCGCGCGCGCGCGCGGCAGCGAGCTGACGGTGATGGCCTACGTGCTGGCGCGCGGGCAGGCCGGCGCGCTCGTGCCGTCGCTCCACGTCCTGTCGGCCTGGACGCGGTGCATCGACTACTACTTCCCGTTCCGCGGCGCCTGGATCCTCGTCTGCGCGGCGGCCGCGCTCGCGGCGCGCGAGGGGTTGCGCGGACGCGCGATCGGCGTCGCCGCCGCGTGGTTCCTCCTCGCGTCGTCGGGCATTCTGCGGTACGCCGGCGCGGCCGAGGCGATGAATCCCGGGAGCGTGCCCGGCGCGCTCAACGCGTATCAGATCGCCCCGCCGTCGTTTCTGCTGACGGCGTGGCTGCTCGCCTCGTACGCGCCGCTGCGCGGCCGGCTCGGGACCGCCGCGGTCCTCGTCCTGGCCGGCGCGATGGCCTGGCAGTCGACCGTCGTCGCCTTCGCGGAGCCGCCGCGCAACGTGGCGCCGAACCGGCTCGTGAAGCAGGCCGACATGCCGCTGAGCGCGTGCCGCACGGTCAAGGCGGCGGCGTACTACGTCCGCGCGCACCAGGAGCCGGGCGGTCCACTGCCGTACGTCTTCCACCTCTCGAACGACGTCTATCTCGGCCACATCGGCGAGCTCTACTACGGCCTGAGCTACGGCGGCGGGCCCGGCGATCCGAACCACCTGCTCGATTTCGGCTGGCACCAGTTCGGGCGGCAGTCTCCGCCGGAGGCGTTCTACGAGCCGTATGGCGTGAAGCGCTTCGACTACTACGTCGCGTTCACCGAGGAGCGCGAGACGACGAAAGCGCCGCAGGCGTTCGCGCCCGCGGTCATCGATCGCCTGAAGGCCGACGGCGCGCGCGTGGTCTGCACGATCGTCGACGGCGGCCGCGTACTGGGGTGGATCCTGTCGTACCGCGACGAGCCGCCGACCACGCTCGACTACCGCACGGCGTCAGCCGCGTGGAACCGCCGCTTCGGGCGCGCGGCGGCCTTGATGCAGCAGCCGCTCGCCGGCAGCGCCTATCACTTCGGGTATCAGTGGCGGCCGCCTTCGCAATGAGACATTCCACGCGTCAGCCACGAAACCAGCCCGCGCCTTCGGTGTCGACGGGCGCCCCGGCGGGCCGCCGCGCTCAGGGCACGTCGACTGACGCCGCGTGGCCGCCGGCGATCCGGTTCGGCGTGAGCCGCCGGCGCTGCCAGTGCTCGCCGATGGCCAGTGTGAACTCGGGCCGTACGAGCTTGGCCCGGCCTTGAAGGAAACCTCCGTGGTCGCGCCTGACGTAGATGCCCTCCGCCGGTCCGTCTCCAACGCGCGAGCCCCCGAGCAGGCCCTGGACCGACCGTAGGTCGAAGCGTCCTTCGGCCAGGCGTGGAACCACGGCCAGACCGATTCCGGCCACGATTCGATCCCGGCGTTCCGCGCTCCAGAATCGCCCGGCCGTCCGGTCGAAGATGTCGAACGCGACGAACCAATCGGGGAGACGAGTGTAGGGCACCGTGTGCCGGGCATGGCACCATTCGCCGAACACGATCAGATCCCGGCCAAGCGTCTGCACGAGCGATTGCCGGCGCACACTCAGCCAGCGCCGCAACGGCTTGAACTGCGGGTGCGGAGATTCCACCGGGACGTACGACCCGCGGTTCTGTACGCGCAGCTCCCCGTCTTCCCCGATCGAGAGACCGAGGTTGGTCCCGTCGAGCTTCTCCTCGATGATCACGGGATGGGACAGGAGCTCGCCGGCTTCGGCGGGTGAAAGCAGCTTGTCATCCCGCGGCGCGCCAGGCCCGAGCCACAGCAGGTGAGGCGTTCGCGGAAACCGCACGAACTCGCTCACCTGTCCGCCCGCCTGCGGTACAGCCGCTCGATTTCGTCAGGGCACAGGAAGTGGACCGTCACCGCACATGCCTCGAGGGCCCCGATCCAGCCGCGCCACTTGCTGTCCAGCGCCTGCAGAATCGGCGGGTGTTCCGGGTGCGCCGCGGCGACCGCCAGGAACTTGCAGTCGGATGGATCGTACCGTGTCCCGTCTGCGGGAACCGGCAGCTCGTGGAAGCCCGTCTCGCCGCCATTGGGCGTGATCTTCACCCGGGTCACCCGCTGTCCACCCCATTCATGCGTCAGCAGCCACTTCAGGAAGGCGTTGCCCGGCGACGGCGGGCCGTACGGGGCAAGGTTGTTCCTGTATTCGGCGACAACGTCGCCGGCATCGTCGACGAACACATGCCCGTGCCGCATCACGTCGCGGAGGGCCGCCGCGCTCGCTGCGGCGCAAAGGGCACTCGCGGGGGTGTGGTTGGCAACGACGGCCACGTTGGTATCGACGACGCAGCGCACCGGCGTCATCGCTGCGCGGCCTTCGCCATGCGACGGGCCTGCGCCTCGCTCCGCGCGACCAGATCCTCCATCTCGTCGCCGAAGAACCCCGCCGGCCAATTGAGGATGTTGCCGTAGAGATCGACCTGCAGCGGCTCGAGCTTCGCCGTCGCGTCCTGCGTGTGCACGAAGTAGAGCGCCGCGTCGTCGTTGGACAGGTCCTGCTCTCCAATTCTTCGCTGGAGCCGGCGGAGAAAGTGTTCCGAGTGGCTCTCCACGATGAACTGGCACTCGCGCGGGGTGCCGTTCTCGCGAGCGCCGATGGCGTCGATGAGCAGATCGGCCAGGTCCGCCTGCACACGCGGGTGCAGATGAATCTCCGGTTGCTCGAGAATCACGATGGAGCGCCGCGGAACGTACAACGCTTCGACGATCACGGGCAGGATCTGGCTGATGCCGAAGCCCACGTCGGTCAGCTTCACAGGAGGCAGTCTCGGGCTCGTGCGCACGAGCACTTCATACTCCTTGCGATGCGCCCCGAGCGGCCTGATCTCGAAGTCGTCGATCAGGTGCATCGAACGGAGGCGCTCGCCCACCAGTTCGGCCAGCGGCTTCGTTCTCTGCTTCGGCCGCCAGTTGAACGTGCGATCGCCCGCGGCGAGGATTGCCTCCACAGCGCGATCGCCTCTCTGCCCGACGTGATCGGGAGTCTCGCCAGACCAGAGGTACAGCCGCTTGGGATACTCGCGCAGGGGGCCGACGTAGAACACGCGCTTGAGCATCCGCTCGAGCTCGAGCACCAGATCGGACAGGAAGGTCGTGTTCTGGTAGTGCGCGGTGGCTTCATCGGGAAACCCGTAGAATCGCACCGGCTCGGGCAGCGGCCATGGGCGGCCGACCTGCCGGACCAGGGGATAGACGGCGGATTCGAGATCGTACTTGTTGCCGCTGTCCCGCCGCGTCATCGAGACATCGAGCACCGGGGTGTTGCCATCCCGGAGCTCGTAGCGGAGCCCTTGCACATACGGCTGATGGCGTTTGTCGCCGGCGAACGATGCGGTGAATCCAATGCGATCGCCGGAATACGCGCGCCTGGTCTGCGGATCGGAGATCTCGAGCGGCCTGGACAGCGTCCACTCCAGCTCCACGTCCAGCGGCTGCGACGTGTCGTGATCGTGGACGGCGTCGTCGTAGGTGCCGAGGTCGACGAGCGTGCGAGCGTCCCCGAGCTGCAGCGCGCGCTGACGATCCGGCGACTCGGATGTCTGCTTCAACATCAGCAGCAGTTGCGGGATGCTGGTCTTGCCGGCGCTGTTGGCGCCAAACAGCACCGTCAGCGGCGCCAGGCGAATCTCGCCGGAATCCTGCCACGCCTTGAAGTTCCTGAAGCGAAGTCTCGTGAGCATCGCGCGCTCCTCAGAGGGCCTGGCCCCGCCGCCTCGCCAGCCTATCCCGGCGATCCGTGGCGGAGATCGATCATCGTCGGGTCGATCCCGCCTGTGCGATCGACTGCTTCATCGCCGGGGCCGCCCCACGAACACCAGCTTGCCCCAGCGACGACGAAGCCACACCTGGTCGAACTCCTGCCGGATCGTCCGCAGCACCTCGTCGGTCCGCTCGATCCAGGCGTGATACAGCGGATACTCCTCCTCGGTCATCGTCGCAAATGCGTCCATCCTGCCGGACAGCGCGCGGACGGGCTTCAGCTCGCTGATGGCGTGCACGGCCGTGAGGAACGGCGTGCGCGCCGGCTCGACGATGACGACGCGGCCTCCGGGTGCGAGCACGCGCCGCATCTCGGCCAGTCCCGCGCGGACGAGATCGAAGGTGGGAAAGTGATGGAGCCCGCCCTGGATGATCGCGACGTCGATCGACGCCGGCCGGATCGGCAGGCGGCACGCGTCGCCCACGGCGCAGCGCTCGCGGAGCGCGGAGACCTCGACCAGCGACCGCGAGAGATCGACGCCGTAGACGCGCGCGAACCCGAGCTCGCGCCAGGCGGCCAGGCCGTTGCCGCGGCCGGAGCAGACCTCGAGGACCCGCGCGTCGCGGCTCCAGCCGCCGGCGCCGACGCTCCGCAGCCGCCGGATGAACTTGCGCCGCTCCTCCGCTGGAGTCTCGAACGCCTGGTAGGCGCGCTCCCAGCGCGTGAGCTCACTCATCGCCCGCGGCGTCGCCGCGAGGCCGCCGCGTCCCCCCCGCGTCGAGCGCGTCGCGAATCGCCAGCTCCTGCGTCAGCCGGCTGAGGCGATTGGACACCTGCGTGAGCTGGCCGAGCACGTAGATCAGCATCAGCACGAGAAAGGCGATGGCGAGCGCGAGCAGCGCCGGCGCGCCGAGCGCCAGCGCGCCGATCCAGTCGATCGGCCGGCGCACGACGGGGAACGTCAGCAGCACGAGGCCGGCCGCGATCACCAGCACGAAGATGACGCCGTAGCCGACGTAGAGGCGATCCCGCCGCACGAGCTGGAAGATCCAGGCGATCGTCAGGATCGCCAGGGCGTCGACCAGCAGCGCGCCGGCCTCAGCCGCCATGCCGCATCTGCTCCTCGACGCGTTCGATCCGCCCGCTGCGCGCCGGCGTTTGCGCCCGTCGCCGCCCCAGGCGCCCCTCGAGCGCGCCAATCAGGATCAGGAACGACACCTTCATCGGATACTTCAAGGCACTCAGCGGCGAGTACATCGACTCGCCGTGCCGCCGCGGCTCCACCGCGATGGGACTCTCGCCAACCGTGTAGCCCGACTCGATCAGGTAGACGAGCGCCTCGGCGTGGAAATCGACGAAGGGCCGGGCGCGCAGCACCGGAAACACGCGCCGGCCGATCACCTTCAGGCCCGACGAGGTGTCGTAGATCCGCCGCCCGGTGAACAGCGCGATCAGCGTCGAGAACAGCCGCATGCCGAGCCGCCGGACCAGCGGCTCGGCCGCATAGCCGCGCCGCGCGTCGAAGCGCGACCCGATCAGCAGATCGTAGCCGCCCTCGGTGAAGGCGGCCAGCAGCGGGCGCAGGTCCGACGCGCGATGCTGGCCGTCGGCGTCGAAAGTGATGAGCGCGTCGTAGCCCGTCCGCTCCGCATAGGTGATCGCGGTCTGCAGCGCGCGGCCGTACCCGAGGTTCGCGAGGTGCGTCGCCGTCGCCACGCCGCTCCGCCGCAGCACCGCCCCGGTCGGGTCGCTCGATCCGTCGTCTATCACGAGCAGATCGAGCTCGGGGGCCTCGGCGCGGACGCGCTCGACCACCGAGGCAATCGTCGGCGCCTCGTTGAACGCCGGAATGGCGACCAGGACGCGGGGCGCCGGCCGCCCGGCGGCGATGTTCATAGAGCCGCTTCGATCCTACCCGATTGCATCCGATCGATCGCCACCGCGGCGAACACCAGGAGGAGCGGCAGCAGCGGCACCTGGTACCGCGGCGAGGCATACAGGAAGACGTGCACCAGGAAGACGATCGCGATCGGTCCGGCCACGACGAGCGTTCGATATCGGGGCCCGCGCCGCCACGCCAGGACCAGGCCGGCGAAGCCCAACGCGACCGACGCGAGCGAGAGCGCGAGGAGCGACAGCTTGGCGGCGAGCCGGGCGTGCTGCCCTCGCTCGAAATACGCGGCGTACCGATCCGACAGGCCGCGAACGTAGGTGGTCTGGCTCGAGATCCAGAACACCGGGACGCGGCGCAGGGAGTAGGCGAGGTACTGTCCCGGATTACGCCCGATGTTGGCGAGCCCCGCGCGGCCGAGGGCCTCGTTCTGCCGGACGTAGTCGAGCCCGGCCACGATCGCCCGCAGCTCGGGGTCGTCGGCCGGCCACTCGTCCCACCCGGTCGTCGCGATGTACAGCGCGTTGCCGCCGACCGCGGTGACGAGAATGGGGCGGCCGAACACGCGATAGTTCCGGATCGTCCAGGGCGCAATCGTGAGGCAGGCGACGATGGCGGCAACGGCGGCGGCCGAGGTGCGCGCCGGCCCGCCGCGCCACCAGATGGCGGCGACGGCGAGCGGCACGAGCAGCACGCATTCGGGGCGCAGCAGCGTCGCGACGCCGAGCACCAGGCCGGCGAGCGCCGCGCGCGGACGCGGGGGAAGCCCTGCGGCGTGCGCGGCGTCGCCCGAGCCGATCAGGCAGACCGCGGCGGCCAGCAGCAGCGAGAGCGTCGTTTCGGTGAGCAGGACGCCGCTGTAGGCGATGAGCGCCGGCGACGCGGCGGCCAGCACGCCGGCGATCGTGCCGGTCCGGCGGCCGAACCACGACCCGATCAGCGCGGCCAGCACGGCGGCGAGCGCGCCCATCAGCGCCTGCACCAGCGCGACGATCGCCATGCTCCGGCCGGCGGTGCGATAGACGGCGGCAATCGTCAGCGGATAGATCGGCCCCATCCCGACCTCCGGCAGCAGCCGTTCGGCGGGGCCCGCAAAGGTCTCCGAGGCGAAGCCGCCGAGGAAGCCGCGCCCTTCCGCCACGTTGGTCGCCACCTCGTGGTAGAAGCGGCAGTCCTCGCAGGTGCGGCCGATCTGCGGATACGCCAGGACGTACGCGGCGCGCAGCGCGAAGGCGAGCAGCCCGACCCAGAGCAGGCGTCGGGCAGGCATCAGGGTGTGGCCGTCGCGCCGGCGCCGGCGCCGAGCGATCGGTACAAGCGATCGATGTCGCCCACGAGCCGCTGGATGCTGTACGCCTCCGCGACCGACGCGCGCGCGCGGCGCCCCATCTCCAGGCGCAGACCGTCGTCGGTCAGGAGCCGTTCGAGCGCGGCGGCCAGCGCGTCGGCGCGGCCGGAGGGCACGAGCAGGCCCGTGACTCCGTCGCGTACCAGGTCGGCGACGCCGCCGACGTCGGTCGACACCCCGGGCACGCCCGACGCCATCGCTTCGATGAGCGCGACCGGCGTCCCCTCGTTGTCGGAGGTGACCGCGACCACGTCGCTCGCCGCGTAGACTGCCGGCAGATCGCGGCGCCAGCCGAGGAAGCGCACCCGCTCGGCGATGCCGAGCGCGGAGGCCTCGCGCTCCAGATCGGCGCGCAGTTCGCCGTCGCCGGCGATCACGAACAGCGCGCGCGGCACGCGCGCCAGGACGAGCCGCGCCGCCGCGAACAGCAGCCGGTGGTTCTTGATGGCCGTCAGCCGGCCGACCGTGCTGACGACGAGCGCGCCCTGGTCGAGGGCGAGCGCCTGCCGGGCCCCCTGGCGGTGCCCGGCGGCGACTTCCGTGTACGGCGACAGGTCGAGTCCGAGCGGCACGATCCGGTACTGGTCGAGCCGGCCGATGCCGAAGCGGCCCGCAAGCTCGTCGCGGATTCGCGGCGAGATGGCCACGATCGCGTCGGTGAATCGGGCGAGTCCCCGCTCGAGCGCGACGAACACCCGCGTCGTCCAGGCGGAGAAGTATCCGTCGAGCACGTGGCCGTGATAGGTGTGCACGATGCGGGCACGGCGCGCGCGGCCGGCGGTGAGGTTGTGGCAGACCGCCGCGAGGCGGCCGAGCAGCCCCGCCTTTGCCATGTGGGTGTGGACGATTGCCGGCCGCAGCCGGCGGAGGAGCGCCCAGATCGCGACAAATGCCCTCAGATCGTCGAGCGGCCGGACCGGACGGCAGAGCCACCGGATCGGCCGGAGGTCGGCCGCTCCCGCCGGCAGGATCTGCAGCATGTCGCCTTCGCCCTCGCCGATCCGGCCGTGCAGGAGCGTCGTCTCGTACCCGAGCGGGGGCAGATCGGTGGTGAGCCGGATTGCCTGGATCGACGGCCCGCCGATGTTCAGCCGCGTGATGATCCGGACGACTGCTGGCACCGGGCATATCGTACTGCAGCCGCCCCCCGGCCACGGCGGCGAGCACGAGCCTGGCGGATCGCTTGACGCGCCCGCGCGGGGGGTGCGACCCTCCAGGCGCCCCATGGCGCACCGCCGTCCACGATGAACCTGCTGGTCTACTTCCCGTACAACCGGCGTGCCGGCGACGTCCTGTCGTTTGTCGGCGAAGCGGTCGACCGCGGGCATCGCGTGTTCGTGCTCACGACCTGCGAGCGCGGCCGGTTCCACGAGATGGCCGACGCGCTCGGGGCGACGACGGCGGCGCATGTCGTGCCGAAGGCGGGCGCGATCGCCTTTCACCTGCGCCACGCGCGGCACCTGCTCGCCTTCTGCCGTGCGCACGGGATCGAGCTGGTGGTCTCCCACGCCGATGCGAACCTGGCGGCGCTGCTCGCGCGTCCGTTCGGGCGCTTCGCGGTTCTGAGCTGCCGGCATCATGTCGATTGGGCGTACCTCAATCGCCACCGGAAAGCGATGCTGCTCGATCGAATCGTCAACCGCCTCGCGCAGCACCTCGTCGTCCCGTCGAGGCGCGTCCGCGACCAGGTCGTCTCGGTCGAGGGGGCCGACGCGTCGAAGGTGCACCTCATTCCGTACGGCTACCGCTTCTCGCTCTATCCGGCGGTGAACGAGGCGCACGCGGCGGCGATTCGGGCGCAGTATCCGGCGCGGCTCCGGCTCGTCACCGTGTCGCGGCTCACGCCAGGGAAGCGGCTGCCGCTGGCGTTCGAGGCCATCGCGCGGCTGGCGGCGCGCGGCTGCGACGTCCGGCTGCTGGTGCTCGGAGAAGGGCCGGACCGGGCGGCGCTCGAGGCCTGGATTGCCGCGCGCGGGCTGAGTGGACGCGTGAGCCTGATCGGATTCCGCGAGGACCTGTTCGACTTCGTCGCCGCGAGCGACCTGAGCCTGCACCTGTCGGTCGAGGAGGCGTCGAACAACGCGGTGAAGGAGATCGGCTGGCTCGGCCGGCCGTCAGTCGTGTGCCGCGGCGTCGGCGACTTCGACGACTACCTCGTCGACGGCGAGCACGGGTTCCTGGTCGATCGCGACGACCCGCTGCCGGCGCTCGACGCGTTGCTGGCGCGGCTCTGCCAGGACGGCTCGGCGCTGCCGGCGATGGGCGCACGGGCGCGGGCGATGATCCTCGAGCGGTTCGACATCGCGCGGGTCTTCGATCGGTACGCGCCGTTCATTCGATGAACGCGCCGGCGTTCACGTCGTGAACGCCCTCAGGAATGGCTTGACACGCTTACAGAAGTGGTGTTCAATCTGTGAACGCGTCAGGGCCTTGATCTCGGCCCATTCCTTCAAGTCCGCGTTCCGCCCGTCTTACGGCTCCGGCTGTAAGTGAGAGAGCGGTAGCCTGTTCTTCTTCCGCACGCGTCCATCCGCGCCCATCCTGGCGCAATCCCCCTAACGATCGTCCCGTCAACGCGTTACCTTCCAGCGAGACCGTCATGGCACGGATAGACATGGACGTCGAGGCGCGTCGCGAGCTGACGGTGCTGGACGCGGTCGCCCGCGACCAGCACATCACGCAGCGCAACCTGGCGTCCAAGCTCGGCATCGCGCTCGGGCTGACCAACATCTACCTGAAGCGGCTGATCCACAAGGGCTACATCAAGTGCATCAACGTGCACTCGAACCGGCTGCTCTATCTGATCACGCCGCAGGGGATCGCGGAGAAGTCGCGCCTCACCTACGAATTCATGGACTACTCGCTGCACCTGTATCGTGACGTGCGGCAGCACCTGAGCGAAGTGCTCAAGCCGTGCCACGACGGCAGCCAGCGCATCGCCGTGTACGGCACCGGCGAGGCGGCCGAGCTCGCCTACCTCTCGCTCAAGGAGCAGGGGCTCGAGCCGGTCGCGATCTTCGCGGGGCAGGCGGGCGGCACCTTTCTCGGCATGCCGGTGCACGGCCTCGATCAACACCCGCTCGTCGCCTTCGATCGCCTCATCGTCGCCACCCTGGAGAAGCCCGACCCGGTCGTGCGGCAGCTCGTGCGCGCCGGCATTCCAGCCGAGAAGCTCCTCACGTTGAAGCCGTCGGCCGCCATCCCATCGGCGGGCGCCGGGCAGGAGACCGCCGCCATCCGTGCCTGAGCAGACCATCGTGCCCGCACCGATCGCGCTGCCGGCGCCGGCCGCGGCGGCGCCGCCGGTTCACGTGCCGCGCGTGCAGCGGTCGCGCGGCTGGGTGTCGTTGAAGCTGGCGGATCTGTGGGAGTACCGCGAGCTGGTGTACTTCCTCACGTGGCGCGACGTGAAGGTCCGCTACAAGCAGACGGTGCTCGGCGCGTGCTGGGCGATCCTGCAGCCGCTGCTGACGATGCTCGTCTTCAGCCTGTTCTTCGGAAAGCTGGCGAAGATGCCGTCCGACGGCGTGCCCTATCCGCTGTTCGCATTCGCGGCGCTGGTGCCCTGGACGTTCTTCGCGAACGGACTGACGCAGTCGTCGAACAGCCTGGTGGGCAGCGCGAACCTCATCACGAAGGTGTACTTTCCGCGGCTCGTCGTGCCGGTGGCCACGGTGCTGTCGAGCGCGCTCGACTTCCTGCTCGCTTTCGCGGTGCTGCTCGGCATGATGGCCTATTACCGGATGGCGCCGGCGGCCACGATCGTGTGGCTGCCGCTGTTTGTGATCCTCGCGTTCCTGGCGGCGCTCGGCGCCGGCCTCTGGCTGTCGGCGATGAACGTGCAGTTCCGCGACGTGCGCTACACCGTGCCGTTCCTGACGCAGTTCTGGCTGTTCGCGACGCCGATCGCCTATCCGATCTCGCTGCTCGACGCCCCCTGGAAGCAGACGGTCTTCGCGATCAACCCGATGGTCGGCGTCGTCGAAGGGTTCCGCTGGGCGGCGCTCGGCACCACCGGCGCGCCCGTCGCGGTGGGTGTGGTGTCGTTCGCGTCGGCGTCGATCGTCGCGGTGAGCGGCGCGCTGTATTTCCGGCGCATGGAGCGGACGTTTGCCGACATCGTCTGAGGCGGATCCGAACGCGCGCGCGGCGGGCCCGAAAGCCTGCGCTGCGGCGCGCGGGGTGCGGGCCACTGCCGCCGTGCGGACCTTCGGGTCTGCGATTCCGGCCTTCGGCCCTCTGCGGCCATGACTCCCGCCGTCCGCGTCGAGCGCCTCGGCAAGGCGTACCGCATCGGCGGACCGCCGGAGCGCTATCGCTCGCTGCGCGACGCGGTGGCGCAAGCGGCCCGCGCGCCCTTCGAGCGGATCGGGTCGGTGCTCCGCGGCCGCTCGTCGGTCGTCTCGGACCGCACCTTCCTCGCGCTGGACGATGTGTCCTTCGAGGTGCAGCCGGGGGAGGTGGTCGGCATCATCGGGCGCAATGGCGCCGGCAAGAGCACGCTGCTGAAGATCCTGTCGCGCATCACCGAGCCGACCTCCGGCTACGCCGATCTGTTCGGGCGCGTCGGGTCGCTGCTCGAGGTCGGCACCGGCTTCCATCCCGAGCTGACCGGCCGCGAGAACATCTTCCTGAACGGCGCGATCCTCGGCATGCCGCGCCGCGAGATCGCCCGCAAGTTCGACGAGATCGTCGCCTTCTCCGAGATCGAGCCGTTCATCGACACGATGGTGAAGCACTACTCGAGCGGCATGTACATGCGGCTCGCCTTCGCGGTGGCGGCCCACCTCGAGCCGGAGATCCTCCTCATCGACGAAGTGCTCGCCGTCGGCGATCTGGCCTTCCAGAAGAAGTGCCTCGGCAAGATGGAGGACGTCAGCCGTCTCGGACGGACCGTGCTCTTCGTCTCGCACAACATGTCGGCGGTCACGCGGCTCTGCTCGCGGGCGGTGCTGCTCGACCAGGGCAAGGTCGCCGCGGCCGGCCCGACTCCGGCGGTCGTCGCCGAATACGTCTTCAAGGGTCACGGCACGCGGGCCGAGCGGCAGTGGCCCGATACGTCACGCGCGCCCGCGGCCGACGGCATTCGCCTGCTCGCCGTGCGCGCGCACGATGCGGCGGGCGTCGTGCAGGAATCGTTCGACATCCGCCAGCCGATTGCCATCACGGTCGAGTACGACGTCGCGCGGCCCGGCCTGCGCTTCACGCCCTGCTTCGACGTGATCAACGATGCCGGCGTCGTGCTGTTCCTGAGCCAGGAGCGGCCGGACTGGCAGGAGATCGTCCGCGCCGAGGGGCGGCACGCGGCGACCTGCTGGCTCCCGGGCAACTTCCTCGCCGAGGGCACGTTCAGCGTCGACGTCGCCTTCTGGGGCGTCACGACGCCACCTCGCGGGGTGATCGAGGAGAACGGCGCGATCTCGATCGCCGTGCACGATCCGCTCGAAGGCGGATCGGTGCGCGGCCGCTCGACCAACGCGTACCCGGGCGTGCTGCGGCCGATGCTCAAGTGGGAAGAGGCCTCCGCGTGATGGAGGTCCGGGCGGGATCGTCGCCGGACGTCGATCGTTGGGCCCCGCGCGTGCGCGGCCTGCTCGCCGCGGCAGGCGCCGCGCTGCCGGCGCTGGCGCTCGGCGCCGGCCCGCTCGGGTTGCAGACCTCGGCGCCGCTCGGGCCGCTGCAGATCCAGGTGGCCGCGCTCGGCCTGGCGCTCATGGCGCTGGCGATCGCCAACGCCCCGGCGCGTGCGATCTGCGAAGCGCTGCAACGGGCCCGCGACGGACGCGGGACGTCGGCCCTCGCGCCGCCGGCGACGGGGACGCGCCTGCGGCTCGCCGCGATCGTCCTGGCCGCGTTCGCGCTCCGCGGCTGGCTTGCCGTCACGTATGTGCCGCCCGTGCAGATGGCGATGGGCATGACGTTGTGGGACGCGGAGATGGCGCGCAATCTCCTCGCGGGCCGCGGCTTCGCCCTCAACCGGGCATTCGTCGATCGAATGGATCGCGCGATCGTGGAGCGCGGTGCCCGCGTCGACCCGCAGGATTTTCTCCCGGCCGACGATGCCGGCGCCGGCGCGCTGGCGCCGTTCGCCCTGTACCCGCACACGCCCGGTTATCCACTCTGGCTGGCGGCCTCGTTTCTGCTCGGCGGCAGCCTGCGGTTCGTGCACGCGCAGCTGCTGCAGGGTGCCCTCGATGCGTTGGGCTGCCTTCTGGTCTTCGGGATCGGGCGGCGGCTCTGGACGAGCGCGGCGGGCCTGATTGGCGCGTCGGTGTACGCGCTCTCGCCCGCGCATGCGTACGTGTCCACGCAGGCGGTCGCGGCGGCAACCGACGCGTTCTGGGTGCTGCTCGTCGGGTACGGTCTCGTCCGGATGTGGGACGACCACAGGCGCGGGAGATCGATGCGAGAGGGCACGGCCTGTGTCGCCGCAGGCGCTCTCTGCGGGGCGGCCATGAACAGCTTCGCGCTGGTGCTGCCGCTCGCCGCCCTCGCGTGGGCCGCGTTGGTCGGTGTGATCGTCCGGCCGGCCTGGCGCCTCGTGCTCCCGCTGCTCGCGGCGCAGGTCGTCGTGCTCGCGCTCCTCACGCCGTGGGCCCTGCGCAATCAACGGGTGTACGGTGAGCTGGCGTTCACGCGCCAGACGTTCTGGCAGTTCGCGTGGGAGACGCTCGGGGCGATTCCCAACCCGTGGGGGCTTGCGATCGGCAACAACGACGAGGCCTATTGGAAGTGGGTGGACGCCAATTGCGCGGCGCCCTGCACGCCGGCGGCACGCGAATCGGCGACGCGCGACTACCTCGTGCGGCACGTGTTTCCTTCCCCGGGATTCCCCGGGCACCTGGCGCGGCTCGTCGCGCACCAGCTGCCGGGTCTGCTCTACGTCTCCCGGTTTCCGGCCGATGTGCGCTACGCGTACCCGGGGCTTGCCGGGCGCGTGACGCGCCTCGCGCTCTCGATCGCGGACGCGAGCATGCTGCTGCTCTGGCCCCTCGCGCTCTGCGGTCTCGCGATGACCGCGCGTTGCGGCGCGGAGGGCGCCGGCGCATGGCTCGGGCTCGCGCCGACGCTGACCATCGTCGGGTTCAGCCTCGTATTCCTCGTCGAGCACCGGCGCACGACCTCCGGGTACGGATACCTCATTGCGCTCGCAGCCCTGCCGGTTTCCGCATTGGTGCAGAGGCATGCCGACCGTCACTGACCGGTCGGTGGCGTTCTCGACGCCCTGGTTCGACGTCCTGGCCAAGCACGTCGACGGGGATCCGTCGCCGCACTACACCGTGCAGCCGCCCGACTACGTGACTGTCGTCGCCGTCGATCCCGACGGACGGCTGCTGCTGGTGAAGCAGTACCGGCCCGTGATCGAAAGCTTCACGATCGAGCTGCCGAGCGGGCTCGTCGATCCCGGCGAGACGCCGGAGGCGTGCGCGCGGCGGGAGCTGCTCGAGGAAACCGGGTGCGAGGCGGAAGGGTTCGAGCCGCTCGGCGCGCTGGTGCCCGACGTCGGGCGGCTCGGCAACCGGATGCACAGCTTCGCGGCGGCGGGCGTGCGGCCGGTGCCCGGCGCGCGGATCGAAGCGGGGCTCGAACTGGTGCGCTGGACTCCGGCCGAGCTCGCCGCGGGGCTCACCGACCTCACGATCGCCCACGCGCTGAACCACGCGGTGATTCTGCTGGCGATGCTGCGCGGCCGGCTCTCGCTGCCGGCAGCCGGCCGACGATGATGGAAGCGCCGGAGCTGCTGCGGCAGCATCGCCAGCACCAGCGGGCGATTGCGCACTGGGAGGCGATCCGGGCGGCGCTGCCGGAGCGCGCCGCGGCGGATCGCCCGGGGCTCACGATCTGCAGCGTGGCGTTCAAGGCGCGCGGCTGCCTCGAGGCGGGCGATCGGCTGATGCGGCTGCTGAACGGGGCGGCGGGGCTGCCCGAGTGGCTGCTGTTCGACAACAACACCGATCCGGCCGAGATGGTCGACGCGGGCGATCCGCGCTTCACCATCGTCCGGCCGGCGCGCCGCGAGGTCGACATGGGCTACGAGCATGCGCTCGGGATCGGCGCGCTGCTCGGGCGCGTGCGCACGCGCTTCCTCCTCGTGCTGGATCCCGACTGCTTCCTGGTCGTGCCCGACTGGGTCCGGCGCGTGCCGGCGTACATGGACGAGCGCGGCCTCGGGTTCTTCGGCACGCCGATCAACCCGCGCCGGCACAACTCCTATCGCTACTTTCCCTACATGGTCTGCATGTTCGTCGACCTCGCACGGGTGTCGCCGCGCGATCTGTGCTTCGTGCCCTCGGTCTGGCAGCTCGGCACGAGCGTGGCCTATCGCATGCGGAAGGCGCTGGCGGATCTGCCGAAGCTCGGCGCGGCGTTCCGCTGGCTGCTCACCGAACAGTGGAAGACCAACGGCTGGCGCATCAAGCAGCAGTTCGGCCGCGGCGATCGCGTGAAGTTCGAGTGCGCGCAGCCGGTGTGGGATGTCGACGCGGCGGTACAGGATCTCGGCGCGATCAAGGGCGCGCTCCACCGGCTCACGCCCGGCTCGGTGTCGGTGATCCCCAAGGCGGCGGGCTACTGCTCGCGCCTCGGGTTCGCCGGGATGCGCGCGCCCGACGTGGCCGCGCTCGGCTGGGAGGAGTTCGTCTGGCGCGGCCGGCCGTTCGCGTTCCACATCGGCTCGGTGCACGGCAAGCCCGGGCGATACGAGCCTCAGCTCGATGCCGTCCTCCGGCAGTTCACGGCGACCGAGCAGGCGCGTCCCGCATGAAGCCGTCCGCATGAAGATCGCGCTGCTGCAGATCAACCCCACGGTCGGCGATCTGGCGGGCAACGCGCAGCTCATCGCCGACGCCGCCCGCGAGGCGGGGCGACGGGGCGCCGACCTCGCCGTCACCCCCGAACTGGCGCTCGCGGGCTACCTCCCGCGCGATCTGCTGCTCAGCGCCGGATTCGTCCGCTGCTGCTGGGAGGCGCTCGCCGGCCTGGCGCGCGAGCTCGCGAGCGGTCCGCCGGTCATCGTCGGCGTTCCCGAGCCGAATCCGTCCGAGGAAGGGCGGCCGCTCTACAACGCCGGCGCGCTCCTCAGCGCCGGGCGGATCGGCCGCCGGTTCCGGAAGGCGCTGCTGCCGACCTACGATGTGTTCGACGAGGACCGTTACTTCGAGCCGTTCCGCGGCGCGCAGCTCCTCGATCTCGACGGCCGGCGTCTTGGCATCAGCATCTGCGAGGACGTCTGGAACGATCGCGACTTCTTCAAGCGCCGCCGCTACCACCACGATCCGATCGAGGAGCTGATCCGCGCCGGTGCCGAAGCAATCGTCAACCTGTCGGCCTCGCCGTTCACGGTCGGCAAGCACCAGCGGCGGGAGGAGATGCTCGGCAGCATGGCGCTGAAGCACCACGTGCCGGTCGTCTACGTGAACCAGTTCGGCGGCAACGACGATCTCGTCTTCGACGGCCGGAGCTGCGCCTTCCGCAGCGACGGGGTCCCCACGGCGCGCGGCCGCGCGTTCGCCGAAGACGTCGTGATCTGCGACATCGACCGCGCCTCGCCGATCGACGCGCTGGGCGACCCGGCCGCCGAGCAGGAGATCTGGGAGGCGCTCGTGCTGGGCACCCGCGACTACACCCGCAAGTGCGGCTTCTCGCGCGTGGTGCTCGGGCTGTCGGGCGGCATCGACTCCGCGCTCACCGCGGCCATCGCCGTCGAGGCGCTCGGCGCCGCCAGCGTCCTCGGCGTGCTCATGCCGTCGCCCTACTCCAGCCAGGGCAGCATCGACGATGCGCTGGCGCTCGCGGCGAACCTGGGCATCGAGACGCTCACGCTGCCGATAGCGCCCGCCATGGCGGCCATGGAGGCGACGCTGGCCGGCGCGTTCGCGGGGTTGCCGGGCGACGTGACCGAGGAGAACATCCAGGCGCGCATCCGCGGCAACCTGCTGATGGCGCTCTCGAACAAGCGTGGCGCCATGCTGCTCACCACCGGCAACAAGTCCGAGCTGGCGGTCGGCTACTGCACGCTGTACGGCGACATGTCGGGCGGCCTGGCGGTGATTGCCGACGTGCCCAAGACGATGGTGTACCGCGTCTCGGCGTGGCTGAACCGGGCGCGCGGCCGGCAGATCATCCCCGAATCGACGCTGACCAAGGCGCCGTCGGCCGAACTGCGGCCGAACCAGACCGACCAGGATTCGCTGCCGCCTTACGACGCGCTCGACGAGATCCTGCGGCGGCACGTCGAGCAGCACCAGCCGGCGGGCGAGATCGTCGCGGCGGGATTCGACGGGGCGACCGTGCGCCGGGTGCTGCGCCTGGTGCGCGGGGCCGAGTTCAAGCGCAAGCAGGCGGCACCGGGGCTGAAGGTCACCGATCGGGCGTTCGGGACCGGCTGGCGGATGCCGATCGCGGCCCGACTGTGTTCAGACGAGGTCAACGCGGAGAGACACGCATGAGCATGCAGAGAACCCTGGTCACCGGCGCAGGCGGCTTCATCGGCCACCATCTGGTCACCGCGTTGAAGACGGACGGCCGCTGGGTGCGCGGCGTGGATCTGGTCGAGCCGCAGTACGGCGCGACCGATGCCGACGACTTCCTCGTCGCCGACCTGCGCGATCCGGCCGCGGCCCGCGCGGCGACGCGCGGCGTCGACGAGGTCTACGCGCTGGCGGCCGACATGGGCGGCATGGGCTACATCTCGTCGCACCACGCGCTCATCCTGCACAACAACGCGCTCATCAACCTGAACACGCTCGAGGCGGCGCGGCAGAACGGCGTGCCGCGCTATCTCTACACCTCGTCGGCGTGCGTGTACCCCGAGTTCAAGCAGACCGACGCGGCCGTGACGCCGCTCAGGGAAGACGATGCCTACCCGGCGCAGCCGCAGGATGCGTACGGGTGGGAGAAGCTCATCTCGGAGCGGTTGTGCATGCACTACCGCGAGGACTACGGCATCGAGACGCGCGTCGTCCGCTTCCACAACATCTTCGGCCCGCTCGGGACGTGGGACGGCGGCCGGGAGAAGGCGCCGGCGGCGATGTGCCGCAAGGTGGCGATCGCGAAGCTCACGGGGCAGCGCGAGATCGAGATCTGGGGCGACGGCGAGCAGACCCGCTCGTTCTGCTACATCGACGACTGTCTCGAGGGCATCCGCCGGCTCATGGCGTCCGATCACCGCGAGCCGATCAATCTCGGGCAGGATCGCCTCGTCACGATCAACCAGCTCGCCGACATCGTCGCGGCGATCGCCGGCGTGGCGCTCGACAAGCGGCACGTGCCGGGGCCGCAGGGCGTGCGCGGCCGCAACTCCGACAACACGACGCTGCGCGAGGTGCTCGGCTGGGAGCCGCGCGTGTCGCTCGAGGAGGGCCTCGCGCGCACCTACGGCTGGATCGAGCGGCAGGTCCGCGCGCAGCTCGCCGTCGCGCCGGCCGTCGCGGCGCCCGCCCGCTGATGTCGGCGCCGCGCAGCTACTCGGTCGTCGGTCTCGGCAAGCTCGGCGCGAGCATGGCCGCCGCCATCGCGAGCCGGGGCTTCCCCGTGATCGGCGTCGACATCAACCGGCAGGCGGTCGACGCGCTCGGCGAGGGGAGGGCGCCGGTGGCCGAGACGGGGCTCGAGGCGCTCGTCCAGGCGAACCGCGAACGCCTGCGCGCGACAACGAACCACCGGGAGGCGGTGCTCGGCTCGGACCTGACGTTCGTGATCGTGCCGACGCCGAGCGACGAATCGGGCGCCTTCTCGCTGCAGTACGCCGCCTGGGCCTTCGGCGAGATCGGCGAGGCGCTCCGCGACAAGATCGGCTACCACCTGGTCGTGCTGACGAGCACGGTGCTGCCGGGCGCGACCCGCCACGGGCTGCTGCCGATCCTGGAGCGGCGATCGGGCAAGCGGTGCGGCGCCGACTTCGGGCTGTGCTACAGCCCGGAGTTCATCGCCCTCGGCAGCGTGATTCGCGATTTCCTGCACCCCGACTTCACGCTGGTCGGCGAGGTCGACGATCGGTCGGGGCGGACGCTCGAGTGCGCCTACGCGGCGATCATGCCCGATGGTCCGCCCTGCAAGCGGATGAGCCTGGAGAACGCCGAGCTGGCCAAGGTGTCGGTGAACGCGTACGTGACGACGAAGATCACCTTCGCGAACATGCTCGCCGATCTCTGCGAGCGCATCCCGGGCGGCGACGTCGACGTGGTGAGCGATGCGCTGGGACAGGACGCGCGCATCGGCCGCAGGTACCTGACGGGCGCCCTCGGTTTCGGCGGCCCCTGTTTTCCGCGCGACAACGTCGCGCTCGCCTATCTGGCGCGGGCGCTCGGCACCCGGGCGGAGCTGCCCGAGGCCACCGATCGGGTCAACCGTTCGCTCGCTTCGACGGTGCTCGAGCGCGTCGGATTGTCGGTGCGCCACGGCACGACCGTGGCGGTGCTCGGCCTGGCCTACAAGCCCTCGTCGCACGTGATCGAGGAGTCGCAGGGCATCGTCCTGGCCAAGGCCCTGTCGCGCCACGGCGCCCGCGTGGTCGCGCACGATCCGCTCGCCTCGTCGATGGCGGCGCACGAGCTGAAGGATCACGGACTGGTGCTCGGCTCGCTCGAGGACTGCCTGGCGCAGGCGGCGGTGGTGGTCGTCACCACGCCGGATCCGGCCTATGCCGCGCTGAGCGCGGCCGACTTCAGGCGCGACGGCGGATCGGTCACGGTGGTCGACTGCTGGCGCCTGCTGGCGGCGGCGCTGGACGGCGCCCCGGGCATCACGTATCTGCCGATCGGCCGCAGCGTGGACGACCGGGCGAACGCGGCGAGGCTGTCGCGGCTCTGGGCAGACGGCACGGCGGGGCGCCGATGGCCGTGAGCGAGCGCGCCCGCCCCCTCACCGTGATGGTGGCGACGTTCAATCGGCTGCCGCTCCTGCGGACGGTGATCGACGCGATCGAGCACGGCACGCGGACGCCGCACGAGCTGATCGTCATCGACGGCGGATCGACCGACGGCACGATCGAGTACCTGGCGTCGCACCCGGCCATCACGCCGGTCCTGCAAGGGCGGCTCATGGGCACGGCGCGCTGCTACAACGCGGTCTGGCGCGGCGTCGGCAGCACGTACTCCTGCTGGCTCAGCGACGACACCGAGATCGTGCCCGGCAGCCTGGACGCCGCCGTCGGCATTCTCGAGGCCGATCCGGGCATCGGGATGGTGGGTCTCAAGATGAAGGACACCCGCGGGCCCGGGCGCCACGACGCGTATCGCGGCGGGTTGTCGGAGTACGGGATCCTCAACTGCAATCATGGCGTGCTGCCCACGCGGCTGGCGCGGCAGGTCGGCTTCTTCAACGAGAGCTACCGCGCCTACATGATCGACCCGGATCTGACGGCGTCGATCCTGTGCACGGGCCATCGCGTCGTGATGACGAAGGCGGTCGCGGTCCTGCACCACCGCGAGTGGGCCGAGCAGGAAGGCGACGAGAAGGTCGCGCGCGAGATGGGCGGCATCGACAACTTCGCGATCTACCGGCGGAAGTTCGCGTTCCTGGCCGCCGCACGGACGCCGGCCGTCCGCCTGCGCGCCGGCGCGGTCCGCTACGTCTCGGGCGCGCTGTTCCACCTCGCGGGGCCGGGCGCGACGCGCGCCGGCCTGAGCCGGCGCGACTGGGTCAATCTCGGCGGCGCCCGATTCACGTCGCCCCTCGACGCGCTGCAGAATCGCGGCCGCCCCTATCACCTCGTCCAGGCGCTGCCGGCCTCGCTCGTCGCGGCGGCGGGCAATCCGTATCGCGCCGGCGCGGCGGCCGTCGCGCCCCAGACGACATGCCTCGAGAACTAGTCATCGGCTCGACCCGGGTTCACGACGATGGGGACTGCTACGTGATCGCGGAGATCGGGCACAACCACCAGGGCAGCGTCGAGAAGGCGAAGGATCTGTTCCGCGCGGCGAAGGAGTGCGGCGTCGATGCGGTGAAGATCCAGAAGCGCTGCAACCGCACCCTGTTCACCCGGGCGATGTACGACTCGCCCTACGACAACGAGAACAGCTTCGGCCTGACCTACGGCGCGCACCGCGAGGCGCTCGAGCTCGACCGCGACGCCTACGTGGAGCTGCGGCGGTACGCGGCCGAGATCGGCGTCACCTTCTTCGCCACCGCCTTCGACGTCGAGAGCGCCGACCTGCTCGCCTCGCTCGACATGCCGGCGTACAAGATCGCCTCGGGTGATCTCACCAACGTGCCGCTCGCCGTTCACGTCGCCAGGTTCGGCAGGCCCATGGTGGTGAGCACCGGCGGCGGATCGCTGGACGACGTGCGGCGGCTGCACGACGCGGTGCTGCCGATCAACCCGCAGCTCTGCCTGCTGCAGTGCACGGCGAGCTACCCGGCCGAGCCCGAGGACATGAACCTGCGGGTCATCAGCACGTACCGCGACGCGTTCCCGGAGGTGGTGATCGGCCTGTCGGACCATCAGAACGGCATCGCGATGGCCGACGTCGCGTACATTCTCGGCGCGCGCGTGATCGAGAAGCACTTCACGCTCAACCGGGCCTGGAAGGGCACCGACCACGCCTACTCGCTCGAGCCGGCCGGCATGCGCAAGCTCGTGCGCGATCTGCGGCGCGTGCGCGCGGCGCTCGGCACGGGCGTGAAGCAGCCGCTGGCCATCGAGAAGAAGCCGCTGTTCAAGATGGGCAAGAAGCTGGTGGCGGCGCGCGCGCTGGCGGCCGGCCACGTGCTGGCGGAGGGCGACGTGGCGATCAAGTCGCCGAACGACGGCCTGCCGCCCTATCAGCTTCCTTCCGTGCTCGGCCGCCGGCTGCGGCGGCCGCTGGCCGAAGACGACGCCCTCCTCTTCGAAGACCTGCAGTGAAGGCAGCGGAGTCCATCGAGACGACGATCGCCCGAGTGCGTCTGGTGGTGTTCGACTTCGATGGCGTCTTCACCGACAACACCGTCTACGTCGCCGAGGACGGCACCGAGTCGGTGCGCTGCTGGCGGGGCGACGGCCTCGGCCTCGCGCGGCTGCGCGAGGCGGGCATTCCCGCCGTCGTGCTGTCGACCGAGAGGAACCCGGTGGTGGCCTCCCGCAGCCGCAAGCTGAACGTCCGCTGCATCCACGGCTGCGACGACAAGCTGTCGGCGCTCCGTGCGCTCGCCGCCGAGCTCGGCGTGGCGCTGTTCGACGTCGCCTACGTCGGCAACGACGTCAACGATCTCGCCTGTCTCGAGGCGGTGGGCCTGCCGATCGTGGTGCGCGACGCGCACCCTGACGTCGCGGGCGCTGCGCTGCTCCGGACCACGGCCGAGGGCGGCCGCGGCGCCGTCCGCGAGATCTGCGACCGCCTCGTCTCGGCGAGAGCGCGGGCCGGCAGGATGCCGGCGGGCGCCGGCGCGGACCCGCAGGCCGGCTGAGGCAACCGGACCGACATCGTGTCGAATCCTTTCGATCTCGACGGCCGCGTGATTGTCGTGACGGGCGCGATGGGGCAGCTCGGGCGCGAATTCTGCCGGGAGCTCGCGGGCCGCGGCGCACGCGTCGCGGCGCTCGACCGAGCGGCAGGCGAGGCAGCCTCGCGCGCGGCGATCGACCCCGGCGCCGGGCGCCTCCTCGAGGTGCAGGCCGACGTAACCAGCCGGGAGTCGCTCGACGCCGCGTTGCGGAGGATTGCGGCGGATCTCGGCGTGCCGCATGGACTCGTGAATGCCGCGGCGCTCGATTCGCCGCCGGGCGCGCCGGCCGAAGAGAACGGTCCGCTCGAGACCTATCCCGAGCGCGCGTGGGATCGCGTGATGGACGTCAACCTCAAGGGGACGCTCCTCTGCGGCCAGGTGTTCGGCGGCGCGATGGCGGAGGCGGGCCGCGGCGCCATCGTGAACATCTCCTCGACCTACGGCGTGGTGTCGCCGGACCAGCGGCTGTACGACTATCGCCGCGAAGCCGGCGCGCCGTTCTTCAAGCCGATCGCCTACTCGGCCTCGAAGTCGGCGCTGCTGAACGTGACCCGCTACATGGCCACCTACTGGGCGCCGCGCAACGTCCGGGTGAACACGGTGACCTTCGGCGGCGTGTTCAACGGGCAGGACGAGCGGTTCCTCGCCGGCTACGCCGCGCGGGTGCCGCTCGGACGGATGGCGCGCCCCGACGAATACAACGGCGCCATCGTCTTCCTGCTCTCGGATGCCTCGTCGTACATGACGGGATCGAACCTCGTGATCGACGGCGGATGGACGGCGTGGTGAGATGACGCTCGACCTGCCGCCGCGCATCGGCAACTGCATCGACGGCCGGACGGTCGAACCGCTCGGCGGCGAGTGGTTCCCGAAGATCAACCCGGCCACCGGTGAGCGCCTCGCCGACGTGGCGCGCTCGCGCGCCGCAGATGTCGGGCGGGCCGTGTCCTCGGCCGCGGCGGCGCAGCCGGCCTGGGCCGACACGACACCGGTCGCCCGCGGCGAGCTCCTCCGCGCCGTCGCGCACGCGATGCAGCTGCGCCGCGAGGAGATCGCGCGGGTCGTCGCGCTCGAGACCGGCAAGTCGACGAAGGACGCGCTGGGCGAAACCTCCGGCGCGATCGCGCTCGCCGGCTTCTACGCCGGCGAGGGGCAGCGGCTCTACGGCCGGACGACGACCAGCGGCGTGGAGGGACGGCAGGCGATGACGATCCGCGAGCCGATCGGGGTCGCCGGGCTGATCGCCGCCGCGAACACGCCGATCGCCAACGTCGCGTGGAAGCTGTTCCCGGCGCTGGTCTGCGGCAACGCCGCCGTCCTGAAAGCCGCCGAAGACGCGCCGGCAACCGCCTGGCTCGCGCACGAGATCGCGCGGGATGCCGGCCTGCCGCCCGGGCTGTTCAACGTCGTCCAGGGGCTGGGCGAAGAGGCCGGCGCGCCGCTGGTGGCGCATCCGGACGTGCCGGTCGTCTCCTTCACCGGATCGACCTCGGTCGGCCGCGAGATCGCCGGGATCGCGGGACGCCGGCTCGCGAAGATCTCGCTCGAGCTGGGCGGCAAGAACCCGCTGGTCGTGTGCGACGATGCCGATCTCGATCTGGCGGCGAAGTGGGTGCTGCTGTCGGCCTTCAGCAATGCCGGGCAGCGGTGCGCGTCGGGCACCCGCATCATCGTGTTCGACGCGGTGTACGAGCCTTTCCGCGCGCTGCTCCTGGAGCGGACGGCCGCGCTGCGGGTCGGCACCGGCGACGGGGACGACTTCGGTCCCGTGATCAACCTCAGACAGCTCGATCGGATGCTGAAAGCGCTCGAGGCGGCGCGGGCCAGGGGCGCGCGGATCCTCGCCGGCGGCGCCAGGCTCACCGGGCCGGCGCACCAGGCGGGCTTCTATCTCGCGCCCACGCTGGTCGAGGGGACCGACGCCGGCGACGACCTCTCGACGACCGAGCTGTTCGGCCCGATTGCGTGCCTCTATCGCGCGAAGGGCTTCGACGAGGCGCTGGCGCTCGCCAACGACTCGCCCTACGGGCTCACCGCCTGCATCCACACGCGGAGCGTGCACCGCGCGATGACCTTCGCGCGCAAGGTGGCGGCCGGCGTCGCCGTCGTCAACGCGGGCACCTTCGGCAGCGAGCCCCACATGCCGTTTGGCGGCGTGAAGCAGTCGGGCAACGGATCGCGCGAGCCGGGCACCGAGGCGCTCGACATCTACTCGAACGTGAAAGACGTGTACATCAGCACGGATCCCGCGCGCACATGAGCCCGTCGCCGTCCGTCGTGGCGCTCGTCCCGGCGCGCGCCGGGTCGAAGCGCGTGCCCGGCAAGAACGTGCGCCGGCTGGGCGGCCATCCGGTGATCGCCTACACGATCGCGGCGGCGATCGACAGCGGCGTCTTCGCGGACGTGATCGTGTCGACCGACGACGAACGGTACGCGGAGATCGCGCGGCACTACGGCGCGCGCGTGCCCTGGCTGCGGCCGGCGGCGCTGGCCGGCGACGCGTCGCCCGACGTCGACTGGGTCGAGCAGGCGCTGCGGGAGTTGAAGGCATCGGGCCGCGCCTTCGACTGCTTCAGCCTGCTGCGGCCGACCAGCCCGTTCCGCCAGGCCTCGACGATCCGCCGCGCGTGGGCGGCGTTCAAGGGCGAAGCGGGCGTCGACTCGCTGCGCGCCGTCGAGCGCTGCCGCCAGCACCCGGGCAAGATGTGGATCGTCCGCGGGCGGCGGATGACGCCGCTCATGCCGTTCGGCCCGGCGGCGCAGCCGTGGCACAGCAGCCAGACCAACACGCTGCCCGAGGTGTTCGTGCAGAACGCCTCGCTCGAGATCGCCTGGAGCCGCATCGTCCTGGACGGGCGGACGATCGCCGGCGAGGTCGTGATGCCGTTCCTGACCGACGGACTCGAGGGGTTCGACCTCAACTCGCCCGAGGACTGGATCGTCGCCGAACACCACGTCCGGACGGGCGAGGGGCGCCTGCCGCCGGTATCGGCGCCGCCGCATCCCGCATCATGATCGATCTCAGGTTCGCGCCGCAGGACGAGCTCTCGCGCGTGCTCGCGCTCGACGCCCGCCCGGCCGACACGGCGGAGGTCTTCGCCGATCTCTGCCGGATCAACGCGCTCTACATGATTGCGCGCGCCGGCTCCGGGCACATCGGCAGCAGCTTCAGCTGCCTCGACGTGGTGAGCTGGCTGTATCTGCACGAACTGCGCGGCGGAGGCGCGGCCGGAGGCGACCTGTTCTTCTCGTCGAAGGGGCACGACGCGCCCGCGCTCTATGCCGTGCTGACCGCGCTCGGCCGCCTGCCGTTCGGGAAGATCCACGAGCTGCGCAGGCTGAACGGCCTGCCCGGCCATCCCGATGTCTCGATTCCGGGCATCGCGGCCAACACCGGCTCGCTCGGGATGGGGGTCTCGAAGGCGAAGGGCATGCTGCTGGCCAACCGGCTGCTCGGCCGGGACGGCCGCGTCTTCGTCCTCACCGGCGACGGCGAGCTGCAGGAAGGGCAGTTCTGGGAATCGCTCGTCTCGGCCGCGAACCGGAAGCTGGGCCGGCTCACCGTGATCGTCGATCACAACAAGATCCAGAGCGACACCTGGGTGTCGCGCGTGAGCGATCTCGGCAGCCTCACCGCCAAGCTCGAGAGCTTCGGCTGGCACGTGGCGCGTGTGGACGGACACGACATGGCCGCCATCGCGTCGACGCTCGAGGCGCTGCGCGACGCGCCGGACACGCCGAAGATCGTCGTCGCCGACACGGTCAAGGGACGCGGCGTGTCCTTCATGGAAGGCACTTCGCTCGGTCCGGCCGACCGCCTGTACCGCTACCACAGCGGCGCGCCCGACGATGCGACGTACCAGCGGGCGATCGCGGCGCTCGTCGAGCGCGTGAACGGCCGCCTCGCGCGGCTCGGTGCGGCCGGCGTGCGGCTCGAGGCGCGCGAGCGCCCGGCGCGGCCGGCGCCGGCGGCGCCGCAGCGGCTCGTCGCAGCCTACGGTCGTGCGCTGGTCGACCAGGCGCGCCGCAATCCGCGGATCGTCGCCTTCGACGCCGATCTGGCGCTCGACACGGGCCTGCTGCCGTTCGAAGAGGCGTTTCCGTCGCGCTTCGTCGAGTGCGGCATCGCCGAGCAGGACATGGTCTCGCAGGCCGGCGGCGCGGCGCTCCAGGGGCTGCTGCCCGCCGTGCACTCGTTCGCCTGCTTTCTGTCGGATCGGCCGAACGAGCAGATCTACAACAACGCGACCGAGCGGACGAAGATCGTCTACGTCGGATCGCTCGCCGGCCTGCTGCCGGGGGGGCCGGGCCATTCGCACCAGTGCGTGCGCGACATCGCCGTGCTGTCGGCGGTGCCGGGGCTGGTGCTGATCGAGCCGTGCTGCGAGCGCGAGGTCGAGCTCGCCGTCGAGTACTGCTTCGAGGGGACGGAGGAGAGCTGCTATCTCCGGCTCGTCTCGGTGCCGTGGGAGACCGGCTTCGATCTGCCGGGCGGCTACGCGCTGCAACCGGGCCGCGGCGTGACGATTGTCGACGGGACCGACGCGATGCTCTTCGGCTACGGCCCGATTCTCCTGGGCGAGGCGGTCCGCGCCGCCGCGCTCCTGCGCGCCCGCCACGGCATCTCGGCCGCCGTGGTCAACCTGCCGTGGCTGAACCGGGTCGATGCGGAGTGGCTGGCCTCTACGATCGGCGGGGCGGCGGTCTTCGCGCTCGACAACCACTACACCGTCGGCGGCCAGGGCGACATGATCCTCAGGACGCTGGCCGAGCACGCCCCGGCACACCGCTGCCTCGCCCGGCGCATCGGCGTCGTCGACATCCCCGCGTGCGGCACCAACGATGAAGTGCTGCGCGCGCACGGCCTGCACGCCGAGGGGATGGCGGCGGCGGTCGCGCTGGCGATGCGCGGGAGGGCGACGGTCTGATGGCGCTGGAGCCCCAGGTGCGGGCGCTGAAGCGTCTGGTCCGCCGCGTCTACCCGGTGAGCGTCGATCATCCACGGTGGGCGGAGATGCTCGGCGGCGACCATCCGCGGCTGCTCGAGCGCGCGCGGTCGCTGCCGGCGGCCGCGCCGCGCGTGCTGCTGGCGCCGAGCGTCGGCCAGCCGGCCATGACGACGCTCGAGAGCCTGCTCGGGGTCGCGCTCACGCTGCGCGGGGCGCGCGTGGACGTGCTGCTCTGCGACCAGGTGCTGCCGGCCTGCCAGAACTGCATGCTCGGCAAGCTGCAGGACGAGTGGGTGACGCGCGAGTTCCTGCGCCACGGCCCGAAGCGCGAGATCTGCGTCTCGTGCCACGCGCCGGCGCGCGCGATGTTCGAATCGACGGGCGTCCGCGTGCTCACCTACGGCGACTTCCTCGAGCCGGACGAGATCGAGATCGCCTGGCGGCTGGCGCGCACGCTCGCGCCCGACGAGATCGCCGCCTACACGGTCGACGGCCTGCCGATCGGCGAGCACGCCCGCGCGGGCGCGATCCGGTTCTTCGCCCGGACGAGCCTCGATCGCGAACCGCACGGCGCCGGCGTCCTCCGCCGCTATTTCGCCGCCGCCCTGATCACGCGCTTCGCGCTCGAGCGGCTGATGGCGCGCGAGCGGTACGCGAGCGTCACCTTCAATCACGGCATCTACGTGCCGCAGGGGATCGTCGGCGCGGTCGTGCGCCGGCACGGCGTCCGCGTGGTGAACTGGATGGTCGCGTACCGGAAGAGCTCGTTCATCTTCAGCCACGGCGATACCTATCACCACACGCTGATGAGCGAGCCGGCGAGCCAGTGGAGCGACCTCGAATGGGACGAGGAGATCGATCGCGAGCTCGTCGGGTACCTCAGGAGCCGCTGGACCGGCGCCGAGGACTGGATCTCGTTCAACCGGGCGCCCGAGACCGGGCTCGACGCGATCGCGCGCGAGACCGGCATCGACTTCTCCAGGCCGTCGATCGGGCTGCTCACCAACGTCATGTGGGACGCGCAGCTCCACTATCCGCAGAACGCCTTCGCGGACATGTGGGACTGGCTGGTGACGACGATCAGGTACTTCGACGCCCGGCGCGACCTGCAGCTGATCATCCGCGTGCACCCGGCGGAGCTGCGCGGCCACATCCAGTCGCGGCAGCCGATCGCCGAGGAGATCGCGCGCGAGATCGGCCCGCTGCCGCCGAACGTCCACGTCATCCCGCCGCAGAGCGCCGTCAGCACCTACTCGGTGATGACGCGCTGCGACAGCGTGCTCATCTACGGCACCAAGACCGGCGTGGAGCTCGCGAGCCTCGGCGTGCCGGTGATCGTCGCCGGCGAGGCCTGGATCCGCAACAAGGGGATCACGATCGACGCGCGTTCGCGCGAGCACTATCTCGAGCTGCTCGCGAGCCTGCCGCTCGGCCGGCGCCTGGACGGCGCCACGATGGCGCGCGCGAAGAAGTACGCCTATCACTTCTTCTTCCGGCGGATGATTCCGCTCGGCGTCGTGAAGCCCGTCGAGGGCAGAGCCTGGAGCCCGTATGCCGTGAACGTGGCGAGCCTGGCAGAGCTCGAGCCGGGGCGCGATCCCGGGCTCGACACGATCTGCGAGGGCATCCTGCACGGCCGCGAGTTCGTCTATCCGGCCGAGCAGCTGCGGGCCGTTCGATGCTGAAGATGTACCACCGGCACGCGGAAGCCGGCGGATCGGCCGCCTACTGGGAAGAGTTCGGCGGCCACGCCACGCTCGCCGACCGCATCCGCTTTCTCGACGTCGATCCGCTGCGCCCGCTGTTTCAGCGGTATCTGAAGCCGGGATCGCGCATGCTCGAGGGCGGCTGCGGGCGCGGGCAGTACGTCGCCTATTACGCCGCGCGCGGCGCGAGGGTGGTCGGTCTCGACTTCGCGCGCGAGTGGCTCTCGGCGCTCCGGCGCGAGGGCCCGGCGTTGGCGCTCTGCGCCGGCGATGTCGGGGCGCTGCCGTTCGGCTCCGGCACCTTCGATCTCTACTACTCGGGCGGCGTCGTCGAGCACTTCGAAAGCGGGCCCCAGCGCGCCCTGGCGGAGGCGCGGCGCGTGATCAAGGACGATGGCGTGCTGCTGATCAGCGTGCCGTACTTCAGCCCGATGCGGCGGCTGCTGGCGGCGCTCGGGCGGAAGGAATGGCATCGGGTGGGACAGCCGCAGGTCGATGAGGCGCCCGGCGGGCGCCGGTTCTATCAGTACGCCTTCTCGGTGCCCGAGTTCACCAGGCTGCTGGCGGGCGCCGGCTTCCGCGTGCTGGGCACGCAAGGCTACGCGCTCGTCTGGGGGTTGACCGAGGTCGGCCTGCTCCGGCGCGTCCTGGAGCGCCTCGACCGGATGCGCGGGGCGGGGGAGCGCCCGCCCGGCGGGGAGGGCGGGACGCGGGGACGCCCGGCCTCCGCCGGACGCGACAGCGGGGCGCCGCGGATCCGGCTGCTCAAGAAGATCCTCGTCGCCGAAGATGCGAGCGTGCCCGGAGCCGGCTGGCTGATCAAGTGGAGCCGGTGGGCGCACGCCAACATGATGATGTTCGTCTGCGCGCCGGATGCCCGGCGATCCTGACCGGCCCATGTCGGTCCCTCACCCGACAGACGTGCGGCGTGTGGATGGAGGAGGCTGGCCGCGCGCGGCTGGCGCGCGCGCGCGGGCGGCCGCGTGGATCGCCGGCGCGGTCGGGCTCGCGTATCTGACCAAGGCGATCTATCGCGGATTGACCTTCACGACGGGCGATTACTACTACACGCTCTCGGGCGCCTACATCCGCGATGTGAACCCTGCGCTGTGGGCCAGCCCCGATCTCCAGGCGTCGATTGCCTACAACCACGGCACCTATCTTTACGGGCCGACGCAGTACCTGGCGCTGTTCCCGGTGGCGTTTCTCCCGTCGTACCACGCCATCGCGATGGCGCTGCTGGCGATCTACCCGATGGTGCTCGTCGCGGCCTGGTACGGGCTGACCCTGCTGGCGGCGGCCGGCGAACGTGTCAACATCGCGGCCGGTGCGATGACCTTCGGCGCCGCGTTTGCGTTCCTGCCGCTCTCGCAGGCGCTGATCCAGCGCGAGTTCGAAGTGGTGGCGCTGCTGCTGATCGTCCTCGCCTGCCTCGCGTTCGTGCGGGGCCGCGATGCCGCCAGCGGCGCGCTGCTGGCGGCGGCGGCCTGGTTCAAGTACTGGCCGATCGTGCTGCTCGGGGCGTTCGTGCTGCACCGCCGCTTCAAGGGCATCGCGGCGTTCGCCGCCTCGTCGGCCGCGATCCTGCTCGCGGCGCACCTGGCCTTCGGGCTGCAGCACTTCGCGCTCGGCAGGACCGCGACCACCGTCGGCGGCATCATGCGGCCGTTCGGCGCCGGTGAGGTGCTCTATCCGGTGATTGCGCGCGGCGCGCAGAAGTCGGACTTCTGCCGGCAGTGGATCGGCGGCAGAGGCACCGCGGCCGACGTCCGCTGGCTGCTGTGCGCCGTCGAGGATCGCGCGCCGGCATTCAGCGCCGTCGCCGCCTTCTACGCCCTCGTCGGCGCCACCTCCGGGCTGTTGCTGTGGGGCGCGGCGCGGGGGCTCGGCGCGCGCCGCGAGGGAGCCGCGGCGACGCGCGGCCTGGTGTGGGAACTGGCCGTGCTGCTCATCGCCGGCGCGTCCTTCTTCCACGCGCACTACTACTACTACGTCGTCTTTCTGCTGCCGCTGTGCGCGCTGCTCTACACCTACGTGACCGGGCCGCAGCCTCGGCGCAAGACGAAGCTGACGCTGTGGGCGTGCACCTACCTGCTGCTGAACGGTTTCATGCTCCCGATGTCGCGGCTCTCGGCGATCTGGCGGACCGACGTCTGGAGCTGGTACCTCGACAGCGGGCTCTGCCTGCTCGGCATCGTGATGCTCCTCGGGCTGGTGCTGTGGGAGCTCGGCCACGCCCCGGTTGGCGGCCTCGCCCTGCCGTCGACGTCCTGACCCGATGCCGATTGCCGACAGCGTCGTGCTGGGCGCGAACGTGCAGATTCACCACCCGGCGCTCGTGAACCTCTACGGGTGCACCATTGGCGACGATGTGAAGATCGGAGCGTTCGTGGAGATCCAGAAGGGATCGGTGATCGGGAGCCGCTGCAAGATCTCGTCGCACAGCTTCGTGTGCGAGGGGGTGACGATCGAAGACGAGGTGTTCGTCGGCCACGGCGTCGTGTTCACCAACGATCCGTATCCGCGCGCCGCCGCCGGGGGGCGGCTGCAGACGGGCGCGGACTGGGCGGTCGTGCCCACGCTGGTCCGCCGCGGGGCGTCGATCGGCAGCGGCGCCGTCATCCGGTGCGGCGTCACGATCGGCGAGCACGCGATGATCGGCGCGGGCGCGGTCGTCACGCACGACGTCGCGCCGCATGCGATCGTGGCCGGCGTGCCCGCGCGTCCAATCGGCGACATGCGCCGGGAACGGGACGAGGGATGATCGGCGTCGGCATCGTCGGGCTCGGGTACTGGGGGCCCAATCTCCTGCGCAACTTCGCCGAGGCGCCGGGTGCGCAGGTGCGCGGCGCCTGCGATCTCGCCGCCGGGCGGCTGGCGGCGGCATCGGCCAGGTACCCGCGTCTGCGCACGACGTGCGACTTCGCCGCGCTCGTCGCCGACCCGGAGATCGACGCGGTGGCGATCGCCACGCCCGTGTCCACGCACTTCGAGCTGGCGATGGCGGCGCTCAGAGCCGGCAAGCACGTGCTCGTCGAGAAGCCGCTCGCCGCCTCGTCCGGCGACGCCGCCCGGCTGCGCGACGAGGCCGCCCGGCGGCGGCTCGTGCTGATGGTGGATCACACCTTCGTGTACACGGGCGCCGTGCGCAAGATCGCCGCGCTGGTCTCCGCCGGCGAGCTCGGCGATCTGTACTACTACGACTCGGTGCGCGTGAACCTCGGGCTCTTCCAGCACGACGTGAACGTGATCTGGGACCTGGCGGTCCACGATCTGTCGATCATGGACCACGTGATCCCGATGCGGCCGCGCGCCGTGTCGGCCACCGGGATGTCGCACGTGGCCGGCGGCCACGAGAACATCGCGTACCTGACGCTCTTCTTCGACACGCACCTCATCGCCCACATCCACGTGAACTGGCTGGCGCCGGTCAAGATCCGCCGCACGCTCATCGGCGGCAGCCAGCGCATGATCGTGTACGACGACCTGGAGCCGAGCGAGAAGATCAAGGTCTACGACAAGGGCATCACGCTGAACAGCCATCCCGACAGCGTCTACCAGATGCTGGTCGGCTACCGCGCCGGCGACATGTGGGCGCCGCAACTGGACGGCGCCGAGGCGCTGAAGACCGAGGTCGCCCACTTCCTCGACTGCATCGGGCGTCAGGCCGCGCCGCTGACCGACGCCGCCGGCGGACTGCGGATCGTGGCGCTCGTCGAGGCGGCCTCCAAGTCGATGGCGTCGCGCGGACGCCCGGTGGAGCTCGACGAGGCGTGATCGAGGTGCGCCCGCTCGGGCCCGACGCCGACGATCGCTATGCGGCCTTCCTGGACCATCTGGCCGTCCGGTCGCCGCGCGTGCTCGCCTACCACCACCCGATCTACCGCGACATGCTCGCCGGCGCGGGCGCCGGCACGCCGCTGTACCTCGGCGCCTTCGACGGACCGGACCTGGTCGGCGCGCTCCCCGGCTTCGTGGCCGAATCCGGGCACGGCGCCTGTTACTGCTCGCTGCCCTACTTCGGCCCCAATGCCGGCGTGCTCACCGACGAGGGCCGGGAAGGCTCGGCGGAGGTGCACCGCCTGCTGATTGGCGCGGTGCTGCGCACGATGCGCGAACGCAGGGCGCCGCTGACCGCGGTCTTCTATGCGCCGTTCCTGTTCGATTGCTGGGAGCTCTACCGGGCGCCGCTCGGGGACGTTCTCGAGGTGGACCGGCAGACGCAGTACCTGGATCTGCCGTCGCTCGGACCGTTCGACGCGAAGCTGGCCTACGACATCCGCAAGGCCGAGCGGGCCGGCCTCTCGGTGACGACCGACGCCACCGACGAGACGCTGCGCCTGTTCTACGGCGTGTACGAGGAGAACTGCCGCGAGCACGGCATCCCGCGCAAGCCCTTCGCGGCCATCCAGACGCTGGTGCGGCGGGGCGCGCCCGGCGGGCTGGCGCGCACCTACTTCGCGCTCCAGGGGAATACGCTCGTCGGCGGCCTGCTGGTGCTCTGGTCGGCGCAGGTCGCCAGCTACTACGTGCCCTGCGCGCGCGCCGACGCGCGCCCGCTCCAGCCGGGCACGCTGCTGATCGATCGCGCGATCCGCGACGCCAGGGCCGCGGGCCTCCGCTACTGGAACTGGGAGGCGTCGCCGCCCGATCGCGCCGGCGTCGGCGCGTTCAAGCAGAAGTGGGGCTCGCAGGCGTCGTCCTACAAGATCTTCGTCAAGCGCTTCTGCGACGAGTCGCGGCTGTCGGCGATCGGCGCCGCGGAGCTCGGCCGCAGCTTCCCGTACTTCTTCGTGTATCCCTACGACAGGCTCGCCGCGTGAGCGAGGTCCGGTGCGTCTTCCTGACCGGCTCCGATCAGTCGCCGGTGCTCGCCTCGCTCGTGGGGGACGGCACGGCGGTCGCCGCGCTGATCCTGCCGTGGCGGAGCCGGAACGAAGCGCGGCTCGCGCCGGTGATCGGTGCGGCGGAGCGGCTCGGGATCGAGGTCCTGCGGCCGCGGCGCGCCGAGCTGGCGGCCGCGCTCCGCCGGATTGCGCCGGATCTGCTGGTGTCGTACGGCTATCCGTACCTCGTCGCCGCCGACGCGCTCCGCATCCCGGCCCACGCCATCAACGTGCACCCGTCGCTGCTGCCGAGGTATCGCGGTCCGAACGTCGAGTGGCACATCATCGCGAGCGGCGACGTGGAGAGCGGCGTCACCGTGCACCTCATGGACGAGGGGATGGACACCGGACCGATCGTGTACCGGCAGCCGATTGCGCTGTCGCCGTTCGAGACCATCCGCAGCTACGCCAGGAAGGTCGAGGATGCCGTGCCCGTGGCGCTGCGCGCGGCGATCCGGCTGCTCGGCACGCCGGGCTTTGCGCCCGTGCCGCAGGACGAGGCGCACGCGACCCGCTTCCCGCGGTTCCGCACGCCCGACGACTCGCGGATCGATCCGACCCGGCCGCTCCTCGAGCTGTTCCACCAGATCAAGGCGTGCGATCCCGAGCGTTTTCCGGCGTTCTTCGAGTACGAGGGCGAGCGCGTGGGCGTGAAGCTGTTCCGGCTGAACCGGCCGGCGGGCGCCGGAGACGAGATATGAGCCGGCCGCTGCTGTCGGTGGTGACGCCGGCCTACAACGAGGCGGACAACCTCCCGCTGCTCGCCGAGCGGCTGTCGCAGGCGCTCGACCCTGCGGACCTCGACTGGGAATGGGTGGTGGTCGACGACCACTCGGCCGACGACACCTTCGGCGTGCTCGCGCGGCTCGCGGCGGCGCAGCCGCGGATTCGCGCCCTCCGCTTCGCGCGCAACTTCGGCTCGCACGCGGCGATCGCGTGCGGCCTCGAGGAGGCGCGCGGCGATGCCGTCGTGATGCTCGCCGCGGACCTCCAGGATCCGCCCGAGGTCATCCCGCGCCTGCTCGAGCGGTGGCGCGAGGGCGCGCACGTGGTCTGGGCCGTCCGCGCCCGCCGCGATGGAGAAGGGCGATCGACGCTCGTCTTCTCGCGGATCTACTTCTGGATCATGCGCCACGTCGTGGGGCTGAAGGAGGTGGCCGAGACGGGGGCCGATTTCTTCCTGCTCGATCGGCGCGTGGTCGACGCGGCACGGCGGTTCCAGGAGAGCCACACGAGCCTTCTCGGGCTGCTGGCGTGGCTCGGATTCAGGCAGGTGTCGGTGCCCTACGACAAGCAGGCGCGCCGGCACGGGCGATCCGGGTGGACGCTCGAGAAGCGCTTGAAGCTGGTCGCCGACTCGGTGACGTCGTTCACGTACCTGCCGATCCGCCTGATGTCCTACGTCGGCCTCGTCGTCGCGCTGCTCGGTTTCCTGTACGCGGGCGTTGTCGTCGTCAACGCGCTGACCGGCCGGCCGGTGCAGGGCTGGAGCTCGCTCATGGTCGTGGTGCTCGTGATTGGCGGCGTCCAGATGCTGATGATGGGGGTGCTCGGCGAATATCTCTGGCGCGCGTTCGACGAGGCACGGCGGCGGCCCCGCTACATCGTCGAGTCGACGCTGGCCGCTGACGGCGATCGATCCGCGGCGGGTGCGCGATGAAGGTGCCGTTCCTCGATCTGCAGGCGCAGCACCGGGCGCTCCGGCCCGAGCTCGACGCCGCGCTGGCGCGCGTGCTCGATTCGGGCCAGTTCGTCCTGGGCGACGAGGTCGCGGCGTTCGAGCGCGAGCTCGCGTCGTATTGCGGCGCGGCGCATGCCGTCGCGGTGAGCTCCGGCACCAGCGCGCTGCAGCTCGCGCTGATCGCCGCCGGCGTCGGCCCCGGCGACGAGGTCGTCACGGTGCCGTTCACCTTCGTTGCGACGGTGGCGGCGGTGCTCCATGTCGGCGCGCACCCGGTGCTCGTCGACGTGGACGACCGCTCCCTGACCATCGACGTCGATCGGATCGAGCAGGCGATCACGCCGCGCACGAGAGCGATCGTGCCGGTGCACCTGTACGGGCAGCCGGCCGACATGGATCCGATTCGCGCGATCGCCGCGCGGCACGGAATTGCGATCGTCGAGGATGCCGCGCAGGCGCACGGCGCACGCTATCGCGATCGCCCCGCCGGGGGCCTGGGCGATCTCGCCTGCTTCAGCTTCTACCCGAGCAAGAACCTCGGCGCGTGCGGCGAGGGGGGGGCGGTCGTGACCGGCGACCCACGGCTCGCCGAGGCCGTGCGCAGCCTGCGCGACTGGGGCCAGCGGCAGAAGTACCGCCACGACCTGCGCGGCTTCAACGCGCGCATGGACGGCTTCCAGGGCGCGGTGCTCCGCGTGAAGCTGCGGCACCTGCCGGCCTGGACCGAGCGGCGGCGGCAGCTCGCACGGCGCTACGACGCCGGCCTCGCGGCGAGCGGCCTGACGCTGCCGGTCGAGATGCCGTACGCGCGCCACGTCTATCACCTGTACACCGTGCGCGCACGCGCGCGGGACGCGCTCCAGGCGGCGCTGGCCTCCGACGGCGTCGCGACGGGGCTGCACTACCCGATTCCCGTGCACCTGCAGCCGGCCTACGCCGGGCTCGGCGCCCGCGGGCAGTTCCCGATCGCCGAGCGCGCCGCCGGCGAGGTGCTCTCGCTGCCGCTCTATCCCGAGATGAGCGACGCGCAGGCCGACGCCGTCGTCGGCGCCGTCATGCGGGCGGCGACGGCCGCACGTTCCTGAAGACGATGCACGCCTCGCTGCTCGACCTGCTCGCATGTCCCGATTGCCGCGACAGCCTGGAGCTCGCGGCGGCGGAGACCGAGGGCGGCGACATCGTCACCGGCACGCTCGCCTGCCGCGGGTGCGGCCGGACGCACCCGGTGGTCGGCGGCATTCCCCGGTTCGTGGCGATGGAGAACTACGCCACGTCGTTCGGCTACCAGTGGAACCGCTTCCGCGGCGAGCAGATCGACGCCGCCAACGGCACCCGGCTGTCGGAGGATCGTCTGTACGGCGAGACCGGATGGCGGCGCGAGTGGCTGCCGGGCCGCTGGATCCTCGATGTCGGCTGCGGCGCCGGCCGCTTCCTCGAGGTCGTCTCGCGAGAGAAGTGCCGGGCGGTCGGCGTCGATCTGAGCCGCGCGGTCGATGCGGCGCGCCTCACGCTGAAGGATCGCGGCAACGTCGATCTCGTGCAGGCGAGCATCGAGGCGCTGCCGTTCAAGCCGGGCGCCTTCGACCTCTGCTACTGCATCGGCGTCATCCAGCACACGCCGTCGCCGCGGCGCTCGCTGGCGGCGCTGCCCGCGATGGTCAAGTCCGGCGGGCGGCTGGCGGTGACGATCTACGAGCGGCGGCGCTGGACGACGCTCAACGCCAAGTACCTGGTGCGGCCGATCACGCGGCGCATGAACAAGCGCGCCCTGCTCCTCGCCATCCAGGCGCTCATGCCGCTGCTCTTTCCGCTCACCGAGGTGCTGTTCCGGCTGCCGCTCGCCGGGCGTCTCTTCGCGTTCGCCATTCCGGTGGCCAACTACGTCGGGGAGGCGCGGCTCTCGATCGGCCAGCGCTACCGGTGGGCGGTCCTCGACACGTTCGACATGCTCTCGCCCGAATACGATCGGCCGCAGACCGAGTCGGAGGCCGCCGAGGCGCTCGCACGCGGAGGCCTGGCCGGGATCGTGCGGCGGCAGGCCGCCGGGTTGACGCTCGCGGGGATCAAGCCATGACGCAGGCTGCGGCGGCGGTGGCGCGCGAGAAGCCGTCCGACGAGCCGGGCGACGGCCCCGTCGTGGTGACCGGCGGCGCCGGCTTCATCGGCTCGGAGCTCACCCGGCAGCTCGTCGAAGGCGGCCGCGACGTCGTCGTCGTCGACAGCCTGGTGAACGGGCGCCGCGAGAATCTCGCCGGCGTGGAAGGGCCGCGCTGCACCCTGCGCACCGACGACGTTCGCGACGAGGCCGCGATGGCCGAGGCGCTGCGCGGCGCCGCCGTCGTGTTTCACCTCGCGTGCCTCGGCGTGCGCCACTCGCTCCACTCGCCGCGGGAGAACCACGACGTGAACGCCACGGCGACGCTGACGCTGCTGAAGCTGGCGCGCGCGGCGGGTGTCGAACGCTTCGTGCAGGTGTCGACCTCCGAGGTGTACGGCACGGCGCTGCGGGTGCCGATGGGCGAGGATCACCCGACCTGTCCGCTCACGGTCTACGGCGCATCGAAGCTCGCAGGTGAATCCTATGCACGGGCGTTCCTCGCCACCGGCGGCCTGCCCACGGTGGTCGTCCGTCCGTTCAACGCGTACGGTCCGCGCTGTCACCACGAGGGGGACAGCGGCGAAGTGATTCCGAAGTTCCTGCTGCGCGCGATGGCGGGCCGGCCGCTCGTCGTGTTCGGCGACGGCACGCAGACGCGCGATTTCACCTTCGTCTCCGACACCGCGGCGGGCATTGCCGCCGCCGGTTTCGCGCCCGGAGCGGTCGGGGCGACCATCAACCTCGGCAGCGGGCACTCGGTGAGCATCAACGCGCTGGCGCAGCAGGTCGCGCTGATGGCCGGCCGCTCGGTCGAGGTGGTGCACGACCTCCCGCGGCCCGGCGACGTTCACGATCTGCGCGCGGACGCCTCGCGCGCGGCGGCGCTGCTCGGGTACGCGCCGTCGGTCTCGATGGTCGACGGCCTCCGCCGCCTGCGGCAGTGGTATGAGGAGTCGGGCGTGCCAATCGAGCGGTTGCTCGAGCAGGAGGTCGTGCGCAACTGGGAGGGGAGCGCGCGGGTCGATGTCTAGCGCGATCGACGCCGCCGGCGGCGGGCGGCCCGGCCCGGTCCCGCCGCCCGCGTCCGCGTTCCCACGCGCGGCGCGCGCCGCTTCGGCGCTCGGGCTCGCGCTCGGCGTCATCTGGGCGCTGTCGCCGCTCGCGGTCGCCCTCGCGGCGGCGATTGTCTGGATGTGCGCGGCCAGCGTGTCGCGCCTCCAGGGCCGCGAGCGCGTGCACCTTGTCCGGATTCTCGCGCTGGCGATCGGCCTCCGCTTCATCGCCGTCGGCCTGCTGCTCGTCGGGACGCGTCCGGACCGGGAGCCGTTCCTCGCGCTGTTTCCGGACGCGCAGTACCTGCTCGACCGCTCGCTGTGGATCCGCAATCTCTGGCTGGGCGTCGAGATCGGCCCGCACCAGTGGCTCGGCATCGTCGATCCCTATGCCGCCTCGTCGTATCCGTATCTGCTGGCGGCGCTTCAGACGATCGCCGGGCCGTCGCCCTACGCGCTCTGTCTGCTGAGCGTCGCCTTCTTCACGGCCGGCGCGCTGCTGATGCACCGGATGGTGCGCGGCGCCTTCGGCGGTCCGACCGCGACGCTCGCGCTCGCGGCGACGATGTGCTGGCCGACGCTGTTCGCGTGGTCGATCTCGGTGCTGCGCGAGGCGTTCCAATTCTTTCTCGGCGCACTGGTGGCCGCGGGCCTGTACTACGCCGGCCGGCACGTGCGCCGCGGCTGGGCGGGCCGCGCGCTGGCCTCCACGGCCGCCGTGGCCGGCGCGCTCTGGATGCTCTCGGGGCTCCGCGAGGGCACGCTCGAGATCGGCCTGCTGGCGATCGCGCTGGCGCTCGCCTTCCGTGTCGTCGCGGCGCGTCCATCGGTGGCGGCCGCCTTGATTGCCCTCTCCCTGTTCGGCGCCGTGCGCTTCGAGAAGCGAATCGTGCCGGTAGTGCGGCTGGCCGCCGACCGGCACCTCGGGCACGTGATGAGCGCCGGCCGGAGCTATCAGCTCCTCGACCGGCGGTTCTATGCGGCCGGCCCCGCGTCGCTCGGCACGATGACGACCGCGGAAGGGCTCGGGTTCCTGGCGCGATCGGCCGCTGCGTTCGTGGTGATGCCGCTGCCGTGGCGGGCTGCGTCGGTCTCAGAGTTCACGCTCGTGCCGCAGCAGATCGTGTGGTACCTGGCGCTCGCGGCGGCCCTGGCCGGCCTGGCGGCGGGGCTGCGGCGCGATCCGTGGCTGACATCGGTCCTCGCGGCCTACCCGATCGCCGGACTGTTGATCATCGCGCCCAACAGCGGCAACATCGGCACGCTCGTCCGCCATCGGGACATGATCGTCCCGTTCGTGCTCTCGCTCGCCGCCGCGGGTGCGGCCGGAAGCCTGCACCGCGTGCGCACCGGGCCGGCGCCCGGCGCCACCCCGGCCGTGGTTCAGCCGTGATCGACGGGAACGGGCGTCTCTTCGGGCTGGTCAATCTCGTCGACCTCGGGCTCGGTCTGCTGCTCGTCTTCGGCGCCGCGCTCGGGGCGGGCACGTATCGCGTGTTCCATCTTCCCGTCCCGGTGATCGAACGGGTCGAGCCGGCCGCGCTGCCCTCGTCGGCCGGCGCGCGCGTCCGCCTGGTCGGCCGCAACTTCCGCCACTACCTGCGCGTCTTCGCGCCGCGCACCGGCGAGCCGTTCGCCGTTACGCCGTCGGCGCCGGCCGGACCCGAGCTTCCGATCGAATCGGTCACCCAAGACGCGCTCGAACTCCGGCTGTCGTCGCTGGGACCGGGGACCTACGATCTCTATGTGTTCGACAACGCGCGCGAGCTGGCCCGCCTGCGACACGCGATCACGCTCGCGCCGCCGGATCCGCCGCGCGCGACGATGCGCGCGGTGGTGAGGTTGCTGCTGCCGGCGCAAGTGGCCTCGCAGCTGCGAGCCGGCGACCGCGATCTGGGGCCCGACGCGAACGCGGCGCCGGCCGAGCGCGCGCAGATCGAGCGGGTCGACATCCGCGAGACCTCCGTCGACGTGATGGACATGCGCGTGGCGCGGCAGCTACCCGGCGATCACTATCTGTGGATGGGCCGCCACACGTCCCAGGTGATGGCCGACGTGGTCCTGCGCGTGCCCGTGCGGGAGGCGTCCCCGGGCCGGTGGGAATACGACGGCCGGCCGCTCCGCGCCGGCGATCGGTTCGATCTGGAGACGGCCTCCGCGAAGGCGATCGGCACCGTGCTCACGCGGGAGGATCCGCAGGCGGTGCGGAGATGACGCTGCTCGACGCGCGCGGGCGCATCTTCGGACGCGTCAACGTCATCGACGCCGCGGCGATCCTCGTCGTGGCGGCGGCGATCCCCGCGGCGGCAATCGGGTACCGGTCCCTGCGCGGCAGCGCGATCGAGATCGCCCGTGTCGAGCCGTCCACCCTCGCCGAGGGGGAAGCCTCGCGCATCTCGCTGGACGGCACCGGATTCCGCCCCTACCTGCAGGCATACGTCGCGAGGTCGGGCCAGCCCTTCGTGCTGACCCAGTCGGATCGGCTGTCGCAGGCGACGAAGTACCTGCTGTCGTCGGCGATTCGGGTCGAGCTGCAGCTGCCGGCGCTCGCGGCCGGACGCTACGACCTGTATCTGTACGACCAGGGCCGGCAGGTCGCGGCCCGGCCGGCCGCCCTGACCATTGTCCCGGCCCGTGCGGGCGCGAAGCGGGCGGCCACGGTCCGGTTCTATCTGCCGCCGGAAACCTCGTCGCTCATCAGCCGCGGCGATCGCGACGAGCCCGGCGGGGCCGTGATCGTCGACGTGCGGCGGTCGGAGGAGCGCAGCGAGGTGATGGAGATGCACCTCGTTGATCAGGACACCCTGTGGACCGGGGCGCGCATGACGGGGCAGCGCGTGGAGATCACGCTCGAGGTGCCGGTGGCCGAAGCGAGTCCCGGCGAGTGGACCTACGGCGGGCAGCGCGTGCTCGCGGGCGACGTGTTCCTCATGACCACCGACCGCTATCGCCTCCACGGCATCGTCACCTGGGTTGGCGACCCGCCGCCGGCGACGGGCGGGCGATGAACGCGATGCCGCCGATTCCGATCGCGAGGCCGTGGATGGGAGAGGCCGAAGCGGAGGCGGCCAGGCGCGTGCTCGCGTCGGGCTGGACGACGCAGGGGCCGGAGGTTGCCGCGTTCGAGGAGGAATTCGCCGCGTTCACCGGCGCCCCGTACGCGTGCGCCGTCTCGAGCTGCACCGCGGCGCTTCACCTGGCGCTGCTCGGCGTCGGCGTCCGCGCCGGCGACGAGGTCGTGACCGTCAGCCATTCGTTCATCGCGACGGCCAACGCGATCCGGTACTGCGGCGCCACGCCGGTGTTCGTCGACATCGATCCGGCGACCTGCAACATCGATGCGTCGCTGGTCGAGGCCGCAATCGGACGGAAGACCCGCGCGATCCTCGCAGTCCATCAGCTCGGCCTGCCGTGCGATCTGGCCGCGCTCTCCGCCATCGCCGCGCGCCATGCGCTGCCGCTCGTCGAGGATGCCGCCTGCGCGGCCGGGAGCGAGATCGAATGGCGCGGCTCCTGGCAGCGCATCGGCCGCCCGCACGGGGTCGTCGCCTGCTTCTCGTTTCACCCCCGGAAGCTCCTGAGCACCGGCGACGGCGGCATGTTGACGACGGCGGATGGCGGGCTCGACCGGCAGTTCCGGCGGCTGCGCCAGCACGGGATGAGCGCGTCGGACCTCGCGCGCCATCGATCGACGACGGTCCTCGTCGAGTCGTACACCGCGCTCGGCTTCAACTACCGCCTCACCGACATCCAGGCGGCCATCGGCCGCGAACAGTTGAAGCGGCTCCCCGAAGCGGTCGCGCGCCGGCGGGCGCTGGCCCGGACCTATGCGGCGCTGCTCGCGGAGGTGCCGGGGCTCGTCCTGCCCGACGAGCCGCCGGGGACGAAGTCGAACTTCCAGAGTTATCGCGTCCGCCTGCCGGAGGGCTGCGGCCAGCGCGCCGTGATGCAGCGCATGCTGGATGCCGGCGTGTCGACCAAGACGGGCGTGATGTGCGCGCACCGTGAGCCGGTGTACGCCGGCGAGCGCTGGGCGTGTGCGCCCGATCGGAACGCCTGCGGCTGCGGCGCCGGCGGATGCCGCCGGCTCGCGCGCAGCGAGGCGGCGCAGGACGGCTGCCTGCTGCTGCCGCTGTTCCACGAGATGACGGAGGACGATCAGCAGCGCGTCACCGACGCGCTGCGCGCGGCATGCGCGCTCGAGGCGGCGCCGGCATGAGACGGCCGGCCGCGCCGCTGGCGGAGGAGCGTTCGTTCGGGCGGGCGGTCGGCGGCGTCCTCATCCTCTACGCGGCGTACGCCGGCTGGCACGGGCGTTCGGCGCCGGCCGTCGCGGCGGCGGGCGCCGGCATCGTCCTGATCGGACTCGCGTCGTCGGCGCCGGCCGGTTTGAAATGGCCCTCGAAGGCCTGGTGGACGCTCGCGCACGCGCTCGGCTGGCTGAACACGCGCCTGCTGCTCACGGTCTTCTATGCGCTCGTGTTCGTGCCCGTCGGTCTGCTGTTCAGGATCATCGGCCGCGATCTGCTGGATCTGCGCGGGACGGGATCGAGCTGGCGTCCGTACACGCCGCGCACCCCGCGCCACTACGAGCGGATGTACTAGACATGGGGGCCGGGACCGGGGGATGGGGGCGCGGGGCGAAGGGATCGGCGCGAGGCGCCTGGCGCCCGGCGCTGACGATCGCGGCGGTCGTGCTGCTCGGCGCCGCGCTGTTCTACGCGGCACGGGGACGCTGGCTCGTCGCCTGCGCGCTGGTGCTGGCCGCCCTCGTGCCGATCGGCGCCCGCCTGCCCCGCGGACGCCGCGGCTGGTTTGCCGTGGCCGCCATCGTCATGGCGATCGGCGCGACGCTGGTCTTCGCGCTCGGCGTGGATCTGTATCTGCACCATCGCTTCGCCGACACCGGCGGCTACAACATCTGGGGCTATCGCGGGCGCTCGGTCGGCGACAAGCAGCCCGGGGAGCGCCGCCTGGTGCTGCTGGGCGGCAGCGTGGGATTCGGCTACGGCGTGCGCGCGGCCGAGACGATTCCCTATTACCTGGAGCAGCGGCTGAACCAGCCCGCGGCCTCCCGGCGCACGACGGTCGTGAACCTGGCGTGGAACAGCGAAGGGGCGTATTCGTTTCCGTTCACGCTGCGCGACTACGACTGGCTCGACTACGACGCGGCGATCCTCTACAGCGGCTACAACGATCTGTTCTTCAACAACCAGTCGTTCCGCCGCGAGTCGGCGGTGTTCAGGGTGACCGGCTACCTGCCGATCCTGCCCATCATCCCGCTGCGCGGCTGGCTGCACCTGGAGAACCTGAGCGACACCTCGCGGGAGGGCCGCGTGGTGTTCCACGGCACGGCCGGCGACCGGTATGCGGCCGACGCGGCAGAGATGGCGCTGCGGATCCAGCACGCCCTCGAGCGGCAGCTCCAGGCGATGTCGCCCGACGAGAAGGGGCCGAAGCGCGACGCCATCCGCTTCGAGCACTGGGAGTACTACCTCGGCTCGCTCCAGCGCGCGATCGACTACGCGCTCGAGCGGCACAAGACCGTCTTTGTCGTCTCGGAGCCGTTCAAGAACGAGGTGCAGACCGATCAGCAGCGCGCCGTCCGGCAGATGCTGGCGCAGCGGTATCCGGGGAACCCGCGCGTGCGCTATCTGAGCATGGAGACCGCCGTGGATCTGAGCGATCGCACGCTCTGCTACGACGGCCTGCATCTGACGGCGGAGGGCAACGCCCGCGTCGCGGATCGTCTGGCGGCCGGCCTGGCGCCGCTCCTGGCGCAGATGCCGTGATGATGTACGCAGGCGCGGCCGGGATCGCGGCGGCGGCGGCCGCGCTGTTCGCGTGGTCGCCGCTGGGGGTGGCCTGCGGCGCCCTGATCGCGGCGATGACCTGGCGCGCCACGTCGCGCTGGGAGGGGGTGGAGCGCCGATGGGTCGGCGGCGCGCTCATCGCCGGCACGCTCCTGCGCGCGCTGTGCGTGCTCGCGCTGTTCCTGATGACCGGACCGCAGGAGCAGTTCAACGTGCTGTTCGGCGACGGCCGCTTCGCCGTCGACCGCTCGATCTGGATCCTGAACGAGGCCTCGGGCATTCCGATCGCCCCGTTCTACTGGATGCGCGTGTCGCAGAACTACGGCGACGTGCAGTACCACTACGCGCTGGCGGTCGTGCAGTGGTTCTTCGGTCCCTCACCCTACGCGCTCGGCCTGATCAACGTCGCCTGCTACGAAGTCTTCGCCATCGTCTTTCACCGTCTGATGCGCCGCGCGTTCGGCGCCGCCGCCGCCGGGGCGGCCCTGCTGCTGCTGATGTTCTGGCCGACGATCTTCGTCTGGACCTTCTCGATGCTGAAGGAGTCGCTGCAGTTCGGCCTCGCCGTGGCGGCAATGGCCTGCGCGGTGGGGACGACCCGGGCCGGGAGCACGGGCCGCCGTCTGGCGTGGGCGGCGGGCGGCGTGGCATCGCTCGTCGCGCTGACCGAGCTGCGGCCGGGGAGCAGCCTGATGGCGGGCGGGGCGATCGCGTTCGGCGTCGCGGCGTTCGCCGCGACCCGGCGCACGTGGCTGGCGCTGGCGGCCGCCGCGCTCGCCCGTGCCGCCGTCTACGGCGCCGCCGCGCAGCCGGCCGTGCGGGCTCAGGCACTCTCGCAAACGCGGATCGCGCTGGTCCGGCACGTCGGCCACGTGAAGAGCAGCGGGATCTCGTACCGCGCCGCCGACGAGCGCTTCTACCGCGGCGAGCGGCTGGTGCCGTTCACGATGGAGCCGTCCGAGGGCGTCCGCTTCCTGCTGCTCTCGGCGTTCTACTTCTTCGCGGCGCCGCTGCCGCAGCACATCGCGTCCACGAGCGGCACGCTCTTCCTGCCGCTGCAGTTCGCCTGGTACGCGCTGCTGCTGCTCATGCTGGCCGGCATCCCCGAGGCGCTTCGCCGCGATCCGCTGGTCACGTGGCTCTCGATCGGGTACGTGCTGACCGGACTCGTCACCATCGCGCCCAACAGCGGCAACATCGGCACGCTCATTCGCCACCGCGACATGGTCGTGCCCTTCGTGATCGGGCTCGGGAGCGTCGGCTTCGTGGGGCTCCTGGCCAGGATGACCCGCCATGTCCCTGATTGACGCGCGCGGCCGGCTGTTCGGCCGCTTCAACCTGATCGACGCCGGCGTCGCGATCTTCATCCTGGCGCTGGTGCCGGCCGGCCTGGTGACCTATCGCGTGTTCCGCGTGCCGAACCCCGAGATCGCCTCCGTCTCGCCCGACACGGTGCCGCCGGGCGGCAACCGCCGTCTCCGGCTCACCGGCCGTCACTTCCGGCCGTATCTGCGGGTCACCTTCAACAGGACTGGCGAGGCCTTCGCGCTCGTCGATGGCACGCCGGAGTCGACCGAAGGGCGCCTGTTGACCGAGACGCCCACGCTCGTCGAGGTGCAGCTCCCGGAGCTGGCGCCCGGCGCCTACGACCTTCATCTGTTCGACGAGGGGCAGCAGGTGGCCGAGAAGCTCCACGCCTTCACGGTGAGCGGCGGCCCGCCGATGCGCATCGACGCGGTCGTCCGCTTCGTCGTCTCGCCCGACCTCGCCGCCATGGTCGCTCCAGGCGACGAGGATGCCTACGTGCCGCCCGGACCGCCGCCGCCCTCCGACCAGCCGCAGGCGACGCTCGGCGCGGTGACGGTTCTCGACGGGCCGGCGGCCTCGCAGTTGCGCATGTCGCCGCAGCTCGGCGGATACATGGCCGTCGAGGAGCCAGGCCTCGTGCTCGAGGCGGTCGTGGCGATTCCGGCGGGCCGGGGAGCGGCCGGCCTCTGGGAGTACAAGAAGCAGCCGATCCGCGCCGGCGACGCGCTGCGGTTCGAGACGCCGCGGTACGCGATGCTCGGCATCATCCGGAAGGTGGCCGAACCATGAACGCGCGCGGCTCGAGCGCGATCGTGCGCGGCGCCCGCGCGGTGGGCCGCACGCTGCGATCCATCGACGAAGGGTTCGCCCGCGCCGCCGCCGATCGGAATGCGGGCGAGGACGCCGACGAGGCGCGGGTCCGCGCGATCATCGGCGGCAGCGCGATCGTGCGCGTCGTCGAACGCTGCTTCGAGGCGCCGGAGCTGGCGTGGCGCCACTCGCGCGCCCGCGCGATCGCCGGCGGCGCCATGTCGGCGTTCCTCGCGCTCGATCTCCCGAGCCGGGTCCGGCTGATCGGATGGATGATCGTGGTCGCCGTCGTGACGCGCGGCGCGATCCATGCGCTGATGGGCAATCCGCTGACGCGGTGGACGCTCGTGGTCTGGGGAGCGCTCGCGTTCGCCGGCCTGTTCATGATGATCGCCTCGCGCGCGGTCGCCGCCGCGTGGGTCGACTGGAATCGCCGCGCCTGAGGAGCTCATGGCCAAGTCGCAGGTCCTTCGCGAGTTCTGGACGTTTCTGAGGCAGGAAAAGAAGTACTGGCTCGCGCCGATCGTCATCGTGCTGGTGATGCTCGGCGTGCTGCTCGTCTTCGCGCAGAGCAGCGCCGTGGCGCCGTTCATCTACTCGCTCTTCTGATCATGGGGGGCGCCTGAAGGCCCGCCGGCACACGTGTCCATCTACGTTCTCGGGCTCTCGGCGTACTACCACGATTCGGCCGCCTGTCTGCTCGCCGACGGCCGCATCGCCGCCGCCGCGCAGGAGGAGCGGTTCACCCGCGTGAAGCACGATCACCGCTTTCCTTCGAACGCGGTGGCCTGGTGCCTGCGCGAGGCGGGCATCGGCATCGGCGAGGTCGAGGCGATCGGGTTCTACGAGAAGCCGCTCGTCAAGTTCCAGCGCCTGCTCGAGACCCATGTCGCCGTGGCGCCCAGGGGCCTGCGATCGTACCTGCTGGCGATGCCGATCTGGCTCGGCGAGAAACTGTGGACCGCCGACGAGATCGCCGCCGAGCTGGCGACCGGCGCGCCGATCCGGTTCGGCGATCACCACGAATCGCACGCCGCGTCGGCGTTCTATCCCTCGCCGTTCGAGGAGGCCGCCGTGCTCACCATCGACGGCGTCGGCGAGTGGACCACCTCGTCGATCGCGCACGGGTGCGGCGCCGACCTGACGATGCTCCGGCAGATGCGGTTCCCCCACTCGGTGGGGCTGCTGTATTCGGCCTTCACCTACTTCACCGGCTTCAAGGTGAACGAGGGCGAATACAAGGTGATGGGGCTGGCGCCCTACGGCGAGCCGAAGTACGTCGACGCGATCCGGGAGCACCTGATCGAGATTGCCGCCGACGGGAGCGTGCGGCTGAACCTGGACTACTTCGAGTTCGCGCACGGCCTCACGATGACCGGCCGCCCCTTCGAGCGGATCTTCGGCGGCCCCGCGCGCCGGCCCGAGTCGCCGGTGACGCAGAGCGAGATGGACCTCGCGCGCTCGGTGCAGGTGATCGTCGAGGACGTCGTGCTGCGGATGGCCGCGACGGCGCGGCGCGAGACCGGGTGCCGCCGCCTGTGTCTCGCCGGGGGCGTCGCGTTGAACTGCGTCGCCAACGGCCGCCTCCTGCGCGAGCGCACGTTCGACGACATCTGGATTCAGCCCGCCAGCGGCGATGCCGGCGGGGCGCTCGGCGTGGCGTACGCGCTGTGGCATCGCTATCTCGGCCGGCCGCGCACCAGCGCCGAGCGGGCCGGCCGCTGGGAGCCGCGCGAGGCCGCGGAGGGCGCCGGACGTCTCGCGGGCGGCCGTCTGCCGCGCTATGCCGACGAGATGCAGGGGGCGCTGCTCGGGCCGTCATTCGACGACGATGAGATCGCCAGCTGCCTCCGAGGCCACGGCGTGGAGCCCGAGCCGGTGGAGCGCGCCGCGCTGCCCGGGCTCGTCGCCGAACTGCTCGCGGCCGGCCGCGTGATCGGCCTCTTTCAGGGCCGGATGGAATTCGGCCCGCGCGCGCTCGGCTGCCGATCGATCATCGCCGACGCGCGGTCGCCCTCGATGCAGTCGACGCTGAACCTGAAGATCAAGTTTCGCGAGTCGTTCCGGCCGTTCGCGCCGGCGGTGCTGCGCGAGCACGCCGCCGAGTGGTTCGACCTGGACGAGGAGAGCCCCTACATGCTCCTGGTGGCCGAGGTCGCCGCCCGGCGACGCGTGCCGCCGCCGCCCGGCGCCGAGGCGCTGTGGGGCATCGACAGGCTGAACGTGCCGAGATCGGAGATTCCGGCGGCAACGCACGTGGACCACTCCGCGCGCGTGCAGACGGTGCGGCGCGACGACAACCCGCTGTACTACGACATCATCCGCGCGTTCCACCGCCTCACCGGGTGCCCGGTGATCGTCAACACCTCCTTCAACGTGAAGGACGAGCCGATCGTCTGCACCCCGGACGATGCCTATCGCTGCTTCATGAAGACCCAGATGGACGTCCTGGTGCTCGGATCGTTCGTGCTCCGCAAGGCGATCGCCCCGGCGCCGGCCGGGGCGGTGGGCGCCGAGGTGGCGCGCGCCTGAACCGGCGGCCGCAATCCTGATGGCCTCCTCGCCGCCGCGCGTCAGCGTCGTGATCCCGAACTACAACTGCGGGAGGTTCATCGCGGATGCGATCGGCAGCGTGCTCGCGCAGACGATGGACGATCTGGAGGTGATCGTCGTCGACGACGGATCGACCGACGGATCGGCGGCGGCGCTGCGTCCCTTTGGCGATCGCGTGCGCCTGTTCGAGCAGCCGAATCGTGGCGTCTCGACGGCGCGCAATCGGGGAATCGGCGAGAGCCGCGGCGAGTTCGTCGCCTTCCTGGACGCCGACGACCTCTGGCATCCCGAGAAGCTGGAGAAGCAGCTCCCCCGCTTCGCGAACCCCGAGGTGGGGCTCGTCCACTGCGCGGTGGAGTACGTGGATGAGCGGGAGCGACCGCTCGGCACCAACTTCACCGGCCGGAGCGGCCGCGTGCTCGAGCCGATCGTGCTGCTGCAGGGCACGGTCGTGCTGGCCGGCGGCAGCACGGCGGTCGTACGGCGCGAGGCGTTCGACCGGGTCGGGCTGTTCGATCGCGAGATGTCGACCGCGGCCGACTGGGACATGTGGCGGCGCATCGCCTGCGCCTACGAGATCGACATGGTGCGCGAGCCGCTCATGCGGTACCGCCTCAGGCCAGGCAGCATGCACCGGAACGTGGACGTCTTCGCGCACGACGTGCTGCACGGCTTCGACAGCCTCTTCGCGGATCCGGCAGCCGCCGAGGTCCATCACCTGAAACGGCGGGCCTACGCCGCCGCGTACCTGATGCTGTCGGGCTCGTACCTGCATGCGGGCCGCTGGCGCGAATCGGTCGCCTACGGCGCGCGCGCCCTCGTCAGCTGGCCGCTGTCGCTGACCTACGTGATCGCCCTGCCGATGCGCCGCGCGCAGCGGCGCGTGTTCGGCGAGACGGGGGAGCCGGTCCTGTGACGTCGTCTGGCACGCAGATGCCCGGAACGCCGATCGCGGCGGCCGGCGGCGCGCCGGCGGCGCCGGCGGCGAAGACGCTGGCCGCGGCGGCTGCGGCGGCGGCCAGCTTCGCGATCGCGTTCGCGGCGTCGCCGGTGACGATCGTGAGCGCGCTGCTCGCCGCCGCGCTGCTGCTGTGGGCCGCGCGCGACCTCACGGCGCCGGAGCGCCGCTGGTTCCTCCGGCTGTCCGGGACGGCCATCGCGCTGCGCTTCGCCGTCACCGCGCTGCTGCCGCTCATGGCGCTGCGGAGCGGCGCGCCCTATGCGGCCTGGTTCGGCGACGGCTACTACAACATCGAGCGTTCGATCTGGCTGCGCGACATCTTTCTCGGCATTCCGCTCGCGCCCTTCGACTATTTCGAGGCGTTTCACGCCGTCTACGGCCGGACGCGATACCAGTTCCTGCTCGCCTTCGTCCACCTGCTGTTCGGGCGATCGCCGTTTGCCGCGCACCTGGTGAGCGTCGTGCTGTACACGGGAGCCGTGGTGGTGCTGTTCCGGCTGGCGAAGCGCGCCTACGGCACGGCGCCGGCGATGCTGGCGCTGGTCCCGCTCTGGTTCATGCCGTCGCTGTTCGCCTGGTCCGTCTCGGCGATGAAGGAAGCGGAAATGGTCTGTCTCGGCGCGGCCGTTCTCGCAGCGACGCTCGGCCTGATTCGCAGCCGCGCCTGGCCGGCCAGACTGCTCTCGGCGGCCGTGCTGATCATCGCGATGGCGGCGCTCGACGGCCTGCGCGCGGGCGCGCTGCCGATCGTCGTCGGCGGCCTCGCGGCCGGTCTCCTGCTCCGGGCAGTCACGCGGCGATCGTGGGCGCTGCTCGCAGTGCTGGCCGCCGCGCCGGCGGCGCTCTGGATGGCCCCGAGCGTTCCGGGCATTGCCGCGCGCGCCGGCGATCTCGTCCGCACGGCGGCGCACCGCCATATCGGGTACGTCTGGACCCCCGGCGAGACCTATCGCGTGCTGGACGAGCACTTCTACAACTACGACGACGTGGAGGAGATCCGGCTGGCGCAGCCGGGCGCGATCTCGAGAATGACGCATCCGGAGATGCTGCGCTTCCTCGTCCGTTCCGCCATCTCGTTCTTCCTCGTCCCCGAGGTCTGGAAGCCCTCCGGCGAGCGGATCCGGTGGCTCTTCCCGCAGCAGGTCGTCTGGTACGCGGCGCTGCTGCTCGCGGTGCCCGGCGCGCTGGCCGGCTGGCGGCGCGATCCCCTGGTGACCAGCCTGCTGCTGGGGAGCATCGCGGCCGGCGCGGCCATCATCGCGCCCAACAGCGGCAACGTCGCGACGCTCATCCGCCACCGCGACATGGTGTCGCCGTTCGTGTTCGTGCTCGCCGCCGTCGGCGCCTGCCGGGCCGTGCGTGCGGTTGCGCGTCGGGGGCCCGCATGGCGCTGATCGACGATCGCGGCCGGCTCTTCGGCTGGCTCAACCTGATCGACGCGGCGGTGGCGCTGCTGGCGGTCGCCGCCGCCGGCCTCGTGCTCGCCGGCTACGCGCTCTTCCGGCTGCCGGCGCCGCCGGTGGTGACCAGCGTGTCGCCGAACCGGATCCCCGCCAACGAGGAGCACAGCCTGAGCCTGAAGGGCCGGAACTTCCGTCCGTTCCTGCGGGCGTATCTGGGGCGCACGGGCGACGCCGACTTCGTCCGGCGCCCGACGCCGGAGGAGAAGCAGGACGAGTTCACCCTCACCAACGCCACGCGCGTGCAGTTCCTGCTCGAAACGCCGACGCTCGCCGAGGTGAAGGTGCCGCCGCTCGGCGTCGGCCGCTACGACCTGCACTTCTATGACGAAACGGGGCACGTCGCGGCGGTCGACGGGGCGTTTCAGGTGATGCCGCAGGAGAGCACGGGGCCGGGCACCGCGACGCTGATCGCCGCCGGCGCCTTCCGCGGCCTGACCGCCGACGAGGCGAAGATCGTCCGCCCCGGCGAGCGGGTCTCCTCGGGGGATCTCGCCTGGGGCGACGTGCTCGGCGTCGGGCCGTCCAGGCCCGACGAGGCGCACATTGCCGTGCTCGACCGCGTCATCCCGACGCAGGTGAACGGACTCTACCAGGTGCCCGCCACCCTGCGCGTGCACTGCCGCGTCGTCGGCAACGAGTGCCGCGTCGAGAACGTCCCGGTCGTGCCAGGCCGCGAGCTGCGCGTCATCGTCGGCCCGCACACCACGACGTTCCGTATCGATTCGGTCGGCCCCGACGCCCCCGAGAGCGAGACCACAGCCAAGTGAAGCCGAGACTGCTTGCGTTCCTGATGTGCCCCTGGTGCCGCGCCGATCTCGCGGTGATCCCGTTCGACCTTTCCGCGCCCGGCGACGAGGTGCAGGAAGGCCTGCTCCAGTGCGTCTGCGGACGCCGGTGGCCGATCGTGAACGGGATCCCGCGCATTCTCGAGGACGCGTTCGAGCTGTTTCCCGACTTCGTCGAGCGGCACCGCGGGCGGCTGCCGGCGCTGGCCGGCGCCGCCGTCATGCGGGCGGGGGAGGCCGAGGCGATCCGGCGCACCCGCGAGAGCTTCGGCTTCCAGTGGACGCAGTTCTCGGAGATGGTGATCGACTTCCGGGAGAACTTCCTGAAGTACATCGAGCCGCTCGACCAGTCGTTCTTCCCCGGGAAGGTCGGGCTGGATCTCGGCTGCGGATTCGGCCGCCACATCTACAACGCCGCGAAGTTCGGCGCCGAGATGATCGGCGTCGACCTGAGCGACGCGATCGAGTCGACCCGCGCCAACACGCGGGGGATGCCGAACGTGCACCTGGTACAGGCCGACGTCTTTCACCTGCCGATTCGCCACGGCGTCCTCGACTTCGCCTACAGCATCGGCGTGCTGCATCACACGCCCGATCCCGAGGCGGCGTTCCGCTGTCTGGTGCCGCTGGTGAAGCCCGGCGGCTCGGTGTTCGTCTGGGTCTACAGCAAGACGCGCTCGTTCCTGAACTTCTGCCTCGAGGCGGTCCGCCGCGTCACGACGCGCCTGCCGCCGCGGGTGCAGAAGGCGGTCTCGCTGGGCGCGGCCGTGGTCGACTACGGCGGCTTCGTGCTCCCCTACAGGATCGCCGCGTCGATTCCCGGCCTCGGCGCGATGGTGGCGAAGCTGCCGCTGACGGCGCGCCTCGCGCTGTACTCGGTCTATCCGTTTCAGGTGGTCTACGCCGACTGGTTCGATCGGCTCGCGGCGCCGATCCGCTTCTACTACGACGGCGAGGACATGAAGGGCTGGCTCTCGCGCGCCAGCCTCTCGGGCCAGCGCGTCTCGCCGACGGGCCTGTTCGGATGGCGCGCTTACGGTGAGCGCGCGTGACGGCGCTCCGCATGCTGGCGCTGTCGCCGGTGCCCGAGGAAGGCGCCGGCTGCCGCTTCCGCATCGCGCAGTACATGCCGTCTCTCGCGGCGGCGGGCATCGAGGTCACGCTGAGCCCGTTCTACACGACCGAATTCTTCCGGCTCGTCTACCAGAAGGGGCGCTCGCTCCGGAAAGCGGCGCTCTTCCTGGAACGCGCGTTCGAGCGTGTGCGCACGCTGGCCGAGCGTGGCCGCTACGACGCGATCTTCATCTATCGCGAGGCGTTTCCGATCGGCCCGGCGTTGATCGAGGCCGCGCTGGCCCGCGCGCCGCGGACGGCCGTCGTCTACGACTTCGACGACGCCATCTATCTGCCGAACACCAGCGAGGCGAACCGGGCGATTGCCGTGCTGAAGTGGCCGGGCAAGGTCAGGTCGATCGTGCAGCGCAGCCATGCCGTGATCGCGGGCAACGGGTACCTGGCGGCGTACGCCCGCGCGTTCAATCCGCACGTCGCGATCATTCCCACCGTCGTCGACACCGATCTGTTCGTGCCGCGCGCCGGCGCGGTGGCTGCGGCGGGCGCGCCGGAGCCGTCGCCGCCCCTGGTCGGCTGGATCGGCACGCCGACCACGGCGAGATATCTGGCGGCGATCGGCCCGGCGCTGCAGGAGCTGGCCAGGACGCATCCCTTCGTGCTGCGGATCTGCGGCGCCGGCGCCGACGTGGACGTGCCCGGGGTGAGGGTCGAGAACGTGCGCTGGACGCTCGAGAACGAAGTCGCGCTGTTCAACACCTGCGACATCGGCGTCTATCCGCTGCCAGACGACGAGTGGGCGCGCGGCAAGTGCGGCTTCAAGGCGATTCAATTCATGGCCTGCGGGGTGCCGGTCGTCGCGTCGCCGGTCGGCGTCAACCGCGACATCATCCAGGACGGCGTCAGCGGGCTGCTCGCGCCGGCCGCGGCCGACTGGACGACGCAGCTGGGCCGGCTGATCGCCGACCCGCAGGCGCGGCGCGCGATCGGGCGCGCCGGCCGGCGCGCCATCGAGGCGCGCTACTCGCTGCGCGGCACCGCGCCGAGGCTCGTCGAGGTCGTCGTCGAGGCCGTTGAGCGCGCCCGGCAGCCGGCGGCCGCCCGCCTGCAGTCCGCCGGGGTGTCGCGGTGAGCCTCGCGCGCCGCCGGCGCGTGCTGGCGATTCTGCCGGGGATCTTTCCGTCGACCGTCGTGAACGTCGCCAAGCCGCTGATGCAGCTCCACGCGGCCGGCGCCATCGAGCTCGACCTCACGCTGCAGTTCGTCGTCGGCCGGCGGCAGCTCGCGCGCGCCGACCTCGTCGTGATGACACACACAATCGACCCTGCCTGCGCGGGCGTGCTGGACGACGCGCGGGCGCTCGGCAAGCCGATTCTGTACGACATCGACGAGAACCTGCTCGAGGTGCCCGATGAGCCGGGCCTGGCCTTTCACAAGGAGCCGGCGCGGCAGGCCGCCGTGCGCCGGCTGCTGCGCCAGGCGGCGCTGGTGCGCACCTATTCGCCGGTGCTGCACCGGTATCTCGAGCCGCTCGCCTCGAAGGTCGTGCGCGTCGACGGTCCGGTCGACTGGCAGCTCCTGCCGGCGATCGGCGCCGGACCGGCGGCGGCATCGTCCGCCGGCCGCGCGCACGTCGTATACGCGACCAGCCGCGTGCCCGATTCGATTGGACCGATGCTGGTCGAGCCGCTGCAGCGGGTGCTCGAGCGGCACGCCGGCGCGGAGGTGACCATTTGGGGGCCGCGGCTGCCCGGGCTCGACGGCCACCCGCGCGTGTCGCACCGCGATCTCGTCCGCGACTACGATCAGTACCTCGCGCAGTTCGCGCGGGCCGGCTTCGACGTCGGTCTCGCGCCGATGCCCGACTCGCTGTTTCACCAGTGCAAGACCGCGACGAAGTTCCGGGAGTACGCGGCCTGCCGGATCGCCGGCGTCTACGCCGACACCGAGATGTACCGCGACTGCGTGGTCGATGGCGCGACCGGCCTGCTGTCGGGTCCCTCGACCGGCGCCTGGGCGGCGGCGATCGGACGGCTGATCGAGGACGCGGCGCTGCGCCGGGGCATCCAGGATCGCGCCGAGCGCTACGCGCGCGAGCGCTTCAGCGCGGGTGGCGTCGGGTTCGGCTGGCTGCAGCAGATCGAGGAGGTCGCGTCGCAGGCGGCGGCGCCGGGCGCCGCCGCCGCCCGCGGGGGGGCGCCCGGATCGTTCGCGCGGGTCGGCGGCATCGTCCGCACCGGCGCGCGCTCCGTGTCGCGCGTGCCCGGGGTGCTGCGGCGTGGCGGGGTGCGGGCGGTGTGGATGCGTACGCGCGCCCAGGCCGCGGCCTATCGGCAGCTGATGGAATGGGAGCTCAAGCTCAGGAAATAGCGCAGGTGCGCGCCGCGTTCGGCGACGTCGCACGCTCTGCCGGGCTGTGGCACATCTGGGTGCGGCTCGGGTTGCAGGACGTACGGCACAAGTTCCGCCGTTCGACGGTCGGGCCGGCGTGGATCTTCCTCAACCTCGGGTTTCTCATTGCCGCGATCGGCGTGATCTACGGGCGGCTCCTCGGGCAGGACATGCACGACTACATCCCGTATCTCACGGCCGGCCTCGTGATCTGGCAGTACCTGACGAGCTCGGTGAGCGAGGGGGCGCACGCCTTCGTGAACTCCGAGGGCTACATCAAGCAGATCAGCCTGCCGATCTACGTCTACATCTTCCGCTGCCTCGTCAACGTCGCCGTGACCGGCGCCATCAGCTTCGCGGTGTTCCTCGTCGTGGCGGCGCTGTACCGGGTGAGGGTCGGTGCGGGCACCCTGTGGGTGCTGCCCGGCCTGGCGATCCTGATGGCGTGCACGCTGTGCGCGATCGCGATCCTCGCGCACCTGCACGCGCGGTTCCGCGACATCGCGCCGATGGCGTCGGTCGCCATGCAGATGGCGTTCTACGTGACGCCGATCATCTACCGCGCCGAATCGCTCCACAGCCTGCGGTGGGTGGTCGATCTCAACCCGCTGTATCACCTGGTCGAGATCGTGCGGCGCCCGCTCGTGGCCGCCGAGCCCGCCGCGTCGGTGAGCTATCTTGCCGCGGGGCTGCTGCTGGCCGCGCTGGCCGGATCGGCCGCGGGGATCATCGCGTACTACCGCCGGCGGATCGTGTTCGCGCTATGAGAGCGGCGCCCTCTGTGTCCTCTGTGGCGGCGAGCGCCATTGTCGTGGCGGGCCCAGGTTCGTAAGTGGCCGGCATCATCCTCCAGGACGTCGACCTCGAGTTCCGCGTCGACGCGCTCAAGCACGACACCTTCCGCTCGGCGCTCGTGCGCTTTCTCGGGCGGCGGACGTCCCGGCGCATCAAGACGCTGCAGTCGATCTCGCTGCGGATCGAGCGGGGCGAGCGGGTGGGCCTCATCGGCCACAACGGCGCCGGCAAGACGACGCTGCTCAAGGTGATGGCGGGGATCTACCCGCCGCAGCGCGGGCTGGTCGCGACCGAGGGGCACATCTGCCCGCTGTTCGAGGTGGTCACCGGCTTCGAGTGGGACGCCAGCGGCTGGGAGAACATCCGGACGCGCGCCCTGCTGCTCGGCATGTCGCCGGGCGAGATCGATCGCCGCATCGAGGGCATCGGGCGCTTCTCGAACCTCGGCGAGTTCCTCGACATCCCGGTCCGCCACTATTCACAGGGCATGCACCTGCGCCTCGCGTTCGCGACCTCGGCGGCCGTGGAGCCGGAGATTCTCCTGCTCGACGAAGTGATGGCGGCGGGCGACGTCGCCTTCATCGACACGGCGCGGCGGCGCATGAACGAGCTGATGACGCGCGCCAGCATCGTCGTCTTCGCGACGCACAGCCTGGACATGCTGCCGCACTTCTGCGAGCGCACCATCCTCCTGCGCCACGGCCGCATCGTGGCGGACGGCCCGACGCGGGAGGTCGTGCAGCGGTACGAAGAGGCCGAGGCCGAAGCGCCGGGCGCGTTCGCCGAAGACGCGCGGGCCGGGCGCGCGGGCGGAGCGCCGAGCGCCCCGGCGTCCAGCGCCAAGTAGATGTCCCGTCTCCTCCGATATCGTCGCCAGATCGCCGTGGCCGCCCACCTGCTGATGGCGATCGCGTCGAATTACGCGGCGTTCCTGCTGCGGTTCGATTTCGAGATGCCGCCGGTGCACGTGCAGCCGTTCCTGCGCACGCTCCCGGTCCTGCTCGCGGCCCGCGGCGTGGCGTTCTGGGGGTTCGGTCTCTACCAGGGGCTCTGGCGTTACGCGAGCCTGTCGGATCTGCAGCGGATTCTTGGCGCGGTGGCGTTGAGCTCGGGCGTGATGATCCTGTGGATTGTCGGCCCCTTCGCCTGGCTGCCGTATCCGCGTTCGGTCTTCATCATCGACAGCCTGATTCTCGTGTGCCTGCTGGGCGGCACGCGGATGGCACGCCGCGCGTACCGCGAGTTCAGCCGCCTCGAGAGCGAGAAGACCGTGCTGATCTACGGCGCCGGCGACGCGGGCGAGCTGATCGTCCGCGACATGAAGAACAACCGGTTCTACCTCAGCGATCCGATCGGCTTCATCGACGACGACCGGGCGAAAGTCGGCCGATCGATCCATGGCGTGCGCGTGCTCGGGACGCGCGAGGATCTCGGGCGGCTGCTCGATCTGCACCGTCCCGACGAGGTGCTGGTCGCGATGCCGAGCGCCGCGCCGCACCAGGTGCGGGCGATCGTGCGCTCGCTCGAGCACTTCAAGGTGCCCATCAAGACGCTGCCCAACCTGCGCGACGTCCTCGCCGGCCGCGTCGAGGTCGGCCAGATCCGCAGCCTCTCGCCCGAAGACCTCATGAGCCGGGAGCCTGTGCGGCTCGATCCCGAACCGGTGCGGCGGCTGATCGCCGGCCGCCGCGTGCTCGTGACCGGCGCCGGCGGTTCCATCGGCTCGGAGCTGGTGCGGCAGCTCGCGCGGTTCGGGCCCTCGCGCATCCTGATGCTCGACCGCTACGAGAACACGCTGTTCGACATCGCCAACGATCTGGCGGCGGGCCATGCGGGCAGCGCCCACGAGTCGATCGTCGCCGACGTCACCGACGCGCGCCGGATCGAGCGGGTGTTCGAGGCGCACCGGCCGGATGTCGTCTTCCACGCCGCCGCGCACAAGCACGTGCCGCTGATGGAGGCGAACCCGTCGGAGGCAGTCAAGAACAACGTGCGCGGCACGCGCATCGTCGCCGAAGCGGCCGCGCGCTGGAGCGCTGGCGAGTTCGTGCTGATCTCGAGCGACAAGGCCGTGAACCCGTCGAGCGTGATGGGGACGAGCAAGCGCGTGTGCGAGCAGGTCGTGCGATCGCTGAAGGGCGCGTCGCGGACCCGCTTCGTGGCGGTCCGCTTCGGCAACGTCCTCGGGAGCAACGGCAGCGTGTCGCGGGTCTTCGCCGAGCAGATCAGGCGCGGCGGTCCGGTCACGGTGACGCATCCCGACGTGCGCCGGTATTTCATGCTGATTCCCGAGGCGGTGCAGCTCGTGCTGCACGCGGCGGCGATGACCGGCGAGGACTGCGTCTACGCGCTCGACATGGGTGAGCAGATCCGCATCCAGGACTTTGCGCGCAACCTGATCCGCCTCTCGGGGTTCGTGCCCGACCAGGAGATTGCCGTGCGCTTCATCGGGCTTCGACCCGGGGAGAAGCTCTACGAAGAGCTCGCGGAGGAGACCGAGCACGTCGAACCGTCGGAGATCGCCAAAGTGGTGCGCGTCCAGGCCGGGACGCCGATGGCGCCCGACTTCGCCGCCCGGCTCCACGCGCTCGAAACGGCTGGCGCGGACGGCCGCGACGAGGAGGTCCTGCGGCTGCTCGCCGATCTCGTGCCGACGTTCCGTTCGCCGCAGAACATGGCGTCACTCGCATGAGCGCTCCCAGCATCGATTCCCTCAACGTCCGCATCTTCGCCGACGGCGCCGAGCTGTCGGTGATGCGCGACATGGCCCGCAAGCCCTGGATCAAGGGGTTCACGACCAACCCGACGCTCATGCGGAAGGCGGGCGTGCGGGACTACCGCGCCTTCGCGCGCGACGTGCTGGCGGCGATTGCCGATCGGCCGATCTCCTTCGAGGTCTTCTCCGACGACTTCGACGAGATGGAGCGGCAGGCGCTCGAGATCGCCTCGTGGGGCCCGAACGTGAACGTGAAGATCCCGGTCAGCAACACGCGCGGCGAGTTCGCGGGTCCGCTGCTCGCGCGGCTGTCGGCGGCCGGGGTGAGGCTCAACGTCACGGCCGTGATGACGGTCGAGCAGGTCGAGGCGATTGTCGCCAGCCTGGCGCCGGGGCCGCCGGCGTTCGTCTCGGTCTTCGCCGGGCGGATCGCCGACACCGGTCGCGACCCGGTGCCGACCATGGCGGCGTCGCTCGCGCGCCTGCGCCGGCGCCCGCGCACCGAGCTGATCTGGGCGAGCCCGCGCGAGCTGCTCAACCTGTTCCAGGCCGATGCGATCGGCTGCGACGTCATCACCGTGACCGACGACATTCTCAGGAAGCTGCCGATCGTCGGCCGCGACCTGACCGTCTTTTCGCTCGAGACCGTCGACATGTTCCGCGCCGATGCGGTGCGGGCCGGCTATTCGCTCGACGCCGCCGGCGGCGTCGCTTCCACCCACGAGCAGGCATGATGGATTTGAACGGCGCGAGCATCCTCCTTACCGGCGGCACGGGTTCGTTCGGCAAGCGCTTCGTCAAGCGCGTGCTCGAGCGGTACCGGCCGGGCCGGCTCGTCGTCTACAGCCGCGACGAGCTGAAGCAGTTCCAGATGCGGCAGCACTATCCGGTCGATCGGTATCCGCAGCTGCGGTTCTTCATCGGCGACGTCCGCGATCGCGATCGGCTGTATCGCGCGCTCGACAGCGTCGAGATCGTGGTGCACGCCGCGGCGCTCAAACAGGTGCCGACGGCCGAGTACAACCCGCTCGAGGCGATCAAGACCAACATCATGGGCGGGGCGAACGTGATCGACGCCTCGATCGATCGCAACGTGAAGAAGGTGCTCGCGCTGAGCACCGACAAGGCGGCGAACCCGATCAATCTCTACGGCGCCACCAAGCTCTGCGCCGACAAGCTGTTCGTTGCCGCCAACTCCTACTCCGGCCTGCACGGCACCCGCTTCGGCGTCGTCCGCTACGGCAACGTCGTCGGCAGCCGCGGCAGCGTGATCCCGTACTTCCTCGCCCAGCGGGCGAGCGGGCGCCTGACGATCACCGACCCGCGCATGACGCGGTTCCTCATCACGCTGGATCAGGGGGTCGACTTCGTGCTGGGCAGCCTGGCGGACATGCTGGGCGGCGAGATCTTCGTCCCCAAGATTCCCAGCGTGCGCGTCACCGATCTGGCGCGCGTGATCGCCCCCGAGTGCGCGCAGGAGGTGATCGGCATCCGGCCGGGCGAGAAGCTCCACGAGGCGATGATCGGCGAGGACGATGCGCGGCTGTCGCTGGAGTTCGATGAGCACTACGTGATCCAGCCGACGCACGCGTTCTGGAACCACAAGGATTACGCCGACGGCCGGCCGTGCCGGCCGTGCGCGGACGGCTTCAGCTACACGAGCGACAGCAACCCCTGGATGCTCGACGAGGTGGAGATCGCGCGGCTGGTCGCGCTGGTGCACGCCGAGGAGAGCGGCGAGGTCGCGCCGATTGCCGGCGAGCCGCGCTTCGTGGTGGGCGGCTGACGTGACGTCGGTGTGGGACGGGTACGCGCTTCCCGGCGGACGCCGGCTCGAACGAGACCCGCAGTTCGGCTTTCTGAGGGTGATGCCGCCGCCGAGCGCCGAGGAAACGGCGGCATTCTACGCCAGCGCCTACACCAATCCGTGCCTCGTTCACGACCCGGACGGCCGCGCGGAGCTGGTTGTGGATCTCGTCACCGGCTCGGGCCGCGTGCTCGACGTCGGGTGCGGCCGCGGTGAGATGCTGGATGCCTTTCGGCGCCGCGGCTGGCAGACGGTGGGAATCGAGCCCGGTCGGGAGTATGCCGACCAGGCGCGCGCCAGAGGGCTGGAGGTGCGGGAAACCGTGCTGACCGACGAGATCGCAGCCTCGCTCGGTTCGTTCGACGCGGTCCTGCTCGTGCACGTGCTGGAGCACCTGCCGGATCCCCTGGCGACCGTCCAGACGGCGAGGCGCCTCCTGCGCCCCGGCGGCATCCTCTACTGCGAGGTGCCGAACGACTTCAACAGGCTCCAGACGGCGGCCGCCGCAACGCAGCACCTGCGCCCGTGGTGGATCGCGATCCCCGATCATCTCAACTATTTCAGCATCGAGTCCCTCTCGCGTTTCATCGCGGCGCAGGGCTTCGAGCTCGCGCGCGTGACCACCGACTTTCCCGTCGAGCTGTTCCTGCTCTGGGGCGATGTCTACATCGACAATCCGGAGGCCGGCCGGGCGATGCACCAACGCCGCTGCCGCTTCGAACAGGCCATGCGCGAGGCCGGAGCCGGCGATCTCCTCGAGGCCATCTACGAGCGGCTGGCCGGGCTCGGCGTCGGCCGCGAGGCGATTGTCTGCGGACGGAAGACGACATGACGCCGCGCGCACGCGTGCTCGTCACCGCGGTCTCCGGCGATCTGGGACAGGCCATCGTCAAGGCGCTGCGAATCGGCCAGCAGGGGCCGATCGAGTGCCATGGGTGCGATGCCGAGCCACGGGGAATCGGCGCGGCGTTCACCGAGACCTTCCATCAGGTGCCCGTGGCCGGCCACCCCGGCTATGCCGCCCGCATTGCCGAACTGGCCTCCGTTCTCGGCGTCGACGCCGTCATTCCGGCGAGCGAAGCGGAGATCGCCGCGCTGAGCGCGACGGCGGCGGTTCCGGCGCTGCCCTCCGGCGTCCCCGTGATCTGCCAGCCGGCCCCGTGGGTCCGCCAGTTCGGCGACAAGCTGCGATGCATGGAGGCGCTGCGCGGGCGCGTCCCATTGGCGCCGTTCGCCGACGGGGGCGACCCGGCGAGCGTGGCGCGGCTGGTGGTCGAATCGGGATTCCCCCTGGTGGTCAAGCCCAGGAGATCCAGCGGATCGCGACAGATCCGTGTTGTCGCGCACCAGGCCGATCTCGACCGGGCCCTCAATGCGACGCCCGCACCGATCGTACAGCAGCACCTCGACGGAGCGGCGGGCGAGTATTCGGTCGGGCTCTTCGTGTGCGATTTGTTCGAGACGGCGATGGCCTTCCGGCGCACGCTTGGCCCCGCCGGCTGCTCGTGGAGCGCCGAAACCTCCGAGGACGCGGAGGTGCTCCAATACGCGCGAGCGGTCGCAAGTGCGGCAGGTCTTCGCGGCAGCGCCAACATCCAGGTCCGAAAGGGACATGCCGGCGTCCGGCTGCTCGAGATCAATCCGCGCTTTTCGAGCCTTGCGGCGGCACGGGCACTGTGCGGCTTTGCGGACGTCGAGTGGTCGCTCGCCGTCGCGACCGGTCGACGCCCGGCCATGCCGCCAGCCTATCGCACACTCAGGTTCCGCCGCTTCATCGACGAGATGATCGATATCGGCGGCGGGTTCGGCGTCGTGGCGGACTGGCGTCCACGCGCGCTGAACCAGGCCGGAGCGTTCCTCGGCGAATGACGAGTGCCCCGCTCGCACGCATGCGCATCGTCGTGCGCGTCGATGCCGGTCCGCGCGTCGGTCTCGGCCATCTGCGGCGCTGCCTGGCGCTTGCATCTGCGCCGGCCTTTCTCGACGCGTCGGTCTGCTTCCTGGTGAACGACGAGCCGTCGGCGCTGGGCCGGGTGGAGCGGGCCGGATTCCTGGCGTTGCCGGTGCCCGATGGCGATTCGGGCGACGCCGTTCTGCGCGCGCTGGGCGACGCGGGTCCGCGTGCGGCGGTCGTCGACTGGCGCGGCGCCGACCGCCGCTATCTCGACCGGCTCCGCGACGCCGGAGCGGTCGTGGTGAGCATCGACGATCTTGCCTCGACGGCATTTCCGTCGCATCTGGTCGTGAACTCGAACAGCTTCGCGCGCGAGCTGACGTTCCGGTCGACCGCCGGTGACACGCGGTTTCTGCTCGGTCCGCCGTACCTGATGCTCGGGCCCTCGTTTCGGGACGTTCCGCCGCCGTCGATCCGTCCGGAGGTTCGATCGCTGCTCGTCACGCTCGGCGGCGCCGATGCGGCCGGTCTGACGCCGGCCGTTCTCGATTGCCTGGTGCGGCGAGCCGGCGACTCGAACCTGACCGTTACTGCGGTCGTCGGTCCCTTCACGCCGGGCGGCGCGATCCGCGCGCTCGCCGCGCGGTGCCCGGGCCGGATTCGGCTCCTCGACGCCCCCGAGGATCTCTGCGACGAGATGCTGCGCGCCGACCTTGCCGTGTCCGCTGGAGGCCAGACGCTCTACGAGCTGGCTCGCGTCGGCTGCCCGGCGATCGCGATCGAGGTGTCCGCGGATCAGCGGGATCAGATTCGGACATTGGCGGCGGCGGGTGCAGTCCGGCCGGTCGATCCCGGACCGTCACTCGATGATCTTGCGCGAGCGGTCGGCGACCTCCGGTTAGACGTACGACTGCGGCGGGCGATGTCCGCCGCCGGACGTGCACTGGTCGACGGCCAGGGCGCGGAGCGCGTCGCCCTGGAGATCGCCTCGGCCCTGGAGGCTTCTCGGATCGCGGCGCGTGTGGCCTCACCATGAAGACGATCGAGAACCGGGACATCGCGCTCGTACCGATCGACGCCGACGGCATCACCGACGAGTACGTCGGCTGGCTGAACGACCCCTCGACGTTCCACTACATGGGGACTAAGTTCGGCCAGACCAGGGAGAGCGTGCGCGAGTACGTCGCCTCGGTACGGCCGCCCAACGTGCTGTGTCGAATCGTGATCAGGGAATCCGGGCGGCACGTGGGCAACATCGCGCTGCACCTGTTCGATCCGATCCATCGCCGGATGGATCTCGGCATCGTGATTGGCGATCCGGCCATGCGCGGCGCCGGCATCGGGACCCAGGCCTGCCGCCTGATCATCGACTACGCCTTCACGTACCTGAATCTCCACAAGATCACGGCAGGGACCGTCGACGAGAATGCGGCGATGAAGCGGGTCTTCCTCGGGCTCGGGTTCCGCGTTGAAGGCACGCTCGTCGAGCACCACTTCCTGGGCAGCCGGTATCACGATGTGCTGCTGTTCGGACTCCTGCGAAGAGAGTTCAGGTCCGGTCCGGGCGAGCCATGAGCATCACGATCATTGCCGAAGCGGCACAAGGGTACGAGGGCAGCGAGACCCTTGCCTGCCTGCTCGTCCGTGCGGCGGCGGTCGCCGGCGCCGACCTCGTCAAGTTCCAGCTCGTCTACGCCGACGAGATTGCCACGCCGGATTACCAGCACTTCCGGCTGTTCCGCTCGCTCGAGATGCCGGACGACGCCTGGGCGGCCGTCGCGGCGCAGGCGTCCAGGTCGGGCATCGCGACCGCGTTCGACGTGTTCGGCGCCCGGTCGCTCGAGCTGGCGCGTCGGCTGGGCGCGCGCGCCGTCAAGATTCACGCCACCGATTTCTTCCACGACGCGCTGGTCGGGCACGCGATCGACGCGCTGCCGGAGGTCTTCTTCTCGGCAGCCGGCATCCACCTCGACGAGATCCGCCGGTTCGTCGAGCGATGCGGGACGCGGGCGGATCGGCTCACGCTGTTGCACGGCTTCCAGGCCGAACCGACCGCAACCGGCGACAACCACCTCCGGCGCATTGCCGCGCTCGCCGCTGCGCTGCCTGGCCTGCGCATCGGATTCATGGATCACGCCGAAGGCAGCGTTGACGAGGCAGGCTGGCTCGGCGTGCTCGCCGTGCCCTTCGGTGTCACGGCAATCGAAAAGCACATCACGGTCGAGCCCAGCCTCGCGCTGGAGGATTCGGTGTCGGCGCTCGATCCGGTCCGCTTTGCGCGATACGTCCAGCGCATTCGAAGCGCCGAGGCGGCGCTCGGCCGCGCAGACCTGGCGTTGTCGCCGGCCGAACGCACCTATCGCCGCCGCGCCGTGAAGGTTGTCGTCGCCGCCGAGCCCCTCGGGCAGGAGCGTGCGATCGAACCCGGCCAGGTGCGACTGCTCCGAGCGCCGCTCGACGATGGCCGCGAGCCGATGCACGATCCGGCTCTGGTCGTCGGCCGGCGCCTCCGGCGCCTCATCGCGGCCGGCGAGCCGGTCTACGCCGAGGATCTGTGGTGAGGCGCCTGGTCGCGGCGCTCGCCTGCCGCGTGAACGGCAGCCGGCTTTATGGCAAGCCGCTGCAACTGCTCGACGTCGAGCGGGGCATCTCGGTGCTCGATCACATCATCAGCCTGCTGGCGACCGAGCCCTCCATCGCCGCCACCGTGCTCGGGATCTCCCTCGCGCCTGGGAACGATGCGTTCGAGGAGTTGGCCGCCCGGCGCGGCGTCGGCGCCATCCGCGGCGACGATGCCGACGTGCTCGCGCGGCTGGTGGCGTGCGGCGAGGCGGCCGGTGCGACCGACGTGTTTCGCGTGACGACCGAGTCGCCGTTCGTGTACTTCGAAGCGATCGCCGAGGCGTGGCGCGTGCACGTAGCCGCCGGCCACGACGTGACGGCGGTCGATGGTTTGCCCGACGGGTGCAACTTCGAGATCTTCACGCTGGACGCGCTGAAGCGGTCCCACGCTCTGGGCGACGCACGGCATCGCTCCGAACTGTGCAGCCTGTACGTCCGCGAGCACCGCGACGAGTTCGCCGTGGGAATCGTTCCGGTGCCGCGCGGCTTGCGGCGCGACGATCTTCGCCTGACGATCGACTATCCGGAGGATCTGATCGTCTGTCGCGGCATCTATGCGGCGCTGCGCGAGCAGGCGCCCCGCCTCGCGCTGACGCGGATCGTCGATCTGCTCGATCGGACGCCGGCGTGGCGTGCGCTCGTCGCGCCCTTCGCGTCATCGGCCCGTCTCTACTGATTGATTCTCGCGATCTGGATCAACTCATGTCACTGCCGCGCGCGCACGCCGACTCGCGTCTGATCGACCTCGTCCCCGGCGGGTGCCACACTTACAGCAAGGGGGCCGATCAGTTTCCCTCGAACGCGCCCTCGACCATTCTCCGGGGGCGCGGGGCCCGCGTCCTCGGGTGCGACGGCCGCTGGTACATCGACTGGGGCATGGGCCTGACCTCGGTGTCGCTCGGGCACGCCCACCCTGAAGTGAACGCCGCCGTCACGGCCGCAATCGCCGACGGCGTCAACTTCGTTCGCCCGAGCGAGCTGGAGCGGCGAGCGGCCGCCTCCTTCCTCGACGTCCTCGGCGGCGACATGGTGAAGTTCTGCAAGAACGGCAGCGTCGCGACCACCGCCGCGGTCAAGCTCGCGCGGGCCTTCACCGGCCGCCCGCTCGTGGCCGTCCCGGTCGAGCATCCCTTCTTCAGCTACGACGACTGGTTCATCGGATCGACCGAGGCCCACCTGGGCATTCCCGACGAGCACAAGCGCCTGACCCGGACGTTCCACTACAACGACCTCGGCTCGTTGGAGACGCTGGTCCGCCGTGAGGGCGCCGACCTCGCGTGCGTCATGCTCGAACCGGTGAAGTTCGACGAGCCTGCCCCGGGATTTCTCGACGGTGTTCGCGCGCTGTGCCGGCGGAACGGCACCGTGCTCGTCTTCGACGAGACCGTGTCCGGGCTCAAGTGGGCGATGCGGGGCGGCCAGGAGTACTTCGGCGTCGAGCCGGACCTGAGCGTGTGGGGCAAGGGGCTGGCGAACGGGTTCTCTGCGTGCGCCCTCTCCGGCCGGCGCGACATCATGGCTCTGGGGGGAAGCCGGGCCTCCGGGGACCGAGTGTTTCTCGTGTCGACGACGCACGGCGCCGAGAGCGCCGGGCTGGCTGCGATGATCCGCACGCTGGAGATCTTCGAAGGTGGCGAGGTCATCGCTGCCAACTGGCGCCGCGGCGCCGACCTCAAAGCCCGGCTGAACGCCGCCATCGCCGCCGCCGATCTCGGCGGCTGTCTCCACGTGCACGGCTATCCCTGCTTGCTGCTCATCGTCTGGTCGGGCCTTCCTGAGCGCGAGGCCCTCGCGTGGAAGACGCTGCTCTTCCAGGAGCTCGTTCGGGAAGGCGTGCTGTTCCAGGGCGTGATGTATCCCACGCCCGCGCACGATCAGGCGGCATGCGACGAGACCGTCGCGGCGTTCGAGGCGGCCCTGCCGCGCGTCGCCGCAGCCTGGCGCGCTGGTTCGACCGAGGGCGTTCTCGAGGGGCCTGCGATCAAGCCGGTGTTCCGTCGTTTTCAGGAGTGCGCTCAGACTCGCTGCGGCCGCATCTACCCCGACGCACCCAAGGCGCCGTGCTGCCTTGCATCGATGGAGCGCCATGTCTGAGATCGTGATCGCCGGTCGCCGGATCGCCGCCGGCCGGCCGCCGCTCATCGTCGCGGAGCTGTCCGGGAATCACAACGGGTCGCTCGCGCAGGCGCTCGCGATCGTCGACGCGGCTGCCGAGGCGGGCGCGCACGCCGTGAAGCTGCAGACCTACACTGCCGACACCATGACGCTCGATCTTCCGGATCCCGCCTTCGCAATCGACGATGCGTCGAGCCTGTGGAACGGCCGGTCGCTCTACGAGCTGTACCGCGAGGCGGCGACGCCCTGGGAGTGGCACGGCCCACTCTTCGAGCGCTGCCGGGCACGCGGCGTGATTCCCTTCAGCACGCCCTTCGACGCGAGCGCGGTCGAGTTGCTGGAGCGGCTGGGCGCACCGGCCTACAAGATCGCCTCCTTCGAGATCACGGACCTGCCGCTCATCGAGCGCGTCGCCGCGACGGGCAAGCCGCTCCTCATTTCGACCGGCATGGCCGACATCGCCGAGATCGATGAAGCGGTCCGCGCCGCGCGCCGCGCCGGGTGCGACGCGCTCATCCTGCTCAAGTGCACGAGCGCGTACCCCGCGCCGCCGTCGTCAATCAATCTGCGGACCATTCCGCACATGCGGGAGCTGTTCGGCGTTGACGTCGGATTGTCGGACCACAGCCCGGGCATCGGCGTCGCGGTGGCCGCGGTGGCCCTCGGGGCTTCCGTCATCGAGAAGCACGTGACGCTGTCCCGGGCGGCCGGCGGCGTGGACGCCGCCTTTTCGATCGAACCCCGCGAATTGCGGGATCTGGTGGCCGAGACCGCCAGGGCCTCCGAGGCGCTCGGGCACGTGCACTACGGCGCGAGCCAGGCCGACCGCGCCTCGCTCCGATTCCGCCGGTCGCTCCATGTCGTCGAGGATCTCGAGCCCGGCGCGGCTCTCACCGAGTGGAACCTCCGGGCGATTCGTCCGGGGGGCGGACTGGCGCCCAAGTACCTTCCCGTGCTGCTCGGACGCCGTGTCGTGCGGGAGGTGAAGCGGGGCACCCCCGTCGACTGGTCCTTCATCGCATGACCGATTTCAGGATCACGTATGGCGAGGGGCCGTCCGGGAACGGCGGTCTGGCGGCCATCGCCACCGGGAAGACCTGGACGCTTGAAGCCTCGCCGGGCGCTCCGACGATTGCCCGACCGGACGGTACCCGGCTGCTCGTGATCGGAGAACCGATCGGCGATCCGGCAGCGCTCACGCGCGCGGAGCTCGACGGCGCCTACGTCAACGTGGCGATCGACGCGAGCCGAGACCTCTGCTCGGTCGAGCCGGATCGGTTCGGCCAGATCGACGTGTACTACCAGCGCACGCCGGCCGGCGGCGTGCTGGCGACGCGGCTCGACCTGCTGCCGATCGCGAGGACCGGCGGCGCGTTCGATCAAGTCGCGCTGGCGCACGCCTTCGTCGTGTACGGTCACCGCCCTGCGAAGCGTCAGACGCCGTACGTGGATGTCCGCCGGCTCGGCGTGGGGGAGACGGCGCGCTGCCATGACGGCGCGTTGACGGTCGCCATGCAGCCGTTCTCGCCCCGGCCGGCAACCCCGTACGGAGAGAGCGATCTGCATCGCTATGCGGATCTGCTGCTCGAGGCGGTTCGCCGCCGGGCTTCGGAAGCCGGCAACGTTGTCTACCTGTCGTCCGGATGGGATTCGACGGCGCTGCTCGCGTGCCTCGTGCATCTCTTCGGCCCCGGGCGGACACGCGCCGTGATCGGCCGCATGCGCTACGCCGAGCGGAGCGGCGTGATCAATCAGTTCGAAATCGACCGCGCGGCGGCAATCGCCCGGTTCTTCGGTGTCCCCCTCGACATCATCGAGTTCGACTACTGGCGGCGCGGACCTGAGCTGGTCGAGCGGCTGCGCCCGCACTTTCTGGCGCATCACATCGCGTCGCTCACGGGTCTGAACCACATGAGGCTGGCCGAGCACGTCGCCGCCACGGCCTCCGGCGGAGAAGCGGTGTTCGCCGGCGAGATCAGCGACGGCGCCCACAATCTGGGATTCAGCCAGTACGTCACGCTGTTCCATCCGTCGCTGACGTTCCGCGAGTACGCGGACAAGATGGCGTCGTATCTGTTCGGCCCGACGTTCCTCGGGGAGTTCCGCAGCGGCCGGTTCGCGGGTGACGCGGTGTACCAGTTCTTCCGGTCCAGGGCGGCAGGCTCGCTGTTCGATGATCCGGCGACCGATGGGGCGCGTACGAGGCAGCTGCTGGCGAGCTTCTTTCTCAGACCGCAGCGTCTGCCCCTATGGTCCCTCAGGAACGTTCGGCTCCTCACCGATGCGGGGAGGGAGCGTTACGACGCGGAGATGACCGCCGGCTATCTCGACCAGGCGCGCGCCGCCGAACCAGACTCGCTCTACGCCTGGTACTTGTGGTTGTACAACTCGTTTCACTGGCAGGGCTCGACCGTCGCGACGCTACCCCTCACCTCGCGATTGTGCGGGCTGCGTCCGGCCTTGCCGTTCTGGGATGGCGGGCTGCAGGACTTCCTCTCGGCGATGCCGGAAGACTGGGGGCGCGGGCTCGATCTGCATCCGACGAAATATCCGCTGAAATGGATGCTGGGGAATCGCGTCCGGTATCCCACGCACCTGCAGACAGGCCCGCATTCGTACCTCTATGACGTGGATCCGTCTTTCAGTCACGGCGCCGAGATTCTCTACGGATCGTCGCTGACGCCAGTGTACCGGTCGATGCTGGCACTGCGCGCGTATCGCGACGTCCTTTCCTCGGAGATGTTCGATCTGGACTATCTGGACGCTGCCGTGCAGCGGTACAGGGACGGCGTGGAGGTCCGCGGCAGCGAAATGAACGATCTGCTCTCGCTCTGTGTATTGTCGGCGACCGGCTGGTACGGGAGCGGCGCTTCGTAGCCAGTGGGGCCGCTCTACTGCGATCGGCTGTGCCTCGGGGCGGTGGTTCGAGCCGCCCGACTGGCCGGCACGCGCCGCATCGAGATCCGCGAGCTCGATCGCCCGGTGCGATCCCTGTCGAGGCTCGCGTTGGTCACGGCGCTGCGCCTCGCCGGCATCTCGGTATCGGAGGCCCGATTCTTCGCGGGCGACCTGCGGACTGCGTCGGGGGAATCGGTGTTCCTGGCCGCTCGGCGCGCGACGACCGCCGTCGCCTTCCGTGCGGTGTCGGACGCCATGCAGGCCGTCCCGCGCCTGGCCCGGCTCGACGCCGACTACGGGCGCCATTCGATTCGACTGTTTCTGTCGCGGATGATCTGGATGCGCGTGGAGCATCAGGTCCGGCAGTGCCTGGTTGCCGATGCGCTCGGCGGCGAGGCCATGGTCCTGTTGCGCCGTTCCCGTCACTTCGACAGCGCTGCGCTGACCGGTCTGCCGCTTCGCGCACGGATCGTCTTCTACGGATCGGATCACGTGCTGGCCAGCAAGTGCCGCTACGTGCTGGGTTCGGCGGTGGTCGCGGTTGGGGCGAAGCTGAGGCTCACGCGCCGCGCGCCTCTGCCTGAGGTGTCGGCAGGGCCGGCGCTGTTGATGCTGCAGGAAGACGATCTGTCGCTCGATCGCTCCTATCGCACCCAGCCCCACTGGGTTCCCGGCGCCGAGCCGTTGTCCTTTCCCGCGTATGTGGTGACCGCAAACGGTCCGCGCCGGCTTTCTCCGCGAAATGACGAGATACGGGAGCTCGGCATGATCCCGGTCGCCTCGGACGCCGTGACGACAGCCAGGTTGGAGCATCCGGTCAGCCGACAGATGGCCAGCGACGCGTGGGCGAGTCTGCGAGCCGCCCTGTCGGCCCGTTCAGCCGCCGAGTGCGTGGCGTTGTCGGCCGTGTTCCGGCTGCTGCGGCGCGCAGCCGGCTTCGCGTCGATGTGTCATCGCCTCGGCGTCACCGCGTGTCTTGCGGGTGAGAGCTACCCTCTCGACGCCGACGCGATGCAGGTCGCCGCGGCCCGGCTCGGCGTGCGCACGGTGACGTACCAGTACTCCAATCTCGCGTTCTCCACGCCCCACATGCTCACGACGGCCGACACCATGGTCGTCTTTTCTCCTCACTATCACTCCACCTGGTGCAGCAACGGCATCGCGCCGCGCGCGTTCGTCGATGCCGGATACGTGTTCGACGGCGCGTTCGGAGCCGTGCGGGCGCGCGCCGGCCAGATGCGATCCGCTCTGCAATCCAGGGGCGCGAGATTCGTCATCTGCTACTTCGACGAGAACGTCGCCCGCCATCGGGACAAGTACGGTCTGACCAGCCGCGAGCACCATTTCGCAGAAATCGGCACACTGCTGAATCTCCTTCTCGAGGATCCCTCGGTTGGGATTGTCGTGAAGAGCCAGTTCGAGCGAAACTCGCCGTCGCGGATCTTCGCGGGAAACGAATTGGTGGAGCGTGCGCGCCGGACGGGGCGGTACGTCGAGCTCGTCGAGGGCGTTCACCGCAACATCGTCTTTCCGGCCGAGGCCGCGCTCGCGTCGGACATCGCCATAGGACACGTCGTGGGCGCCACGGCCCCCCTGGAAGCCGCCTGCGCCGGCACTCGCTGTGTGATGCTGAATCCCTACGGGATGGCGACCCACCCGATCTACGCCCGCGCCCGCATCGTGTTTCCGTCGATCGAGGGAGCCCTCCGGGCGATCGCGCAGCATCGCGCCGGCGAGCCAGCTCTCGCGGATCTCGGCGACTGGACCGGGATCCTTCAGGAATTCGACCCGTTTCGCGACGGCGCTGCGCCGCGGCGCCTTCGTGCCGTCATCGAGCGGGCGGTATTCGATCCCGCACCAGCCGAAGCCCTCGCGCCGGACCGCGAGCCGCAGTTGACCGCCTGACGATGACCACGCTGATTACAGGTGCGGGCGGATTGCTTGGAGCCCACATGGCGGCGGCGCTCGACGGGCAGCGCGTCATCGGCCTCGATCGGCATTCTGCCTGGGGCGGCCTGGATACCGAAATGATCCAGGGTGACTTGCTGGACGACGGCTGGTTGACGCGGACCGTCGGACAGGTGGCGCCGTCGGTCGTGGTGCACTGTGCGGCGATGGTCGACGTGGACGCCTGCGAGCGCCAGCCCGCACTGGCGGAAGCCTACAACGTCGGCATGACCCGGACGCTCGCCCGTGCGGTCAGCCCTGGCGCGCTGTTCGTCTATATCGCCACCGACGGGATCTTCGATGGGCGGGCGCCTTACAGGACCGAAGCGGACGTCCCCCGCCCGTTGACCGCCTACGGGCGATCGAAGCTGTGCGGAGAGCACGAGGTCCGCACCGCATGCGGGAACCACCTGATCGTCCGGACCAACTTCTACGGCTGGTCTTCCGGCAGGAAGAAGACGTCCGCCGAGTGGCTGTACGGGGCCCTCGATCGCGGAGAACCGATCACGGGCTTCACGGACTTCTACTTCACTCCCATCTATGTCGTCGACTTCGTGAACAGGCTGCGGCGCCTCATGGCGTCGTCGCATCGGGGCACGTTCCACCTCTGCGGGTCCGAGCGGGTCTCGAAGCATCAGTTCGCGATGAGGCTCGCCGAGGTGGCCGGTCTTCCGACAGCGTCGCTGCGGGCCGGCTCGATCGAGGATGCGCAGCTGGCGGCCCCGCGCCCGCGCGACATGTCGCTCAGTTCCCGACGCTTCACGGCGCTGACCGATCTCGAGGTTCCCGACTGCCTGTCGGGGCTGCGTCGGTTCGTGCCCGATCGAATCCGGCCGCTCTCGGAGCGTTTTGTCGATGCCCGCGGCTGACAAGCGCAGGCAGGTCGCGAACGGCGCGTGGTACCTGACGCCGATCGTCATCGGGAACATCGTGCCGATCGCGACCCTGCCGATCTTCACGCGCATCCTGTCGACCGAAGACTACGGGGCCTGGGCACTGGCCAACGTCTACGCGGTGTTCATCGGCGGCCTCGCGGCCTGCGGGTTGCCGCTCGCCTACGAGCGGAACTTCTTTCAGCATCGCGGGAGCCGCGAATCGGCGCAGTTGCTCTACTCGGTCCTGGCATTCGTCGCCGGCGCGTTTCTGATCGGCGCGCTGGCCACATGGGTGTGGAGCGGCCCGATCGCCCGATGGATGATCGGAGATGTCCGGTACGGCTCGCTCCTGCTGTGGTCGCTGGTCACGACCGGCCTGGTGAGCATGAAGGGCTTCTATCTCACCTTCCTGCGCAACAGCGAGGCGGCCGCGCAATTCGCCCGGTACACCATCGCCGAGCGGCTCGCCGGCGCCGTCCTGTCGCTGTTGTTCGTAGTCTGGTTGCGCGTCGGCGTCATCGGGCTCGTCTTCGGTCCGCTGCTCGCCTCGCTCGGCGTGCTGGCCGCCATCGCCTTCCGTTTCGCGCGAGAGTTGCCGCCGGCCTTCGACCGGAGGCTGCTCGCCGGCGCGCTCCGCCTGGGGTATCCGCTCACCCCGCGCACGTTTCTGGGCGTGCTGTCGAAGAACTTCGACAAGTACCTCATCGGCCAGATGTCGTCGCTCGGCGGCGTCGGTGCCTACTCGGTCGGCCAGCGCATCGCGTACGTCCCGTTCACCTACGCGACCGCGCTCGAGAACGTCTTCATGCCGCGCGTGTACAGACAGATGTTCGAGCTGGGCGACAGGGGCGGCTCCTCGATCGGCCGGTACCTGACGCCGTTTGCATACGCCTCGGCGGCCACCGCGTTCGCCGTTGCCATCTTCGCCGGCGACATTCTGTGGATCCTGACGCCCGCCAGTTACCATGGAGCCGCCCCCGTCGTCACCATTCTGTCGCTCTACTACGGCGTCCAGTTCTTCGGGAAGGTGCCGCAGTTGACCTATGCCAAGCGAACCGACCTCATCTTCGTGCTGTCCGCGGTGGCGACGGCGTTGAACGTCGTGTTCGGCGTGGTCTGCATCCGGCTGTGGGGGGTGTCCGGCGCCGCCTGGGGCGTGCTCTTCGCCGGCATGCTCTCGGTCGGCCTGGGCCTCGTTGTTGGCCAGCGCCACTACCCGATCCAGTGGGAGACGCGCCGGCTGCTCGGGATCTACGGCCTGCTCTTCGCCGCCGCAGCGGCGGCGCTCGTGCTGCAACAGTCGGCGATGGTCTGGGCCGCTCAGCTCGCGATCAAGCTGGGCCTGCTCGCGGCCTTCGCCCTGCTCGGGCTCCGGCTCGGTTACATCAGCCGCGAGAACGCCGGCATGGTGCGCGACATCCTCCTCCGGCGGCCGGCCTCGGCCGACCCGGTGGAAGCGGGCGCGAGCGCATGAGGCTGGCCGCGGGAATCGGCAGGGAATTCCGTGCGGTGCTCGAAGCGTTCGCCAATGCGCTGCCCGGCGGCGTCGGGTACCTGGCGCGCCGGCGCTTCTACCTCCGGCATCTGAAGGCGCTCGGCGCCGACTCGATCATCGGCGGGCATCTCCTGGTGCACGGCGCGGAGCACATCGAGGTCGGCGACCGGTTCAGCTGCTGGCGCCACTGCACGCTCGCCGCGTGCGACGATGGCGCGATCGTCATCGGCGATCGGGTATCGTTCAACGCGAACGTCTACCTGAACGCGTGCCGCGGCGGGCGCATCGAGATCGGCGACGACGTGATGGTGGGGCCCAACGCGGTGATGCGCACGAGCGATCACGTCACCGCCGCCGTCGACGTCCCGATGCGCAGCCAGGGCCACACCCCCGCCACGATCGCGATCGGCAGCGACGTGTGGATTGCCGCCAATGTGACGGTGGTCGGCGGCACGCGCATCGGCAACGGTGCGGTGGTGGCCGCCGGCGCGGTGGTGACGGCAGACGTCCCGCCCCATGCGATCGTCGGCGGCGTGCCCGCCCGCGTGATCAAGATGCGCACCGACGTGCTGAAGGCCTGATGACCGACTACCTGCGACACCTGTTCGGCCTCGAAGGCAAGGTCGCCGCGCTCACCGGCGCGGGCGGCCACCTCGTCGGCGAGATGGCGCGGGCGCTCGCGCGCGCCGGCGTGCGCGTGGCCGCGCTCGACGTCGACCTGGCTTCGGCCAGCCGTACCGCCGATGCGATTGCCGCGGCCGGCGGCGAGGCCGTCGCGCTCGCCGTCGACGTGCGCCGCAAGGCGGACTACGAGACGGCGCTCGACGCGATCCTGAAGCGCTGGGGCCGTCTCGACGGCGCCGTGTTCGGCGCCGGCGCGAACGCGCCGACGCCCTTTGCCGATATCACGATCGAGGAGTGGAACGACATCCTCGCGGTGCAGCTGACCGGCACGATGCTCGGCTGCCAGGTGCTGGGGGGCCACATGGTGGCCGAGCGGCGCGGCGCGATCGTGACGATCGCGTCCGCCTCTTCCGGTCCGCCGCTGTCGAAGGCGTTCACCTACTCGGTCGCGAAAGCGGGCGTGAAGAACCTCACGCAGAATCTCGCGCGCGAATGGGCGGCCGCCAACGTGCGGGTGAACGCGCTGCGGCCCGGCTTCTTTCCGACCGAGTGGAGCATGGCGCACTTCATCACGCCCGAACGCGAGGCCGCGATTCTCGGCCACACGCCGATGCGCCGGTACGGCACGCCCGGAGAGCTGGCCGGCGCCGTCCTGTGGCTGCTCTCGGACGCGGCCAGCTTCGTCACCGGGGCCGAGATCGCCGTGGACGGCGGCTTCACGGCGATGACCATCTGATGGAGCAGGGCACGGCCGGCCAGCCGCGCGTGGTCCTCGTCACCGGCGGAGGCCGCGGCCTGGGCGCCGCGATCGCCCGCGCGTTCCATGCCGCCGGCGATCGCGTCGCCATCGCGTCGCGCGCCGACCACGGCCTGGCCGCGTCATTGGGTCCGCGGGCGCGCTTCGTCGCCTGCGACGTCCGCGACGTCTCGGCCATCGAGCGTGCGGTCGGCGAGGCGGCCGCGTGGGGCGGCCGCCTCGACGTGCTCGTGAACAACGCCGGCTTCTCGGGATGGCGCGCGGTGGAGGCGGTCGACGAGGCGTTCTGGTCGGGGATGATCGACACCAATCTCAAGAGCGTCTTCTTCGCCGCCCGCGCCGCGGCGCGGCGAATGGAGGCGGGCGCGGCCATCGTCAACGTCTCGAGCCTGGCCGGCAGGCGGGGGAGCGCGCGCAACGCGGTCTACTGCGCGTCGAAGTTCGGCGTGAACGGCCTGACGCAGGCGCTCGCGAAGGAGCTCGGCCCGCGTGGCATCCGCGTCAACGCGGTCTGCCCGGTCTACGTCGAGACCGAAGGCCTGCACGAGGCGCTGGCCGGGCTGGACGCGCCGCCTGCCGGCCGGCCGATCGCCGAGTACCTCGCAGAGTTCGGACGCACGCAGGCGGCGCTCGGGCGGCTCCCGCGCGCGGAGGAGGTGGCGGCGGCCTGCGTGATGCTGGCCTCGCCGGCGGCATCGGCCGTCACCGGCCAGTGCCTCAATGTCGACTGCGGCGTACTGCCCCATTAGCCTGTGTCCTCCTTCATCGTCGTCGTGCCGGCCCGCATGGCCTCGTCGCGCTATCCCGGCAAGCCGCTCGTCCCGATTCTCGGCCTTCCGCTCGTCGAGCACGTGCGCCGCCGGGCCCTGCTCGCCGACGGCGCCGCGCGCGTCGTCGTCGCTACCTGCGACGAATCGATTCGCGACGCGGTCGCCGCGGCCGGCGGCGAGGCCGTGATGACCGCCGATACGCACGACCGGTGCACGGGTCGGGTCGAGGAAGCCATGCGGCGGATCGACGGCGAGATCGTCGTGATGGTGCAGGGCGACGAGCCGCTGCTGATGCCCGATGCGGTGTCGCGCATCGCGCGGCCGCTCGTCGAGCGCAGCGAGGTGGTCTGCACGAACCTGCTGTCGCCGCTCGAGAGCGAGGCGGACCTGGCCAACCCGAACATCGTGAAGGCCGCCTGCGATCAGCAGGGCCGCGTGCTGTTCCTGTCGCGGGCGCCGATCCCGTTCCGTCGCAAGCCGGCAGAGTGCCCGGTCTACCGGCAGACCGGCATCATGGCGTTCCGCGCTTCGCTGCTGCGGGCCTACGCCGCCCTGAGCGAGACGCCGTTCGAGCGCGCCGAGGCGATCGACATGCTGCGGCTGCTCGAGCACGGCCATCCGATTCAAGGCGTGGTCGTCGACTACCCCACGATCGGGGTCGATCGTCCCGAGGATGTGCCGGTCGTCGAGCGCCGCCTGCGCGAGGATCCCCTACAGCGCGCGCTGTACGCGCGCATCGCGGAGCGGGTCGGGTAGATGAGCGGCCGCGTGCTTCGCGCCGGAATCGCCGGCTACGGCTACATGGGGGAGATCCGCCGACGGAACATCGAAGCACATCCGGCGCTGGCGCTGGCCGGGGTCGCCGACCCGCGCGGCGCGCGCGGCCTGCCCACCGGGGTGCCGGTCTACGACTCCTACCAGGCGCTGGTGGGCGCGGGGCTCGACGCGCTGTTTGTCTGCACGCCGAACCATGTGACGCCGGAAGCCATCGTCCACGCCGTCGAGCGCGGCTGCCACGTGTTCAGCGAGAAGCCGCCTGGCCGCTGCCTGGACGATGTGCGGCGTATCGTCGCCGCGGAGCGCCGGCATCCGGAGGTGAAGCTGGTGTTCGGCTTCAACCACCGGTATCACCCGGCGATTACCGACGCGAAAGCGATCGTGGACGGCGGCGCGCTGGGCCGCGTGCTCACGCTGCGCGGCGTCTACGGCAAGTCGGGCGGCGAGGGGTTCGAGCGGTCGTGGCGCAACAACCCGGACGAAGGGGGCGGCGGCATCCTGCTCGACCAGGGCATTCACATGCTGGATCTGTTCCGTCTGTTCTGCGGCGAGTTCGACGAGGTCACCGGCATGATCGGGTCGACCCATTGGAACATCCCGGTCGAAGACAACGCGATGGTGCTCCTGCGCAACGGCCGCGGCCAGACCGCGCAGCTGCACTCGTCGGCTACGGCGTGGAAGCACATCTTCCGGCTGGAGATCGGTCTGGAGAAGGGGTACCTCGTCATGAGCGGCCTGCTGTCGAAGACGGGCAGCTACGGCCGGGAGACGCTCCTCATCGGACGTCGCCCGGCGCGCGGCGAGCAGGCTGCGCTCGGCAATCCACGCGAGGAGCTGACCTATTACGACACCGATCCCTCGTGGATGACGCAGGTCGAGCGGTTCGTCGAATGCATTCTCGACGACCGGCCGGTGACGGAGAGCACGGCCGAGGACGCGCTGCGCGTGATGGAGATCGTCGATCGGGTGTACCGGTCCCCGTCCAACGCGCGGTTTCTTCGCGGGGTGACGTCATGAAGACGGTCGTGTCCCTCCAGGATCTGCTGGAGCTGGAGATCCATCCCGAGGAGCTGTCGGCGCGATATCGCGAGCTGCTCGCGCGGGACGTCGGGCAATGGTGGCGCACGGCGCGCCGCGAGGCGTCGTGCCCCGGCTGCGGCGGCGCCGGCGCGGCGGAGGCGTTCGCGCAGTTCGGCGCGCAATACCGCGAGTGCGTCGACTGCCGATCGCTGTTCGTCAGCCCGCGGCCAGACGAGGCGGAGCTGATCGACTTCTATCGGCGCTCGCCGTCGGCGATCTTCTGGCGGGAACGCGTGTGGCCGGCGACCTCGGCGGCCCGGCGGGAGAAGATCGTGCGGCCGCGCGTCGACTGGGTGCTCGACGGGCTCGCGGAGTACGCGCCCGATGCGGCGCGGGGGCTCGATCTGAGCCCCTATGGCGGTCCGTTCATCGAAGAGCTGTCGGCCGGCGGGTGCCGGGATCTGACGGCCGGCTTCCCGCTCGCCGATCTCGATCTGGGGCTCGCACCGCCTGGCACGTCTGTACGGCCGCTGGCGCTCGAGGCGATCCCGAGCGCCGGCCCGGTGGACTTCGTCACCGCGTTCGACGCGGTGAGCCGTTCGTCCGATGTGCACGCGCTCATCGATGGCGTCGCCGCGGCCCTTCGTCCCGGCGGGCTCCTGTTCATGACGATGCCGAACGCCGACGGCTTCGACGTGCAGGTGCTCTGGAACCGCCATCCGGCGCTCACGCCGCCCGACAAGCTGAACCTGCTGTCGATTGCGGGGCTGGAACGCCGTCTCGGCAGGCCGGCCTGGGAGCTGCTCGAGGTGAGCACGCCCGGGATGTTCGACGTGGAGCAGGTGCGCCGCGTCGTCGAGGCGGACCCGGACGGGGAGTGGCCGCGCTTCGTGCGGACGCTGGTCTCGGCGCGGGACGCGAAGGCGCGCGGCGATTTCCAGGAGTGCCTGCAGCGCAACCGCCTCGCCTCGTTCGCGCGCGTCGTCGCGCGCCGAAGATAGCAGACTGGAGCCAATCGTGCTGGCAGCCGGCATCAAGTCGAAACTCAGACGCGGAGAGCCGACCATCGGATCGTGGATGTCGATGGCCCATGTGTCGATCGCCGAGATCCTGGCGTCGGCCGGCTACGAGTGGGTCGTCGTCGAAACCGAGCACACCGCGATCGACAACTCCGAGGTGCTGAAGCTGCTCATCGCGATCGAGCGGGCGGGCGCGGTGGGGCTCGTCCGGCTCGCCTGGAACGACCCGATTCAGTGCAAGGCCGTGATGGATTCCGGAGCGGCCGGGGTCCTGGTGCCGATGGTGAACACGCGCGAGGATGCCGAGCTGGCGGTGAAGGCCATCAAGTACCCGCCGCTCGGGTTTCGCGGGGTCGGCCTCGCCCGCGCGCAGGCGTACGGGCAGGAGTTCGGCCGGTACGTGGCACGATCGAACGAAGACAGCCTGCTCATCGTGCAGATCGAGCACATCGACGCGGTGCGCAACGTCGAGGAGATCTGCGCCGTGCCGGGCATCGACGGCACCTTCATCGGCCCCTACGACCTCTCGATGTCGATGGGCATTCCGGGGCAGCTCGATCACCCCGAGCTGCTGAAGGCGCGGGCGCGCGTGCTCGAGGCGACCCGCGCGGCCGGCCTCGCGGCCGGCATCCACCTCGTGCATCCCGATCGTGCGGCGGCCGATCTGCCGGCCGCGATCGCCGCCGGCTACCGCTTCATCGCGCTGGGCACCGACATCCTGTTCCTCGGCGACTCGTGCCGGGCGCTGCAGCGCGCGGCCTTGGCGGCGACCGGCCGGTGAGCCGTCTCCGGGCCGTGATCTTCGACTTCGACGGCGTGCTGATCGAGTCCAACGCGCTGAAGACGCGCGCGTTCTCCGAGGTGTTCTCGCGGTTCCCCGACCATCACGACGCGATGATGGCGTTCCACCATGCGCACGTGTCGGCTTCCAGGTACGACAAGTTCCGGCACCTGGTCGCCGAGCGGCTGCGCCGGCCGCACGACGATCCGCTGATCGGCGAACTGGCGGTACGGTTCGCCGACGCCGTGCGGCGGTCGCTGCCCTCGTGTGCATGGGTTGCCGGCGCCGAGGCGCTGCTGCGCCAGTTGCGGCCCCACCTGCCGCTGTACCTCGCGTCGATGACGCCGCAGGGCGAGCTCGACGAGGCGGTCGCCGCGCGCGGGCTGTCTGAAGTGTTCGCCGGGGTCTACGGCTGCCCGCCGTGGCCGAAAGCGCTGGCGCTCGGCGATATCGTGCGCCGCGAGGGCGGCGCCGAGGGCGTCGTATTCGTCGGCGATTCGGCCGGTGACCAGCGCGCGGCCGCGGAAGCTGGGCTCGAGTTCCTCGCCCGCGACAGCGGCCTGGCCTTCGAGCCGCCGCTGCCGCCGGCGTTTCCCGACCTGCACGCGATCGGGGCGGCCCTGGTGGACCGCCTGGCATGACATCGCCCATCTTCGTGGCGCTCTCCGCCTTCGCCGAGCACGACCGCGAGCCGTTGCGCATGCTCGAGTCGAGCGGGTTCGCGTTTCAGCTCCACCGGACGGGGAAGCGCATCACCACCGCCGAGCTCCTTGCGCACGGGCGCGAGGCTGTCGCGATTGTCGCCGGCATCGAGCCGTACGACGCCGACACGCTGGGTCGGCTGCCGGCGCTGCGCTGCATCAGCCGCTGCGGCATCGGCGTCGACAGCATCGACCTGGACGCCGCGAGGGCGCGCGGCATCGTCGTGCTGAACACGCCCGACCACCCGGCCGCGGCCGTGGCGGAGCTGGGTCTGACGATGATGCTGGCGCTGTGCCGGAACCTGCCGCGGCAGATTGCGCGCGCGCGGCAGCGGGAGTGGACGCGTCTCGAGGCCCACCTGCTCGGCAGCCGGCGTCTTGGCCTCGTCGGCTTCGGGCGCGTCGGCCGGCGTCTCGCCGAATTGCTGCGGCCCTTCGGTGCCGAGATCCTCGTCGCCGACCCCGCCATCACCGCTGTGCCGTCCGGCGTTTCGCGGGTGGAGCTCGGTCGCCTCCTGCGGGAGTGCGACATCGTGTCCATCCACGCCGCCCGCTCGGCGGATTGGCCGCTGGTCATCGGCCGCGAGGAGATCGCCGCCATGAAGCCGGGCGCGATCCTGATCAATCTCGCGCGTGGCGGCATGCTCGACGAGCAGGCCCTGTACGAGGCGCTGGCGTCGGGCCGCCTGGCCGGCGCCGGGCTCGACGTGTACGCGGAGGAGCCGTACCACGGCCCGCTCTGCGAGCTCGAGAACGTAGTGCTCACCCCGCACTCGGCGACACTTGCCGTTGAAACCCGTTCGGCGATGGAGCGCGAATGCGTCGCGAACGTGCTGCGCTTCCTCCGCGGCGACCTGCCCGCCAATGGCCGGATCGTCTGACGCGGAGGTCACCGGCGGCATGACCGAGAACGAGATCCGGCCCAAGCCGCTCCTCGACGAGTTCTTCGCACGGCTGAAGCGCGATGCCGATCGGCTGGCCGGGCACCGCGCCTCGTTCGTCCGGGTCGGGTGCGGGTTCTGCGGCGGCGGAGGGCGGCACGCGTTCGACAAGGACGGGTTCTCGTACGCCGAGTGCGTGGCGTGCCGCTCCCTCTTCGTCGACCCGCGGCCGGCTGCCGAGGCCCTCGCAGACTTTGCCCGGCGGTCCGAGGCGGTCGCCTTCTGGAGCTCGCATTTCTACAGGGAGACGGCGGCGGCTCGCCGCGAGCGGATCTTCAGGCCACGAGCGCGGGCGGTCGTGGAAGCCGCCCGTGCGCACGGCCTCGGCGACATGCTCCGCTTCGCGGATGTCGGCGCCGGGTACGGCCTGTTCCTCGCCGAGCTCCGCGCCGCCGCGCCGCGATGGTCGCTCACCGGCATCGAGCCCGACGCCAGGCTGGCCGCGGCCTGCCGCGAGGAGGGATTCGACGCCGTCGAACGATGGATCGAGGAGATGCGGGACGAGGAGGGCGGATTCGACTTCGTGTCCGCATTCGAGGTGCTCGAGCACGTCTTCGATCCGCTCGCATTCCTCGCCGCCTGCCGCCGGCTGGTGCGGCCGGGCGGCTTCGTCCTGGTGACCACCCTGACGATCTCGGGTTTCGATCTGCAGGTGCTCTGGAACGAGTCGCGCTCGATCACGCCGCCGCAGCACCTGAATTTTCCCTCCGTCGGCGCGGTCGATCGCTGCGCGGCGCGCGCGGGCTTCGAGGTCGTGGAGTTGACGACGCCAGGCCGGCTCGACGTCGACATCGTGCGCAACGTGTGCCGGGAGCGCCCTGAGGCGGTGCGCGATCGATTTGCGCAGGCGATTGCCGGGGCGCCCGACGAGGTCCGCCAGGCATTTCAGCAGTTTCTCGCGTCGCACCGGCTCAGCTCCCACCTGCGCTGTCTGCTGCGGCGGCCCGCGTGAACCGCCGGCGGCTGCTCGTGCTCGACGGGTACGACGTCGGCGCGCTCCGGCGCGCGACGGAGGACGGAGATCGCTGGGACGTTCTGCTCCTGCGAGGGAGCGAGGCGTGGTTCCGGTGGCAGGCCGCCGCGGCGGAGTGCGAGGGCGACACCGTCCATTTCCTGGATCCGAAGGCGCTCGCACCGGGGGCGCACGAACGCGTACGCACGTTCGTGTTCGATGCGGTCGAGCCGCTCGACGCCCGGCCGGTCGGGCGGCGGTCGCTCGCTGCGGCGCTCGAGGGGGAGCTGAAGACCTCCTGGTGGTTCACCGAGACGTCCGAGCTCGGGCCGTATCGGACGCCGCTGGTCTTCCAGCTCTACGACCTCGCCATGATCGACGAGGCCATGGCCGCGCAGCGGTACGAGACGATCATCGTCGCGACCTCCGCCTCGTGGCTGGCCGGCGCGGTGAAGACCGCGGCCGCCGGCGGCGCGGTGTTCCAGGTCGCGGCGTCCGGCGCCGCCGCCGGCGATGGCCGGCGGCCGTCGCGCGCGGTCCGCTACTGGCGCAGCGCGCTCGGCGCGATCTTCTCGCTCGTCACGATCCGCGCCGCAGCCGCCGCCTGGCGTCGCCCTGGCGTCCGGCCGCGCACGCCGGCCGTGTTCACTTTCTATCCCGCGTGGTGGCGCGACCCTCTCGGCAGCGGCGCGGACGAACGCTTCTTCTCGGATCCGCCCGAAGACGGCTGGTTTCTCTGCTGGCTTCACGATCCGCTCTGGGTCTGGCGGCACCGGCGGGCGATCGGTTCGATGGTGGAGCGCCGCCGCGGTGTCGTACTCCAGCGGTACGTGCGGCTCCGCGAGGCGCTCGCGTTGTGCTCGCCCGTCCGATTCGCACGAACCCTTCGGCTCGTGGCCGAGCTCCCGAACGGACCACGCCTGCGATTCGGCTCCTTCGATGCGACGGCTCTGGTCGTGCGCGATCTCGAGCGATCGCTGCTCGGCGGCGAACGGTTTCAGGACGAGCTCGTCGCCGCGGCAGTCGCGCGGGCGGCCGCGCGGCTCCAACCGGCGTGGATCGTGTACCGCGCGGAGTTCCAGCCGTCGGAGCGGGCGGTCGTTCTCGGTGCGCGCGGCCGTACCTCGACCGCCGGATTTCTCCACTACCCATTCGGCCGCAACTATCTTCCGGGGTGGGGACGACGGCAGCCGAGGCCCGATGCGATGCTGTCGTGCGGCGAGATCGGACGCGCGCATGCTGCCGAAGCGGGCTGGCCGCGCGAGCGGATCGCCCTGTGCGGCCCGCAGCGGCACGCCGGCCTGGTGAAGCGGCTGGCCGCGCCGCGCGACCGCGCGTCGCTGCGTCGTCTTTGCGGTGCCGAGGCCGCGCGGCCGCTGCTGGTGGTGGCGCCGGCGATCGTACAGGCCGACACCGAGGCGTTGTTCGGCGCGCTCTACGCGGCGCTGGACGGATTCGGCCCATATCGCCTGGCTGTTCGCACCCATCCCAACCGTCCGTGCGGCGACGCGGCGCTGGCGACGGCCCTCGGCGTCTTCGAGCTCGCGGAGGTGCCGCAGCACGTTTCGCTGTACGACCTGCTCGACGCCGCCGACGCGCTCGTCACGATCGGCTCGACGCTGGCGTTCGAGGCGATGGCGCTCGGCTGCATGCCGATCGTGTTCGAGAACCCGTCGACCTACGCGGCGACCTCGCTCTCGGACTTCGAGGACGCCTTGTACGTCGCGCGCGATGCCGCGCAACTGCGGGCGGCGCTCGACGAGATCCGGGGCAACGCGCCGGGAGCGCGCCGGCGCCGAGCCGGGTGGACGGATGCGATCCGGCGGACGCTCGGCGACACCTCGACGCCGCTGGCCGGGCAGATGACCCGCGCGCTCGCGGGGCTGCCTCTGCGGGCGGCCGGATGACGGGCGAGCACTACGGCCGGACAATGCGCCACCTGCAGGCGCTGCCTGCCATCGGCCTGGTGACGACCGGCCGCACCGGCTCGGATTTTCTGCAGAGTCTGCTGGACGGCCATCCCCAGGTTCTGATGTTCAACGGCAATCTGCAGTTCTACGCTGACTTCCTCGCCTCCTCGGTGTGCGCGCGCGCGGAGAGCCCTGCGATCGGCGACATCCTCGACGAATTCGTCGGTCGGTACATCCATCGATTCAAGTCACGGTACGACTTCGTCGAGCGCAAGGACCAGCTGGGCGCGGCGCGATCGGAGAGCCTCGACGTCGACACCGGCGAGTTTCGGAGGCATGCGTCGGCCCTGATGGAAGGGCATGCGCCGTCGCGCAGGAACCTGCTGCTCGCGATCTACGGCGCCTACAACCTGTGCGCCGGCCGCGATCCGTCGACCTCGCAGGTGCTCTTCCACCACGCTCATCGTTTCGACGAGCTGGATCTGTTTCTCAGGGAATTCCCAGGCGCGTCGGTGATCGTGACGACACGGGATCCGCGGGCGAACTTCGTGGCCGGCATCGAGCACGGGCGGTCGGTCTTCACCTACCGCGACAATCAGAAGCACCTGTACCACTATCTCAATCACGTGCTGGACGACTCCACCCCGTGCGAGTCGAAGCGAGTGCGCTACGCGGCGGTCCGGCTGGAGGATCTGCCGAAGGAAGACACGATGCGCGCGATCGCGGCCTGGGTGGGCGTCGAGTACCGTCCGGAGATGCTGGAATCGACATGGGGCGGCCTCCGCTGGTACGGCGATCGTCTCTCGCCGGAGGCCATCGAGGAGAACCGCTGGACACCGACGCGGACGTACAACGACTGGGAACGGCGTCTGTCGAAGAAGGATCGATATCTGTTCAACGCGCTCATGTTCACGCGGCTGCGGCACTACGGCTATCCTTGTACGCCTCCGCGCTGGTGGGACCCTCTGGTGGTGCCGCTGCTCCTGTGCCTGCCGCTGCGCCACGAGCGCCGTTTCTTCAGTTATTCGTACATGCGGCGCGAGCCGGGGCGCCGGCTCGGTCGGATCCTCGCGGAGCTCAGCGGCACGTGCACGTACTATCTCCTTCGGGTCAGGCGCACGCTCCTGCATTACTTCAGAGCCGCCCGCGGCCGGCCGTTTCGCGGGCCGTGGATCGGCCTCGACGTGGCGGGACGCCCATGATCCAGGCGATGCGCCGATGGTGATCTGGATCGCGGGCCTTTCCGGCGCCGGCAAGACGACGGTCGCGCGGCTTCTGTACGAAGGCTTGAAGCCGTCGGTGCCGCAGCTCGTGCTGCTCGACGGCGACGCCATCCGCGAGACGGTCAGCGGCGATCTCGGCTACGCGGAAGGGGAACGGGTGAAGCAGGTCACCAGGGTGCAGCGGCTGGCCCGGCTGCTGTCGCAGCAGGGGCTGGTCGTCATCGTCGCCCTGGTGTACGCGCACCCGGATCTGCTGCGCTGGAATCGCGAGCAGATCGAGGGTTATTTCGAAGTACTGCTCGATGCACCCATCGAGCTGGTTCGCCATCGGGACCCGAAGGGCATCTACCGGCGGGCGTCGAGCGGGCAGATGCTCGACGTCGTCGGGCACGACATTCCATGGCACCGCCCGGTCGCGCCAGACCTGGTGCTCGATCCCGTGCAGACGCCAGAGGCGCTCGCCGATCGCATCGCGCACGCCATTCCCTTCATCACCGAGCACTGGATGGTGCGGACGGCCCGTGACTGAGATCGCCCTCAACAAGCGCCAGTATCTCGAGCTGGAGAAGATCGGGCTGGGCGCGCTCGCTCCGCTCGAGGGGTTCATGACGGAGCCCGCGTTCACGTCGGTCGTCGGACGCATGCGCCTGCCGTCGGGCGAGGTGTTTCCGCTGCCGGTGACCCTGGATGTCGACCGCGTCACGGCCGACCAGATCGTGCCGGGCCGCACGATCGGGCTCTGGTATCAGGGCACGAGGGTCGGCGAAGTCGACGCCGCCGACGTCTATACGTGCGACAAGGTCGAGGTCGCGGCGCAGGTCTACGGCACCTCGGAGCGGACTCATGCCGGCGTCGCCCATTTCAACCGCATGGGGTCGCACTTCGTCGGCGGTCGCGCGCGCCTGCTGGACCGCGTGAGGCTGGAGTTCTCGGACCACGAGCTCACCCCGGCCCAGACGCGAGTGGCGTTTGCCGAGCGGGGGTGGAGCACGATTGCGGGCTTCCAGACACGGAACGTGCCGCACCGCGCGCACGAATATCTGCAGCGTACGGCGCTCGAGGTCGTCGACGGGCTCTTCATCCAGCCGCTGGTGGGCTACAAGAAGCGGGGCGACTATCAGCCGCTGGCGGTGCTCGCCGGCTATCGAGCGCTGCTCGAGACCTGCTTCCCGCCCGAGCGCGTCCTCTTCGGCGTGCTCTCGACCTCGATGCGGTACGCCGGGCCGCGCGAGGCGGTCTTCCACGCGATCATCCGCCGCAACTACGGCTGCACCCACTTCGTCGTCGGACGCGACCACGCCGGCGTCGGCGGCTATTACGGCAAGTACGCCGCGCACCAGCTCACGAGGCGCTTCGACGGCGAACTCGGGATCGAGGTGCTCAGGCTCAGCGGCCCGTTCTACTGCCGTGCCTGCGGCGCGATCGCGACGGAGAAGACCTGCCGGCACCTGGTCGAGCAGCCGGAGGTGACGCACGAGATCAGCGGCAGCGACATGCGCCGCCTGTTGAGCGGCGACGGCCAGCCGGCGCCGGAGTTGATGCGGCCCGAAGTCGTCTCCAGCCTGAAGGGCCTGCGGCTCTTCGTCGAGGAGGACGAAGCGTGAGCCTGCGCAAGATCGTCGCCACGATCGGACCGGCCACGGCGTCAGAGGCGGCCATCCGCCGCCTGGCCGCCGGCGGCATGAACGTCGCCCGCCTCAACGGATCGCACGCCACGCTCGAGTGGCACGCGGCGACGATCGGGCTGCTCCGCGCCGCGGCGCCGGCGGTGCCGATTCTGCTGGACATTCCCGGCCGGAAGATCCGGACCGTGCAGCTCGCGCACGAACCGACCTTCGCATCGGGCGACACGATCGTGCTCACGACCGACGTCTCGCACGACGGCCGCGAGAAGGTGCCGGTGAACTACGGCGAGCTCCACCGCGATCTCGCGAGCGGCGACGTCATCCTGGCCGACGATGGACAGCTCAGGTTCACGGTGCTCCGGATCGCCGGCCGCGACATCGTCTGCCGTGCGGACGCGGCCGGCACCCTGCGCAGCGCGAAGGGCATCAATGTGCCGCTCGTGATGCTCCGCACCGCGCTCGTCACCGACCGCGACCGGCGCATGCTCGAGTTCGCCCGGGCGCATGGCGTGGACCTGGTGGGCATCAGCTTCGTGGAGACCGCGCGACACGTCAGCGCCATTCGCGATCTCATCGGCGGCGCACGGCCGCGCATCGTCGCCAAGATCGAGAACAGGGGGGCGATGGATCACCTGGAGGAGATCGTCGCGGAGGCCGACGCGATCATGATCGATCGCGGCGACCTGTCGGTGGAGACGACGCTCGAGAGCGTCGCCCTCTCGCAGAAGCGCATTCTCGGGGTCGCTCGTCGCGTCGCCTGCCCGGTCATCGTGGCCACCGAGATGCTGCACTCGATGATCGCGAGCGCGAGCCCCACGAAGGCCGAGGTGAGCGACATCACCAACGCGGTGCTCGACGGCGCCTCGGCGCTGATGCTGTCGGGCGAGACCGCGATCGGCGCGTTCCCCTTCGAGGCCGTTTCGACGATGCGCCGGATCGTGGACCATGCGGCCCGGTTTGCCGAAGGCGTCCAGGCCGCACAGGCGGACGACGCGATTCCCCCCGCCATGAGCGATGCCGTCGGGCTCCTGTGCGCACGAACGCCGATCACCAAGATCGTGGCGGTCACGATTTCCGGGTTCGCCGCGCAGATGGTGGCGAGCCAGCACCCGCGCCAGCCGATCCTCGCCGTGAGCAACGACGCCGCCAACGCGCGCGCGTTCAATCTGCTGCCTGGCGTCACGGGCGTTCACCTGGACATGGCCTTCTCGAAACGAAGTACCGATCACATACCCAGGTGCCTCGAGCACCTCTGGCGCGAGAGCCTGGTCGATGACACCGATCTGGTGCTCGTGGTTGCCGTCGGATATCCGAAGTCCGGCAATCGCATGAACTTGATCGAGGTGCACCGGGTGGCCGACCTTCGGCAGGCGCTCGGCTGGGCATGAGGTCGCGCGGCGATGGCCGCACGAAGAATCCCGATGGAGGCCCGATGACGTTCGCGCGGGAGTATCTCGAGGAAGCGGCGCAGATCGCGGACCGGATCGACGCCCAGGCAATCGAGCGGATGGCGGCGATGCTCGCCGGCATTCGGGCCCGAGAGGGAAGGCTGTTCCTGCTCGGCGTGGGCGGCGGCGCCGGTCACGCCTCGCATGCCGTCAACGACTTCCGCAAGCTGGCCGGCATCGAGGCCTACTCGCCGGTCGACAACGTTTCCGAGCTGACCGCCCGCACGAATGACGAGGGATGGGAGCGCAGCTTCGCCGACTGGCTGAAGGCCAGCCGTCTGCGGCCGGACGACGCGGTGTTCGTCTTCTCGGTCGGCGGCGGCAGCCTCGAGCACAACATCAGCGCCAACATCGTCCGCGCCGTCGAGTTCGCCAAGACATGCGGCGCCGCCGTGCTGGGCATTGTCGGCCGCGACGGCGGCTACACGGCGAAGGCCGCCGATGCCTGCGTGATCGTGCCGACCGTGAACCCGCTTCATGTGACGCCGCACACCGAAGCATTTCAGGCCGTCGTCTGGCACCTGCTCGTCTCGCACCCGGCGCTGCAGGCCGCGCCGACCAAGTGGGAATCGACCGTCTGAGCATCACCTCGGATTCCGACGCGGCGCTGCACCGATGGGCCAGCCTGGCGCTGTTTCCGCTGCTCGTCGTCAGTCTCGGGCTGGCACAGGTGCGACCGGCGCCCGCCTCGGTCGTCGTCGCGCAGATCGCCCTCGCGGTGGGTCAGGCGACGTCGATCCTGACGATGATCGCGGCGATGGTGATGATTCTGACGGCACCGTCCGGCCGATCGTGGCCGCTTGCGCTCGTCGGCCTCACGCTCTTCTTTCGCGGCCTCCGCTTCCTCATCGGCGAGCACGCGGTCGTGGACGGTGCGTATGCGGTCTCGGCCGCCGCGGCCTTCAGCGCCGCCGGCGCGCTCGTGGCGATGAATGCGCCCGGCCTGGTGCGCCGCCAGTTCGCCGTCTTCTGCGCGCTGTCGGTGCCCCTGATGCTGCTCCAGATGATCGGCGTCGGCTGGACCCAGTGGCTCCGCACCGACATCGGGCCGGTCCATCTCGGCTATCAGCAGGTACCGACGCTGTTCGTGCCGCCGGGCAAGGTCGTGATCACGACGCTGCAGTCGCGCCCGGCGGGCTTCCTCTATGCCAACAATGCGGCCTCGCTCATCGCCGTGTTCGGATTGGCGCTGCACTACGCACGTCTGCCGCATCCAGGCCGGCTCGATTGGAGCGACTTCGCGATCACCGCGTTCGTCGTGCTGCTGATGTCGCGGCTGGCCTTCATCGTTCTGGCGCTGATGTGGAGCGCGCGGCTGTTCGCGGACGCGGCCTCGCGCCGGCACGTGGCGGCCAGCGCCGTCGCCATGGCGCTCCTGATCGGCGTGTACTGGCTGTTGTTTCCAGGGCTCCTGGCGGCGAACACGTCGTGGTACGCATTTGCGGTCGACCTGGAAATCCGCTTGGTCGAGCTGATGGTCGCCTCGGGCGTGCCCTGGCTGACGCGCCTCGCCGAACGCGTGCCGCACGAGTGGGCCGGCCGGCGCGTGGATCCGATCAGCGTGCTCGGGACCGGGACGCAATCGGCATATGCCGCGCTGCTGCGCCACGGCCGGCTGCTGCTGCTGGCCGCCGCAATTGCCGCTCCGATCCTCGTGGCCGCCGTGCAGCGCTTCAAGGCGCTCGACCGCGACACCCGGCGCGAAGTGGCGGCGGTCGGCGCCGCTGCGCTGCTCGTGCCGATGATCACCAACTTCGCGGGGACCTCGTCGTTCTGGTTCCTGTCGGCCGCGGCGTTCATCCCGTTGTGGCGTCTCCTGGATCCGGCGATCGGACGGCGCCTCCAGCCCTCGTGACAGTCTCGCCGCTCCAGGCGCTCAGAGGGCGGCGGTCGTGGATTGCGTGCGGCGCCATCGTGGGGCTCGCCGCCGGCTGGACCGCCGGACGCACGACAGGAGCCGTCTACACCGCGCGCGCGGCGATCGGATTCGAGACGACCGGCGCGTATCTGAACCAGGGCAGGGAGGTCGCCGCCGCGGTCGCCGCCGTCATCGCATTGGCCGATCTCCCAGGCAGGGTCGAGCAGGATGCGGCTGTCGGGGTGCGGAACCTGAGCGCGTCGCCAGACACCAGAGACGCGATTGTCATCGAATTGCGCGCCGCGGGCGACGACGCGGCGATCCAGGCGGCGGCCGCCAACGTCGCGCGCGAAGCGGTGCATCTGCTCCGCGAGGCGGCCGCCTCGCGCGCGAGCGGTTCGCCCGCGCCATCAGGCGTCCCCGATTGGCGCGAGATCGAGGCGCGGGTGGCGGAGCAGGTGCCGGCGCCGATTCGGAACGTCGTCCGTCCCTGGTACGAAGCGAGCCTCGCGCCCCATCCGGCCGATGCGGCGACGCCGGTCGGGAGACGCCCGGCGATCGGCGGTCTGATCGCCGGCATCGGGATCGCCATCTTCTGCGTGTTTCTCGATCAGACGCGCCGCGCCGGGCAGGTGGCAGGCGCACCAGTGGACCTCCGATCGTGATCATTCTGGGACTGTCATCGCTCGACAACGAGAGCACCGCGAGCCTCGTGATCGACGGCCGGCTCGTGGCCGCGGCCTCCGAGGAGCGCTTCACTCGCGTCAAGCAGCAGAACGGGTTTCCCGACCGGGCAATCGAAACCGTACTCGCGATCGGCGGGATCGGCGCAGCGGACGTCGAAGCGATCACCTACCCCTGGTTTCGCTGGGAATACGAGAGCTGGCTGCTGCTGAAGGCGTTTCTGGCCGACCTGCCGTTCGCGCTCACCAACGACGCGCCCATCGCGTCGCGGCTGGTCCACCTGGCCAACTACCTGCGCATCACGCTGTCGCCCGGCGTACTGGCGCGCAGCGACCGTTGGCTGCGCGAAGGGCTCAGGCGGTTCGGCTGGCCCGCCTCCAGGCTCGTGCGCGTGGACCATCAGCTCGCCCACGCCGCCAGCGCGTTCTGGACGTCGGGCCAGGATCGCGCGCTGATCCTGACGCTTGACGGATATGGGAGCGGCGCCGCGGGCGCCGTCTTCGTGGGCGAAGGCCGGACGATCCGGCGCGTGCAGTCGTTCGCCTATCCGCACTCGTTCGGCGGTTACTACTGGCGCCTCACCAAGGCGCTCGGCTTCAGGCCGCTGCGGCACGAAGGCAAGATCCTCGGGCTGGCGGCCTACGGCGACCCGCGCGTCCTGGCGGGCGAGATTCTTCGACGCTTCGACTGTTCGAGCGAGGACACCTACCGGATCAAGGCGGCGCAGGACTTTCTGATCGAGCCACGCCATGCCGCCCGATTCCGGCGGGAAGACATGGCCGCCGGCTATCAGCACGTGATGGAGACGGTCGTCTCCCGGTATGTCTCGCGATTTGCGTCGCGCCTCGGGCTGCGGCGCGTGGCCGCCGCGGGCGGGGTCATGGCGAACGTCAAGCTGAACCAGCGGATCGCCGAGCTGAGGGAGGTCGACGAGCTGTGGGTGCATCCGGCGATGGCCGACATGGGCCTGGGCACCGGGTCGGCGCTGGCGGTGGCGGCCGCCCGCGAACCCGCCGGGGTGCAGTTCGAGCGGATGCGCCACGCGTATCTCGGCCCCGACAATCCGGAGCGTGCGATCGTCGCCGCGCTCCAGGCGTGTCCATTTCCGCACCGGCGATCGGCCTGCATTCAGCGGGAGATCGCCGGGCTGCTGCGCGACGGCCGTGTCGTGGCCCGCTGCACGGGCCGGATGGAGTACGGACCGCGCGCGCTGGGCCACCGCTCGATCCTGTGCCGCGCCCAGGATCCGCGCGTGAACGCCTGGCTGAACGACCGCCTGAAGCGCACCGAGTTCATGCCGTTTGCGCCGATCACGCTCGCGGCGGATGCGCCGGACAGGTACGTCGGCCTGAAGAAGATCGCCGGCGCGGCGCGCTTCATGACCGTCACGGCCGACTGCACGGATCTGATGCGAACCGAGTCGCCGGCGGCGGTGCACGTCGACGGCACGGCGCGGCCGCAGATCGTCGACGCGGACGGCAATCCCGATCTGCACGCGATTCTCATCGAGTACAAGAAGCTCACCGGCATCCCGACGCTGATCAACACGAGCTTCAACATGCACGAGGAGCCGATCGTGTGCACCGCGGCGGACGCCCTGAAGGGGTTTGCCGACGGCCGGCTCGACTACCTGGCGCTCGGCGACTTCCTCGTCGGACCCCACCCAGGCGCCGGCGGCTCCCTGGAACCCTGCGGCCCATGATGTACCGCTCGACCGAGCTCGCGATCCTCGTGCCGACCAAGGACCGGCCCGGGAAGCTTCGAAATCTGCTGGACAGCCTCGCCGGGCAGACCCAATCAGCCGGCCGCATCCTCATCGTCGACGGCGGCGCGAGCGTCCGCGACGTGGTGATGGCGTACGCCGATCGGCTGCCGGTCGAGCACCACCTCTGCCGGCCGCCCGGGCAGATCCGGCAGCGCAACATGGGCATCGCGCTGATCGACGATCGTACGCCGCTGGTCGCCTCCCTGGACGACGACATCGTGTTCGAGCCGGACGCCATCGAGCAGATGATCGCGTTCTGGAACCTCGTCGAGGCGGAGACGGCGGCGGTCGCCTTCAACCAGATCAACACCCCGCGCGAGCCCGACACGTGGCTTCGACGACTGTTCCTGCTCTCCGGTCCTCAACCCGGACGCGTGCTGCGGTCCGGCTTCACGACGTCGAACAACCCGGCCGCCGCCAATCATCGCACCGACTGGGTGAGCGGCGGCGCGGCGGTGTGGCGGCGCGACATCCTGCGGCAGCACCCGCACCGCGAGCTGCCGTCGCGGTGGGCGATCGGCGAGGACGTGATCTTCAGCTATCGCATCAGCCGCCGCCACCCGATGTACGTCTGCGCGGCGTCGCGCGTGCGGCACGAGCACGTCTTCGACTACGGCGTGGCGCGGCGCGAGCGCTTCCACGGGCGCACCCAGACGCTCTGGCTGTTCCACTTCGTGGAATCGACCCCCGATCTCTCGGTCCCCGCCTTCCTGTGGGCGGTCGCCGGCAGCGCGCTGGGCCGGGGACTGGCCGCGGCGGCCAGGGCCGACCGGCGCCACCTCGAATTCGCCATCGGCCAGATGGAGGCGCTGGCGAGCCTCGCGGCGGGGAGGCTGCGCGGGAAGGATTCGGCGGCGGTCATCGAGCGGGACGCGCGGTCGGCCGGCGGCGGCTGACGCATGAACTTCACGCAGTTCTCCTTCTGGTGGATCCTGGCCGTGGTCGGCGGCCCCGCGCTCCTCGCGCGGACGCTCATGCTGCGCGCCGGCCTGTGGCGCGACCGGCACGACGCGGTGCTGCTGTTCGCGCTCTCGTCGGTCCTGTTCTGGTCGGCCTCGCCCTTCAGCTTCACGATCCACCTGGCGGAGCTGCTGGTCAACTACGCGGTGTTCCGCGCGCTGCCGCGCGTCGGCCGCCGCAGCGCCTACGCGCTCGCCGGCGCGGCGATCGCGCTGGATCTGTCGGTTCTCGCGTATTTCAAGTACGCCGACTTCCTCGTGCGCGATGTGGCAGGCCTGCTGTTCGCGGTTCGCGCGAACCCCGGCGGCGCAATCGACGCGTCGACGCTCCCGCCCGGCATCTCGTTCTACACCTTTCAGGTCGTCGCATTCATGATCGACACGGCGCGCGACCCGAAGGCGAAGCCGGTCGCGCTGCTCGACTACCTGAACTTCGCATCGTTCTTCCCGCTCGTGGTCGCCGGACCGATCGAGCGGCGCGCGAGCCTGCTGCCCCAGATGCAGCAATTCAGGTGGCGCTGTTCGGCATCCGACATCGACGCCGGCCTGCGCTGGATCGCCCTCGGCGCGTTCGCCAAGTTCGTGCTGGCCGACAACCTGGCGCTCTCGGTGAAGATTGCCGAGACGGCGAACCCGTGGATCGTGCTCTCGTCGATCTATCTGTTCGGGCTGCGCATCTACTTCGACTTCGCCGGCTACAGCTTCATCGCGCTGGGCCTCGGGCGGCTGCTGGGCGTGCGGCTCACCGTGAACTTCCTCGCCCCCTACAGCTCGACGAGCATCGTCGAATTCTGGCGGCGGTGGCACGTTTCGCTGAGCCGGTGGTTCCGCGACTACGTCTACCTGCCGCTCGGCGGTTCGCGGCACGGGCTGGTCGCCCTCAATCTGCTGATCGTCTTCCTGGTGTCCGGGCTGTGGCACGGCGCCGGGTGGAACTACGTGATGTGGGGCGCCGGCCACGGCCTGATGATGGTCGCCGCCCGGGCGCTGTCGCGCCGCGTGCGGGTGCCGAGGCCGGCCGGCTGGTTCCTCACCTTCAACGCGGTGATGATCTCCTGGCTGCTCTTCATGGAGACCGACGCGCACCGGCTGCTGGCGAAGATCCGGACGCTGCTGACGCCGGCGGCCTACTCGGCGGCGGCACTGCAGGCGGCGCGCGGCTTCTACACGCAGGTCGAGGCGCTCTCGCTGCTGATCACGGTGGGGCTTGCGGCGGCGACGCTGCTGGGCGAGTGGCGGGCGCTGCGCGAAGACGGCGAGCGGCCGTACGAATGGCTGCTGCAGCCGCTGGTGGCCCCGGCGCTCCTGGGGCTATCGCTGTTCCTGAGCGCGAAGGGATTCTCGGAGTTCGTGTACTTCAGCTTCTAGCGCCGTGTGCCATTGCCTTGCAGCGCGGGCGGTCAGGCCTGCCGCGGAGCCGATCTGAAAGCCGGCACCGCGGCGGAGCCGGCGAGGCACCGGGTCCTGACGCCGGCGACATGGATCGCGGTGCTCGGGCTGGCGTGGATCGGCGCGTATGCCTTCAATGCCGCCGGCCTCGACACCGACGTCTCCTGGACCAGGTCGGTCTATCTCCAGAAGCGGGCGATTGCCGCGTCGCTGCCGCCGGGCCCCCGCGTGCTCGTCGTCGGCGGCTCGGGTGTGCACTACGGCGTCGACGCGCTCGAGCTCGAGCGCGAGTTGCGCATGCCGGCCGTCAACTTCGGCCTGCACGCGGGACTCGGCCTCGGACCGATCCTGGCGCTGGCGCTCGACGAAGTGAGGGCGGGCGACATCGTGGTGCTGATACCCGAGTTCGGGATCCTGCAGGATACGGCGGGCGGCGCGTGGCTCTCCGGCATGTTCGCGGCGGCAGTCGGCCGCCCTGGCTTGGGCGCCCGCGGCGCGATGGATACGGCCCGGGAGATCTTCCGGGCCGGCGTGGTCAACCAGAACTCGCTCGGCAAGGGGGTCTTCGTCGGCCTGTTCGGCGCGACAGGGCGGGCGCGGCCGGTGGTGGACGCGCGCGGGGCGACGGCGATCTTCCTCGAAGGCACCGCGTCGGCGTCGAAGGTCGAGGGGCGGATGTCGGCGTCGAGCCGCCGGCGCGTCGAGGCGTTCGCGGCGGCGGTGAGGGCCCGGGGCGCCCATCTGCTCGCCGCGCTGCCCTGGCTGCTCGTCGAGGCGGACGACGACGCGTCGCTCGCGGCGGCGGGCGGGTACGCAGCGGATCTCGGCCGGATCGCGCCGGTGCTCCGCGACGACCGCATGAACCTGAAGAGCGATCGAGCGTTGTTCAGCGATACGTCGTATCACCTGACGGCCGCGAGCCGCACGATCCGGTCGCGCGAGCTCGCCGCCCAGATCCGCAACGCGCTGAACGCCGCGATTCGTGCGGACGCGGTCTCGAGGGCCGGACGCCCCCGGTGACGGCTGGCGGCCGGCTCGCGAGAGCGCGCGAGCTGCTCGAGGACGAGGGCGCTGCCGGGGCGCTGAAGAGGCTGGTGCACGCCGCTGCGCTGCGCACGTTTCCGATCTGGGAGCGCCTCGGCCTGCACGTCGTGCCCGACGCGTTCTATTTCCCGATTCCGAACACCCGGACCCTGCCGCCGGACCTCTTCACCAGGCAATCGGCCTGTGTCGGCCTCCGCTGGAACGAGGAGCGGCAGCTGGAGGAGCTCCGCACGGTGTTCGCGGCGTATCTGAACGAGGACGAGTTCGCCGCGAACGAAGGGCTCTCGCGCGTCGATCGCGCGATTCTTCACGCGATGGTCCGCTCCCACAAGCCGCGGAAGATCATCGAGATCGGCAGCGGCGCCTCCACGCGCATCCTCGCGCGGGCCGGCCGCCTGAACGAGGCCGACGGCGCCGCACCCGAGCTCACGTCGATCGATCCCTCGCCGCGCGCGGCGCGCGCCGCCGCGCGCATTGCCGGCCTCTCTCGATTCATCCAGCAGAAGGTGCAGGCGGTCGATCCCGCCGAGTTCGACGGCTGCGATCTGCTGTTCGTCGATTCGTCCCACGTGGCCGGCATCGGCAGCGACGTCAATTTCGAGCAGCTCGAGCTGCTGCCCCGGGTGAAGCCCGGCTGCCTCGTGCACTTTCACGACATCCTCGTCCCCGGCGAGTACTGGCCGGACTGGGTGCTCGGCAAGCGGTATTACTGGAGCGAGCAGTACCTGCTCTGGGCGTTCCTGCTGTTCAACGACACGTTCTCGGTGCGCTGGGCCTCGCGCTACATGCAGGTGCGCCACGAAGAGGCGGTCGCGGCCGCATTCCCGTTCTATCGCCGGACCGATCGGCTGTCGAGCTTCTGGATCCAGCGCGAGAGCGGACCGGCATGATGGACCGGGCGCCGCTCCGCGTGATGGTGTACGAGCCGTACCCCTTCGACAAGCAGGCGGGCAATATCCGCACGCTGCTCGGCATCCTCCGGCACGCGCCCCGCTCCGGCGTCCGTTGCGTGGTCGTCGCGCCCTTCGATACGCCGCTGGCCGCGCACGTCCGCCGGCTCGGCGCGGACTGGGTCGTCGCGGCGCCGCCGGCCTCGCTCGGCGGGTACGGCGGCACGCTGCTGGGGCGCGGATGGGCCGGGCGCCTGCGCGCGTGCCGCGCGCTCGCGCGATACACGCTGACCCTCCGGCGGCTGCTCGCGTCCGAGCGGATCGATCTCGTCTACTGCAACAGCATCAGGTCGCTGCTGACCGCCGGTGTCGCGGCCTCGATCGCCGGCGTGCCGCGCTTCTGGTACGTGAAGGGCGAACTGCAGAACGGGCTGCTCGACCGCGCCGGCTTCCTGCTCGCGACCCGCATCGCGTTCTTCTGCGCTTCCAATCGCGACGACCGCTACCCGCGGCTGGTGCAGGCGCTCGCGCGCAAGATCGATCTGGTGAACATCGGCCTCGACCTCGGCGAGATCGCGCGCGCGCAGTCGATGCCGAGCTCGATCGACGGGGAGATCGCGCGCCGCGGCGGCCGCCGCATCGGGTATCTGGGGCAGATGATGCCCGGCAAGGGCGTGCACGTCCTCATCGACGCGTTCGCGCGCATCGCGCCGCGCTTCGACGACGCCACGCTCTATCTGTTCGGCGATCCGATGATCGCCGAGTTCGAGCCCTACATGAGCGGCCTGCGCGAGCAGGCGCGGCGCCTCGACATCGCGGACCGGGTGGTCTTTGCCGGCTGGCGCGACGATGCGTTCGCCGTGGCGGCCCGCATGGACGTCATGGTGCACCCATCGTTCTCGGAAGGCTTCGGCCTCGCGGTGCTCGAGCCGATGGCGATGGGCAAGCCGGTGATCGCCACCCGCGTCGGCGGCCTGCGGGAGGCGATCCGCGACGGCGTCAACGGATGGCTCGTGGAGCCTGGCGATGCGGGCGCGATCGCGGCGCGGCTCGAACAACTGCTCGCCGATCCGGCGCTGCGCCGGCGGCTCGGCGACGCCGCCCGCGAGACGGCCCGCGACTACGCGCTCGACGACAAGATGCGGCAGCTCTTTGCCATCTGGCACGAGATGGCCGGCCGCCGCCGGCGGCCGGCGCTCGTCTCGGCGCGCGCCCGCTGATGTATAGTGCTTCTGCCTTCGCGCGCCGCCTCGGCGCCTTTCGGCTGCCGGTCGCGCAGGCCGTCGGGCCTGCCGTGGAGCGGATCTGACGTCCGGAGTTATGCCCAGCCAAGCGGAATCGCAGCCGCCGCGTGATCGGCCGTCGCCCTCACCCCGTCCCGGCGCGTTGTCGCGGGAGGAGCGTTCTGCGCGTTACGGCCACCGCGGCGCCGTCCTCTGGCTGACCGGGCTGCCGGGCGCCGGCAAGACGACGCTCGCCAACGCGCTGGAGCGCGTGCTGATCGCCCGCGGCATGCACGCGGCGGTGCTCGACGGCGACGAAGTGCGGCACGGCCTGAGCGCCGACCTTGGATTCTCGGCGGCCGAGCGGGCCGAGAACATCCGCCGCGTGGCGGAGGTCGGCCGGCTGCTGGCCGATGCCGGCCTGATCGTCCTCGCCGCCTTCGTCTCGCCGCACGAGAGCGATCGCCTGCACGCGCGGCAGATCGTGGAGCGCGAGCCGCGGGGCATCCCCTTCAGCGAGATCTACCTGGACGCGTCGCTCAGCGTCTGCGAGCGGCGCGATCCGAAGGGGATGTACGCGCGCGCTCGCGCCGGGCAGATCCGGCAGTTCACCGGCGTATCCGACTCGTACCAGCCGCCCGCGCACGCCGATCTGTCGGTCCACACGGACCAGTGCACGGTGGACGAGGCGGTGGCTGCCGTGCTCGACCATCTGCTCCCGCGCGTGTCGTGACGGGCCGCGGGCATCGCGCCGCACGCGTGCCGCCGGACACCCTGGCGTCGCCGCCGCGCCAGATGCGCGGGGTGGGGGGGACGCGGCGGGGCTGTTCGCGGACCGAACCCGCCGCGCGCCGCTCACGCTGACCATCGCCATGCCGCCGCATCCAGACGCCCGCGCCGCGCGCGGCCGGCTGCCGTCCTTCATTGCCGTCGGCCCGCAGCGCACGGCGACCACGTGGCTGCACCTGCGGCTGGCGGATCACGCGAATCTGCCGGAAGGCGTGAACGAGCCGCTGTTCTTCGACGACCACTACGACAAGGGGATCGACTGGTACCTCGCGCACTTCGCGCACGCCGATCCGGGCCGCCCCACCGGCGAGATCGCGCCCACCTACTTCCATTCCCGCGAGGCCTGCGCGCGCATCGGGCAATGGATGCCGCACTGCCGGATCGTCTGCTCGCTGCGCGATCCGGTGGCCAGGCTGTACTCGCTCTATCGCATGATGAGCGGCTACGGGATGACTTCGGTGTCGTTCGAAGAGACCCTGGAACGCGAGCCGTTCATGCGCGAATCGAGCCGCTACGCGCACCATCTGACGCGCTGGTTCGAGACCTTCGGCCGCGATCGGACGCTGGTCGTCCTGCACGACGACCTGAAGCGCGACCCGCAGCGCTATCTCGACGAGGTGTGCGGCTTCATCGGCCTGCCGCCGATTCCGATCGCGGAGGCCGAGCGGGGCACGCCGGAGCGCGAGACGCCGGCGCGCTTCCCCGCGGCCTCGCGCATCGTCTGGAGGACGGCCAACGCGCTGCGCAGCCGCCGGCTCTACGGCGTGGTGAGCACCGGCCGCGCGCTCGGACTGCGCAGGCTGTTTGTCGGCGGCGGCCGCGATCTGCCGCCGATCGATCCGGCCACCGCGGCCAGGCTGCGCGACTGGCTGCTGCCCGAAATGGAAGCGCTGGAACGGCTGATCGGGCGCGACCTGTCGGCCTGGAAGATCGGCCGCTGAACGGGGTGCAGACCGTCACGACCTATCGGGCGCGCCGGTCGCGGGCGGCCCTCGACGTGCTGCGGCGCGGCGCCCGCGATGCCGCGATCTTCGGCCTCTCGCTGACGCGCTCGATTCCGACCTCGTCCGACTGGATCCGGTTCCCGTACTACCACCATGTGTTCGACGACGAGCGCGCCGGCTTCGAGGCCCAGCTTCGCTACCTCCGGAACTTCGGCGACTTCATCTCGCTCGACGATGCCGCCGTGTACCTGGACGCGGACCCGCCGCCGGCAGGACGCTATTTCTGTGTGACGTTCGACGATGGCTTCCGCAATCATCTCGCGAACGCCGTGCCCATCCTCGTCGCCGCGCGCGCGTGCGCGGCATTCTTCGTGCCGACCGGATTCATCGGCGCGAGCAGCGAGGAGGCAGCCCGCCTGGGCTACTACGGCCGTCTGAGCAGTCCGCCGGTCGAGATGATGACGTGGGACGACTGCCGGCGGCTGCAGGGGGCCGGCATGATCGTCGGATCGCACGGGGTCAGCCACGCGCGCCTGCGCGACCTGGAGACGGCCGAGGCCGAACGCGAGATGCGGGAGTCGAAGGCGGCGATCGAGCGCGCGCTCGGGATCGCCTGCCGCCACTTCTGCGCGCCCTACGGGATGCCCGGGGCCGATTTCGACCCGGATCGCGATCCACGGCTGGCCCGCGAGGCGGGCTACCGCACGTTCCTGACGACCGCGCGCGGCAGTCTGCGGCGCCCTCCGTCGCCCCTTGCCATCGAGCGCGATCAGGCCGTGGCCGCGTGGCCTCCCTATCAGCTCCGCTACTTCTTCTCGCGATGACGCGGGTCGCATTCGTCGCGCACGACGGGCTGTCGACGCTCAATTTCGCGCGCTGGTTCGCCCAGGAGCTCCGGCGCCGGGACGACGTCGTGCTCCATACGATCAGCTCGCGGGATCTCTACGCCGAGGAGCTGGCGGCGCTCGGGACGCGGCACATCGACATCGGCCCTGGCCGCTTCGTCGAGCCGCTGCGCGATCTCGCCTACTTCTGGGCGCTCTATCGCACCTTCGCGCGCGAGCGCTTCGACGTGGTGGTGACCTTCGGCACCAAGCCGAACATCTACGGGCCGCCGGCGGCGCGCCTGGCCGGGATCCGCCGCGTGGTGCTCGCCGTGCGCGGCCTGGGGCGGCTGTTCAATCCGCCCGCCGGCGCGCGCAGCCGTGCGCTCTCGTGGTTCGTGCACCGGCTGTATCGCGCGGCGTGCGGCGCCGCCGATCGCGTGTGGTTCACCAGCGCGCACGATCGCGACTACATGATCGCCGCCCGGCTCGTCGACCCGGACCGCACGTTCCTGACGGCCAACTCGGTCGATCCGGCGTTCTTCTCGGCCGAGCAGGCGGCCGCGTCCGACCTGGGCGCGCTGCGCGCAGAGCTCGGGTTCGCGCCCGGCGACCTGGTGGTGATCATGGTCGCGCGGCTCGTCTGGCTGAAAGGCATCGCCGAGTTCGTCGAGGCCGCCGCGATCCTTCGCGCCGCCCGTCCGGACGTCAGATTTCTGCTGGTCGCGCCGCGGGAGGACGGCGCATCGGACGCCGTGCCGGTCGAGTACGTCGCGCGCGCGCAGCAGGCGGGGCGGATCGCCTGGGTCGAGTTCCGCAAGGACGTGCGCGCGCTCTACCAGCTCGCCGACATCGCCGTCCTGCCGTCCTACTACAAGGAAGGCGGCTACCCGCGGGCCCTGCTCGAGCCGATGGCGCTCGGCAAGCCGGTCATTGCCGCCGACACGCCGGAATGCCGCGGCCCGGTCGAGCCCGGGCGCAACGGGTTCCTCGTCCCGCCGCGAGATGCGGCGGCGCTGGCGGCGCGCATCGCGCAGCTGGTCGAGCAGCCGGACCTGCGGCGGCGGTTCGGCCTCCGGTCCCGCGAGATCGTCCTGGAGCGTTTCGCCGACGCGATCGTCGGCCGCCAGGTACTCGCGGAGCTGGGAGTGGCGGCGGCCTGACATGTGCGGCATCGCGGGCGTGCTGACCGAGAGCGACGCGCCAGGGTCGTGGCTCGCGGAGACGACGGCGCGCATGACCAGCCGGATCGCGCACCGCGGTCCGGACCACGCCGATTCGTGGAACGACGGCGCGGCCGTCTGCCTCGGCTACCGGCGGCTCGCGATCGTCGATCTCTCGCCCGACGGCAACCAGCCGCGGGTCGCGCGCGGGGGGCGGCTGGCGCTGGTGTTCAACGGCGAGATCTACAACTTCGTCGAGATCCGGGACGAGCTGGCGCGCGCCGGCGCGCTCTTCCGCGGCCGTTCCGACACCGAAGTGCTCCTCGCGGCCATCGACCGCTGGGGCCTGGAGCCCGCGCTCGCCCGCGCGGCCGGCATGTTCGCGTTCGCCCTGTGGGACGCCGATGCGCGCCGGCTCGCGCTGGTGCGCGACCGCGCCGGCAAGAAGCCGCTCTACTATTGCCGCTCGGGCGGCGTCTGGTACTTCGCCTCCGAGATCAAGGCGCTCAGGAGCGGCGTTGGGCTGTCGCCGGACGTCAACGTCGAGGCGCTGCACGACTACCTCTCGCTCGGCTACGTCCCGGGCGATCGCACGATCTGCCGCGACATCGAGCAGGCGCCGGCCGGCGCCATCACCTTTCTGGCACGCGGCCGTCCGCCGCACGCGGCGCGATACTGGCAGCTTCCGGCGCCAGACGAGCATGCCGCGCCAGCCGACCTCGACGACGAGCTCGATCGCCTGCTCACGCTCGCAGTGCAGCAGCGCCTCCGCGCGGACGTCGAGGTGGGGCTGTTCCTCTCGGGCGGCATCGACAGCAGCCTGATTGCCGCCACCGCCGCTCGTGCGAGCGATCGTCCGCTCAACATGTTCACGGTGGCGTTCGACGATGAGGCGTTCGACGAGTCGGAGCCGGCCTCGCGGATCGCCGCGCTGTTTGGCGGCCGCCACGAAGTGCTCCGGCTCTCCGCCGATGCGCGCGACACGCTGCCGGCCATTGCCGCCGCGTACGACGAGCCGTTCGCCGATCCGTCCGCCGTGCCGACCTTCGCCGTCGCGAAGGCGGCCGGCCGGCGGCTGAAGGTGGTGCTGAACGGCGAAGGGGCCGACGAGCTGTTCGGCGGGTACCGGCGCCAGGTGGCGATCGATCGGCTGGCCCGGGCGGAGCCGCTCCTCCGCGTCCTGCCCGGCCTCTCGGCGCTCGCGCGCGCCCTGCCGCGTCCGGCCGGGTTCCGGACGCCCTACAGCCTGGCCTACCGCATGCTGCGCGGCATCGATCTGCCGCCGGCGGCGCGCTACATCGTCTGGAGCAGCGACGGGTTCACCGAGGAAGAGAAGGGCCGATTGATGCCGGGCCGGTCGTGCCGCCCCACCGCCGGCGCGCTCGCGGCCGAAGCAGGCTGGCCGCTCGATCGCGGCACGGTCGGCGACTTCATGAGCCTCGATTTCGTCTACGGCCTCGGCGACTGCCTGCTGGTCAAGATGGACATCGCGACCATGGCGCACGGGCTGGAGGCCAGGAGCCCGTTTCTCGATCACCGGCTCGTCGAGCTCGTCGCGCGCCTGCCGCGGCGTACGGTCTTCGCCGGCGGCGGCACCAAGCCGATTCTCCGGCGGATGGCGCGCCGGTACCTGCCGTCGGACATCGTCGAGGCGCCGAAGCGGGGCTTCGAGATCCCGCTGGCGCGGTGGATGTCCGGGGAGCTGCGGCCCATGATGGCCGACAGCTGCCTGGACCCGAGCGGCATCGTCGCCGAGGTGATGGACCGCACCGCCGTCCGCGACTTCGTCGATCGGCGATGGCCGATCGACGACGAGCGGTGGGCCAAGTGCGCCTGGATCCTGCTGATGCTCGCGCTGTGGGATCGATACGCCCGCGGGGCGTCGCCGGCGCCAGCGCCCGAGCCGGCGGCCGCATGAGGAAGACGCGAGTGGGCCGATCGAGCTTCTGTCGCAAATGATCGATCGCCACACGTCCCGTGCCATCGACGTCACGCGCGGCGTCTCAGCCCTCGGCGTCATCTGGGGACACGCGATCTTTGGCTTCTCGATACCGCTCGACCTGCCTCTGAGCGGGGGCTCGTTGTGTGCGTTGGCTGCTGCTATGGCGGTGCTGGTGACGCGCGTTCCAGCGCCCGGCTTTCACTCGCGATGCGAAGATGTGCTGGCTTGGGCCGGCGTTCATACGTACGGCATCTACGTGTATCATTCGGTGCTTGCCACCGCCAATGCTGCGCTCCTGAAGCTTCCTCCAGGCGTTCCGCTTCTGCTGCTTCTATCAGGGTCACTGGCGGTCGCCCCAATTAGCCACGGTCTGATCGAAGAGCCGCTATTGAGGTTGAAGTGGCGCCGGGCTGGCGTCCGCCCCGAGGCTCCCGTCAGTCGCGCAGTTTCGGCCGTCTCATGATCGAAGCCAGAAAACAGGAAGAGATCGCCTTTCACGACAAGCTGCGCGAAGGGCAATACGAGCAGCGCTGGTCGCCCGAGGCGGAAGCGCGCGTCGCCTGCGATCCACTGTGGTCGAACTTCAAGTACTACGCGATCGAGAGGGCGAGCCTTGCGCTGTCGGAGCGGTGGCGGCGCGAGCACGGCCGCGGCGCGGTCGTGCTCGACTACTGCTGCGGCAACGGGCTCGACGCGGTCGATCTCGCCCGGCACGGCGCCGCGCGCATCGTCGGCATCGACATCTCGGAGGTCTCGATCGGCAACTGCCGCGCGCTCGCACGGGCGGCAGGGGTGGACGACCGGGTGCGCTTCGAGGCGATGGACGCGGAGGCGCTGGCGTTTCCGGACGGTACCTTCGATCTCGTCACCGAGTACGGCGTGCTGCACCATCTCGATCTCGATCGGTCGATGGCCGAGATCGTGCGCGTGCTGAAGCCGGGCGGGCATTTTCTCGGCACCGAGACGCTCGGGCACAACCCGCTGATCCGCTGGTACCGCCAGCGCACGCCGGAGCTGCGCACCGAGTGGGAGGCGCAGCACATCCTGACGCGTGCGAGCTTCGAGCGGATGCAGCGCTACTTCGATCGCGTCGAGCTGCGATTCTTCCACCTCGCCACGCTCGCCGCCGTGCCGCTGCGCCGGACGCCCGTCTTCGAGCCGGCGCTCGCGGTGCTGCGCGCGATCGACGCCGTCGCGCTGAGGGTGCCGGGCCTTCGCTGGCAGGCCTGGCAGGTCGTGTTCCGGCTGTCGGGGCCGAGGAAGAGCGCATAGCATGCATCGTTCCGCCATCCGGGCCGGCCGCGCCGCGTGGCTCGCACGCGGCGCCGACGTCGTGGCCGGAACGCTCTTCGCGTACCTCGTGTGGCGGATGTTCTTCGATGCGAACGAGCAGCTTCAGGCGGCGGGTGCGCTCGTCGGGATCGCCGGCCTCGCGGCCGCGGCGATCGCGCGCCGCGCGATCCGCACGCCGATCGACCTGCCGGTGCTGGCGTATCTCGCGCTGTGCGTGCTGTCGACGGAGGTCAACGCGGCCCGCTTCGAGCCGCCGCCGCACATGACGGTCTGGCAGCCGACGCTGCTCACGTGCGCGCTGGTGCTCTACTACTACGGGGCATCGGCATGGCTGGCACGGTCGGCGCGGCTGGCGTTCGCCTCCGCGGCGCTCGTGGCCGCCATTGCCGGCATCGGCATCGCCGCCGACTACGACTACCTGACGCAGTCGGTCGCGTGGCGCCGCATGGGCGCCTATCCATCGGTCGGGCAGTGGAGCGGCTATCCGCAGATCGGGCTGCTCCTGACCATCGCCCTGGCGATGCCGCTGGCGCTGATGATGGCCGCGCGGCGGCGCGCCGCCCTCGTCGCCGGCGGCATCCTCGTGCTGATCCTCGCCGGCGATCTGATCGCGATCAACTCCCGATCGGCGCTCGTCGTCGGTGGCGGGTTGTATGCCGCGTTCGCCGCGGCCGAGGTCCTGCGCTTCAGGCGCTGGCGCCTGGCGGCGCTCGCGGGCGTGCCGGCGATCTGCTTCACGCTGTTCGTCATGTCGGATACGGCATCGGGCGGCGCCGTTCGCTACTGGTTCCAGACGCGTCTCTATCTCCAGTACATGACGGCCAGCGGCCCCACCGAGTCGCTCGCGACCGGACTCGGCCGCTTCTCGATCTGGCGGCACGCCGGCGAGCTGATTCGGGAAAACCCGTGGCTCGGTGTCGGTCCGAGCAAGTACTCGGCGGCGTTCCGGCGGCATTTCGCCGGCCAGGCGCTGCCGGGCGGCGAGGATGCGCACGCGCACAACTCGACGATCCACATCGCCACCGAGACCGGAATTCCGTCGGCGCTGGCATTCCTCGCGATCTGGGCGATCATGCTCTGGCGTCTGACGCGCGCCTGGCCGCGCGACGGGTTCGTCGTCGTGGTCGCGGGCGTCACCGGCGCCCTGCTGGCCTATTTCCTGCGATCGTTCAGCGATCATTTTCCCGCGTCGAGCCTGATCAGCTCCACGCGCGTCAGCTTCCTGATGTGGACGCTGCTCGCCATGGGCGCCGCCGCGCTGCGCGTCGTCGACCGCGGCGGCGCGGCCGCCCATGGTTAAACGCGCGTTCGATCTGGCCGTGTCGCTGGCGGGCCTGGCCGCCCTCGGGCCCCTGCTGCTGGCGCTGGCGGCGGCGGTCCGGCTGGGCGACCGGGGGCCGGCCCTGTATCGCGGCCTGCGCGTCGGGCTCGATGGCCGGCCGTTCCACATCCTGAAGTTCAGGACGATGGTGGTCGGCGCCGACCGGCTCGGCGGGCCGTCGACGCCCGACGATGACCGGCGCATCACGCGCGCGGGCGCCTTCCTCCGCCGGCACAAGCTGGACGAACTGCCGCAGCTGCTGAACGTCGTCAGGGGCGACATGAGCCTGGTGGGGCCGCGGCCTCAGGTGCCGTCAGACGTCGCGCGCTACACTGCGGAGGAGCGGCTGCTGCTCACCGTGCGCCCGGGCATCACCGACTACGCATCGCTGCGCTTCCGGAACGAGGGCGAGATCCTGCGCGGGCACGCCGATCCGGACGAGGCGTACGATCGGCTGATACGGCCCGAGAAGATCCGGCTCGGACTCGAGTACGTGCGGACGCGCTCGCTGCGCGTCGATCTCGGCATCCTGGTGCAGACGGCGATGGCCGTGGCGGGCGTGGCGCCCGGCGGCGCGCCGGGAGAGGACCCAACGCGATCATGAAACCGCTGCGCACGCCCGCGGAGGAGCAGGCCGGCCGCGATCTGGCGGCGATCTTCGAGCAGAGCGCCGACGCGACGCAGGCGAAGCTCGAGGCCTTTCCGCGCTACGCGCGCCGCAAGACGGTCACGCGCTTCATCACGCTCTACGAGCTCTTCAAGCTGGCGCTCGACGTGAAGGGCTCGATCATCGAGTGCGGCGTCTTCCGCGGCTTCGGGCTGATGACGTGGGCCCATCTGAGCGCGGTGCTCGAGCCGGCGAACCTCACGCGCCGGATCTACGGCTTCGACAGCTTCGAGGGCTTTCCGGAGGTCGGCGAGCAGGACCGCAACGCCGTCCGGTCGCCCGAGGCTGGCGGACTGCGCGCCGACGCGCACGCGGAGCTCACGAAGATCGTCGGCCTGTACAATCAGGATCGCTTTCTCGGCCATGTCGACAAGGTGAGCCTGATCAAGGGCGACGTGACGAAGACGATTCCCGAGTTCATGCAGCAGCACCAGCACCTCGTGGTGAGCCTGCTGTTCCTCGACCTCGACCTGTATGCGCCGACGCGCATCGCGCTCGAGCAGTTCGTGCCGCGCATGCCCAAGGGGGCCGTGATCGCGTTCGACGAGCTCGACAACCCGATCTGGCCCGGTGAGACGCGGGCGGCGGTGGAGACGATCGGTCTGAACGCGTTGCGCGTCCGCCGCTTTGCCTGGGACCCCTATATCGGCTACGCGGTGATCGAGTGATGGCGAGCGCACCGCCGGGCTGCGCCGGCCGCGCCGACGCCTATCGCGCCTTCGCCCGGCAGATCCGGGCCGAGTCGCTGCGCATGGTCCATCGCGCCCGCAGCTCGCACATCGGCGGTGCGCTGTCGGTCGCGGACATTGTCGCCGTGCTCTACGGCGGCGTTCTGCGGCACGACCCGCGGCGGCCCGATTGGCCGGAGCGCGACCGCTTCTTCCTCAGCAAGGGGCACGCCTGCGTCGCCGTCTACGCCGCGCTGGCCCTGCGCGGCTTCTTTCCCGTCGAGGAGCTGGCGACCTTCTACCAGGACGGCTCGCGGCTGGCCGGCCACATCACGGCGGGGGTGCCCGGCGTCGAGGCGTCGACCGGCTCGCTCGGGCACGGCCTCGCGATCGCCTGCGGCGTCGCGCTCGGCCTGCACCGCGATCGATCGGCCGCGCGCGTGTTCGCGGTGCTGAGCGACGGCGAGTGCGACGAGGGATCGACCTGGGAGGCGGCGCTCTTCGCGCCGCATCACCGCCTCGACAACCTGGTGGCGATCGTCGACTACAACAAGATCCAGAGCATGGGCACCGTGAAGGAGACGCTGGATCTGGAGCCGTTCGCCGAGAAGTGGCGCGCGTTCGGCTGGAACGTGCGGGAGATCGACGGTCACGATGTCTCGGCGATCGAGGCGGCGCTGTCGGCGCCGCCGGAGGGCGGGCGGCCCACCTGCGCGATCGCGCACACCGTGAAGGGCAGGGGCGTGAGCTTCATGGAGGGTCGGCTGCTCTGGCACTACCGCCCGCCGAGCGACGAGGAACTGGTGCGGGCACTCGAGGAGATCGCGGGCGCATGAGGACCGCCTTCATGCGTGCGCTCACCGGGCTCGCCGCGCGGGACCCCCGCGTGACCTTCCTGACCGGCGACCTCGGCTTTTCCTTCGTGGAGGCGTTCGCGGCGCGATTTCCGGATCAGTACGTGAACATCGGCGTGGCCGAGCAGAACATGGCCGGCGTCGCCGCCGGGCTCGCCCTGGCCGGCCGCGTCGTGTTCACCTATTCGATCGGCAACTTTCCGACGCTGCGCTGCCTCGAGCAGGTGCGCAACGACATCTGCTATCACCGGCTGAACGTGAAGATCGTCGCCGTCGGCGGGGGCTACGCATACGGCGCGCTCGGCGCGTCGCACCACGCGACCGAGGACCTCGCGGTCATGCGGGCGCTGCCGGAGATGACGGTGGTCGCGCCGGGAGATCCGGTCGAGGCGGAGCTGGCGACGCGCGCGATCGCGGCGCACGTCGGACCCTGCTACCTGCGCCTGGCGAAGTCGGGGGAGCCGATCGTCCACGCGGCGCCGCCGGATTTTGCGATTGGCCGGGCGATCACGATCCGCCCGGGGCGCGACTGCACGCTGATCTCGACCGGTGCGATGCTGCCGGCGGCGGCGGCGGCCGCCGCGGAGCTCGGGCGCGCGCACCGCGTCGACGCGCGCGTGGTGAGCATGCACACGGTCGCGCCGCTCGACGCCGCCGCCGTGCGGGCCGCCTGCGACACCGCCGCGATCGTCACCATCGAGGAGCACAGCGCGACCGGCGGACTCGGGTCGGCGGTCGCGGAGGTGCTCGCCGGCCTGCGCGGCCATCCGCCCCTGCACCGCGTCGCGCTTCCGGCGGCGTTCGCGCCGGCGGCGGGGAGCCAGGCCTACCTGCTCGAGCGCGCCGGATTGACGACGCGCGCGATCGTGGACGGCGTCGCCGCGCTGCTGGCGCCGGCCGGTCGCGGCGCGTCCGCGGCGGACCCGGCTTGATCGATTTCAGCCCGGTCACGGAGGTGGCCGGCAGCCGCGCGACCCGCGAACAGCTCGCGATGATCCAGACGCGCTACGCCGAGGGGGCGCGCCGCGCGCGCGACCGGCGCGTGCTCGAGGTCGGCTGCGGTGCGGGGCGCGGCCTCGGCCTGATCGAGCGCGCCGCCCGGCAGGCCGTCGGCGGCGACTTCACGTTCTCCCTGCTGCAGCGGGCGCGGGCGCACTACGGCGCGCGCGTGCCGCTCGCGCAGTTCGACGCGCAGGCGCTGCCGTTCGCCGCCGGCGCCTTCGATCTCGTGCTGCTGTTCGAGGCCATCTATTACCTTCCAGACGCCGCGCGATTCGTGCGCGAGTGCCGGCGCGTGCTCGCCCCAGGCGGCGAGCTGTTCATCTGCTCGGCGAACTGCGATGCGCCTGGATTCACCGGCAGCTCGCTGGCAACGCGCTACCTGGCCGCGCGCGACATCCGCGCGCTGCTCGCCGCCGAGGGCTTCGAGACCGAGCTGAAGGCCGCCTTCCCGGCGCGCCGCGCCGGCCTGGCCGCGCACGGCGTGTCCGCGCTGCGGCGAGCCGCCGTCGCGCTGCACGTGGTGCCGTCGACGCTTCGCGGCCGCGAGTGGCTGAAGCGCGCGTTCTATGGACCGCTGACGCGTCTCGCGCCGGAGATCGGCGAGCGGGACGCGCCCGCCGCGCCGCTCGTCCCGATCGACGCCGCCGGAGCCGATCGGCCCCTTCGGGAGTTTCGCGTGATTTACGCGTTCGGTCATCTTCGCTGACAGGAGCCTGAAGTCCGTGGCCTACACCGTTCCCTTCGTGAACCCGCGCGAGCACTACCGCCGCTACCAGGCGGAGCTCGAGGCGGCGATGATTGGCGCGCTCGCGCAGGGCGATCTGATCATGCGCGGGCAGCTCCGCGAGTTCGAGCAGAACCTCGCGCGCTTCGTCGGGTGCCGCCACGTCGTGGGGGTCGCGAGCGGGTACCATGCGCTGCACCTGTCGCTGCTGGCGGCCGGCGTCGGTCCGGGCGACGAGGTCGTCACCGTCGCGCACACCTTCGTCGCGACGATCTCGGCGATCGTCAACTGCGGCGCTTCGCCGGTGCTCGTCGACGTGCGCGACGACTACGACATGGACTGCGGCGCGCTCGAGGCGGCAATCACGCCGCGCACCAGGGCCGTGCTGCCAGTGCACCTGAACGGCCGGGTCTCCGACATGGCGGCGATTGGGGACATCTGCAGCCGCCGCGGCCTGCTCATCATCGAAGATGCGGCGCAGGCGATCGGCGCGACGTTCGGCGGCCGCCAGGCCGGTACGTTCGGCCGCGCCGGCTGCTTCAGCTTCTTTCCGTTCAAGATCCTCGGCGGCTTCGGCGACGGCGGCGCGGTCGCCACCGATGACGAGGCGATCGCGCTGGCAATCCGGCGCCTGCGCTACAACGGCGAGGATCGCGACACCGGCGAGTACCACTATCACGGGTTCTCGGCGCTGCTCGACAACGTTCAGGCGGCGGTGCTCGACGTGAAGCTGCGGCACCTGCCGTCGTGGATCGAGCACCGGCGCCGGATCGCGCAGCGCTACACGGCCGCGCTCGCCGGCGTCGGTGACCTGCGCCTGCCGCCGGCAGACGATGCGGATCGACGTGACATCTTCCAGAACTACGTGATTCGAACCTCCCGGCGCGACGCGCTGCGGGCGCACCTGCGGTCGAGCGGCATCGAAACGCTCGTGCACTGGCCCAAGCCGGTGTGGGAGCATCTCGGGCTCCGCCTGGGGGAGCACCGCCTCCCGAACACCGAGGCGATCTGCCGCGAGGTGATCTCGCTGCCGATGAGCGCCGAAACGACCGATCGCGACGTCGAGCTCGCGGCGGCCGCAATCCGCGGGTTCTTCGGCGATTGATCGGGATGCCGATATCGCCCGCGCGCGTGCGGCTCGCGCTGGCCCTCGCGGGCCTGATCGCGTGGCAGATCCACGCGCTGTTCCGGCCGTTCGCGACGATTCGCGCCGAGGGCGCCGGGACGGCCGGGATCGAGGCGTTCGCCGCCGGTGTTCCGGTCGGGCAGACCTTCCGCGCCGCGACCGACGGCCTCCACAGCGCCGTCGTCGAATTCTCGACCGACCGGCCCGCCGCCATCGTCGTCGCGTACCGCGTGATGGGATGGGCCCCGGCGAAGCTGGACGACCACTGGGCGGCGGTGATCGAGTCGACCGAGACCGTCGAGCTGCCGTCCGGGCGCACCCGGCACGCCTTCCATTTCAGCGCGATCCCGGAGTCGAGCCGTCAGGTCTACCAGTTCCAGATCCAGCAGCTCGCGTCGCGCTCGGTGGACGGCGGCGCCGCGCCAGAGGTCGCCGTCGTCTGGTCCGAGGACAGCCTGGAGGAGGGCAATGTGATCGTGGGGAAGGACCAGATCGTCGATCGCGATCTGATCTTCGCGGCACACGGCGCCGACACGCGGTTCGACGACTTCCGCATGCGGACCTCGTCCCGGCTGCCGCGCGCGCTGCGAACGGCGGCGGCCCAGTGGTCCATTGCCTTGCTGCTGTTCGCGATCGGCAACTGGGCGTTCGCCGTGTTCGCGTACGAGCTGATACGGAGCGCAGAGGGTCGTGAGGACGCGAAGGCCGCGCGATGAGCGGGGTGATTCGGGCCGCCGCGCCCCTTGCCCGGATGCCCGACCGCCGCGGCTACATCCTCATCGTCACCAAGTCGCGCGACGATGCGTTCACGGCGCTGTTCTTCGGCGGACTGCCGCCGGACCTGCGGCAGCGGCTGCGGATCCTCGAGTTCGGCCGCGAGTCGCTGCGCGACGCGCTGGCCGGCGCGGCGGCGGTGATCGTGATGCGCCATGGCCTGTTCAGCTTCGGCAGCCTCAGCGGCTGCGCCGGTCTGCTGCGGGTGCCGCGCTATTACTTCCTCGACGACAATCTGCTCCTGCTGCATCAGGAGCCGGAGGTCTACGGCCCCTACTGGGATCGCTACACCGACGACAACGTCCGCCGGGCGCTCGCCGGTTACCAGGGCGTGCTGCTCGCGTCCGAGGCGCTCGCGGCATACTTCCGCGAGCGGCGCCTCCACGAGCGGCTGATCCTGTTTCCTCCGATTGCGGTGCCGGTGCTGCGCCCGCGAGAGCGCCGGCGGCCCGGGGATCCGTTCCGCGTCGCCTTCTTCGGCGGCGAGCACCGGCGCGACCTGCTCGTCGAGATCGTGCACCCGGCGCTGCGCCGGCTGGCCGAGGTGCGGCCGGTGGAGCTGGTGGCCGCCGGCATCGGGGCGGAGAGGTTTCCGCCGGCCCCGCGCCTCACGGTGGCCAGCGTGCCCTACGATACGTCGTACCAGAGGGCGCTGGCGGCGCTGGCGCTGCGGCGCATCGACGCGCTCGTCCATCCGACGCCCCCCTCGCGCAACAACCCCTACAAGAACGCGAACGTGGTGATCAACGCCCGCGCGATCGGCGCCGTCGCCGTGCTGAGCCACGTGCCGCCGTACGACGCCTTCGGCGCCTCGCCCCCGGCGCTCGTCTGCGAGAACGACGCCGGCGCCTGGTACGAGGCGCTGCGCACGCTCGAGGCGGAGTCCGCCGCCGGCGACGCCATCTTCGCGCGCGCGGTGCGGTACTGCGAGACCGCGTTCTCCGGCGCATCCAACGCCGGTGCGATCGCGGGCATGCTCGACGCGCACGCGCCGCCCGGCCGGCTGGCCGCCGCGGCGCGCCGGATCGTCTCCGCGCTGCCGCTCGGGGCCGACCGGTTGAATCAGGCGGCACGGCGCGCGGTGCGGTCGCGGCTGCCGTGACGCCGCGCGTGCTGATGGTCGTCGGCGCGTACTACCCGGAGCTCGCCGGCGGCAGCCTGCAGTGCCGGACGCTCGTCGCCGCGCTGCGCGGGCGCGCGTCGTGCTCGGTGCTGGCGACGACCGGCGACCGCGCGCTGCCGCGCGAATCCGAGATCGACGGCGTGCCCGTACACCGTGTCTTCGTCGATGCGCAGCGCCCCGCGACCAAGGCGGCGGCGGCGCTCCGCGTGCTCTCGCTGGCGCCGCGGCTCGTCTCGTCGGCCGACATCTTCCACTTTCACGGGTTCACCGAGAAGATGCTGCTGCTGGCGGCGATCGCGCGCCTGTCGGGCCGGCGTACCATCGAGAAGATGACCTCGGTCGGCTGGGACGATCCGCTCGCGATCCGATCGCGCCGGTTCGGACGATGGCTCGCGGCGGGCATTCGGGGCGCCGATCGGATCGTGGCGGTGAGCCCCGCCATGCGGGAGCGGTGCCGGCACGTGGGGCTGAAGGACGCGAAGATCAGGACGATCCCCAACGGCGTCGATACGGCGCGCTTCGTGCCGGCGCCCGCCGCCGTCCGCGCCGCCTCGCGCGCGCGCCTCGGTCTGCCCTCCGGCCTCCCCATCGTCGCGTTCATCGGGTTCTGGTCGGCCGAGAAGGGGCCGGACGTGCTCTTCCGCGCCTGGCTGGCCGCCCGCGAAGCCGCCGGCGCGGACAGCGCGCTGCTCTACGTCGGCTCCACCGACGAGGCGCACGCGGAAGTCGACCGGTCGCGCGTCCGGCACGTGCGCGCGCGGATTGGCCAGCTGGGGCTTGCCGACCGCGTGATCTTCGTCGAGCGCACGAGCGATGTCGCCTCGTACCTGCAGGCGTCGGATCTGTTCGCGATGCCCTCTTCGCGCGAGGGCCTGTCGAACGCGCTGCTCGAGGCGATGGCGTGCGGCCTCCCCTGCATCGCCGCGGCGATTCCCGGGGTGACCGACTCGGTGATCGAGGACGGCGCCAGCGGCTTCATCGTGCCGCCGGGCGACGAACGGGCGCTCGCCTCGGTGTTGACGATGCTCCTGCGCGATCGCGGCATGATGGAGGAGGTGGGCCGCCGGGCGCGGCAGACAATCCTCGAACGCTACGCGATCGACGCGGTGGCCGATCGGTACCTCGCCCTCTACGGGGAGCTCCTGGGAGGGCGGCGGGGGTGATCCGCGGCCGCGACATCGTCTGCATCTCGTCGGTGGACTGGGACTTCCACTGGCAGATTCACCACGAGATCATGAGCACGCTGGCGGCCGGCGGCAACCGCGTGCTGTTCATCGAGAACACCGGCGTCCGTCCGCCCGGCGTGAGCGACATCTCGCGGCTGCGGCAGCGGATTCGCAACTGGTGGCGGAGCACGAAGGGATTCCGCGCCGAGCGCGAGAACCTCTTCGTCTACTCGCCGCTGTTCGTGCCGCTGCCCTACTCGCGGGCGGCGCGCTGGATCAACCGCGTGCTGCTGTTCCGGCCGCTGCGGCGCTGGATGGCCGCGACCAACTTCCGCCGGCCGATCGCGTGGACGTTCCTGCCGACGCCGACGGCGATCGATCTCATCGGCGACGTCGATCCGAGCCTCACGATCTACTACTGCGCCGACGACTTCTCGGCCAGCTCGCACGCCGCGCGCCGCATCGTCGGCTTCGAGGACGCGCTGCTGGCCGAGGCGGACCTCGTCTTCGTGACCTCGGACAGGCTCGCCGCACGGGCACGCCGGCATTCGACGCGCGTGCACCGCTTCCCGGCGGGCGTCGACGTCGACGGGTTCGAGCGCGTACGGGCGCAGGAGGACGGCGTGCCGTCCGATCTGAAGGCGCTCGGCCGGCCCGTGGCCGGCTACGTCGGCGCGCTGCACCAGTGGCTCGATCAGGACCTGATCGCGTCGGTCGCGCGCCGCATGCCCGATGTCGCCTTCGCGCTGGTCGGGCCGGTGCACAGCGACACGTCGCGCCTCGCCGCCTGCGGCAACGTGCACCTGCTCGGCGGGAGGCCGCACGGCGAGGTGCCGGCCTACATCAAGGGCTTCGATGTCGGCCTGGTGCCCTACCGGGTGAGCGAGTACACCGCGAGCGTGTACCCCGTGAAGCTGAACGAGTATCTCGCGATGGGCGTGGCGGTCGTCGCCACCGACCTCCCGGAGATCCGCCGCTTCAACGAGGACCACGGCGGCGTGATCGAGGTGGCGGGCGATCCCGGGGAGTTCGAACGGCGGATCCGCGCGGCACTCTTGCCGGCGGCGCCCGGCGAGGCGCGCCGGCGCGTCGAGGCCGCGCGCCGCAACAGCTGGAGCAGCCGGATCGAGGGGATGTGCGCCCTGATCGCGCGCGCGCTCGACGAGCGCGAGGCGCGGCGCGACGGGTGGGAGGAGCGTCTGCGCCGGCTGTACGTTCGCGCCCGGCGGCGCACGCTCGAGGCGGTGCTCGCCGTCGTGCTCGCTTACCTCGTCCTCTTCGAGACGCCGGCCGTCTGGGCGCTCGCGTCGCCGTTGAAGATGGAGGCCTCTCCCCGCAGAGCCGACGCCATCGTCGTCTTCGCGGGCGGGGTGGGGGAGTCGGGGCAGGCGGGCGGCGGGTACCAGGAGCGCGTCAAACGCGCCGTCGACCTCTACGAGGCCGGCTGGGCGCCGCGCGTGATCATCTCGTCGGGCTTCGTCTTCGCCTTCAAGGAGGCTGAAGTGATGCGGGGGCTGGCGATCGAGCACGGCGTGCCCGCCCCGGCGATCCTGCTGGAGACGCAGGCGGCGAACACGCGCGAGAACGTCGCCTATACGCGGGCGCTGCTCGCGCAGGGCGGCTGGCGGCGGATTCTCCTGGTCAGCTCGCCGTACCACATGCGGCGCGCGCTGCTGACGTGGCGCAAGGCGGCCCCCGAGGTCGAGGTGATCCCGGAGCCGGTGCCGCAGAGCCAGTTCTACGCGCACGGCCGCGGCGCGTCGTTGAATCAGATCCGCGGGATCGTGCAGGAGTACGCGGCGCTGGCCGCCTATTGGTGGCGCGGATGGATCTGACGGGTCGCCCCGTGCACCTCGTGCGCCCCGTTAACCCGGTGCACCCACCCCATGTGCGGCATCTGCGGTGAGCTGAGGTTCGGCGGCGCGGGGGAGATCGGGGGCGAGCTCGCCGCCATGCGCGACCTGCTGGTCCACCGCGGCCCCGACAGCGACGGCCTCTACGTGTCGGCCGACCGCCGCGCGGGGCTCGGCTTCCGGCGGCTGCGGATCATCGATCTGTCGGCCAACGCGAGCCAGCCGATTGCCAGCGAGGACGGGTCGGTCCGGCTGGTCTTCAACGGCGAGATCTACAACTTCCGGGCGCTGCGCGAGCGGCTCGTCGCCAGCGGCCACACGTTCCGATCGCACTCGGACTCCGAGGTGATCGTCCACCTGTACGAGGAGCTGGGGCCCGACTGCATTGCCGCGCTCGACGGGATGTTCGCGCTCGCCGTCTGGGACGATCGGCGCCGGCGTCTCTGGCTCGCCCGCGACCGCGCGGGCAAGAAGCCGCTCTTCTACTACCGGTCGGACACGCTGTTCGCGTTTGCCTCGGAAATGAAGGCGTTCTTCGCGCATCCCGAGATCCCGATCGAGCCCGATCCCGAGGCGGTCCCCTCCTACTTCATCTACGGCTACGTGCCCGCGCCGGCCACCGTCTACCGGCACGTGCGGCAGCTGGAGCCAGGGCACATGCTGACGGTGGCGGCCGACGGCGCCGTGCGCGACACCTGCTACTGGCGCCTCCAGTATCCGAGGGAGGGTGCGGTGCGCCCGATCGCGCGCGCCGAAGCGGTGGCAGGGGTGCGCGATCGACTCACGCGCGCCGTCGAGCGGCGGCTCGTGAGCGACGTGCCGCTCGGCGCCTTCCTCAGCGGCGGCGTCGATTCGACGATCGTCGTCGGCCTCATGAGCCGGTTGATGCGCGAGAGGGTGAAGACCTTCAGCATCGGCTTCGAGGGGGATCCCGCCTACGACGAGACCTCCTACGCGCGCCTGGTTGCCGGGCGGTTCGGGACCGATCACACCGAGTTCCGCGTGACCCCCTCGTCGATCGATCTCGTCGACACGCTGATCTGGCACCACGACGGTCCGTTCGGCGATTCCTCCGCGGTGCCGACCTACATCGTGTCGCGGCTCACGCGCGAGCAGGTGACGGTGGTCCTCACCGGCGACGGCGGCGACGAGCTGTTCGCCGGCTACCTCCGGTTCTATGCGGCGGTGCTGTCGGAGCGGATTCCGCGCGCGGCCGGCCGCGCCGTCCATGCGCTGCTGTCGCGCGTGGCCGCGCCGCCCAACGATCGGCACTGGCTGGCGCGCGGCCAGCGGTTCTTCCGGTCGATGGGAACGCCGCTCTACGAGCGCATGACGCGGTGGAACGCGCTGTTCTACGAGGATCTCGACCGGCTGCTGCGCCCGGATTTCGCCGCCTCGCTGTCCCCGATCGACAGGCTGCAGTACATCGCCGCCGCCCTGCCGGCCATGGACGGGCGATCGACCCTCGGCAAGGTGCTGCACGCCAACTTCGTGTCGTATCTGCCCGACGATCTGCTCGTGAAGACCGATCGCTGCACGATGGCGAACTCGCTCGAGGCCCGCTCGCCGTTCCTCGATCGCGAGCTCGTCGAGTACGTCGCCGCGCTGCCCGACGCGATGAAGCTGCGCGGCCGGCAGACGAAGGTGATTCTCCGCGAGGCGTTCGCCGATCTGCTGCCGAGGGAAGTGCAGCGGCGCGGCAAGATGGGATTCGGCGTGCCGCTCGGCACCTGGTTCCGCGGCGAGCTGCGCGACTACATGCGCGACCTGCTGCTCGCGCCGGACGCGCGCTATCGGACGATGCTCTCCGAGACCTTCGTCCGCCAGCTCGTGTCGCGCCATCTCTCGGGCGAGGCCAACCACGGCCACCAGCTCTGGAGCCTCATGTGCTTCGAGCGCTGGCTGCAGGTGCTGCCGTCGTGGACCCGCGCCCGCTCGTCGGCCATCCCGCCAGCGGCGACCTCCGCCGCCCTCTCCGCCCCGCCCCGATAGCCGCGGACGCGCCGCCGCGCGGGATCGCATCGGCATCCCGCCCCGGGCTCCGGCATTCTAGCGCTCCCCGATACGACCCGCCGTCACCGTGGGGCCCCGGGCCTTGCGGTACAATGCGGCGTCTTGCCATCGCTCCATGGCGCCGCGGGCATCGTTGGCGGCCCCTTCCTGTTCGCCTTCGTTCTCGCGCTCGTCCTCGTGCCGATCTGCCGGGCGGCCGCGATCCGCTTCGGCGCCGTCGCACAGCCGCGCGAAGACCGCTGGCACACGCGGCCCATCGCGCTGTTCGGCGGCGCCGCGATCGGCCTGACGGTCGCCGCCGGGCTCGCCGTGTTCGGCGTCTCCGGCGGCGCCACGAGCGTGCTGCTCTCGTGCGCGGGGCTGATCTTCGCGACCGGTCTGGCCGACGATCTCGTCTCGCTCAAGCCGTCGACCAAGCTGGTCGTCGAGATCGCGCTCGCCTCGGTGTTCCTGTTCTTCCGCTACCGGCTGAACTGGACCGAGTCGCTGACGCTCGACACCCTGCTCACGCTCGTGTGGGTCGTCGGCATGACCAACGCGTTCAACCTGCTCGACAACATGGACGGGCTGTGCGCCGGCATCGCGCTCATCGTCGGCTCCGCCCTCGTGGTCAGCCTGCTGCCGGCCGAGACGGGCACCGAGGCGTTCCTGCAGCTCCGGTACCTCGCGCTGCTGCTCGGCGCGACCGCCGGCTTTCTCGTCTACAACTACCACCCGGCCTCGATCTTCATGGGCGACAGCGGCAGCCTGCTGCTCGGGCTGAGCTTTGCCGGGCTGACGCTCAGCCGCTCGCAGACCGTCGCGGCGACCTCCAACCCGCTGTCGATCGTGGCCGTGCCGCTGCTGGTCCTGCTCATTCCGATCTTCGACACGACGCTGGTGACCGTGTCGCGCATCCTCTCGGGCCGCGCGCCGTCGGAAGGGGGGCGCGATCACTCGTCGCACCGGCTGGTCGCGATCGGCCTGTCGGAGCGCGCGGCGGTCGCCGTGCTCTGGCTGCTCGCCGCCACCGGCGGCGCGCTCGGGATTGCGGTCGACTACTTCAACCTGAGCTGGTCGGGGCTCGCCGCCTCGCTGTTCGTGATCGGGATGGCGATCTTCGCCGTGTACCTCGCCAAGGTGCGGGTGTACGCGGATGCGCGCGAGGCGGCCGCCGACCGCGATCGGTTCACGCCGCTGGTCGCCGACTTCATGTACAAGCGGCGGATTGCCGAGATCATGCTCGATCTCTGCCTGGTGACGGTCGCCTACTACGCGGCCTACCGGCTCCGGTTCGAGGGCGTCGACTTCCGCGAGAACTTCCCCGCCTTCTACCAGTCGCTGTCGGTCGTCGTCGCATCGCAGATGCTGGCGCTGTTTGCCGTCGGCATCTACCGGGGCGTGTGGCGCTACTTCGGGCTCATGGACGCGGTCGTCGTCGCCAAGGGCGTGCTGCTCGGGACGCTCGCCGCCCAGCTGGCGATCGTGGCGCTCTTCCGCTTCCAGGGCTTCTCGCGCACGGTGTTCCTGATCGACGCGGTGCTGCTGGGCACGCTGCTGACCGCGTCGCGCGCGTCGTTCCGCCTGCTCGGCGAGCTCCTCCATCGCAACCGCGCCGCGGCGGCCCGGGTCGTGATCTACGGCGCCGGGGACGGCGGTGCGCTGGCCGTCCGCGAGCTCACGAAGGGGCCGGACCTTGCGTACAAGATTCTCGGCTTCGTGGACGACGACCAGCGGAAGGAGCGGATGCGCGTGCAGGGCTACGCGGTCCTGGGCGGCTACGCATCGCTTTGCTCGCTGGTGGCGAGCGGCGTCGTCGACGCAGTCGTCGTCAGCGCACGACTGATCGAGGTGGATCGCCTGAAAGAGCTCGAGCGCCTGTGCACCGCGCACGGCGTGTCGCTCTCCCGCCTGCGCGTCGGCCTGGAGCCGATCGTCGTCGGCGGGGAGGCGGCAGCCGACGTGGCGGCCCTCGCGCGCAAGAACGTCTCGTGAGCGCCAGCCGCCGACGTTCGTGAATCCGCTCCTCGCGCACCTGAAGGACGCATGGCGCCTCTCGTCGCTGGCGTTCATGCTCGGCGCGTTCGGCGCCGGCACGCTGCTGCTGTTCGCCCGCCGGACCTCCGCCTGGGGCCGACGCTGGCTCGCGGGGCTGCTGCTCGGATACTGGGTCGCTTCGCTGCCGCCCGGCGCGATCGCGCTCTCGACGCCGCTCGCCTGGCGGCACGACCGCCGTCTCGAATCGGCCGCCGGCGCCGCCGGCGCCGGCGCGGTCGTCGTCCTCGGCGGCGGCACGCTCAGCCACGTCGCCGGCGGCATCGCGCTCGACGATCTCGCCAACAGCGGCCTGCGGATCGCCGAAGGCGTGCGCGCGTGGCGGCTGCTCGGAGATCCGCTGCTCATCGTCTCCGGCGGCAACACGCAGCAGCTCGACCCGCCGCGCACCGAGGCCGGGGCGCTGCGCGAGGCCGCGCGACGCCTCGGCGTCCCCGATGCGCGCATCGTCGTCGAGGAGACCTCGCTGAACACCCGCGAGCAGGCCCTGCGCGTCCACGAAATCCTCGAGGCGCGCGGCATCGCCCGCTTCGTGCTCGTCACCTCGCCGGTGCACATGAGCCGGTCGCTCGCGATCTTCCGAAAGGCCGGGATGGCGCCGATCCCGTCGGCCAGCCGGCTGCGCAGCGAGCAGGACGACGAGCTGTGGACGCTGGTGCCGGAACGGAAGGCGCTGCTGATCTCCGACGCCGCCATCTACGAATACGCGGCGTGGAGCTACTACTGGCTGCGCGGCTGGGTGTGACCGGCCGCCGGCCTCGGGCCGGCATTCCGGCGGGCGCTCAGCTCGCCGTCCGGGCGGCCCCGGCGTCGAACACCTTCACGCGATAGTCGCGCTCGACAAGGGCCCGCCGCTCGCCGGGCGCGAAGCCCTCGTAGCCGTACGCCGGAAACGCGAGGAAGTGCGGGCCGTCGAAGCGGGGCAGGCCCGCGCCGGCATCCGTCTCGCCGGCGGCGCGGGCGGCACCATCCGCCGCCGGCGGCAATCCCTGGCAGAAGTTCATGAGCACGACGCGAGCGCCGAGGTTGGTGTACGGCGCGTTGGTCGCGCGGTCGGCCGGCGGCGGGGACAGGTAGGGCAGCACCGGCTCGAGCTCGCACACGAAGCGGTCTGGGGAGACCTGCGCGGTGTCGATGCGCTGCGCGTACAGCACGTCGCGCGGATAGGCAAGGCGCGAGTAGTCCGCCGCGGCCGGCGCCCAGGACCCGACCGCGCAGATCAGCACGGCCGCGCAGGCGGCCGCCTGACGCAGCCTGTTGCCAATCCCCGCGATCGACTCTGCGAGGGCCAGCGCCAGGAACAGCATCCACGGATGGATCAGCCGGCCATACAGCACCATCTGGTGCAGCCAGGCCGATGCGGCGGCCTGCGCGATCCATGCGCCGAGCGCCGGCAGCACGAGCCAGTCGATTGCGCGCGGGCGCCGCCAGCCCGAGCGCCTGGCGAATCGCCAGAGATGGATCGCCGCGCCCGCCAGCAGCACCACGCCGGACCATCGCTCGACCTGGATCAGATACGCGGGCAGGAATGTCCATCCTTCCTCGAACGCTCCCTGCGTGACCGTGCCGCCGAGCGTCCGCGCGCTCGCGAGGAAGCTGGCGCCGCCGGCGCGGCAGAGCAGCTCGATCGCCAGGACGAGCGCACCCGCTCCGGCGGCAAAGGCCGCCGCCGTCCGTATCGGCGGCGGCCCGTCGCCGCGGCGGGCGGCGCCGGCGATGGCGGCGACCGGCGTGAGCGCGAGCAGCGCGTAGCCGGGATAGATCGTCACCGCCCCGCCGCAGAGCGCGCCCGCCGCGAGCGCGCGGCGAAGCGACGGCGGCCCCGCGAGCGCAAGCCAGATTGCGCCGGCCACGCAGGCGAGCGCCCAGTCGTACGGGAACAGATGGCGCACGTAGACGTTCGAGCTGACGAGCAGCGCGTAGGCCCCCGAGGCGGCCAGCGCCGCGCGTTCGTCGCCGCAGAGGATCAGGCAGATTGCGGAGAAGAAGTACAGCGTGACGAGTGAGACGACGACGTTGGCCAGCGTCGGGATGAGGAGCGAGCGCGGATTCGAGGGCGCGATGCCGAGAGCGTAAGGAATGCCCTGCAGCGCGGCGGCCGGCAACTGCACGAGCGGGAAGCCGGGCCTGCCGTCGGTATCGGCGATGTCGGCGAACGCGGCGTGGAGATCGCCGCCGCCCAGGTGCTGCAGCGCGAGGCCGGACTTGAAGTAGCGCTGCTCGTCGACGAATGCCAGCGCGCCGCGCCCGAGCAGCGACACGCGGTAGACGGCGACCAACGCGAACAGCAGCAGGAAGGCGCGCGAGGGGGCGCCCGGCCTATTCACGGACCCCGGTGATGAGGATCTCGCCGACCGCGGCGCCAGACGCGCGCGGGTCGGCAGGGGAGCCATCGCCGTCGAAGATGCTCAGGTTGATGCGCTGGTACGGCATCAGCGGCGCCGCGCCCGGCAGCGTGATGTCGACGATCGTCCAGCCGTCGCCGAGCGCCGTGCGGTGCATCGTCCAGTTGGGCTCCTGATCGACGAGCGTGAGGCGCCGGTCCGGCAGACCCGGCATCCGGCGCACCGGCAGTTGCAGCGAGGTGACCTCCGGACCGACAAACAGCGAGCCGTATTCGCCAGACTGGCGGTACCGCCGGCCATCGCGATCGGCCTGCCATGGGCCGAAGCCGTCATGCCGGGCGTCGAGGCGCAGGCGCGGCGGTTCGAGACGGAAGGGGATGGAGACGAAGACGAGGAGGATCGCCATCGCAGGCAAGGCGAGCCCGAAGCGCTGCGTTCCGGCCGGAGGAGGCCCGAAGGCCCGCGCGAGAACCGATGCGCGCCCGGAAGCCTGCACGATGTCTCGTGCGAGACGACGAATCCGGTCGCGGCGCGCGCCGCCCCCCCGACCATCCCGCCAGCCGTCGTGCGGCCCGTCAGCCGCGCTGCGATCGTCACGCTCGTCGTGCAGACCTTCTGGTCGGTCCCTCCCGGCGGCGGTGGCGAGCGCGAGGGCCATCACCATCCAGAACGGGAACCCCGACTCCTGCAGCAGCAGCGGATGTCCGGTCGCGCACGTGGCCAGATAGGCGAACAGGCCGGTCGTGAGCCCGGCCGTCACGCAGTCGCGCGAACGATCGCGCAGCGCCGCCACTGCGGGTTGCAGGCACCTGTACAGCAGCCACAGCAGCGCGGCGAGTCCGACCATGCCGATCTCGGCCGTCAACTGCAGGAAATAGTTGTGGGCGTGCTCCTGGCCGTACAGCGCCGCCAGCCAGGGCGAGAGCACGAGCTGCGAGACGGTGTAATAGCGTCCGATGCCCACGCCGAAGGCCGGCCGCGCTTCGATGATCCGGGCGCTGGCGACGGTGAAGTCGCGCCGCATTGCCGATCCGGCCAGCAGCGGAGACTGGAGGAAGGCGATCGCCGCCGCCGCGGCGAGCAGCACCGCGACCGTCCACGCCGCCGGCGTGAGCGCCGAACGCAGGCGCGTCCCGCCCCGCAGCGCCAGGCCGAGCGCGGAGGCGCCCACGACGAGGATCGCGGACGCGAGCGCGGACCGCGATCCCGACAGTCCGAGCCCGACGAGCATCGCGATCGCCGCCCCGACCCACCAGCGCCGCCGCGCGCCGGTCGTGCTCGCGGCCATGCCGCCCGCGACCCCGAGCATCAGGACGAAATAGGAACCGGCCGCGTTGACGTCGGCGATCGTCGCCGAGAAGCGCGCCTTGCCGAATGCCGCCTGCCGTGCGACCGCCGAAGGCACGCCGATGTCGAGCGCGAGCAGCGCGCTCAGCCCCGCGGCGGCGGCCGCCGCCGCCGTCATCGCCGCGATCAGCGCGAAGACCCTTCCACTCTCCTGCGCGGTCAGCTCGACGACCGCGAGCAGCACGAGGAGGCCGACGATGAGGTTGCCGCCCTCGACGATGCCGGTGATGTCGGCGGTCCACAGATAGGCCCCACGCAGGTTGGCCATCGTGGCGGCGAGGAATTCGGGGTCCGCCGCGCGCAGTTGGAAGATCAGGGTGAGGGACGACGCCACGACGATCGCGATCAACAGCAACGCCGGTCCCGCAACGCGGCGGCCGGCGGGAGTCTGCGCGAACGGCGGCGGATGCAGGAGCCAGCCGCCGAGGAACGCCAGCATCACCGCCTCGAAGCCGCGGAGAGGGGCCGAGCCGATCAGCTCGGCGATCGTGTTCGCGAAAGGTCCGATGGCCGCGGCCGCGAGGAGCGCGCCGGCGGGGCGCACCGCCGCGGCGACGCAAACGACGACGAGTGCCGCCCGGAGCACGAGCGGAAAGTGGTAGTCGCCGACGAGGACCCACAAGGCGAGGAGGGCCGCCGCGGCCGCCGCGAGTCGGACGCTTCGCTGCAGACTCACTCGTGCACGCCAGGCCGGAGAAGCAGAAACCGCAGGGAGTGCCGCGATAGTACCACGACAAGCCTGCTAAACTACACAGTCGATTGCCCCAACCCCTGAAGGCGGCACAGCTCGCGCTGTTCGGCGGCACGCCTGTCCGGCGTGATCGGCTGCCGTACGGCCACCACGAGATCTCCGATGCCGACGTCGACGCGGTCGCGCGCGCGCTGCGCTCGGACTGGCTGACCAGCGGTCCGCTGATTGCGGAGTTCGAGGCGGCCTTCGCCAAGGTAGCGGGCGCGCCAGACGCTGTGGCCGTGAACAGCGGCACGGCGGCGCTCCACGCGGCCATCTTCGCCCTCGGCGTCGGTCCAGGGGACGAGGTCATCGTCTCGCCGATGACGTTTGCCGCCTCCGCCAACGCGATCGTCTATCAGGGCGGCACGCCGGTGTTCGCGGACGTCGATCCGGACACGCTCCTCATCGATCCCGACGAGGTGGCCCGAAAGACGACGTCCCGCACGCGCGCCATCGTCGCGATCGATTACGCCGGCCAGCCCTGCGACTACGCGGCGTTGCGCGCCGCCGCGGAGCGCCCGGGCGCGCCGCGCGTGCCGATCGTCGCCGACGCGTGCCACGCCCTCGGCGCCCGGGACCACGGCCGTCCCGCCGGATCGCTCGCCGACATCAGCGCGTTCAGCCTGCACCCGGTGAAGCACATCACGACCGGCGAAGGCGGCGTCGTCACGACCGCCGATCCCGCCCTGGCGGCGCGCATGCGGACCTTCAGGAATCATGGCATCTCGAGCGATCACCACCAGCGCAGCGCGCAGGCCTCGTGGCTGTACGAGATCGACGAGCTGGGCTACAACTACCGGCTCACCGACATCCAGTGCGCGCTCGGCCTGAGCCAGCTCACGCGGCTGCCGGAGCGCATCGCGAGGCGGCAGGAGATCGCCGCCGCCTATTCGCGCGCGTTCGCATCGGTTCCCGAGATCCGGCCGCTCGCCCTGCGGCCCGACGTGGTGCACGCGTACCACCTCTTCGTGGTGCAGGCGGAGCTCGCCGGGATCGGCTGCGACCGGCAGACGCTGTTTGCCGCGCTCCGGCGCGAGGGGATTGGCGTCAACGTCCACTACATCCCGGTGCACCTGCACCCGTTCTACCGGCGCCGCTTCCGCACGGCGCCCGGCCTGTGTCCGCGGGCCGAGGCGGCGTACGAGCGGATCCTGTCGCTCCCGATCTTCCCGTCGATGAGCGCCCGCGACCTGGCCGACGTCGTCGAGGCGGTCGGAAAGGTGCTGGCGGCGTTCAGATGATCCTTCGCCGTACCCTGACGAGGTGAGGTACCGGGCGCTCGGCAGAACGGGACTCGAAATCTCGGCCATCGCGCTGGGTACCGTTTCGCTCGGCGTCGATTACGGCATCGCCGCGCCCGGCGGGTTCGGCCGCCCCGGCGAGGCGGCGGCGGCCGCGCTGATCGCCGAGGCGTTCGACCGCGGCGTGACGCTCTTCGACACGGCGCCCGCATACGGCGAGAGCGAGCGGTTGATCGGGCGGGCGATCGGGGACGATCCCCGTGCGATTGTTGCAACCAAGACCGGGACCGCCGGCATCGAGCGCTCGCTCGACGCGAGCCGGCGCGCGCTGCGCCGCGAGCTTCTCGACATCGTGCAGATCCACAATGCGACGGCGGCGGACATCGCCGACGGGCGCGCGATCGATGCGCTCGAAGAGGCGCGCCGGCGCGGCGCGCTGCGGTTGATCGGCGCCTCCGTGTACGGGGAGGCGGCGGCGCTCGCCGCCATTCGATCCGGCCGCTTCGACCTGGTGCAGGTCGCGTTCAGCGTGCTCGATCAGCGGATGGCGGCGCGCGTGCTGCCGGCGGCGGCCGCCTCCGGCGTGGGCGTGTTGATCCGGTCGGCGCTGCTGAAAGGCGCATTGAGCGCGAAAGCGCAGTGGCTGCCGCCGGCGCTCGACCCGCTGCGCCAGCAGGCGCAGCGGGCGCGCGACGAGCTCGCCGGCGGCGACTGGAACGCGCTGCCCTCGGCGGCCGTGCGGTTCTGCCTGTCGGCGTGCGGCGTGAGCGCGGTGCTGGCGGGCGTGCGCACGGAGGCGGAGCTGGCCGCCGCGCTCGAGGCCGAAGCGGCCGGCGCCCTGACGGCGGGGCTCGCTTCGCGCGCGGCGGCGCTCGGCCTGGACGATGAGCGGCTGCTCAATCCGTCGTGCTGGCCTGTGGCATAGGAAGAGCCGCCAGCCGCAAGGCTCGGTCGCCGATCCGGTCGCGGTTCATGCCTCCGAGGGGCCCAACGGGGCGCGCGGCGCCGGCGCCAGACGGGCAAGCTGCTGGCGCAGCACGGCCAGCTCGTGCTCCAGCGCGTCCACCCTCGCTTCGAGCCGCAGTTCCGCCACCGCCGCCGCCTCCGAGCGCTTCATCGTCTCGTCGGCCACCGCGTTGATCGCGCCCGACAATCCCCGCAGCAGCCCCGCCACGTCGCGATCGCGCGTGTCGACGTAGGGGGTGATCTGCTGCAGGAACATCACGAGCAGACTCTCGAAGCGATTCAGCTCGGCGATCCCGGTCCGCAGGACCGCCAGCGTGCTCTCGATCGCCTCGCGCGTCTGCCGTGCGACGGGGACGTTCCGGTGGACATGGTCGGCCACAGCGGCGTTGAACGTCTCCTGCCGCGCGACCAGCGGCCCAACCGCCTGGCGCACGAGCGCGAAGACGCGGCCGCGCAGTCCGCCGCCAGGGGGCGCCGCGTCGATCTTCCAGAGCGCGTGGAGCGCGCCAATCTGATGCTCGTCGGGGCCCGGCGGCGGGTGCGGGAACTCCTGCGGCAGCGCCTGGATGGCCCGATCGAGGCGCGTCAGCGCGTCGTTGTACGCGCGATCGGCCGCATCGCGCTCGGCTTTCAGACGCTGGAGGTCGTCGCGATCAGCGCCCAACCATCCCCTCGACCGGACTGCTGGCCGTGGCGTACATCCGGCGCGGGATGCGGCCCGACTGGAACGCGAGCCGACCCGCCTGCACCGCGAGCTTCATCGCCTCCGCCATCGCGACTGGATGCTGCGCGCCCGCGATCGCGGTATTCATGAGCACGCCGTCGGCGCCGAGCTCCATCGCCAGCGCGGCATCCGACGCCGTGCCGACGCCCGCGTCGACGATCACGGGCACGCGTGCGGAGTCCTTGATGATGCGGATGTTGTTGGCGTTCTGGATGCCGAGTCCCGATCCGATCGGCGCGCCGAGCGGCATCACGGCGGCGGCGCCCGCTTCCTCGAGCTTCCGGCAGATCACAGGATCGTCGCTCGTATAGGGCAGGACGACGAAGCCTTCGCGCGCCAGCGTGCGCGTCGCCTCGAGCAGCGCCACGTTGTCGGGAAGGAGCGTCTTCTCGTCGCCGATCACTTCGAGCTTCACCCAGTTGGAGAGCCCGGCCTCGCGCCCGAGCCGCGCCGTCCGCACCGCCTCGTCGGCGGTGTAGCAGCCGGCTGTGTTCGGGAGCAGCATGTACTTCGACGTGTCGATGTAGTCGAGCAGCGATTCCTTCGAGCGATCGGAGATGTTCACGCGGCGGACGGCGACGGTGACCACCTCCGCGCCGGAGGCGGCGTGCGCCTGCACCATCACCGACGGTGAAGGGTACTTGCCGGTGCCCACGAAGAGGCGGGACGAGAAGCTGCGCTCGGCGATTTGTAAGAGGTCCATGGTGATCCGTCGGAGTGTCGGAAACCCGGCAGACAGGCCTAGCCGCCCCCGACGAAGTTCACGATCTCGATCGCGTCGCCCTCGTATACGATCGTAGATTGGAACAGCGGCCGCTTCACCACCGCGAGGTTGTGCTCGACGGCCACCCGGCGTTCGTCGATCTCGAGCAGCGCGAGCAGGGCGCTCACGGTGAGCGGACCGGCAATGCCGAAGGGATCGCCGTTGAGCTGAATCGTCATTGCCATCGGGGTACTTGCCAATTGTATAACGACGACTTCGACACGCATCACGCGGTACATTCCACCCGGCTGATGAACGCGACGACGCAACTCGGGATTCCCGGGTTCACCTACGCCGACCTTCACGACACCGACCGGCTGGCGGCGCTGTACGAGCGGTTCTGTGAGGAAGTCGCCGCCGCCGACCCGGCGCTCTGGCGCGACTGGGACGCCTACCGGCAGGCGCCGGACGCGCCGGCGCCGATCGCCGTTTCCAGCCTCCTCGTCGCGATGGCGCCCCACGTCAGCGGCTTCATCGCCCGGCTGTTCCGGGTCGGGCCGGCCTCCGGCGCGCTCGCCTCGGCCACGCACGAGCAGGACGATCTGTTCCGCTTCAAGATCGATTTCGTCCGGCGCCGCGCGCTGCCGCTCGTCAAGGGCGGCGCCCGGGTGGCCGCCGCGCCAGGCGACGACGCGGTCGTCGCGAGGCTGCTGGGGGACGCCGGCGGCGCCGACCTGGAGCTCGCGGTGGCGCGGGCCGGATGCGCGCTGCTGGACGCCGAACGCGGACTTCCGCCCGCCGCCAGCCCCCAGCCAGCCGCCAGTCCTCACCGCCCCGCTTCCACACTCGAGCCCGCGGAGGTCGTCGCGCAGATCGACGCGCTCAAGCGCTGGTGCGCCGCGCGCCTCCACGACCCGGCGTACCGCCACTGGGTGATCTTCCGCTTCCCGGAGACGCTCGACTACTGGCACCTGGTCGACGTCCAGCGCCCGCAGGCCGAGCGCCCGGAATCGATGATCGGCCCCGACCTCCGGCTGCGCCGGCGCGACGGCTTCGCGCTCACCGACGGGCGCATGTCGGTGCGCGAGGTGCTCAGCGAGATCAACTACTGCGTGCTGTGCCACGAGCGCGACAAGGATTCGTGCTCGAAAGGGCTGCACGAGAAGGACGGCCGGACGGCGGTCAACCCGCTCGGCATCGAGCTGGGCGGCTGTCCGCTCGGCGAGAAGATCTCCGAGATGCACATGGTGCGCAAGCGGGGCGACGCGATCGGCGGGCTCGCGCTCGTCGCGATCGACAACCCGATGTGCGCGGGCACCGGCCACCGCATCTGCAACGACTGCATGAAGGCCTGCATCTACCAGAAGCAGCAGCCGGTCGACATCCCGCAGGCGGAGACCGGCGTGCTCACCGACGTGCTGAAGATGCCGTGGGGCGTCGAGATCTACGGCCTCCTCACCCGCTGGAACCCGCTCAACGTCCGGCGTCCCCACGCGCTGCCGTACAACGGCAGGAACGTGCTGGTCGTCGGCCTGGGGCCGGCCGGCTACACGCTGTCCCACTATCTGGTCAACGAAGGTTTCGGCGTGGTCGGTATCGACGGCCTGAAGATCGAACCGCTGCCCGCTGAACTGGTCGGCACCGACACCGAGGCGCCGCGGCCGATCGAGAAGTGGGACGAGATCTACCGCGCGCTCGACGAGCGCGTGCTCGAAGGGTTCGGCGGCGTCTCGGAGTACGGCATCACCGTCCGCTGGGACAAGAACTTCCTGACGCTGCTGCACCTCACGCTCTCGCGCCGCCGGCTGCTCCGGATGTACGGCGGCGTCAGGTTCGGCGGCACGCTGCCGCTCGACGACGCGTGGGCGTACGGGTTCGACCACGTGGCGATCGCCACCGGCGCGGGACGTCCGACCGTCATCGACATGAAGAACAACCTGATCCGCGGGGTCAGGAAGGCGAGCGACTTCCTGATGGCGCTGCAGCTCACCGGCGCCTTCAAGCGCGAGGCGCTCGCCAACCTGCAGATGCGGCTGCCGGCCATCGTCATCGGCGGCGGCCTGACCGCGATCGACACGGCCACCGAGCTGATGGCCTATTACCCGCTGCAGGTCGAGAAGACGCTCGTCCAATACGAGACGCTCGTCCGGGAGCTCGGCGAGGCGCGCGTGCGCGGCCTGTACGACGCCGAGGAGACCGAGCTGCTGGACCAGTACCTCGGGCACGGGCGCGAGGTGCGCGCCGAGCGCGCCCGCGCCGCGGCGGCGGGCGAGCCGCCGAACTTCGTCCCGCTCGTCCGCGCCTGGGGCGGCGTGACGATCGCGTACCGCAAGCGCATGGTCGATTCGCCCGCCTACCGGCTGAACCACGAAGAGGTGATCAAGGCGCTCGAGGAAGGCATCACGTTCGCCGAGAACCTGAACCCGATCGAGGCCGTGCCCGACGCACGCGGCGCTCTTCGAGCCGTCATCTTCAATCGCGAGGGCAAGGACGCCGGGGCCGGCAGCCAGACCACGCTGCCCGCGCGGTCGCTGCTGGTCGCCGCGGGGACCAGCCCCAACGTCACCTGCGAGAAGGAGAGGGGCGGCACCTTCCAGCTCGACGCCAGAAAGAAGTTCTTCCAGCCTCACGCCGCCTCGCCCAACGGCGACGGCCACTTCCACGTGGCGCCCGACGCGCGCGGCTTCTTCACCTCCTACGACGCCGGCGGCCGCCTGGTCACCTACTACGGCGACAACCACCCGCGCTATGCCGGCAACGTGGTGAAGGCGATGGCGTCGGCCAAGGACGGCTACCCGCACGTCGTGAAACTGTTCGCGAAGGAGCTCGCCGCGCTGGATCCGGCGGCGCAGCCCGAGCGCGACGCCCGCTGGGCGGCCTTCTCGCGTCGTCTCGACGAGGAACTGGTGGCGCACGTCGAGAAGGTGGTGCGCCTCACGCCGACGATCGTCGAGGTGATCGTGCGGGCGCCGGCGGCGGCGCGGCACTTCAGCCCCGGGCAGTTCTACCGCCTGCAGAACTTCGAGTCGACGGCGGCGCGATCGGGCACGACCCCGCTCCTGATGGAAGGGATTGCGCTGACCGGCGCGTGGGTCGACAAGGAGCGCGGCCTGCTGTCGCTCATCGCGCTGGAGCTCGGCGTCTCGAGCCGCCTCGTCGCCTATCTCCAGCCGGGCCAGCCGGTGGTCGTGATGGGGCCGACCGGCGCGCCCACCGAGATCCCGGAGGGCCAGAAGGTGCTGCTGCTCGGCGGCGGCCTCGGCAACGCGGTCCTGTTCTCCATCGCCAGGGCGATGCGCGACGCGGGCAACACCGTCATCTACTTCGCCGGCTACAAGAAGGGGGAAGACCTCTTCAAGCGCGAAGAGATCGAGGCCGGCACCGACCAGGTCATCTGGAGCACCGACGTGGGGGCGCCGATCGCGCCCGGACGTCCGCAGGACGCCCACTTTCGCGGCAACATCGTCCAGGCGCTGCTCGCCTATCAGCGCGGCGAGCTGGGCCGCCAGGTCGCGCCGCTCGAGCAGATCGATCGCATCATCGCCATCGGGTCGGACCGCATGATGGCGGCGGTGAAGGCGGCGCGGCACGGCGTGCTCGCGCCGTACCTGAAACCGGCGCACGTCAGCGTCGCGAGCATCAACTCGCCGATGCAGTGCATGATGAAGGAGGTCTGCGCGCAATGCCTGCAGAAGCACGTCGACCCGCAGACCGGGGCCGAGACGGTCATCTTCTCGTGCTTCAACCAGGATCAGGACATGGACCGCGTCGACTTCCCGAATCTCGCCGCGCGGCTGCGGCAGAACACCGTGCAGGAAAAGCTGGCCAGCCTCTGGCTCGATCACCTGCTCGCGGCCAGCGACCTGCCGCACATCTGAGATCGCCCCGCCGCCTGAGCGGCCCGGCGGCCGCTCAGGCGACGCGCCAGCCGTCGCTCCTGAGCAAGTTCATCAGCTGTACCGAGCGCTCGATCAGCGCCGCCGGCTCGTCGACTTCCTCGATCGACTCGGATCCGTCCGGGCGGGTGATGACGACGCGGTACTTGCCGTCGGCCCGGTCGCGGGTGATCTCGTAGCGGAGCTTTTCGCCGTCCTTGTCGAAGAACCAGATCATGCGGGCGGCCAGAATACCTCACGCCCGCCGCGGGAAATGAGAGTCATTTCGTGAACCGTGCACGCGGGGCGTCGCTGATGTTCGTTCGCTGACGCTGGTGTCAGGGTGGATGGCCGAATGCGGGGGTTCGAGTCCGGGGATGCGGGGGGCCGGCGGCGCCTACAGTTCCGCCGCGCGCACGGCGGCGCCGAGCAGGCCCGCGTGCGCGTTGAGGATCACCGAGACGGGCATCGCCCGCAGGAGCGCCTCCATCGGCGGTTTCGCGTTGAACGCGCGGATGAACGGGCCGGAGGCGAGCGCGGTCCGGATCTTCGGTGCGATGCCGCCGCCGACATAGACGCCGCCGGTCGCGACGGCCCGCAGCGCGAGGTTGCCGGCCTCCGCGCCATAGGCCTCCACGAACATCTCGAGCGCACCCGCGCAGCCGGCGCACCGGCGCGCCAGGCCGGCGGCCGAGATCGCCGCCGGCGCGCCGGGCGCCCCCAGGTCGATGGCCGCCTCGCACGGGGCCTGGTGGGCGACTTTGTGCAGGTTCACGAAGCCGCGGCCCGACAGCACATCCTCGACCGACGCCCGCCCGTGCGCCGCGGTCAGCGCCCGCACCAGTTGGAACTCGCGTTCGCCGCGCGCCGCGAAGTCGGCGTGTCCGCCCTCGGACGGCGAGGCCACGTAACGGCCGTCCGCGCGGTGGAGGAGCGCCTCGCCCAGGCCGGTGCCGGCCGCGATCAGCGCGATGGTGCCTCCGTCGACCGGCCGTCCGGCCTGCAGCACCTGCAGATCGTCCGGCTCGAGCACCGGCACCGCCGCCGCCATCGCCTGCAGGTCGTTCAGCAGCGCGACGCGCGGCAGGTCGAACGCCCGCGCGATCTCGCGGGCGTCGACGCGCCAGGGCACGTTGGTCAGGTCGGCCACGTCGCCGGCCACGGGCCCCGCCAGGCCGAAGCAGGCGCGATCGGGCCGGCGGCCGCCGATCGCCTCCAGCCGCAGGAACGCGGCAATCATCGCGGGCAGGTCGGCGAAGTCGCGCGTGCCGCACTCATGGACGACGATCGAGCGCAGGCGTGGCGGCGAGGCGGACGCGCGATCGCCGCGCGCCGCATCGGAAGGCGGCGCGGACTCGAACAGGCCGAGCAGCGTCTTGGTTCCGCCGATATCGCCGGCTAGCAGCATGGCAGTTCGGGCTTGACTTCGTCCCGATTGTCCTTCATCTTGATGCCGTTTTCCCCCTGCGCTCGCACGGAGTGGAGGCCGATTGCCCGCACCTTCATCAGACCTTCCCCACCCTCGATCGCTCGCCGGACACCTGGTCGTCTTCACCGGAAAGCTGGGCACGCTCGGCCGCAGGGACGCGCGGGCGCTCGCCGTGCGGCTGGGCGCAGAGACGGCCGACGAGGTCACATCGAAGACGACGCTGTTGGTGGTGGGCGTCGAGGGGCTGGCCGCACGGGACAAGAGCCACAAGCTCAGGCGCGCGGAGGAACTGAACGCGCAGGGCGCGGCCATCGCGATCGTCAGCGAATCGGAGTTCTGCCGCCTGACGGGCCAACCGACGCCCGAGGCGCTGCGCCGGCAGTTTCACGCGATGCGCGACCTGCTCGCGCGGTACCGCGCGCTGCGCGAGGATCACCTGCGGTACCTGATCAAGTGCGGGATCGTCCGGGCCGCGCACCGCACCAACGCCGACATCTTCTTCTCCTTCCCGGAGGTCGCGGCCGTCCGCGAGGCGAACGCCGCGCTCGAGCAGGGCGCGACGTTCCGCGCCGTGGTCCGCGCCCTCAGCGCTGCGCGCGAGGGGCAGCTCACGCTCGACTTCCGCCTCGACGCCGCGCCCGCCAAGCTGATCGAGCTGCGCCGGCCCTCGCGCCCGGCGCCCGGGGGCGCGCCGGCGGCGGCGCTGCGCGACACTGCGGCGGCCGAGGCCTGCTTTCGCGCGGCATCGGCGCTCGACGATGGAGACCTCGCGCAGCTGGAGGAGGCGGCGGCGCACTATCGCAAGGCGCTGGAGCACGATCCGTATCTGGTTGCGGCCCTCATCAATCTGGCCAACATCCATTACAGCCGCGACGAACTGGCCGAGGCGCAGGCGCTGTACGAGCGTGCGATTGGGCTCGAACCGGAGTTCTTCGAGGCCCATTTCAACCTCGGCAACATCTACCACGACCTCGGCAGCTTCGCCGAGGCGCAGGCGTGCTATCGCGAGGCGCTGCGGCTGAACCCGTTCTACGCCGATGCACACTTCTATCTGGCGATCACCTTCGAGAAGCTGGGACAGTCGCAGGAGGCGCGGCCGCACTGGCGCGCCTACCAGCAGCTCGCGCCGCAGGGCGAGTGGGTCGCGCTGGCGAGGGAGTTCTCAGAATGATCGCTTCTTCGGCGTGCGGCGCAGCTTGAAGAACTTGCAGTCCGGGCACCATGCCTCGGGATCGAACCCGGTCGTGCCCGCCAGCGGCAGCACGTCGCGGTGCCCGCAGCACTCGGGGCCCTCTTCCGGGGGGCGCCGCCACCGGCACGACTTGAACCTGGCGACCGCCGCAGAGAGCGGCGCCGGCACGGCCGGGCTGCGCGGATCGGCGGGAGGCGTGCCCGGCATCGGGGACGTCGATGGAACCGGGTACTGATCGGCCATCAGATCCTTCATTCTAGACGAACGCCAACCGACATTTCCAGGTGCGCCAGTTCCTGTCGCTCGCCGGGTGCGACGAGCGTGATCGCCTGGCCGGCCTGCTCGGCGCGGCCCGTGCGGCCGACGCGGTGCACGTAGGTGTCGGGCGAATCGGGCAGCTCGTAGTTGATCACGGTGTGAATGCCGTCGATGTCGAGCCCGCGCGCCGCGATGTCGGTCGCCACGAGCACGCGGTAGCGTCCGCCGCGGAAGCCCTCGACCGCGTGCCGCCGCTGCTCCATCGTGCGATCCGCGTGGAGCGCGACGCACCGGAGGCCGGCGGCCGCGAGCCGCCGCGCGAGCCGATCGGCGCCGATCTTGGTGCGCGAGAAGATCAGCACGGGACCGCCCGGGCTCTTGAGATGCTCGATCAGCCAGTCGACCTTCTGGTTCTCCGGCAGGAACTGCGCGCGATGGGCGATCGACTTCGCCGGTGCGCTGCGCTGGCCGATCTGCACGTACTTCGCGTCACGCACGATCTCCAGCGCATCGCGGACGACTTCGTCGGGCATGGTCGCCGAGAACAGCAGCGTCTGGCGCTCGGCGGGCAGCGCCGAGATGATCCGCTTCACGTCGGGCCAGAACCCCATGTCCATCATCCGATCGGCTTCGTCGAGCACGAGCAGATCGACGGCGCCGAGGTCGGCGTTCTGCTGCCGCATGTGGTCCATCAGCCGGCCCGGCGTGGCGACGACGATGTCGACCCCCGCCTTGAGGGCGCGCTCCTGCATGCCCATCTCGACGCCGCCGTACACGGCCGCGCTGGTGACCGTGGTGTGGTACGAGAGCCCGTGGATCTCGTCCTCGATCTGGACGGCCAGTTCGCGCGTGGGCGCGAGCACGAGCTCGCGGCTGCGGGGCGCGGCGACCTGCCCGTGGTCGCGCGGCACGGTCAGCAGCCGCTGCAGCATGGGCACCACGAAGGCGGCCGTCTTGCCGCTGCCGGTCTCGGCGCACGCGATGAGGTCGTCGCCCTGGAGGGCGAGTGGAATCACGGCGCTCTGAATCGGTCGCGTCTCGGCGAATCCGAGATCGCGGATGCCTTCGAGGAGCCGCGGGTCGAGCTTCAGCGAGGCGAACGCGGCCGGCGTCGTGTCGCACGGCACCGGCTGGAGGAGCGGGGCGGCGGAGGCGGTGGCGCGGCGGAGCGGCGGGCGTCCGCCGCTCCGCGAGTGGGCGCCGCGTGAACGGCCCCGTCCCGGCCTGCCCGAACGTCGTCTGGTTGTATTTGAGTTCAAACTGTTCTGCGGCTAGCGGGCCCGGAACGTGATGATGCCGCGCACCGGATCGTACGGCGAGACGCCGACGGTGACCCGGTCGCCGGGCACCACCTTGATGCGGAAGCGGCGCATGCGGCCGCTGAGCTGGGCCAGCACTTCATGGCCGGCGTCGCACTGCACACGGTAGAGGCCCCCGCTGTGGACAGCCACCACGGTGCCCTGCATGTCGATGAGGTCGTCCTTGCTCAATCGCTAGCGATCCTTTCCAGACAACAATTGTGCCACAGATGGCCCTTCTTCCGCTCACCACATGATCCGGCGGTCCCACAGCAGGATGCCGAGCGCCAGCGTGAAGGGGACGAGCAGCACCCAGCTCATGTCGCGGCTGCCGACGACGATCGAGGCCTCGGCCGCCGTCTGCTCCTCGCGCGGCGCGAGCGTCGAGCGCAGGTACTCGATCAGATCGGCGACGTCGCCCTGCGGGAAATAGCGGCCGCCCGTGCGTTCGGCCGCCCGGCGCAGCGTGTCCTCCCGCAGGGCCGTCACCACCTGCGTGCCGTCGGGCAGCGTCTCGTACTTCTCGGTCACGTTGCCGCTGGCGTCGACGACGTTGATCCGCTGTCCGCGGGGGTCGCCGATGCCGACGGCGTCGATGGCCAGGCCGGCCGCGTTCACCAGCTCGACCGCCTTGCCGAAGAGATCCTCCTGCGCCCGGGTGATGTTGCCGTCGGCGAGCAGGACGACCTGCGTCACCTTCGCCCAGAGCGGGTCCTCGTGTTTGTGGCGCGCGGCCAGCGCGAGCGCGCCCGGAAGGTTCGAGCCCGCGCGCGGGATCACGCCGACAAACAGGCCGTTCTTCACGACGTCGTCCAGGTAGGCGGCGTCGTTGCTGAAGGAGGAGAGGGAGAAGGGCAGCGCGGCGTAGGCGGCGATCGCGAAGCGCCCCTCCGGCACGTCCTGGATGACGCGGCCGATGATGCCGCGCGCCAGCTCCAGATTGGTCGGCTGGCTGGACGACGAGCGCGCCATCATGCTCCGCGAGACGTCCACCAGGAAGACGTAATCGCCGCGCGGCGCCTGTCCGCCCGATGCGCGCAGCGTGAGCTGCGGCTGGGCGGCGATGCCGATCAGGCACACGAGCATCACCGTCAGCAGCGCGGCGTAGACGGTGTAGGTGGTCCGCGCGTCGCCGCCCTCCCTGAGCAGCGCGAGGAAACGGGCGTTCCGGCGGTACGCCCACCGCAGCAGCAGCAGGAGCGCCGGGACGAGCAGCAGCAGTTGGAGCGCCGCGGGGTTGGCCAGCCGCATGGATCGCGCTCAGTACTCCGACGGGTCGGCCGCGGCCGCGCCGCCGGCGCCCGAGTCGCCGCCGGTGCTCGGCTCCCTCTTTGCCTGCTGGGCGAATGAGGGCGCGTCGAGCGAACGCTGCGCGGCTTCGGCGCTGGTGGCGCTCGACTGCAGGATCATCTTCATCTTGCCGATCACGATCTCGAGGTTGCGGCGCGCGTCCTGATCCATCGGTCGCTGCCTGAGGACGTCCTCGAGGAGCCCGCGCGCGCGGGTCAACGGGTCCATCTGCCCCTCCTGCGCCTGCAGGGTGGCAAGGTTGTAGCGCGCCAGCGCGCTGACGTCGCTGCCGAACGGCGCGTCGCCCGCCACGCGCTCGAACTGATCGGCCGCGGCGCCCGGCGTGCCTTCGGCGAACAGCCGGACCCCGCGGTTGTAGATCTGCACGGCGTCCTCGTCGGCCGGCACCGCCCGGACGGCGAGGACGGCCGCCGCCGCTGCGCCGGCGAGCAGCACGAGGAGGATGGCGGCGCGCCGCGCGAGCGTGCGGCGGGCTGCGCGCGTCGTGCGCGAGATCATGCGCGCGCTCCCCGGTGCACGCCCGGCAGCAGCGCCTCGGTGACGACGACGAAGCCGACCAGCGCGGCCAGCAGGATGCGGACGGGCGCCTCCGAGCCGCGCGTCTGATCGATCATGGTGTCGCGCCTGGCGGCGAGCGAGGTCTCGAGATCGTGGATTGCCGAGTAGACCGGCGTGAGATCCTCGGGGCGGCGGATGTGATACGCCTTCACCAGCGGGTTGAGCGCGAGCGAGTCGGCGACCCCCTCGCTCGCTTCGGCGCCCTTGCCCTCGATCGAGATGACGTAGACGCGGATGCCGGCCGCGGTGAGCGCGTTGATCTGGTTGGCGATCTTCAGCCTGTCGTCGATGAGATCGGAGACGAGGATGACGGCGCCGCTGCGGATGTTCGGCAGATCCAGCGACCGCAGCACCGCGGCCGCATGCTCGAGCGCGACGCCGGTCTCGGTGCCGAGCGACATCGCGTTGAGCGGCTGCTGGGCGCCGGAGGCGATGTCGAGCTGCCGGAGATCGGTGACGAACTGTTCGAGATCCTGCGTCGGCCGGCGGTACTCCAGGACCTCGCTGCTGAAGAAGATCAACCCGACCTGCGTGTGGGTCTGCCGCTCCACGAAGGAGGCGAAGGCATCGCGCGCGACGGTGAAGCGCGTGCCCGCGAAGGTTTCGCCGTACTTCGCCATCATGCTCGACGAGATGTCGAAGACGCACAGCACCGTCTTGAGCGGAATGGTCGTGCGCGACATCGCGGCGCCGCGCAGCGTATCGGCCGTCAGATCCACCCAGAGATAGGCCGTGAGGGCGAGCATCAGCGCGAGCAGGCCGGCGCGCGCCGCGCGCGCCGTGCGCACCCGCCAGCGGCCGAGCGCCGGCACGTGACCCAGCGCGGTCACCGTGACGCCGGCGCCCGCCCCGTCCCGCCGCGGCCAGACACGCCTGAGCGCGAGCGCCGCCAGCCCGCCGCCGATCGCCAGTCCGAGCATCCAGGACGTCATCGACCCGTGCGCCTCAGGACCGGACCAAACGCCTCGGCGAGCGCCTGCCGCCCCTCCTCGACCTGCTCGTAATCGGGCTCCGCGGGCCCGTACACGATGCTCATCGCGCGGCTCACGCGCGCCCAGGCATCGTCGCCGTGGCCGTTCCACAGCGCGTGGGGCGGCCGGCCCATGAGGATCGGCGAGGCGTGGACGGCGATGCTCTCGAGCTGCTTCAGCCGCGTGCGCGGTTCGACCTCGGCGACCCAGGCGCGGTCGCCGAAGCGCGTGAGCGCGCCGTGCAGCCGCCGCAGCTCGATCTCCTCAGGCGTCGCGCCCGACCAGTCGAGCGCGTCCCTCCCCCAGCGTACGCCGAGCAGCGCGACGGCGGCGACGAGCAGCCCGGCGGTCGCCTGCAGCAGCCGCGCGTAGAGCCGGCCGCCCGGCAGCGCGCCCCGCAGCGGGCGATACGGGGTCCGCGTCGCCCGGTCGCCGTAATAGCTGCTGACCTGCAGTTCCTCCTCGAAATCGACCGTCAGGCTTTCCTTTGCGTTCTGCGCGGGGCGCTCGTACACCAGCGTGCCCGGCGCCACTTTGTAGGCCTTGCCCGGATCGAGCTCGATCGCGCGAATCTCGGAGCTGTAGCGGTACTCGGTGATGCCGCCGTCAATCTGCCGGATCTTCAGGAGCGTCACGCCCGTCGGCTCGAACGGGGCGAACGACAGCCGCCGCAGGCTGTCCGGCTCCACGCGCACCGCGGCGGGCCGGTACTGGACGACGATGTCGACGGCGAACGGCTCGCCGAGGAAATGGGCTGGATCGTCGACGTCGACCTTGGCGGCGATGTCGGCGTTGGGCGCGAGGAAGATCGACGCCGGCTCGGGCGTGCGGCGCGCGAGATAGCCCGCCGCGGCGGCCATGGCTGCCGCAAGCCCGATGGCGCCAATGGCCAGCCGCGTGGCGGTGCTCGTGCGCATCAGCGGAGACTGCCCCCGGGAGGGCGGGCCGAGACAGGCGCCATTGTACTCAAGACTCGATCGCTTCCTGAAGCCGGATCGCGATGTCGTCGAGGTCGAGCTTCGCCAGGTGAGCCGGCGGCGTCCCGAGAGCGCCGAGCTCGTCCCCGAGCTGCGCGAACCGCCGCTCGTGCCGCTCCCTGAGCCGCCGCGCGGACGGGCCGTCGAGCCACACGTCGCGCACGACGCCCGACTCGGCGTCCTGCAGCGGAACGAGCGCGCCCTGCCGCGGGAACTCCGGGAAGGTGAATTCGAGGGCGTCCTGCACGACGACGGGCATCACCCGGGCGCCCTGCATCTGGGCGGCGAGCTGCACCAGGCCGTCGCCGTCTCGCTCGGGCAGGAAGTCGGAGATGAGGAAGAGCAGCGCGCCGCGCCCCACCGTCTTGTGGAGCCGATCCCGCCCGTCGATCGGATACGCCTGCAGCAGCGCGTCGCCGGCGTGGCCCGTCAGCACGTCGACGATCACGTCCGACACGGTGTGGAAGTGTCCGGAGCCCGGCCTGGGCGGCACCTCCAGCTCGTGGCGCCCGCCGAGCATCCACAGGCCGAGCGCCATGTGCTGGTTGAAGGCCGAGTGGGCGAGGATGCCGGCCGCCGTGAGCGCGATGCGCATCTTGTCGCGGACGAACATCGAGCGCGAGACGTCGAGCGCGACCACGACGCGCGCCTCGCGGAGCTCGGTGAACTTGCGCACCATCAGCTCCTGCGCCTTGAGGCTGGAGGCCGCGTGCACGTGCCGCATGCGGTCGCCCGGGCGGAAGGGGCGCAGTTCGGCGAACTCGAGGCCCTCGCCGATGTACGGGCTGCGCGAGTCGCCGAAGCGTTCGCTCTGCACGCGGCCGCGCGTGCGGAACGTGAGGAGCTCGCCGCGCGTGAGGTCCAGCAGCTCGCGCACCTGGCCGGCGGCCAGCGCCGGCTCCGGGGCGAGGCCGTCCGCGCCGCCGCGCAGGATGCGGAAGAGGCGGCTGGCGCCGCCGGCCTCCCCATCGGCTACGCCCACGTGACCTCGCGCGCCGCGAAGGCGGCATCCAGGATCTCGTGGACGAGCGAGACGAACTGCTCTTCGCGGCCGGCCGGCGTGCGCGCCGGGCGATCGAAGAGGATGCGGTGGCGCAGCACCGGGAGCGCCAGCCTGATGACGTCCTGCGGCGTCACGAAATCGCGCCCTTCGGTGATCGCGCGCGCGCGCGCCGCGCGGACGATGCCGATCTGCGCGCGCGGCGACGCGCCCTGCCGCACCTGCTCGCGGACGCGCTTGATGTCGGAGGTTTCGGGCCGCGTGAGCTCGACGAGCCGCATCGTGCGATCCATCACGTCGGCATCGACGTGCACGTGCTTCTCGATGTCCACGCGGATGCGGCGCACGTCGTCGCTCGACAGGACGTGGCGGATCGGCTCGCGATCGGTCCGCGTGTTGAGGTCGGCGATCCGGATCGCCTCCTCGTGCGTCGGGTAGTTCACGAGCACCTTGAACAGAAACCGATCTTTCTGCGCCTCGGCGAGCTCGTAGGTGCCCTCCTGCTCGATCGGGTTCTGGGTGGCGAACACCATGAACGGCTCCGGCAGGCGGAAAGCGCCGGAGAAATCGGTGCTGACCTGGCCTTCCTGCATCGCCTCGAGCATCGCGCTCGCCGTCTTCGACGTCGCGCGGTTGATCTCGTCGCACAGGACGAAGGAGGCAAACACCGGGCCGCGCTTGAAGTGATACGTGTTGGTGCGCTGATCCAGCAGCTCGTAGCCGGTCACGTCGTGCGGCTGCGTGTCGGGCATCATCTGGATCCGGCTGAATTCCACGTTCACCGCGGCCGCGATCGTCTTCACGAGCTGCGTCTTGCCGACGCCGGGCACTCCTTCGAACAGGATATGGCTGCCCTGGCCCGCACAGAGGCAGATCAGGCAGGACCGCACGACCTCGTCCATCCCGACGATCGCTTTGTGCGCCTCCTTCTCGACCTGCAGGAGCAGATCGCGGGCGGTTTCCAGGGATTCATGCATGAAAGGGCCTTGTCTCGGGAAAGGGAGGCATTGTGTCGGGGGGACGCGCGATTGTCAACGCCGATTCACAGCCCCCTGACGGCCTGTTCGACCTGGCGGGCGAGCGCGTCGTAGTCGTCGCCGCTCAGCCGCAGCGGCGCGCCGAAGGCGATGCGCGCCGGGCCGGGGCGCGCCATCCGCCAGCCGGGGCGCAGGACCTTGTCGAGCCCCTCGATGCGGACCGGCACCACCGGCACCTCCAGGCGCGAGGCGATCATGCCGATGCCGGGGCGGAAGCGATCGATCTCGCCGGTCTCGGTCCGCCGTCCCTCGGGGAAGATCAGCACCGAGAAGCCGTCTTCGAACACCTCGCCGATGTAGCGCAGCGTCTGGCGCGCGCCCGCCTCGCGCTGCGGCAGCGGGAAGGCGTTGAAGAAGAGCGCCGCCAGATAGTAGTTCAGGCTGCTGGTGAGCCACTGCCGCCACGTGTGCTGCCCGGGGAAGAAGTGCGCCTTGAAGAACTCCTTGGCCATCGCCGGCGCAAGGCGGTAGCGCCAGCGCGCCGGCAGCGCCGCCATGATCATCGGTCCGTCCATGTGGCTCTGATGGTTGGCGGCGAAGATCACCGGCGGCTGCAGATCCCGGAGGTGCTCGAGCCCGTCGACCCGCAGCCACGCGAACAGGCGCCCGAGCGGCAGGATCCAGGTCGGCAGGCTCACGCGCCGGACCGCGCGGGCCACCAGCGAGCGGTTCCACGCGGGGAAGGCGATCGGCTCGGCGGGCGGCGTCTCGCGCTCGGACGACTGCTCCACGAGCGCGCGCAGCTGGCCGACGTCGTGCACGCCGGCGAACGCGCCCTCGTCGATCCGCGTATGGAACGCATCCTCGAGCGCCACCATCAGCTCCACGCGATCGAGCGAGCTGAGCCCGAGCTCGTCGATCGTCGTGCCCGGGCCGACATCGGCGCGTCCGGCGTACTTCGCCATCAGGGCGGCGATCGGATCGCCGCCGGCGCGCGCCGGCGGCGGCGCCCCGCCGCTCTTCACCCACTCGCGGATCGCCGCGCGCTTCAGCTTGCGGGTGCCCTCGGTCCGCGGCAGCTCCGGCCCTGGCCAGGCCAGCGCCCGCCGAATCTTCTGATGATCCTCGAGCTGCGCGTTCGCCTGGCGGGCGACCGACTCGGGATCGATCCCCGGATCGAGCACGAGCACCGCGTGGACCCGCTCCTCCGATCCCACCCGGATGCCGACCACCGCCGACTCGCGCACGCCGGGCACGTGATTCAGCACCCGCTCGACGTCCTCCGGAAAGACGTTCAGCCCTTCGGGCGTGACGATCATCTCCTTCTTGCGCCCGCGGATGAACAGCTGGCCGTCGGGCGCGATCTCGCCGATGTCGCCGGTGTGGAACCACCCGCCCTCGAAGGCCTTGGCGGTCTCTTCCTGCTGCCCGTAGTAGCCGCGCGTCACGTTCTCGCCGCGCACGAGGATCTCGCCGTCGGGCGCGATCTTCACGTCCACGCCCGCGATCGCCTTGCCCACCGATCCCTTCCTGGTACCGAACGGATGGTTCAGCGTGACGATCGGCGCCGTCTCGGTGAGCCCGTACCCCTGGACGACGACGAACCCGAGCTCCGACCAGAAGCGCTCCAGGTCGGGATCGAGCGGCGCGGCGCCGACCACGAACGCCCAGAACTTCAGGCCGAACAGCCGGTGCACGCGGCGGTAGCGCCACCAGCGGCGGGCGGCGCCGCGCCGGGGCGCGGCGGCCCCCAGCTCGCGCGCACCCCGCGCGCGCGGATCCAGGTGCCCCACGTACTCGCTCAGCACGTCGAGGATCTTGGGCACCGAGACGATCACCGAGATCCGGCGGCGCTTCACCTGCTCCACGATGTCGGCCGGGTTGTAGCCGCGGATGAACACGACGGTGCCGGCCAGCATCGGCGGGATGAAGGTGGCCATCGCCTGGCCGAACATGTGGCTGAGCGGCAGCAGGTCGAGGAAGCGCAGCGGGTAGAACGGCGTGCCCCACTTGCGGTACTTCAGGATCTCGCGCTCCACGGGGACGATGTTCGCGAGCACGTTCCGGTGGGTGATGACGACCCCTTTCGGCTCGGCCGTCGCCCCCGAGGTGAAGATGATCTCGGCGACGTCGTCGCGCGCGACGGCGATCCCGGGCGGCTCGCCGTCGCGCCAGTCGATCTCGTGCAGCCGCCAGACGGGCGCTCCGGCGGCCATCGGGATCGTCGGCACCTCCTGACCGATGAGCACGACGCGCGCGCCGACGATCCCGGCCACGCGCGCGAGGAACTCCGGCGACGCGCGGTAGTCGATCGGCACCACGACGACGCCGGCGAGCAGGCACCCCCAGAAGGCGACCACCCACTCGGGCCGGTTCTCGCTCCAGACAATCGCCTTGTCGCCGCGGCGCAGCCCCGCCCCGTGCAGCCGCGCGGCGAATCCGCGCGCCGCGCGCGCCACCTCGCTGTACGAGTACCCGCGGCTCCGGTAGCCGTCGTCGTGGACGAGGAACTCGCCGCGGGTGCGGGACAGATCGGCGAAGAAGTCGAGGAGCGTGCCGCGGGCCATTGCTGGAATTATGTCGGAAAGCGCCGGCCGGCGGCCCCCGCATGGCGCGCAGCCCGACATGCGGTAAGCTTGAGGCCCTTCATGCGGATCTTTCTCACAGGTGCAACCGGCTATATCGGCGCGGCGGCGCTGGACGCGCTCGTGCGCGCGGGCCACGACGTGACCGCGCTGGTGCGGAACAACGAGAAGGCCGCGCGCGTCGCCGCGCGCGGCGGCCACCCCGTCGTCGGCACCCTCGCGGACCCCTCGTCGTTCCAGGCCGCGGCCGAGGCGCAGGACGGCTACGTGCACGCGGCGTTCGACCGCGCGTCGGATCGCGGCCCGCAGACCGAGCGCGCGACCCTGGAAGCGCTGATCGCGGCGGCGCAGCGGCCGCGCACCGCCGGGCCGGCCGCGCCGCCGAAGCGCTTCATCATCTACACCTCGGGCATCTGGGTGCTCGGGCGCGCGCCCGAGCCAATCGCCGAGGATGCCAGGCCCAATCCGATCGCGCTGTCGGCGTTCCGCCCCGCGCACGAGACGCTGGTGCTCGGAGCGGCCGGCGACCACCTGCGCACGATCGTCGTGCGCCCGGGGATCGTCTACGGCGGCGGTCGCGGCATCGTCAGCGACCTGTTCAAAGCGGCGGCCAACGGCCTGGTTCGGGTGGTGGGCGACGGCAACAACCGGTGGCCGTTGATCTACGATCGGGATCTCGGCGAGCTGTACGCCAGGCTCGCCGCAAACAACGACGCATCGGGCATCTATCACGCCAACGACGAGGGAGACGAGCGTGTGAACGACCTGGTGGCGGCCATCGCCCCGTACGTGCCGGTCAGGCCCGACGTCCGCCACGTGCCGATCGAGGAAGCCCGCGCGAAGATGGGGCCGTACGCCGATGCGCTGGCGCTGGATCAGGTGGTGCGCAGTCCGCGGGCCCGCGCGCTCGGGTGGGCGCCGACGCTGCACTCGGTCTCGGGGAACGCCGCGCGCCTGCTCGAGGAGTGGCGGGCGCACCGGGGGTGATTCAAAGCCCTCGCTTGGCGGCGGCGGCCTCCTCGACAGGCTCCGCCATTCCGGCGGCCGCGATGGGCTCGGGCGGCGCGGTGGCGGCGGATGCGCGCTCGATGTCGCAGCCGACGATGGCGTCGATCAACCCGTAGTCGCGAGCCCGGGCGGCGTCGAGGTAGAAGTCGTTGCGCTTGGTGTCCCGGATGATCTGCCGTAGCGGCTTGCCCGACCGATCGGACAGGATCTTGTAGATCTGATCCTGCATCTGCTTCAAGCGCTCCAGATGCTGGGCGGCCGCCGTCGTCGACTGCCAGCCCGCCCACTTGGCCGGCTCGTGGATCATGATCCACGAGTGCGGGAACGAGAGCCGCTTGCCTTCGCTCGCCGCCTGCAGGACGACCGATCCCATCGAGTAGGCCATCCCCTGCACGACGATCGACACCTCGATGCCGAGATTGATGACGTGGCGAATGGCGTCGTGTATGGCGAGGCCATCGGTGACGTTGCCGCCGGCGCTGTTGATGTACAGGGTGATCGGCCGCCCGCTGTCGCGCGCCATTTCGCGCAAGCTTTCGATGCAGGCGCGCGCGGTGTCTTTTTCGATGTCACCGATCAGGTAGATGTCGCGCAGCCGGTCGGAGCGCTCCTTGCGCAGCTGCGCGCGCACGGCATCGACGAGCTCGGCGATCAGCCGATCGCTCAAGTCTCCCATCCAATCGATTATCGCACCGCGGCACGGCTCAACCGGCGGCCGGTATGAGGTAGAACGCGAGCGCGAGGATGAGGTACACGGCCATCAGCTGCAGCCCTTCGACCCAGTTGCTCTCGCCGTCGGCAACCACCATCGCCGTCGCGATCACCGAGAGCGCAATCGCGGTGATCTCGAGGCCGTTGAACAGCAGCGTCATCGGGCGTCCGATGGCGAACGAGTAGATGACGACGGCGGGCGCCACGAGCAGCGCGATTTGCGCGCTGCTGCCGACCGCGATCTCGACCGCGAGCGTCATCTCGTCGCACCGTGCGGCATGGACGGCCGCGTAGTGCTCGGCCGCGTTGCCGATCACGGCCACGATCACCGCGCCGACAAACAGCTCGCTCAGGCCGAACCGCGCGAGCACCGGCTCCAGCGCGCCGACGAGCATCTCGGCTTCGATCGTCGTCAGGATCGTCCCGGCAGCCAGCAGGCCGGCGGCCGCGCGGGCGGAGAAGACGCGCTCGGCGCGATCGGGCCCTGGCGCGGAACGGAACAGGTCGCGCCGCGCCCGGAACGAATAGATCAGGCTCCCGGCGTAGGCGCCGATGAGGACGGCCGCGCTGAGGAGGCTCAGCCGATCGAGCGCGGGCGGACGGGGCGAGAGGCTGCCGAAGAGCGACAGGTCGTAGACCGCCGGCGTGATCAGCGCCACCACCGCGAGAAACAGCATCGTCGTCGCATTCGTGGCCCGCGTGCGCGCGAAGCGCTGCGACCGCCGGCCGAGGCCGCCGAGAAAGAACGACAGGCCGAGCACGAGCAGCAGGTTGCCCACGATGCTGCCGGTGAAGGAGGCCTGGACCAGCGCGATGTGGTTGCCGTTGAGCGCGACGATCGCGATGATCAGCTCGGCGGCGTTGCCGAAGGTGGCGTTGAGGAAGCCGCCCCAGGCGGGCCCCGCTCGCTTCGCGAGCTGTTCGGTGCCCAGACCGATGAGCCCGGCCAGCGGCACGAGCGAGATCGCCGCCGTGACGAACACCCAGGCCGACGCCGGCAGCGTCGCGGCGAGCGCCCAGGAGATGGGCGCGGCCACGAGCAGCACGTTCAGCCTGTTGTCGACCAGCGCACGCAGCATCGTCTCGGCCGCCTGCGGCCGCCGCGCTCCGGGCGGCGGCGCCGCTCAGTCAGCGAACGCCCCGGCGTCCTCGTTGCCTGCGACGGCACGGGGCCGGCGTCCGCCCGCCCGCGCGCACTCGCGGGCCTCCGCGCGGCGGAGACGCGGTCGGGGAGCCGGTCACCGGCGCTGCCCGAGCAGTTCCTGCGCGCGGGCGATGGCCTCGTCCAGCGAGGCGACCGCACCGTCGAGCTGCTGTTCGTACACGGCTGCGAGGATCTCCCCGATGCGCGGCCCCGGCGTCAGGCCGAGCGCCAGGAGATGGCGCCCGAGCAGCATCGGCGCGGGCGGCCGGCGATCGACGCCAAGCCGCCGGGCGCGCTCGAGAAACCAGTCCATCGCGGTGCAGTCGAACCGCCCCGGCGCCCGGCCCAGGCAGTCGGACCTCGCCACGCGCGCCAGCAGCTCGAGATCCACCTTCAGCGCCAGCCGGCGGAACGCCCCGTCGCCGATCTCGCCGCGCACCTTGTACCAGGAGCCGGGCTTCAGGTGGTGGGCGGTGATGCCGGCCACCTGGGCCCGCACGTCGTAGCCGGCGATCGCGTTCACGTTGAGCCGGTTCAGCAGCGCGTGCGTCGGCTCGACGCCGCGATCTTCGTGATCGATCGACCGGATCCTGCCGTCGCTGAACGCGGTGGTCGCCGGCTTGCCCAGGTCGTGGCAGAGCGCGCCGAGCATGACGGCGATCTGCTGCGGCCGCGGCAGATCGTCGATCCGCGTGCGCGCCTGGTCGACGACCTGCAGCGTGTGGACCCAGACGTCGCCTTCCGGATGCCATTCGGGCTCCTGCGGGCAGCCGGCGAGCGCCTGTAGCTCCGGGAACAGCCTGGCGACGACGCCGAGCTCGAGGGCGAGCGCAAGGCCGATCGACGGGCGCGGCGCGAACAGGAGCTTTTCGATCTCTCCCCACACGCGCTCGGCCGGCAGGTCGTCGAGACCGACCGCGCGGCACACCGTCCTGGCCTGGTCGTCGAGCGCCAGCTCGAAGCGCGCCGCCAGCTGGATGGCCCGCAGCACGCGGAGGCTGTCGTCGGGAAACGTGGCCGGATCGACGACGCGGAGGCGGCGGTGCGCCAGGTCCGCGCGCCCGCCGGCCGGGTCCAGATATTCGCCGGTCAGCGGATCCCAGGAGATCGCGTTCACGGTGAAGTCGCGCCGCCGGGCGGCCTCCTCCACCGGCATGTCGGGATCGCCGACGACGAGAAAGCCGCGATGGCCGCGCCCGGCCTTCGAGTCGCGCCGCGGGAGGGAGACGTCGATGTCGCCGAGCTTGTAGACCTGGAAGCTCTCGCCGACCGCCTCGAGCGCCCCGAACGTCTCGAGAATCGCCCGCAGGCGGGCCGGCTGGATGCCGAACACCTCGAGATCGACGTTGGAGGCCTGCCGCCCGAGCAGCCGATCGCGCACCCAGCCGCCGACCACCAGCGCGCGGCCGCCCGCCGCGCGGACGGCGAGGGCGATGGCGCGCGTCCGCTCGAGCGGATCAGCCATCGATCGGTTTCCGTCCCCAGCGACGCACGACGCGGTCGGTGAAGCCGGGGGCGAGCGCGTTCAGCAGCACGAGCCCGCGCGCGCGCCTCAGCGGGTAGACCTCCGGCACCGGCCGCTCGATCGCCTTCGCGATCGCGTCGGCGACATCCGCAGCCGGTTGCGTGGGGCCATGCCCTTCGGTGGCGAAGCCCGACTCTCTCATCATCACCTCGGCGAACTCGGTCGTCGTCGAGACCGGAAAGACGACGCTCACGTGGATGTTCGAGCCGGCGAGCTCGGCGCGCAGGCACTCGGCGAGGCCGACCTGCGCGAACTTGGTCGCCGCGTAGGCGCCCATGAAGGGGACGCCGCGCCTGCCGACGATCGACGAGACGACGATCAGGTGGCCGGCGGCCTGGCGGCGGAAGATCGGGAGGGCGGCGCGCGCGGCATGGTAGGTGCCCATGAAATTGACGTCGACCAGCCGCCGCATCTGATCGGGCCGGACGGCGTCGATGGCGCCGTAGACGCCGAAGCCGGCGTTGCACATCATGACGTCGAGCCGGCCGAAGCGCTCGACCGCCGCACCCGCCAGGCGGTCCATGTCGGCCTCGGAGGTGACGTCGGCCACGACCGGCAGCGCGCGTCCGCCCGCGGCCAGGATTTCGCCCGCGAGCGCGTCGAGACGTTCGGCGCGTCGGCCGCAGGCGACGACGGCGGCGCCGTCGCGAGCGAGGCGGAGCGCGGTGGCGCGTCCGATCCCGGCCGAGGCGCCGGTGATGACGACGATGCGGGGAGACATTCGTACAGCTTACCGCGGTGCCTGCTCGTTCCCGTAGCGCAGGCGTTCGGGCGTGCGCGCGTCGTGCAGGCCGCCTGCGTGCGCCTGGAGCGCGTGTGCTTCAGGCGCCCGCGTGCAGGGTCTCCGACCCTGCGATAAGCTCCCGACCATGGACCCCGCGATCCGCCTGCTCCAGGATCTCGTCGCCATCGATTCGGTGAATCCGTCGCTGGTGCCGGGTGCGGCAGGCGAGCGGCAGATTGCCCGGTTCATCGCCGATGAGATGCGCGCGGCCGGTCTCGACGTCGAGATGGAGGACGCGGCGGCGGATCGTCCCAACGTCGTCGGGATCCTCGAGGGGCGGACGCCCGGGCGCACCCTCATGTTCTGCGGCCATACCGACACGGTGGGCGTCGCCGGCATGGCGCGGCCCTTCTCGCCCGAGACGCGCGACGGCCGGTTGTTCGGTCGCGGCGCGCAGGACATGAAAGGCGGTCTCGCGGCCATGCTCGCCGCCGTACGGTTCGTCGCCGGGCATGGCGGGCCGGCGTCGGGACGGATCCTGGTGGCGGCGGTGGCCGACGAGGAGCACGGAAGCGCCGGCGCCGAGGCGCTGGTGAAGCACTGGACGGCCGACGCGGCGGTCGTCACCGAACCGACCGATCTCGCGATCGGCATCGGCCACAAGGGATTCGACTGGATCGAGCTCGAGACGCTCGGCCGGGCGGCCCACGGCAGCCGGCCGCAAGAAGGCGAGGACGCGATCCTGCGGCTCGGACGCGTGCTGTCCGCGCTCGAGACGCTGGATCGCGCGCTGCAGGCGCGTGCGCCCCACCCGCTGGTGGGTGCCGCGTCGCTTCACGCCTCCGTCGTCTCCGGCGGCCGCGAGTGGAGCAGCTATCCCGATCGCGCCGTGCTGCAGATGGAGCGGCGCACGCTGCCGGGGGAGCCCGCGTCGGCGGCGCTCGACGAGGCGCGCGCGATTGTCGCACAGCTGCGCGCTGCCGATCCCTCCTTCAGGGGATCGGCGCGGCACGTGTTCGGCCGTCCGGCGTACGAGATCGCGCCGGCGCACGATCTGCCGCAGCGGCTGGGTGCGGCCATCGGCCGGGCGGGCGGCGCCGTGCGCGTTGCGGGCGCGAGCTTCTGGACCGACGCGGCGATCCTCGCCGCCGCCGGGATTCCCGCCGTGCTGTTCGGGCCGGGCGGCGCCGGTCTTCACTCGATCGAGGAATGGGTGACGGTGGCGGACGTCCTGCTCTGCCGGGATGCGCTCGTCGAGCTTGCCCGCACGTACGGCTGACGAGTGGACGGATGCGTGGAGGTCGCCCGCGGGTGCCGGGAGCGACCGGCGGGAGCGCGAGGAGCGGGAAGGGGGCCTTGACGCCGGCAGGGCGGGAAGCGCGAGGCGACGCCGTCCTCGATCGGCGGGGAGACGGTGCGAGGCGATCGGCAGGGAGACGATGCTAGGCGATGCGTCGCTCCCCGATGAGGCGCGGATGCGCGAGCACCGCGCGGCGGGACCCGGCGCGCGAAGTGATTGCGCGGCGTGCATCGGCCAGATCCCATCCGTTCGATTCGTGGCCGCAGGTCGCGCACCTGAGCGAGATGCGCCCGTGGCCGAATTGAAGCATCGCGTCGTGTCCGCGCAGGCCGCAGCAGGCCTTGCGCAACCAACTGAGCAATCCGTTCCCGCTCTTCATCTCTTCTGCTCCTGGTCAGGACGGCGAACTGGGCGGTTCGGACTTCAAGAGCCGTACCGCGGCGCGGCTTCTTCCACTAAGTGCCGGGGAATCGAGGGGTTGACGAAGGGCTGCCGGAGGCGGGCGTCCGGGGGAGAGTGTCGGATGGGCAACAGCGGCGCATCACCCCTGCGGCAGATCAATGCAGTGGCGGCCATGACGCGCGCGGGCGCTATCCGCTCATCAGGCTGCGCAGCACGAAGGCGACGTTGGCTGGCCGTTCACCGAGCCGCCGCATGAAGTAAGGAAACCATTCGCGGCCGAACGGGACGTAGACGCGCACGCGATATCCCTCGCGCGCCAGCGCGGCCTGAAAGTCGCGGTGGACGCCGTACAGCATCTGGAACTCGAACCGATCGCGGCCGATGCGCAGCTCGTCGGCCCAGCGTCGCGCCAGATCGATCATCGCCAGGTCGTGCGTGGCGATGGCGGGCGCCTGGCCTTCGACGAGCAGCATCTTCAGCATGCGCGCGTAGGCGGCGTCCACGTCCGCCTTCTTCTGATACGCCACCGTCCCGGGTTCGCGATAGGCGCCCTTCACGAGCCGGACCCGCGCCCCCAGCGCATTGATGCGCTGCAGATCCCGCTCGCTGCGGTACAGCGCGGCCTGGAGCACGATGCCGATCTGCCGGTAGGATTGCCGCCAGAGCGTCTCGAAGATGTCCAGCGTCACGTCGGTGTACCGCGAGCTCTCCATGTCGATCCGCACGAAGAAGCCGGCGGGTCCGGCGCGTTCGAGGATTCTGCGGAGGTTGTCGACCGCGCTCGCCCGGTCGGCGTCGAGGCCGAGCTGCGTCAGCTTGAGCGACAGGTTGCGTCCGATGCCCGAGGCGGCCACCGCCTCGACGACCTCGAGATACGCGCGCGTGGCCTGGTCGGCGCCCGCAAGATTCGAGACGCTCTCGCCGAGCAGGTCGAGCGTGTGCAGCAGTCCCTGCGCTTCGATGGCGCGGGCGGCCTCGATGGCGTCCTCGAGCGTCTCGCCGGCGACGAATCGCCGCGCGAAGCTCCCGGGCGTGCGCATGCCGTAGCGCGAGGCGATCCGTTTCAGCGTGCGGCTCTGCGACAGAAGGTAGAAGAGGGCCTTCGACGCGCCGGCCAGCATCAGTGCGCCCGGCCGCTCGTCACCAGCAGGTGCTCGATGGACCGGGCGTAGTAGCGCAGCACGTTGCGTTCGCGGACCCGGAACCTTCCGCGCTCGGCCACGACGACGCCGCGGGTCTCGAGCGCGGGCGCCGCCTCCTCGATCGCCTGGCGGCCGCTGAAGACGCCGAGGTTGGCATGGCGCGCCGCGAGCTCGCCGAGCAGGCGGTCGATCCGGGTCTCGAGCTCGCCGCGCGCGATCGACGGGCGCATCGACGAGGCGAACACCGCGGTCGGCAGCACCTTGTGGAGCGCGCCGATGCGGCTGCGGACGAGGCGGGTCAGCTCCAGCACGTCGCTGCGCGACGACGCCGCGATCGCGCCGGCGGGAATCGGGGCGCCGAACGTCGTGAACGATCGCGATCGGTAGCCGACCGCATAGCGCACCAGCTCGGCGACCTCGCGCGCGAACGGCCGCTGGCGCTTCTTGACCTTCTGCCGCGAGAGCACGTGGTCCTCGAGCACGAGATCGTAGGCGATCGCCGTGGGGATGATCACGAGGTCGGCGCGAGCGGCCGTGAGCGCCGCGTGGAACAGGCCGGTCTTCGCCGGCTTCAGCTCGCCGCTGTAGCTGCGGCCGCCTTCCGGATAGAAGAACAGGTCGTGGCTCTTGAGGATCTCGGAGATGTAGGCCTTGAGCGTGATCAGATAGACCGGATCCTTCGTGTTGCGCCGGATCGGGATCGCGCCGGTGACGTGCCGGTGGATCAGGCCGAGCGGCCCGCCGAACAGGTTGATGCCGGCGGCGATGAGCGGCGGGCGGATGCCGTTGTCGTCGAGCACGAGCGGCTGCACCAGATAGTCGGTGTGGCTCTTGTGATTCGAGGCGTAGATCACGCGATGGCTGCGCACCGAGGAGGTGACGTGGTGGAGGTTCTCGTGAAGGCGCTCGATCTTCCGCAGGAGCGGGTAGAGCGGGTGCTGCAGCGCCCGGTACACGGCGTGCCGCTGCGTCGTCCGCAGCTCGTCGAGGTAGGCGTGGATGCGCTCGCGGGCCTGCGCTCCACTTTCACCGGCGAGATACTTCGCGACGTCGTCGCGCGCGAGCACCGCCTGGGAGATCTCGTCGAGCATCGGAACGTCTGGAATATAGCACGCTCCCTCGTCTTCGAGGCACCCCGGCCGGATCGCCGCTCACGCGCCGAGCGCGGCGCAGATCGCGTCGGTGAACTCGCGGGTCGACGAGACGCCGCCGAGGTCGCGCGTGCGCGCGCGGGGATCCGCCAGCACACGCGTCAGCGCCGCCATCACGCGATCGGCGGCCGCGCGCTCGTCGATGTGCTGCAGCATCATCATCGCGGCCAGCAGCAGCGCCGTGGGATTTGCCGCGTTCTTCCCGGCGATGTCGGGCGCGGTGCCGTGCACCGCCTCGAACACCGCGGCCTCGGCGCCCAGGTTGGCCGAGCCGACCACGCCGAGGCCGCCGACCAGGCCGGCGCACAGATCCGACACGATGTCGCCGTAGAGGTTGGGCATCACGAGCACGTCGAACCGCGCGGGATCCATCACCAGCTGCATGCACGCGGCGTCGACGATGCGCTCGTCGTAGGCGATCTCGGGGAACTCGCCCGCGACGGTCCGGCAGCACTCGAGGAACAGGCCGTCGCTCTGCTTCATGATGTTCGCCTTGTGGATCGCCGTCACCTGGCGCCGGCGGTGCCGCCGGGCGTGGTCGAACGCGAACCGCGCGATGCGCGAGGAGGCGCGCTCGGTGATGATCTTCAGGCTCTCGACGACGCCGGGGACGACCTCGTGCTCGAGGCCGGCGTAGAGGTCTTCGGTGTTCTCGCGGACGATCACGAGATCGACCCCCTCGAAGCGCGACCGGACGCCCGGCAGGTTCCGGACCGGCCTGAGATTCGAGTAGAGATCGAGCGCCTTGCGCAGGCCGACGTTCACGCTGGTGAAGCCGCCGCCGACCGGCGTGGCCACCGGCCCCTTCAGCGCGACCCTGTTGCGGCGGATCGACTCGAGGAGCTCCAGCGGAAGCGTCTGGCCGGTCCGCTCCAGCGCGGTGACGCCGGCCGGGTGCTCGTCCCAGTCGACGGCGACGCCCGCCGCGCGGAGAATCCGCGTGACCGCGGCGGTCACCTCGGGGCCGATGCCGTCGCCGGGAATGAGCGTGATCGCGTGCGTCATCTACTCCCTCACGTACCACCCGAGCAGCACGAGGCCGAGCCCCGCGTTGGCGGCCATCAGGGCGGCGGAGGCGGCGCGGAGGCGGTCGAGCTCGACGCGGCGGGCGTCGGCCGCCGGCAGCGCCTCGATTGGCCCGGCCGCCCGCGCCTGCACGCGCGCCATCGCGCGCGCGACCGGCACGCCCGACACGGCGGCGAGCACCAGCATCACGAACGCGATCGCGATGCGCGGGATGAAGCCGCGCGGCGCAGGGCCGATGAACTTGATCGCGAACAGCGACACCAGCACGATTGCGCCGCAGGCGTACTCGACCAGATGGAACCGCTCGAGGACGGCGCCCGCCGCCGCCGACGCCAGGGCGGCGCCGCTGCCGGGATCGACCGCCCGCAGCGCCTGCAGCGTCGACGGCAGCGCGATCAGGCCGAGCGCGATGAGGCCGCCCACCCAGACGACGAGCGCCAACAGGGCCGCGTACCGGACGGCGGGCATCCCCTCATTATAATTGCCGGGATTGCTCGACGATCTCGCGCAGCTCATCGACGAGGTCCTGCAGAACGTGCAGCAGCAGCGGCGCGCGGCCGACGATGCGTCGCTCACCCTCCTCATCCGCGGCTATCGCGCCACCGGCCGCCCGGCGATCGGCGAGGCGCTCGGCGAGGCGCTCGGCGCCGCCCTCGCGCAGCCCCTGGCGCCGCTGTCAATTGTCGAACGCGCGGCAAGGCTGGCGATGTTCGTGGAGGCGCTGCCGGTCGCATCCGACGAGCGGATCGGAGGCGCGGTCCAGGATCTGCTGGCCAGCCTCTCGCGCGAATGGGGCGCGTCGATCGACGTCGAGGCGAGCGCCGCGTCGGTGGACGCATGTCTCGCCGCCGCCCTCGCCCTCGGCAGCGGCGCGATCGTCCGCACGGCCGTCGACGAGCTCGAGCGCTCCGTGGGCTCCGCGTACAGGCCGGGGCGCGGTCTGCTCGATCCGCGTCACGACGCGGGCCCCGGGCGGCTCGCCGATCACGTGCGCTGCGCCGCCGCACTGCTCACCGCGCGGGGCGCAACCGGACGCGTGCCGTACGGCATGCTGGCGGAGGAACTGATGCAGTTCGCCCGGCGCACGCTGTGGGACGCCGCGGCGTCGGCCTTCGAGGCGCGGCCCGGCAGCCGCGTGCATCCGTTCGCCCTCAACGGCGCCGCGGCGCGCGTGTGCTGCCGGCTGGCGGCGCTGCACGGCGATCGCCTCTATCGCGAGACCGCGATCGTCGCCGACGGGGCCGACCATCGTGCGGCGGCCGCAGCGATCCTCGACGGGCTGTCCGCGCGACTGTCCGGATACGGCGCCGAGCGCGCCGAATACGCGCTCGCGCTCGGCGAGTGGCTCGACGGCTCGTGATACACTCCCGCTCGCCTATGCCGCTGGATCGTTCGACGCTGGTTCCCGCCCTGCACAACATCGCCACGCGGCTGCGGATCGACTCGCTGCGCTCGACGTCGGAAGCGGGCAGCGGCCATCCGACCAGCTGCTTCTCGGCCGCCGAGGTCGCCGCCGCGCTGTTCTTCGCCGAGATGCGCTTCGATCCGAGGGATCCCGGCAATCCCGACAACGATCGGTTCGTGCTCTCGAAGGGGCACGCCGCGCCGCTGCTGTACGCGGCATGGGCCGAGGCGGGCGCCTTCGATCGCGCCGAACTGCTGAAGCTGCGCCGGATCGACTCGGACCTCGAGGGGCATCCCACGCCGCGTCTCGCGTTTGTCGACGTCGCCACCGGGTCGCTCGGCCAGGGCATCTGCGCCGCGGTCGGCTCGGCGCTCAACGCGCGCCGCATCACGTCGGCCTATCGCACCTACGTCCTGCTCGGCGACGGCGAGACCGCCGAAGGCTCGGTCTGGGAGGCCGCCGATGTCGCCGCGATGGATCGGCTCGACAACCTGTGCGGCATCACCGACGTGAACCGCCTGGGCCAGAGTCGTCCGACCATGTGGGAGCACGACCTGGCGCAGTTCGAGCGCCGATGGAAGGCCTTCGGCTGGCACGCGATCGTCGTCGACGGCCACGACCTCGTGCAGTTGCTCGATGCGCTCGACGAGGCGCGCCGCACCACGGGCCGGCCGACGATGATCCTGGCGCGGACGATCAAGGGCAAGGGCGTCTCGTTTGCCGCCGACCGGGACGGCTGGCACGGCCGCGCCTTCAAGAAGGGTGACGAGCTCGAGCGCGCGCTGGCCGAGCTCGAGGCGCAGTTCGTCCCGGTGCCGGGGGAGGGCCAGGACGTCAACCTCGCGCGGCGGATCCCGAAGCCCGCCGCCAGGCCGCGCGCCGTCGCCGCGGCGCCGAAAGCCCCCGCGCCGCCGTCCTACGAGGCCGGCGCGCAGGTCGCGACGCGCGAGGCGTACGGCACCGCGATCGCCAAGCTGGGCGAGGTCGACCCGCGCGTGGTCGCCCTCGACGCCGACGTCAAGAACTCCACGTTCAGCGAGCGCTTCGAGAAGGCGCTGCCGGACCGCTTCTTCCAGAACTTCATCGCCGAGCAGAGCATGCTCGGCGCCGCGATGGGCCTCGCCGCCCGCGGCGCGATCCCGTTCCCGTCGACCTTTGCCTGCTTCCTGGCGCGCGCCGCCGACTTCGTGCGGATGGCCGCGATCAGCAACGTCGGCATCAAGATGGCCGGCTCCCACGCCGGCGTGTCGATCGGCGAAGACGGACCGTCGCAGATGGCCCTCGAGGACCTGGCGATGTGCCGCGCCCAGCCCAACTGCGTCGTGCTCTATCCGTGCGATGCGGTCAGCACCGAGCGGCTCGTGGCCGCGATGGCCTACCACCCCGGACCGGCCTATCTCCGCACGAGCCGGCCCAAGACGCCGGTGATCTATGCCAACGACGAGCAATTTCCGATCGGCGGGCTGAAGGTGCTGCGCGAGAGCCCGGACGACGCGGCCGCGGTGATCGGCGCCGGCGTGACGGTGTTCGAGGCGCTGAAGGCGCACGACCAGCTGAAGGCGGAAGGGCGGTCGATCCGCGTGATCGATCTCTACTCGGTGCAGCCGATCGACGCGGCCGCGCTCGTCGCGGCCGGCCGCGCGGCCGGCGGCCATCTGGTGACGGTGGAAGACCACTACGCCTCGGGCGGGATCGGCGATGCGGTCGCGCAGGCGGTGGCCGCCAGCGGCCTCACCGTACACCGGCTCGCCGTCCGCGAGATCCCGCGCAGCGGCAAGCCCGAGGAACTGCTCGATCGCTACGGCATCTCGGCCCGCCAGATCGTCGAGGCCGTTCGACAGCTTTCGAGATAGAGGGCTCTGGAGGCCCAGCCGCGGCCTCCAGAGCCGGGGCGCTAGCCCCGACCGCGCCGGCCGCGGCCGGTCGCGGTCTGCCGCTCCGCGGTGAGCGTCTTCAGCCGCTCGCGCTGCGCCGGCGTCAGCACCTGCAGCACCTCGGCCCGTACGTGCGCGCCGGCGACCGCCATGTCGGCCTGCACCGCCGCCACCTCCGCGCTCTTCTGCCGGATCGCCGCATCGTCTATCGGGTCGGCGTTGATGGCGGCCTGCAGCGCGCGACGCGCGTCGCGACTCCGGTCCGCCAGCGTCTTGAACTCTTCGGCGTGCGACTGGACGATGTTCCGGACCTGATCCTTCTGCGCGTCCGTCAGATCCAGGCGCCGAATCGGGCCGAGCATCCCGAGCGCACCCGCGCCCGGGCCCATGCCTCCGGGACCCATGCCCGCGCCGCGGGACCGCGGCTGGCCGCTGGTATTCTGGGTGGCGGCGGCGGTTCCCGCCGCCAGACCGACGGCGAGCGCCGCCGCGGCGAGGCCTGTGGCCACGCCCTTCATTCGTATGCTCATGATCTGCTGCTCCTTGGCCGTCAATCGATGCCGCTCCGGCTCGTCGGCGGCGTTCACGATCGATTGGACGGTACAGGCGTGCACCGGCGGTGGACCGGATGTGAAAAGACCATGGTAGCCCAGACGCGCGTGCTCGTCGTCGAGGACGAGCCCCACCTCCGCGAGCTCGTGTGCCTGCACCTGGGCCTGGAGGGGTACGCGTGCGAGGCGGTCGGCGACGGACAGGCGGCCCTGGCGCGGGCCGAGGCGGAGCGTTTCGACCTGATGGTGCTCGACGTGATGCTGCCGGGGCTCGACGGGTTGTCGCTCTGCCGCGCGGTGCGCAACGGGCGGCTGAACCGCGACGTCCCCATTCTCGTGCTGACGGCGCGCCGCGAGGAGGCCGACAAGGTCGTCGGCCTCGAGAGCGGCGCCGACGATTACCTGACCAAGCCATTCGGCGTGCGCGAGCTCGTCGCCCGCGCACGAGCGTTGCTGAGGCGCCCGCGCGCGGCGGCAAAGGAGGCGGCGGCGGCCGGGGCCGTCGACGCGCTGCCGCCGGTGACGGTGCACGACATCGAGATCGACCCGGCGCGCCGGCGCGTGCGCGTGCAGGGGCGCGAGGTCGAGCTGACGGATCAGGAGTTCCGCCTGCTGCACCTGCTCGCGACGCACGCCGGCATCGTGTTCAGCCGCGAGGCGCTGCTCTCGAAGATCTGGCGGGAGGACACCTTCGTGACCGTGCGGAGCGTGGACACGCTGGTGAAGCGGCTGCGGCGGCGGATCGAGGCCGATCCCGCCGCGCCGCGCTACCTCCTGACGGTGTGGGGGGTGGGCTACAAGTTCGCGGACGTGTGACAGGAGGTCGGGAGATCTCACGGAAGCTCGGGAGGCCGGAGAAAGGGAAGCTCGATCATCTCCTGTGGAATTTCGCGACCGCCCTCGGCTCAGCGCCCGGCAATCCGGTCGAGCAGATCCTCCAGTTCGCGCTCCTCGGCGCTGCCCGGCCGGTACTGGTTGTGCCGCTCTTCGGGATCCGCCTCCAGATCGTAGAGCTCGGGCGTCCGGCCCGCGATCAGCTTGCGCCCGCCCTTCACCACGCCGCGCATCCCGTTCACCTCGAAATACGATTCGCGATCGCCGGCCGCCGAGGGGCCGAGCAGCGGCAGGATGCTGCGGCCGTCGGCGCCGTCGATCGGCGCCGCCGCCACGAGATCGACGATCGTCGGCGCGAGATCGATCAGCCGCGTCGTGGGCGCCACGAGCCCGGCCCCGAGCTGCGGCGGGGCCCACAGGATGACCGGCACGCGCAGCGTGGCATCGTAGGCCAGCGAGCCGTGCGACGCTTCGCCGTGCTCGCCCAGCGCGTCGCCGTAGGTCGAGGCGATCGTCACCAGGGTTCTGCCGAAGACGCCCGTGCGGCGCAGGCCGGTGAGGAAGCCGAGCAGGGCGGAATCGACGTAGGCGATCTCGCCGTCGTACCCCTCGAGATCGGAGCGCGCCGCGAACGACGCCGGCGGCTGATACGGCGGGTTCGGATCGCTCAGATGGACCCATAGGAACCAGGGGGCCGGGACCTGGACGGCGGGCGCCGGCGGCTCGGAGCGGGAGCCTGGAGATTGAGCCACCGGTGCCGGGGGCCGGTCGCTCGGAGCCGGCGCCGCCGCCCATGCGAGCGCGGCGGCGAACACCTCCTCGGCGGAACGCGAGGCCTCGTTGTCCGGCAGCAGATCGTCATAGCGGTCGAAGCCGGTAGCCAGGCCGTCGCGCCCGGCCGCCAGGTCGCGCGATCCGACGAACGCGCCCGTACGGTACCCCACGGCCGCAAGGCGCGCGGCGAGCGCGGCGGGCGCATCGGCGCGGTCCGGATAGACGCCCGACAGAATGGTGCGGACCGACGGCCGCGACACCGGCACGTGCGAGTACGCGCGCGCGAGGTAGATGCCGTCTTTCGCGAACCGATCGAGTGTGGGCGTGAGAGCCCCGTCGCGGCTGTACGCGCCGAGATGATCCGGGCGCAGCCCATCCACGGTCACGAGGAGCACGTTGGCGCCCTTCAGGGCGCCGGCCGCGACCGGCGGCGGCGCCTGCGGCGGCCGCCCCCGCAAGGCGAGCACGCCCAGGCCCAGCGCCACCAGCGGCCCCCCGACGATCAACGACGCGACCCAGCCGGCGGGGCGGTTCATGAGCGGTTCACGGGAGACCCGGCAGGGCGAGCCGGGACACCCGCATTGTAGCGATCGCGGCGCCCGCGCACCATGCGCGAGGCGCCGGCGTCCTGCTCAGGTGTCCCTGCCGCCGCGGCTCGTTGTAAGATGACGGTGCGTTCCGGAGCCCACCGGAATCTCCTCACAGCCTTCGACGAAATATCGCGCGTCCGGCCGTGCCCTCGCCGGATCCGCACGGAGTGTCACGTGTTTGGGAAGTGGACCCGCCGCTCGACGCTGCTCGTCGCCATTGGCGCCGCCGGACTCCTCCTGCTGATCGCCGCCGCCCTGTTCATCGTCCGCCGTCAGGCCGATGCCGCGCCGGTCCGCGCGGCGTTCTCCGATCTGCTGCGCGATCTCGACCGGGGCGCGGTTGCCGGCATCGTCATCAGCGGCGACGAGCTGGACTTCACCCGCCGCGACGGCACCACGGCGCGCACGACGGCGCCGGCGAACTACGTCACCGCCAACCCGGACTTCATCCCCGGCCTCGCGCGGAAGGACGTCCGCATCGACGTGAAGGCGCCGCGCGACCAGAGCGCCTACGACTACGGGGCGGTGCTGATCGCGGTCCTGTTCGTCGGCACGCTCGGATTCGCGCTCTACCGCATGAACAGCGGACGCATTCCGGCGCTCGAGAACAAGACGCGCGCGGCGGACCGCGAGGCCTCGACCGTGACGTTCGACGACGTCGCCGGCGTCGACGAGGCCAAGGAAGAGGTGAGGGAGCTGGTCGACTTTCTGCGCGAGCCCGGGCGCTTTGCCGGGATCGGCGGCCGCATTCCCAAGGGCGTGCTGCTGGTCGGGCCGCCGGGGACCGGCAAGACGCTGCTGGCGCGGTCGATCGCCGGCGAGGCGCGCGTGCCGTTCCTCTTCGCCAGCGGCTCGGACTTCGTCGAGATGTACGCGGGCGTGGGCGCATCGCGCATCCGCAAGCTCTTCAAGGACGCACGGCGTCACCAGGCGTGCATCGTGTTCATCGACGAGCTCGACGCCGTCGGGCGCAGCCGTGGCGGCACCTCGCTCAGCCACGAGGAGCGCGAACAGACCCTGAACCAGCTCCTGGTCGAGATGGACGGCTTCGCGCCGAACCAGGGCATCGTCGTGATCGCCGCGACCAACCGGCCCGATATCCTGGACCCGGCGCTGCTGCGTCCGGGCCGCTTCGACCGGCAGGTGACCGTCGGTGCGCCCGACTTGAAGGGGCGCGAGCAGATCCTGCGGATTCACGCGAAGAAGGTGGCGGTCGACGATCGGGTCGATCTGCGGCAGGTCGCGCGCGGCACCCCGGGCTTCTCGGGCGCGGAGCTCGCCAACCTGGTCAACGAGGCGGCGCTCCACGCGGTGCGCAGCGGCCGCCAGATCGTCACCGGCGGGGATTTCGATCAGGCGCGCGACAAGGTGCTGATGGGCGCCGAGCGCAAGTCGCTGACGATGAGCGAGCACGAGCGGGTGACCTGCGCCTACCACGAGTCGGGCCACGCCGTGGTGGCCGCGCTGCTCCCGCACGCCGATCCGCTCCACAAGGTGACGATCATCCCGCGCGGCCGGGCGCTGGGCGTCACGATGCAGCTGCCCGAAGGGGATCGCCACACGCACACGCGCGAGTTCCTCGAGGCGCAGATCGCGATTCTGATGGGCGGCCGCGTGGCCGAGGAGATCTTCCTGCGGCAGATGACCAGCGGCGCCGGCAACGACATCGAGCGCTCGACCGAGATCGCGCGCCGGATGGTCTGCGAGTTCGGCATGTCCCCGAACCTCGGGCCGCTGGCCTACCGCCAGGCGGACGGCGAGCGCGGCGCGGGCATCAGCGAATCGACCGCGCAGCGCGTCGACGAGGAAGTGCGGGAGATCGTGATGCGCGGCTACGAGACGGCGCGGCAGATCGTGGACAAGCGCCGCGCCGCCGTGCGCGCGATGGCCGAAGAGCTGCTCGTCGTCGAGTCGCTCGACGCGGAGGGCATCCGGGAGATCCTCGGCAGGAGCGCCTGAGGATCGGACATCGTTCTACGACTCCCAGATCATCACCACCCCCACCATCGTCTCGGCGGGTGCGCGGTCGATCGGCGGGCCGATCCGGCCGCGCTCGACGGCGTGCGCGATGTAGCCGAGCGCGCGCATCTGCGCGAGAAACGCATCGGGCGTCGCGGCGGATGCGCGATCGAGCTGCACCGGGTGCAGTTCCGACAGAATCGTCGGCCGATCCTCGCGGATCAGACGCGCCGCTCCCTGCACCACGAGCGGCTCCGCGCCTTCCACGTCCATCTTGATCAGTCGCACCGGGCGGTCGATCCGCAGGTCGTCGAGCGCGAGGGCCGGCACGGTGCGTGTCTGGTTCCCGGTCAGCGGCGCCGCGCCGTCGCGGAGCAGGTAGGCGCCGCCGGAGTTCAGCGTCTCGGCCGGAAACGTGAGGGTGGCCACGCCGGTCGCGCGGGCGGCTGCCGCCCGGTGGAGCACGACCCGCCGGTCGAACCGGTTCTCGACGAGGGAGCGCTCGAGGAGCTCGGCATTGGCGTCGAGGGGCTCGAACGCGTAGACGCGCCCTTCCTCGCCGACCATCGCCGCCATCTGCATCGTGAAGAATCCGATGTGCGCCCCGACGTCGATCGCCCGATCGCCCGGCTTCAACAGGCTGGCCACCAGCGCGATCTCGTCCTGCTCGTAGCGGCCGCGCAGGATGTTGAGGCCGATCACATGGTCGGACAGGTCGAGAAAGAGGCGCACGCCCGCCGCGATCTCCTTGATCACCACCGTGCGCTCGTTGGTCTGTGCGAAGTCGGGATTCTTCCGTCGGAATTCCGACGACGTAATCAGATGATGTCTGAGCTCCGCGGTATTCGCCGATCCGGCGAGCTTCGGTCCGATCACGTCTTCGCTTTCCGGATCGCGATCGAGCAGCAGGCGGTAGGCCCAGACGACGTGGTCGCGCGTGAGGCCGCCGGGATGGGAGCTGCGCATCGGCGGGCATCGTACCACCATCGCCCGCGCTATAATCCGCGGTCATGCCGAACATCCGCGTGATCCCGTTCGGCCTCGGCCCGATCGGGGTCGCGGTCGTGAAACAGCTTGCGTCCCGTCCCGGCTTCAAGATCGTCGGCGCCATCGACATCGATCCGGCCAAGGCCGGCCGCGATCTGGGGGACGTCGCCGGCCTCCCGCGGCGCCTCGGCGTCCGCGTCTCCGCCGACGCGGCGCGGGCGCTCGAGACGGCGAAGCCGGATGTCGCGATCCTCTGCACCGGCTCCGCCCTGAAGAAGACGATGCCGCAGATCGAGACGATTCTGAAGTCGAAGACGGCCATCGTGTCGACGACCGAGGAGCTCTCCTATCCCGGCTACACCCATATCCGCCTCGCCCGCCAGGTGCACGCGTGGGCGAAGAAGGCCAGGGTCGCCGTGCTGGGCACCGGCGTGAACCCGGGCTTTGCCATGGACGCGCTGCCGATCGCGCTCACCGCCGTCTGCGAGCGGGTCGACCGCCTCGTCGTCAATCGCGTGCAGGACGCGCGGATCCGGCGCCTGCCCTTCCAGCAGAAGATCGGCGCCGGCCTCACCACCGAGCAGTTCCAGCGGAAGGTCGCGGACGGAAGCGTGCGGCACGTAGGGCTCACCGAATCGATCGCGATGATTGCCGACGCGCTCGGGTGGACGCTCGACCGGATTACCGACGAGATCGAGCCGAAGCTGGCCGCGGTCACCGTGGCAAGCGAGTTCCTGGCGGTGGACCCGGGCTACGTCTGCGGCATCGTCCAGGACGGCATCGGGTACCGGAAGAATGATGCGGTGATCCGCCTGCACATGGAGGCGTACCTCGGCGCGCCGGAATCGTACGATTCAATCGAGATCGACGGCTCGCCGCGGCTCTCGTCGAAGATCAGCGGCGGCATCCACGGCGACCTGGCCACGGTCTCGATCGTCGTGAACTCGATCCCCAAGGTGCTCGACGCGTCGCCAGGGCTGCACACGATGCGCGACCTCGTGCTGCCGTCGTTCTTCCCGGGACGGTAGGAGGGCGCAGGGGGAGCGGAGACCGCGGGCGTGCCGGAGGAAGATCGGGAGGACGCGAGAGCGCCTGGCGCCGTCGCTCCCGCGGACCGCGGAACTCCCGATCTCGCGTGATTACGCCGGGCGATCGCGCCGATCGCGTCCGGACCGCCGGTCGTGCCGCCGCCGCTCGACGCCGGTCGGGCTGCCGAGATCGATCGTGCGCCGGTCCGCGCCGCGACGACGGTCCCGGGCCCGCCGCTCGACCTTGATCGCGACCGCGGCCTTCGCCGCGGCGTGCGCCTCCCGCTGGAGACGTGCGGCGCGGCGGTTCGGCTCCAGCACCTCGAGCAGGCCTTCGTAGAGCGTCCGCGCCCGCGGGGTGTTGTCGCCGGCGGCGATCCGTTCGCGCAGGTAGCCGGCTGCCGCCTGAACGTTGTCGCGCTGCCAACTCATGCATGGCACTGTAACGCAGAGCGGGTGCGTGGGATAATCGATTCCGCGTCGATGCTCATCCTCGCGCGCTGCCCGAATTGCGGGGCCGGCCTGCCCTTCGATGCGACGGAGATGCCGGCGGCGATCGCCTGCGGCGGATGCCGCCGCGCGATCGCGCTGGCCATCACCGAGGGCGTCGCCGGGGACCGCGCCGTCGATGCCTGTCCCGTGTGCCGGGGCGCGAACTTCTACGTCCGCAAGGACTTCAACCCGCAGCTCGGGCTGGCCGTCGTCGTCGTCGGCGCGTTGGTCAGCGCCGCGTTCTACTGGTTCAATCGGGATCTCGCCGCTTACGCCGTCCTGGCCGGCGCGGCGCTTCTCGACCTCATCGTGTACGGCCGGCTCGGGGAGGTGACGGTCTGCTACCGCTGCCATACCGAGTTCCGCGGCGGTTATCCGCGCACGGCGGCCGCCTTCGACCTGCACACCGCGGACCTCCTCGAACTGGAATACGAGCGCGCCATCGGCCGGCGTTGATGTGGACGTGGGCCGGCTGCCCGGTCGCCGGATCTTCGCGGCGCCGCGGCGTTTCAGCCTCGGCTGACGTCGCTCGAAAGCGCCGGGCGCTCCACCAGCGCTGCCTGTTCCGCCGCCGCGCGGCGGTGGCCCGTTTGCGGCCGCCCGCGCTCGCCCTCCGCTAGGAATGGCCGGGGGCACGCGCGGCCGCGCGTCAGAACAACATCACGTCGACGAGCGTCCCCGCCTCGAGCCGGATCGTGTCCGCCCCGATCTCGAGGTAGCCGTCGGCGCGCGACAGGCTGGTGATGTCGCCCGATCCTTTGAACGCGGGCATCGCTGTTCCGTCGAGCAGCCGCACCGTGTAGAACTGGTGCCGGCCGGCCTGCGAGGTGATTGTGCGGCCGAGCGGCACCCGTAGGGTGCGGGGCGCCAGCGGCGGCAGCCGCGCCATCGCCCGCAGGAACGGCTGCAGCAGCACGTAGGCGTTCGACAGGCACGAGGAAGGATTGCCGGGCATGCCGAAGAACGGCGTGCCGCCCACGCGCGCGAACATCATCGGCTTGCCGGGCTTGATCGCCACGCCGTGGAAGATCACGTCGCCGCGGCCGGCGATCGCGTCGGCGATCAGATCGCGATCGCCGACCGAGCTGCCGCCGGAAAAGACCATCAGATCCGCATCTGCGCACGCATCGAACGCGCCGGCGAGCGCGCCGACTGCGTCGCGCACCGGCGGCCGCGGCTCGGGCAGGCCGCCGTTGGCCGCCACCAGGGCCGCGAGCGTGAAGCGGTTGACGTCGAAGATCCGCCCGGGCGGCAGCGGACGCCCCGGCTCGACGATCTCGTCGCCCGTCGAGAGAATCGCCACGCGAGGCCTGGCGAACACCTCGCCGCGCGCGCAGCCGACGGCGGCAAGCGCGCCGATCCGTCCCGGCGTCAGCAGTTCGCCCGCGCCCACGACCATCTCGCCCGCAGCGATGTCGGCGGCGCGCCGGCCGATGTGCTGGCCCGGCGCGGCGGCGGTGTGGATCGCCACCCGATCGGCTCCGGCGTCCAACGTGTCCTCCACCATCACGACCGCATCGGCGCCTTCAGGCATCGGGGCGCCGGTCGCGATCTCGGCGCACGTGCCGGGCACGATCGCGATTCGCGGCGGCACGCCCGTGTAGAGGCGATCGGTGACGTGCAGCCGCACCGGCGACGAGGCCGACGCGCCTGCGGTATCGGCCGCGACAACCGCGTAGCCGTCCATGGCGGCGCGCGCGAACGGCGGCACGTCGAGCGGCGAGGTCACCTCGTGAGCCACGACGCGGCCGGCCGCCTCCTCGAGGGCAACCGCTTCTGTGCGCGCGACCGGGCGCACCGCCGCCTCCAGGCGCCGGCGGGCTTCATCGAGCGGAATGGTGGAGGCGAACGGGCGCATCGCGGAACAGGTGTCGGGGCGCCAGGGTGCCACGGTGTCTGGTGCCCCGGTGCGAGGGTGCCAGAGTGCCGGGCGCCCGGCGATCGAATGCTAATACAATCGGCGGAGGTGAGCCCCAGACCCGACCTCGAGCACAAGGCGGCGGCGCCGATCTCGGTCGGCTGCTTCGTCGTCACGGTCAGCGATACGCGCACTGCCGCCACCGACTCCAGCGGCCGTGCGATCGCCGGCCTGCTCGCGGACGCGGGACACCAGGTCGTCGGCCGCACCCTCGTGCGGGATGATGTCGCGCTGATCCGCAGCGTGGTGGGGCGGTATCTCGCCGATGCCGGCGTGCAGGCGATCATCACGTCCGGCGGCACCGGCATCACCTCGCGCGACAGCACGTATGAAGTCGTCACGGCGATGATGCAGAAGCGGCTCGATGGCTTCGGCGAGCTGTTCCGCATGCTCAGCTATCCGCTGATCGGCCCGGCCGCGATGATGAGCCGCGCCTGTGCGGGTCTGGTCGCCGGGCGCGTCGTGATCTCGCTGCCCGGCTCGGAGGCGGCCGTGCGCCTCGCGATGGAGAAGCTCGTCGTGCCTGAGCTGGGACACATGGTCCAGCAGGCCATGAAATAGACAGGCGCCGGAGCATCGGCTCGAGCCTCGCCGATCTCCGACTTCCGGCCCCGCAGACATGCTGCTGAGAGATCGCCTGCTCGCCAGACTGGCTGAATCCCGCGGTGCGCCCGACTACGCGCACCTGGCCGCCGACGTGCTCGGCATCCGCGGCGCGCCGCCGGCGCTCGCCCGGCGGCTGGTCGAGCAGGCGCTGGTGATGGAAGACCGGCGCGACGCGTGGCGGGCGCACGGCGCGCGCATCTGCGCGCAGGCGCCGCCGTCCCCGGGGGTCTACGTGCTGCGGGACGCGGCGGCCCGCGCCGTCTACGTCGGCAAGGCCGTGAACCTGCGCCGCCGGCTCCGCGCGCACTTCGCCAATCGCACGTGGCGCCGGCTGAAGATCGAGATGTCTCGAGTCGTGAGCGCCGAGTGGGAAGAGGTCGGCTCGGAGCTCGAGGCGTTGCTGCGCGAAGCGGCGGCAATCGCCGCGCTGCGGCCGGCCGCCAACGTCCAGACCGGCTCGCCGGCGCTCGCCTCGCGCGCCGTACCGCCGGCGCTGGCCCGCGACGTGCTCGTCGTCGTGCCGTCGCGCGAGCCGGATTCGGTGGAGCTCGTCGCCGCGCGCGCCGACGGCGGATGGCTGATTCAGCGCACGCGCCGCAGCGGCGGCGATCTCGCCGTCCACGCCGCGCGCGTGTTCCGCTTCTTCAACGCGCTGCTGCGCCGTGGGGCGGACGAGCGGCCGCTGGCGCCGATCGTCTTCTCGTGGCTCGCCGGCCGCGGCGTGGATGCGACGCGCCTGGATCCGCACGACGTGCGCTCGCCGCGCGAGTTGCGCGCCAGGCTCATCGCCGTCCTCGGTGACGATCGATTGTTCATCGAGCGGATCGATCAGCGCCGGGTCGGCTGACGCCGGCCGCTGCCGGCCGGCCGGCACCTGGAGCGGCGTGGCGCCGCCGGCTCGCGTCTTCTTGACGATTCGCCGGCACCATCCGCGAGCCCATCCGCGCTCTCCGGCGATCGACCACGCGCCGAGCTCGAGCCCTCGAGTCGCCGCATCGCGCAATTCCACCTCTACCAGCGACGGCATTTCGATCCGCATGACAGCCGTCATATGCGCGCATCGAGCACGTCGATATCGTACGCATGCGTCGGGTGACTTCAGGCTCTCCCGCCGGAACTCGAAACGGATCCCATGCGCCTACAACCTCCAACCCGTCTCGGCCTCGGGCTCGCGCTCGGCCTGCTGATCGCCGCGCCCACGGCGGCGTCGGCCCAGGACGCGGCCGCCTTCTTCAAGCAGAACTGCACGAGCTGCCACACGATCGGCGGCGGCCGTCTGACCGGTCCGGATCTGAAGGACGTCACCAAGAGCCGCGACCGCGCGTGGCTGACCGACTTCGTCCTGGCGCCGCAGGCGGCGCTCGATCGGGGCGACCCCTACGCGCTGCAACTGCAGCAGGAGGCGCGCGGCGTGGTCATGCCGCAGGTGGCCGGCATCAACCGCGATCTGGTCTCCGCGCTGCTCGATCTGATCGAGGCCGAGTCGGCGCTGCCCAAGTCGCAGTTCGCCGGCGTGCAGGTGAGCGACCGCCCGTTCACCGCCGCCGACGTGCAGCTCGGCACCGAGCTGTTCCGCGGCCAGCGGCGGCTCGGGGGCGGCGGTCCCTCCTGCGTTTCGTGCCACACGGTGCGCGGCACCGGCGGTCTGGGCGGCGGTCAGCTCGGACCGGACCTGACCAAGGTCTACGAGCGGCTGCAGTGGCGCAAGGCGCTTGCGACCTGGCTGAACGCGCCGCCGACGGCGACGATGCAGACGGTGTTTGCGAAGACGCCGATCGCCGAGACCGAGGTGCTGCCGCTGGTGGCGTACTTCGAGGCGGCGGCCAGGAACGGCGGCGAGGACGACCGCGCCGGCCTGATTCAGTTCGTGCTGCTGGGGCTCGGCGCCGCCGCGCTCGGGCTCGGCGTCATGGATTCCGCGTGGAAAACGCGCTTCCGCAGCGTGCGGCGGGCGCTCGTCGAGCGCCGGCGCGGCGCGAGGTCATAGATGGCTGCTCACCCGATCCGCTGGATTCGCGACGACGAGAAGGCCGAGCTTAGGAGCTGGGAGCAGTTCTACCGCAACCGGTGGCAGCACGACAAGATCGTGCGCAGCACGCACGGCGTCAACTGCACCGGCGGCTGCACCTGGCAGATCTACGTCAAGGACGGCATCGTCACCTGGGAGATGCAGGGGCTCGACTACCCGCTGCTGCAGGACGGCATCCCGCCCTACGAGCCGCGCGGGTGCCAGCGCGGCATCTCGTATTCCTGGTATCTCTACAGCCCGATCCGCGTCCGCTATCCCTACGTGCGCGGCGCCCTGCTCGATCTCTGGACCGAGGCGCGCGCCCAGCACGAGGATCCCGTCGAGGCCTGGCGCTCGCTGGTCGAGGATCCCGCCAAGCGCGCGCGGTGGCAGGTCGCCCGCGGCAAGGGCGGGCTCCGCCGGTTCGACTGGGACACGGCGCTCGAACTGATTGCCGCGGCCAATCTCTACACGGCCCGGAAGTACGGGCCCGACCGCATCGCCGGCTTCTCGCCGATTCCCGCGATGTCGATGATCAGCTACGCCGCGGGCGCGCGGTTCCTGCAGCTGATTGGCGGCGTCGCGCTCTCCTTCTACGACTGGTACTGCGACCTGCCGCCGGCCTCGCCGGAGGCGTGGGGCGAGCAGACCGACGTGCAGGAATCGGCCGACTGGTACAACGCCAAGCTGCTCGCGGTGATGGGGTCGAACCTGAACATGACCCGCACGCCCGACTGCCACTTCGCCGCCGAGGCGCGCCACAACGGCAGCAAGATGTGGGTCTTCGCGCCAGACTTCAACCAGGTCGCCAAGTACGCCGACGAGTGGATGTCGATCAACGCCGGGCAGGACGGTGCCTGGTGGATGGCGGTCAACCACGTGCTGCTCAAGGAGTTCCATCACGAGCGGCAGGTGCCCTACTTCCTCGACTACACCAAGCGCTACACCGATGCGCCGCTGCTCGTCGAGCTCCACGACCATGGCGGCGCGTGGCGGGCCGGCCAGATGCTGCGGGCCAACCGCCTGGCCAGCTACGGCGGCGTCGAGAACGGCGACTGGCAGTTCCTGATGTGGGACGAGGCGGCGGCCGAGCCGCGGATGCCGGTGGGCAGCGTCGGCTTCCGCTGGAGCCGCGAGAAGGGCAAGTGGAATCTCACGCTGAAGGACGGCCTGACGGGCGCCGCGATTCAGCCGGCGCTCACGTTCCTCGAGACCGGCGACGCGGTGCCGGTCTCGTTCGACGATTTCGGCGAAGGGCGGTCGGTGCTGCGCCACGTGCCGGTGCGGCGTCTCGCGCTCGCCGACGGCACGAGCGCGGTCGTCACCACCGTGTACGACCTGATGATGGCGCAGTACGGCGTCGGCCGCGGGCTCGCGGGCGAGTACCCGGCGGACTACGACGACGAGGCGGCGCCCTACACGCCGGCCTGGACGGAGCGCTACACCGGGCTCGGCCGCGACACGCTCATCCGGTTCGCCCGCGAATGGGGCGAGACGGCGCGCCTGACCGGCGGCAAGTGCACGATCATCATCGGCGCCGGCATCAACCACTGGTACCACAACAACCTGATGTACCGCGCCGCGATGCACTCGCTCATGTTCTGCGGGTGCGTCGGCGTCAACGGCGGCGGCCTCGCGCACTACGTCGGCCAGGAGAAGCTCGCGCCGGCCGAGCCGTGGTCGGCGATCGCCTTCGGCCGCGACTGGCATCCGGCGGCGCGGCTGCAGAACGCGCCGAGCTGGCACTACATGCACACCGACCAGTGGCGGTACGAGCGCGACTTCACCGACTACCACTCGGTGCCGCCGTCCAACGGCGCGCCGACGATCGCGAAGGGGCACACGGCGGATCTGCAGGCGCGCGCGGTGCGCAGCGGCTGGCTGCCGTTCTACCCGCAGTTCGATCGCAACCCGCTGGACGTGGTGGCCGAGGCGGAAGCGGCGGGCGCGACGACGCCCGACGAGATCGCCGCCGACGTCGTGTCGCGGCTGAAGCGCCGCGAGCTGAAGTTCGCCGTGAACGATCCCGACGCGCCCGAGAACTGGCCGCGCGTGTGGTTCATCTGGCGCGGCAACGCGCTGATGTCGAGCGCCAAGGGGCACGAGTACTTCCTGCACCATTACCTCGGGACGCACACCAACAAGCTCGCGGAGGACGTGGCGGGCGACTCGGTGCGCGAGGTCGTCTGGCACGAACAGGCGCCGTCGGGAAAGATGGACCTGGTCGTCGACCTCAACTTCCGCATGGACACGTCGGCGCTCTACTCCGACATCGTGCTGCCGGCGGCCACCTTCTACGAGAAGGCGGACCTGAACTCCACCGACATGCACAGCTTCATCCACCCGCTCTCGCCGGCGGTGCCGCCGTCGTGGGAATCGAAGAGCGACTGGCAGATCTTCCGCGCCATCGCGCAGAAGTTCTCCGAGCTGGCGCCGCGCTACTTCCCCGAGCCGGTGAAGGATCTCGTCGCGACGCCGCTCGCCCACGACACCGAGGCCGAGATCGCGCAGCCGGCGATGCTCGACTGGATGGCCGGCGAGGTCGAGGCGGTGCCCGGCAAGACGATGCCGGGGCTCAAGGTGGTGACGCGCGACTACGCCAACGTCTACAACCAGTACATCTCGTTTGGTCCGCTGGTGCGATCCGGCGGGCTGGGCGCGCACGGCACGCGCTACCCCGTCGAGGATCTCTACGACGAGGCGGTCGAGCGGGGCCCGAAGCGGACCTGGGGCGGCGCCTCGTACCCGTCGATTCACGACGACGAGCAGGTCTGCAACACGATCCTGCGCTTCGCGACGGTGACCAACGGCGAACTGGCGTACCGGTCGTACAAGGCGATGGAGGCGCGCGTCGGCCTGCCGCTCGTGCACCTCGCCGAGAAGGCGCGGAGCGTGCGCGTCGACTACAAGGGGATCCAGGCGCGGCCGCACCGCTTCGTGAACAGCCCGATGTGGTCGGGGCTGGTGGACAACGGCCGGCCCTACTCGCCGTTCACCTACAACGTCGAGTGCCTGGTGCCCTGGCGGACGCTGACCGGGCGGCAGCACTTCTACCTCGACCATCCCGGCTACATCGATTTCGGCGAGCACCTGCCGACCTACAAGCCGAAGCCGCAGCCGAAGGACTACGCCGACCTGCGCTTGAGCCGCGCCGACGGTCCGACGCTCACGCTGAACTACCTGACGCCGCACGGCAAGTGGCACATCCACTCGACCTACGGCGACACGCTCCGCATGATGACGCTGTCGCGCGGTATCGAGCCGCTCTGGATGAACGACCACGACGCGGCGGCGATCGGCATCGACGACAACGACTGGCTCGAGGTGCACAACGACCACGGCGTGGTGGTCACGCGCGCCGTGGTGAGCGCGCGCATTCCGCGGGGCGTCTGCATCCAGTACCACGCGCCGGAGCGGACGCTCGGCGTGCCGAAGTCGCCGCTGCGGCAGAACCGGCGCGCCGGCGGGCACAACAGCCTCACGCGGACGCGGCTGAAACCGAACCTGATGGTGGGCGGGTACGGCCAGTTCACCTTCCACTTCAACTACTGGGGACCGACCGGCGCGAACCGCGACACGCACGTGCTGGTGCGCAAGCTCCCGGCGCTCGTCTGGTGAGGAGAGGCCAGCCATGAACGTCCGTTCGCAGATCGCGATGGTGTTCCACCTCGACAAGTGCATCGGGTGCCACACCTGCAGCATCGCCTGCAAGAACATCTGGACCGACCGCAAGGGCACCGAGTACATGTGGTGGAACAACGTCGAGACCAAGCCGGGCACCGGCTATCCGACCGCCTGGGAGGATCAGGAGAAGTACAACGGCGGCTGGGAAGTCGTCGACGGGAAGCTCCGGCTCCGCTCGCAGAGCAAGACCAAGAGCGTCCTCAACATCTTCCATCACCCGAACCAGCCGACCATCGACGACTACTATCACCCGTGGACCTACGACTACCAGAACCTGTTCAACGCGCCTGAAGGTCCGGACCAGCCGATCGCGCGGCCGATCTCGATGATCACGGGGCAGCCGGTCTCCATCGAGGCCGGCCCCAACTGGGACGACGATCTGGGCGGCTCGCCGGTCTACGCCGAGAACGATCCGAACCTGAAGGGGCTGAGCGAGGAGCAGCGCCAGCAGCTCTCCGCGGTCGAGCGGCTCGTCTTCTTCTACTTCCCGCGGATCTGCAACCACTGCCTGAACCCGTCGTGCGTCGCCGCGTGCCCCTCGGGCGCGCTCTACAAGAGGGGCGAGGACGGGATCGTCCTGGTGGACCAGACGCGGTGCCGCGCCTGGCGCGCGTGCATCGCGGCCTGCCCGTACAAGAAGGTGTACTTCAACTGGAGCACCGGGAAGTCGGAGAAGTGCGTGCTCTGCTACCCGCGCCTCGAGAGCGGGCAGGCGCCGGCCTGCTTCCACTCCTGCGTGGGACGCATCCGCTATCTCGGCGTGCTGCTGTACGACGCGGACCGGATCGAGGAGGTCGCGTCGATGCCGGCCGAGGAGCTGGTCGAGGCGCAGCGGTCGCTCGTGCTCGACCCCAACGACCCGGAGGTCATCGCGGCGGCGCGCGCCAACGGCGTCCATGATTCGGTGATCGAAGCCGCGCAGCGCTCGCCGGTCTACAAGTTCGTCAAGATCTGGAAGATCGCGCTGCCGCCGCACATCGAGTACCGCACGCTGCCGATGCTGTTCTACGTGCCGCCGATGTCGCCGGTCATGTCGAACCGCGGCGATCACACCGTCGACAGCGCGACCGACGATCTCTTCTCCGACATCGAGTCGGCCCGCATCCCGATGAAGTTCCTCGGCAACCTGTTTGGCGCCGGCCACGACGGGAAGGTGCGCTACGCCCTTCGCAAACAGAAGGCGGTGCGCTGGTACCGCCGTGCGCTGACGGTCGGCGACGTGGACATGGCGACGGTCGACCGGATGCTCCGCGAGGCCGACACGACGGCCGAGGAGGCGGAGGCGATCTACCAGCTCACCTCGCTCTGCACCTTCGACGAGCGGTTCGTGATTCCGCCCATGCACCGCGAAGAAGCGCTGCAGATGCTCGACGACCCGATGGAGCACAAGCAGGCGGCCGGCTTCGGCTTCATCGCGGCGCCGAAGCGGGGGGTCTGATGGAGCGCCTGGCCGCCTTCGCCCCGCTGTTCGCCTATCCCGGCCCGGACTACGGGCAGCACGTGCGTGCCTGCCTCGAGCAGTCGACGGCGCCGGATCTGCAGCGCTTCGCCGAGGCGATCGGGCCGCTGTCGCTCGGCGAGCGGCAGGAGCAGTTCGTCCGGATCTTCGATCTGAGCCCGGCCTGCACGCTCGAGATCGGCTGGCACCTGTTCGGGGAACAGTACGAGCGGGGCGAATTCCTCGTCGAACTCCGCCAGCACCTGAGGAGCGCCGGCATCGCCGAGCAGGGGGAGCTGCCCGACCATCTCGTGCACGTGCTGCAACTGCTGGCCCGCATGGTCGGGGAGGATGCCGAGGCGTTCATCGGCACGAAGCTCGCCCCGGCGCTCGACAAGATGATCGGCGCCGCGCCGGTCGACAACCCGTACGGGTGGCTGCTGCGCGCCCTGCGTGACGACGCCGCGGGCCTGCGCCCCCGCGCCGCCGCGCCCGCCGATGCCGCCATGGGCGCCGAAGCGCCAGGAGCTCCACATGTCTAACGCCTTCACGCTCGACACGTTCCTGTTCGCCGTCGCGCCCTACCTCGCGATCGGCATCTTCCTGCTCGCCTCGATCCGGGGCTACCGGAACCGGCGCTTCGTCTTCTCGAGCCTCTCGTCGCAGTTCCTCGAGAACCGGCAGCACTTCTGGGGCCTCGTCCCGCTGCACTACGGCATCATCGTCGTGCTGCTCGGGCACCTGGTGGCATTCCTGATCCCGCGCGAGATCATCGCGTGGAACAGCCGTCCGCTGCGCCTCTACGTGCTCGAGGTGAGCGCGCTCGCCTTCGGCATCCTCACCGTGATCGGTCTGACGGCCGCGATGATGCGCCGCGCCAACGTCTCGACGGTGCGCGCCGTCACGACGGGGCGCGACCGGATCATCCTGGGCATGCTCCTGGTGCAGGCGGTTTCGGGCGTGGGCACCGCGATCCTCTATCCGTGGGGATCGACCTGGTATGCGGCCACCGCGGTGCCCTACCTGCGCTCGCTGCTGCTGCTCGCGCCCGACGTCCGCGCGGTCGCGCTGATGCCGTGGCTCGTGAAGCTGCACATCCTGACCGCGTTCGCGATCATCGGCTACGCGCCGTTCACGCGCCTGGTGCACGTGCTCGTCGCCCCGATGCCCTACCTGTGGCGCAAGCCGCAGATGGTGCGCTGGTACCGCCGGCCGGAGGGTGCGCTCCGCGCGCAGTGACATGCGTCATCGAGTGACCACGATCTTCCTGCTGGTGGCGATCGCGTTCACCGGGTCGCTGCTGCTGGTGCGTGCGAAGGGCACCCACCTGCCCGGCAACCACCAGGGCTACGAGCCGGTGCAGCCGATCGCGTACTCGCACCGCCTGCACGCCGGCGAGCTGCAGATCCAGTGCCTCTACTGCCACTCGAACGCCGACAAGAGCCGGCACGCCGGGGTGCCCGCGGCGGCCACCTGCATGAACTGCCATCGCTTCATCACCGCGCCGCTCGGCGCCGTGCGCGCCGAGGAGGAGCTGGCGAAGGCCGAGGGCCGCCCGGTGCGGCCGGTCGTCTCGCCCGAACTGCGGAAGCTCTACGATGCGCTCGGGCTCGACGCCTCGCTGCAGCGCGACCCGGCGCGCACGCCGCGCGCGATCGCGTGGACGCGCGTGCACAGCCTGCCCGACTTCGTCTACTTCGACCACCGCGCCCACGTCGGCGGCGGCGTCACGTGCCAGACCTGCCACGGGCCGGTCGAGACGATGGAGCGGGTGCGGCAGGTGTCGGACCTCAGCATGGGCTGGTGCGTGAACTGCCACCGCGCCGGCGGCGCCAACGTCGCGGCGCCCACGAGGCCGCTGGCGCCGTCGAGCGACTGCTCGACCTGTCACTACTGAGCCGCCCATGTCGAGAGTCTACTGGTTGAGTCTGGAGCAACGGGATCTCGCCGGATCGTCCGGCGGCGCACAGCCGGAGTTCCTCGAGGCCGCGGCCGGCGATCCCTCGCGGCGCGATTTCCTGAAGCTCGTCGGCTTCAGCGTGGCCGGCGCCGCGGCGGCCTCGTGCAGCCCCGCGCCGGTCCGCCAGGAGATCCCCTATGTGGCGCAGCCCGAGGGGATCGTCCCCGGCGACGCCGTGTCCTACGCGACCACCTGCGGCGGCTGCACCGCCGGTTGCGGGCTGCTGGTGAAGACGCGCGACGGACGGCCGATCAAGGTCGAGGGATGTCCCGACCATCCGATCTCGGCCGGCGGCGTCTGTTCGGTCGGCCAGGCCGCGCTGCTCGGCCTGTACGACAACCTCCGCTTCCGGAGTCCGTCGCTCGGGGGGGCGCAGACATCCTGGCCGGAGATCGATACGGCGCTCATGGCGCGGTTCGACGCGATTCGCCAGGCTGGCGGCGCGGTGCGCGTCCTGACGCCGACCGTCCACAGCCCGACGCTGCGGCGCGGCATCGCGGCGTTTCTCGCCTCGTTCGGAGACGGCGAGCACGTGGAGTACGACGCCCTGTCGGCGTCGGCCGTGCTCGACGCGCACGAGGCGACGCACGGGGTGCGCGCCTTTCCGCGCTACTTCTTCGACCGCGCCGAGGTCGTCGTCAGCTTCGACGCGGATTTTCTGGGCACCTGGGTCTCGCCGGCCGAATACACCAGGGGCTACGCGCTGCGCCGCCGCCCGGAGGGCGGATCCGCCCGCGGATGGCACGCCCAGATCGAGTCGCGCGTCTCGCTCGCCGGCGGCAAGGCCGACCGGCGTATCGCGCTGCCGCCGGACGAGATCGCCGCGCTCGCCTTCGATGTCGCGGCGATCGTCGAGCAGGGGAGCGGCGGCAGCGGGCTCGCCTCGGAACTGGCGCAGCGCCTGATGGCGGCGCCCGGGCGCTCGATCGTGCTCTCGGGCCTGCAGGATCTGCCGGCGCAGGTGGCGTGCAACCGCATCAACGCCGCGCTCGGCAACTACGGCCGGACGCTCGACATCGCGCAGCCCTCCAACCAGCGCCGCGGCAGCGACCGCGCGGTGGCGCGTCTCCTCGACGATGCGGCGGCGGGGCGCATCGCCGCGCTGCTCGTGTGGCACACCAACCCGGTCTTCGACCTGCCCGGCGGGTCGGCGGTGTCGAAGGTGCCGCTGCTCGTGAGCCTTGCCGAGCGACCCGACGAGACGAGCGCCGCCGCCCACGCGGTCTGCCCGGATCATCACGCCTTCGAGAGCTGGGCCGACGCCGAGCCGGTGGCGGGCAGCTACGGCCTTACTCAACCGCTCGTCCGCCCGCTGGGCGACACCCGGGCCTTCCTCGAGACGCTCGCGGCCTGGAGCGGCGCGCCTCGTCCGGCGCTCGACCAGGTCCGCGAGACCTGGCGCGACACGGTGTGCCCGGTGGATCACCGCGGCAGCGACTTCGAGCAGTTCTGGGCGGAGTCGGTGCAGACCGGCTATGCGGCCGGCGATGCGCTGGCGCCGGCGGAGGTGCGGGCGCGGTCGGCCGCCGAGCTCGATGCCGCGCTGATGGCGCGGCCGGCAGTCTCGGCCGATGCGATCCGCCTGACGCTGTACCACAAACCCGCAATCCTCGGCGGGGAGCACGCCTACAACCCGATGCTGCAGGAGCTGCCCGACCCGATCAGCAAGGTCGTCTGGGACAACTACGCATGCCTGGGGCCGACGCTCGCCGCGCGCCTGCAGCTGGCGACCGGCGGCGTCGCGCGGATCGGAACCGCGGCGGCCTCGCTGGAACTGCCGGTGCTGGTGCAGCCGGGACAGGACGAGCAGACGGTGGCGATTGCGCTCGGCTACGGCGGCCAGATTACAGAGCGCTTCCAGGGATTCGGCCATCACTGGTTCCGGAGCCGGCCGACGGTGGGCCCCAACGGCCGAGTGGGCTTGAACGCGGCGCCGCTGATCGTGCCGGATCGGGGGCTGCTGCGCCGCCATGCGGCGGACGTGCAGATCGCGGCGGCCGGCCGGACGCAGCCGCTCGCCTGCACGCAGGAGCATCACACGCTCAGCGTGCCGGCCAACCTCTCGTTCGGCCCTCCCGCGCCGCGGCCGATCGTGCAGGAGATCTCGACCGCCGCGCTGGCTGCGGCGGCGCCGGAGGCGGACGGCGGGGAGGCGGGCGCGCACGCCGGCGGCGATCTGTGGGCCGCGCACCCGATGCCCGGCCACCGATGGGGGATGGCGGTCGACGTCGACGCCTGCACCGGCTGCGGGGCCTGCGTCGTCGGCTGCCAGGTCGAGAACAACATCCCGGTGGTCGGCAAGGACGAGGTCGGCCGCAACCGGGAGATGCACTGGCTGCGGATCGATCGGTACTACATGGAAGACGAGAGCGGCCTGCACGTCGCCAATCAGCCGATGTTCTGCCAGCACTGCGAGCACGCCCCGTGCGAGACGGTGTGCCCGGTGCTGGCGACGGTCCACAGCTCGGAAGGGCTCAACCAGCAGATCTACAACCGCTGCGTCGGCACGCGGTACTGCGCGAACAACTGCCCGTACAAGGTGCGCCGCTTCAACTGGTTCGCGTACGACCACGGTGAGGGCACCGAGCAGCTGGCGTCCAATCCCGACGTGACCATCCGGAGCCGCGGCGTGATGGAGAAGTGCACGATGTGCGTGCAGCGGATCCAGGAAGGGAAGATCGCGGCGAAGCGGCGCGGCGAGCCGCTGCGGGACGGCGAGATCCAGACCGCCTGCCAGCAGTCGTGCCCCGCGCACGCGATCGTGTTCGGCGATCTGAACGATCCGTCGAGCGAGGTGTCGCGCCTCTCCGGCGGCCGGCGCGCCTACAAGGTGCTGGAGGAGCTGCAGGTGAAGCCGGCGGTGTCGTACCTGAAGATCGTCCGCGACGCGCGGCCCGCGGCGACGGCGACGGAGATTGCTCATCATGGCTGAGGCAGTGCCGGGACTCGCACCGCCGCTCATCGACGGCAACAAGACGCTTGGACGCATCACGCGCGACGTGTGCGCGCCGATCGAGCGCCGGCCGGGCGCCGCCTGGTGGGCCGGCCTGGCGGTGTCGCTCGCCGCGCTGGCCGCCGGCACGGCGGCCGTCAGCTACCAGATCGCGGTCGGCATCGGCACCTGGGGCGTGAACAACTCGGTCGGCTGGGCGTTCGGCATCACGAATTTCGTGTTCTGGATCGGCATCGGCCACGCCGGGACGCTGATCTCGGCCGTGCTCTTCCTGCTGCGGCAGCGCTGGCGCACCTCGGTCAACCGCGCCGCCGAGGCGATGACGCTCTTCGCGGTCATGTGCGCCGGCATCTTCCCGCTGATCCACGTCGGGCGGCCCTGGCTCGCGTACTGGCTCGCGCCCTACCCGAACTTCCGCGGTCCGCTCTGGGTGAACTTCCGCTCGCCGCTCGCGTGGGACTTCTTCGCGGTCTCCACCTACTTCATCATCTCGGCCACCTTCTGGTACGTCGGGCTGATCCCGGACCTCGCCACCATGCGGGACCGGATGCGCAAGGGCGTCCGGCAGCGGATCGCCGCGTTCCTCAGCCTCGGCTGGGACGGTTCCGCCCGCACGTGGCAGCGATACGAGCTCGTGTACCTCCTGCTCGCCGGCCTCGCCACGCCGCTGGTCTTCTCGGTGCACACGATCGTGAGCTGGGACTTCGCGACGGCGGTGATTCCGGGCTGGCACGCGACCATTTTCGCGCCCTATTTCGTCGCCGGCGCGATCTTCTCGGGCATGGCGATGGTGCTCACGCTGATGCTGGTCGCCCGCGTGGTGCTGCAGCTCCAGGAGTACATCACGATCCGGCACGTGGACGTGATGGCGAAGCTGGTGCTCGCCACCAGCGGCATGGTCGGGCTCGCGTATCTGACGGAGTTCTTCACCGCGATGTACTCCGGCAACCCCTACGAGGAATTCGTGTTCCTCAACCGCGCCATGGGACCGTTCGCCTGGGCCTACTGGACGATGGTCGGCTGCAACGTCGGCGTGCCGCTGCTGTTCTGGTTCCGGCGGGTGCGCCAGAACCTCTGGCTCGTCTTCGTGCTGTCGCTCCTGGTCAACGTCGGCATGTGGTTCGAGCGCTTCGTCATCATCGTCACGTCGCTGCACCGGGACTTCCTGCCCTCGAGCTGGTCGGGCTACACGCCGACGATCATCGAGGTGACGACGCTCATCGGCACCTTCGGGCTGTTCTTCACCTGCTATCTGCTCTTCTGCCGGTTCGTGCCGGTGATCGCGATTGCGGAGGTGAAGGGCGCCATGATGGAGGATCGGCACGAGCGCGAGGCCCTGGCGCCGGCGCACGCCGAGGAGGCGGTCGCATGAGCCGCCATCTGAGCGTCGGCCTGTTCGACAGCGATCACGACGTGCTCGCCGCGGCGCGTGCGGCGCGCAGCGCGGGCTGGCCGATTGTCGACGTGTACTCGCCGCACCCGATCCACGGCATTGACGAGGCGATGGGGCTGCCGCGCTCGCGCCTGTCGCTCGCGTGCCTGGTGGGCGGGATCTTCGGCGCGGCGTTCATCCTCTGGTTCGAGATCTGGACGGCCGCCGTGGACTGGCCGCTGAACGTCGGCGGCAAGCCGTTCAACTCGCTGCCGGCCTTCATTCCGATCACCTTCGAGATGATGGTGCTGTTCGGCGGCCTGTCGGCGGTGGTGGCGCTGCTGGTCGTCGCGCGGCTGCGGCCGGGCAAGGCGCCGCCGTTCTCGGCGGCGGGCGTGACCGACGACCGCTTCGCCCTGGTGCTCGAACGCACGAGCGCGCCGATGACCGCGGCGCGGGTGCGGGCGTTCCTCGAGGCGCACCGGGCCGTCGGGATCGAGGAGCGCGTGGTCGGAGGAGAGGATCTGTGAGAGCGCTGAACATCGGCCTTGCCATCGTGCTGGCCGCCGTGTGCGCGGCGAACCTGTTTGTCGCACCGGCGCCCGACCGGCCGCCGACCGACATCGTGATCGTCGGGCGGAACATGCAGTATTCCCGTGCGGCCGAATCGTACGCGGCGTCCGACCTGCTGCCCGGCGGCACCGTCCTGCAGGTGCCGCCGTCGGGCACGATTCCGCGCGGCGTGCGCCTCGCCCGGTTCGATGCGACGCCCGAGGGGGCGATCAAGGCCGGCGCGGAGCTGAAGGCGCCGCCGACCGCCGACGGCGACCGCGACCGCGGCGCGGTGGTCTTCTCCACCTTCTGTACGCCGTGCCACGGCGGCAAGGGGCTCGGCGACGGCACGGTGGTGGCGCGCGGCTTCCCGGCGCCGCCGTCGCTGCTGGCGCCGCACGCGGCGCAGATGCCCGACGGCCAGATCTTCCATGTGATCGCCTACGGCCAGGGCAACATGCCCGGCTATGCCAGCCAGATTCCCGACGAGGACCGCTGGCGTGCGATCGCGTACGTGCGCCAGCTCCAGAGGAGCGCCACGCCATGACCCTCGGAAGGATGCGGCACTGGGGCGTGCGGCTCGCGGCCGCCGGCGCCGTCGGCATCGGCCTCGGCCTGCTGCGTACGCCCGATCGGACGTGGGCCGGCCTGCTCATTGCCAGCTTCGGCCTGGCGGCGGCCGGCGTCGGCGGCGTCGTGTTCATTGCGCTCTGCACGGTGAGCGGAGCCACCTGGCCGGTCGCGTTCCGCCGCATTCCCGAGGCGCTCGCGGCGGCGCTGCCGGCGGGCGCCCTGGGACTGGCGGCAGTCTTCCTGCTGCGGCCGACGCTCTACCCCTGGCTTGCCGGCGAAACGCTGCACGGGTTCAAGGGCGCGTGGCTCTCGCCGGCGTTCTTCTTCACGCGGGCGGCGATCTACCTCGGGCTCTGGGCGTTGTTTGCCTGGCTGATCGTCCGCACCTCCCGCGCGCAGGATCACGACGGCTCGGCACGCCACACTGCGCGCAGGATCAAGCTCTCGGCCGCCTTCGTTGTCATCTTCGCCCTGAGCTTCTGGCTGGCGAGCTACGACTGGATCATGTCGCTCGAGCCGCACTGGTACAGCACGATCTTCGGCGTCTACAATTTCGCCGGCCTCTTCTCGTGCGTGGTGGCGATCGTCGTGCTGCTGGCAATGGGGCTGCGCCGGGCGGGTCTGCTGCAGCCGGCGCTCAGGGACGAGCACCTGCACGATCTCGGCAAGCTGCTGTTCGCATTCAGCTCGTTCTGGATGTACATCTGGTTCTGCCAGGCCATGCTGATCTGGTACACGAACATCCCCGAGGAGTCGGTGTACTACGTGCGCCGCCTGGAAGGATCGTGGGCGACGCTCTTCTATCTCAACGTGGCGCTGAACTGGGTGGTGCCGTTCGTGCTGCTGCTGACGCGGCAGGCGAAGCGGACGCGGATGATCGCGTATGCCGCCGGCGTGGTGCTCCTCGGACGATGGCTCGATCTCTACCTGATGATCTGGCCGGCGGCAATCGCGGGCGCGCCGCACGTCGGCATCGGCGAGATCGCGCCCGCCGTAGCGGCGGCGGGGCTGCTGCTGCTGGCGTTCGCCCGCTCGTTTGCGAGCGCGCCGCCGGTGCCGCTGCGCGATCCGGCGCTGTCGGCGAGCCTGCACTATCACAGTTGAGGCGGGAGCCCTCGCCATCGACCTGGAGGCGGCGTGCAGTTCCAGCCGATCGCCGGAGAGCTGGAGACGGGCCTCGGGGCCTCCACCGCCCCGGCGTTGCGGTCCGGCTGGCGCGTCCGACCATGTTCGCCGTGGCGTCAACCTCGAAAGGTGTGAGACATGCCCGACCACGCTGAGGCGCCCCTGCAGGCCGAGACGCCAGCTCCCGACACGACGACGATGCCGGCGAGCTGGCGCAGGCTGGAAGCGCGGTATCCCGGCGTCGTGTCGGCCTACGATGCGCTGCGGCAGGCGTGCGACGAGGCGGGGCGTCTCGACGCGGGCACGGTCGCCCTCGTCAAGCTTGCGGTCTCGGTCGGCGCCGGCGCGCCGCGGACCGTGCACGCGCACAGCAAGAAGGCGCTGCGTCGCGGCGTGGCGCCCTCCGATCTGCGGCAGGTGGCGCTGGCGGCGCTGCCGACCATCGGCCTGCCGAGGATGCTCGACGCGCTCGCCTGGATAGACGAATCGATCGCGGAGCACGAACAGGCACCGTAGTCGTGGCGCGGCCGCACCCGACCGGCGCCGGCCTGCTGCCGGTCGGCGGCGCACCTTGACCCGTCTCGACATCAGCGTCTACACTCAGGGTTTCGTCCGGCCTCAATACGCGCCTTTAGCTCAGTTGGATAGAGCGTCTGGCTACGAACCAGGAGGTCGCAGGTTCGAGTCCTGCAAGGCGCAAATCAATCCCCGTCGCGCTCCCTGAAGTTGCCCGGCCACGTCGACAGTCCCCGCGATCGCTCCATGCGGGGCCGGGATGTTGTTGGTCCGTCGCCCCCGGCCTGGCGGCCAAGGGCCGGGAGCCGTCCGGGCGGCCCGCGGCAGCGGCGGGCCTGCCGTGCGCATTGTCGGCACCGGGTGCCGCGTGGTAGTTTCACCATGAAACAATGCGAAACAGGTCTGCCCAGGCGTCGTGCGTCGCGCCGTTCGATGCGGGCGGCCGGTTGTGCGCCGTGTGCCGGCTCGTGCCCGAAGCCCAGGGCCTCCGGCGCTGCTCCCGCCTGATCGCCGAGAGCGCGTCGATGCGGGCCCTGATGCTCAGGGCGGCGCCCGTGGCCGCGAGCGAGGCGCCGGTCGTGATCGCCGGCGAGAGCGGGACGGGCAAGGAGGTGCTGGCGCGCGCGCTGCACGCCAACAGCCCGCGCCGGAGCAAGCCGTTCCTGGCGGTGAACGTGGCCGCGCTGCCGGGAGAGCTGCTCGAATCCGAGCTCTTCGGGCGCCTCGATGGCGCGCGGGCGGGCGCGGCAACCGCCCGGGGCGGCCTGTTCGAGGCCGCCGACGGCGGCACGCTGCTCCTCGACGAGATCAGCGAGATGCCGTTCGCGCTGCAGGCGAAGCTCCTGCGCGTGCTCCAGGACGGCGAAGTCCGCCGGGTCGGCCAGACGCGCCCGTTCCCGGTGGACGTCCGCCTGCTCTGCGCGACCACGCAGGACCTGCGGGCCAGCGTCGCGCAGCGGCGCTTTCGCGAGGACCTGTATTACCGGCTGCGGGTGTTCACGCTGGTGGTGCCCCCTCTGCGCGAGCGGCGCGAGGACATCCTGCCGCTGGCCGGCCTCTTCCTGGAGCAGGAGGGCCATGCGACGCGCCGGTTCACGGCCCGCGCGCGGGAGGTGTTCGAGCGTTGTCGATGGCCCGGCAACGTGCGCGAACTGGCGAACGCGGTGAAGCACGGCGCCGTGCTGTCGGGCCGGCACGACGTCGACGTCACGCACCTTCCCGACGAGATCCTGCGGCCGCGGTCCGCGCCTCCGCCGGCAGCGCTCGGCACGCTCGCGGAGGTGGAACGCGAGCACGTGCTGCGCGTGCTCGACGCCTGCAGCGGCCGGCAGACCGACGCCGCCCGGATTCTTGGCGTCGGGCGCACGACCTTGTGGCGCAAGCTCAGGGCGCTCGGCATCGAGGCGGGCGTGGACCCTCGCTCGGGAATGCCGTCCATATGACGCCGTGCGGAAGACGCCCGGCGACCAAGAACGGGCAGGTGGCACGCGGCGTGCGCCAGCGCGCGGCATGCCGGACACGCCCGGTAGGAGAATTCGTCCGATGTCAGATATTCGAGAGCTCGACGTCCGCCAGATGCCTCCGGCGAAACGCCATCCGCAGATCTTCGAGACCTTCGATGCGCTGAGCGCCGAGGAATCGTTCGTCCTGGTCAACGACCACGACCCGAAGCCGCTCCTCTACCAGTTCCAGGCGGAGCGCGCCGGCCGCTTCGACTGGTCGGTGCTCGAGGCGGGCCCCGAGCGTTTCCGCGTGGAGATCCGGCGGCGCGGGAGCGACGGCCCGCGCAGCGTCACCGAATTTCTCGAGGAGGATCACCGGCATATCGACGCCGTCTTTCCAGAGGTGGAACGCCTCATGGCCGCGAGCGCATTTCCGGAGAGCGCCGATCGCTTCGAGGAAGGCGCGTGCGGTCTCCTCCATCACATCGAGGCCGAGGAGCGCCTCCTGTTTCCGGCCTTCGAGCAGGCGACCGGCATCCACAACGGCCCGACCTCTGTCATGCGTGCGGAGCATGCGGAGATTCGGCGGATCATCGATGCCGTCCGCGCGGCGCTTGGTCAGCCGGACGCCGATGCAGCGAAGACCGCCCTCGGACGGCTGGTCGAGCTTCTCGCGACGCACAACGCGAAGGAGGAGCAGATCCTCTATCCGATGACCGATCGCGTGATCGGCGGCGCGGGGGAGCGCGCCGAACTCATCAGGCGTATGCAGGCGGTGTAACGCGCCGATCGGACGGCAGGGCGCGGCGTGCCCCGCCGGGGCACGCGCGTCAGGAGCGCTCGAGCGGACGGGCGCGCCGATGGAGCTCCCCGTCGATACCGATCTCAGAGCGTGATGATCTGATCGGGCATGTTGCCCGCGAGCGCCTTGTACAGGTCCGGGAAGCAGCCGATCGGCACGCCGTCGAGCAGCCGGTCGGCGATCTCGCGTTCGTAGCAGCACTGGTCGCATCCCATCAGCAGCATTCCGGTCCTCTTCGCCGTCGCGAGCAGGCGCTCGCCGATCGGATTGCCCTTCACGAGCACGTAGTTGTTGTCCTCGAAGAAGAACATGCCGACCACGTCGGCGCCGTGCCGGTTCTCCTCGAGCTGGGGCAGGATCATCCGTCCCAGGACGTAAGACACGGTGTGGCGCTGGCTCGAGAAGATGTAGGCGACTTTCATCAACGGGCTCCTTGGCTGGCGCGGTCGAGCGCCGATTGCAGGGCCCGTGCCGCGAATGTCGACAGGTAATGCCTGTCCGGCGGCACCTGCGGCAGCTGCGCCAGCGGCACGGCGGATCTGGCGTGATCGAGCGAGCGGCCGGTCACCGTCTCGGCCAGTTGTTCGCAGCACGCGACGAGCGTGGCGCAGGTCGTCGCCTCGAACGCCACCGCGCTGATGGTGTCGCCGTCGACGGCCAGCGTGAAGCGTGCATGGCGTCCGCCGGCGTCGTGCTGGACGTCGCCGGCAATCGGCAGCGGCGGCCGGCGCCGCCGGCGAAGTCCGCGTTCGATGTAATCGATGATGGATGGAACCCGGGGAGACGCTGAGCAGCAGGCGGACGGCATGGGCGCGGGACGCGCGGGTCCCGCCACGATCCTATCGGACGCCGCCTGGGCCCGCAAGACGCCTCGCCTTTCATTCTGCAAGGACCGTTTCGGATCGAACGGCCGACGATCGCCGCACCGGGCGCGAAACGCGCCACCGGCGCGGTCCGGCGTCGCGGTGTGCGCTGGCCCGGGACTTGCCGCCTGAGGCAGGCGTGCAATCCCACACCAGCCCCCGCGCGCGTGCCGCGAAGGAAGCCGTCGGTCGCCTGCCCGGGCGAGCGGTCGGCGCCAGAGTCCCCGGGTCGACGGAATTCATCCTCCAGCAGCACGATCCTCGCCTGCGCGGCTGTCCTGCGCCGCGGCCTGGTTCGCTGCTCGAGGACCGTGTGTGCGCGGCGCTCACCTGGAACGTCTTTCAGACGCTCGCGCTCATCGCGCCTTCCTTCTGGCTGCGCCGCCTGAAAGCCCGTCTGGTCGGCCTCGATGCGATCGACCAGGCGCCTCTTGAAGCCGCGGCGCTCTTCTGGGAACCTCTCGGAACGCGGCCTGCCGCCGCGGGGGGCCACCCCTCGCGCGCCGATGTGCTGATCGAGACCGAGCACGCGGTGTTCGGACTCATGGCGCTCTTCGGCCGCGACCTGTCGTGGGACGCATCGGCCGAGCCGGCCGCCGATCCGGTGCTGCAGTTGATCGACGGCGTGTCGTTCCGAGCCGGCGTGCGCGGCTGTTACGTCGGCCTCGTCGCTTCGGACGCCCAGGCGCCGGTGGCCGCCTCGCTCTTCGATCGGTACGCCGGTTCGCGCGACGGGCTCGCCCGCCGCCTGCCCGCGCGGCGGGACGGTCTCGCGAACATCTGCGGCATCGGCCGCACCACGTGGACGAACATGCACACCATCCTGCGCGACTGCGCCGGCGCCGACGTCCTCGACGACCTGGAGCGGTACGCCGCCTCTCGCACCGTCCGCTGGCTCGCCGCGGCCGGCATTGCGCCGGCCGAATAGCTCGGGCCGGCGGCCGCGGACTGCCGACTGCGACCTGCCGGCCGAGACGGGCGACTGCGTCACACCGCCATCTCCTCCCACCGCCGCACCGAGTAGTGCAGCGGCTTGCTCCACAGGCTCTCGAGCCCCTCGAGGATGTCCGACGCCCAGCCGAAGACGTTGCGCCCCGCGACCACGCGCCGCATCGCGCGCATCCGTGCACGACGCTCCGCCGGCGGCATGTCGATCGCCGCCAGCAGCGCCGCGGCAAACCCCTCGACGTCGTACGGGTTGATGATCAGCGCGTCGCGCAGCTCCTGAGCCGCCCCGGCGAGCGCGCTCAGCACCAGCACGCCGTCCTCGTCCTCCCGCGCGGCGACGAACTCCTTGGCCACCAGGTTCATCCCGTCGTGCAGCGAGCTGACGATGCAGAAGCGCGCCATCCGATAGAGCGCGACGAGGCTGCCGATGGTCAGCGGCGTCTTGTAGTAGCAGATGAGCGGCGCGCCGCCCGGCACCGCGTGCCGCCGGTTGAGCGCCTCGATCTGGCTGTCGATCTCCGCCTCGAGCGCGGCGTAGCTGCTCACCTCCGACCGCGACGGCACCCCGATCTGGATGAAGGTGAGCTGCCCGCGCAGGGCCGGCCGCCGCGACACGACCAGGTCGAGCGCGGCCAGCCGCTCGGGGATCCCCTTGGTATAGTCCAGCCGATCGACGCCGATGCCGATGAGCGGCGCCCGCAGATCGAGCAGTGAGGTGAGCCGCGCCTGCTCCAGCGCGAGCGCCTCGGCGCTCGTGATGTCCTGGATGCGATCGTAGTCGACGCCAATCGGCACCGAGACCACCGTCGTGTCGTGCCCGGCGAACTGGACCTCCGACGACTCCGGCTCGATCGCGGCGCCGAGCTCCTCCCGCGCCGCCTGCAGGAAGTTGCGCCGGTCGCGCTCGAGCTGGAACGCGAGGAGGTCGTTCGCCAGCAGCCCCGCCAGCAGCTCGCGGCTCCACGGACAGATGCGCAGCCGATCGGGCGACGGCCACGGGATGTGCCAGAACAGCGCCGTGCGCACGTTCGGCCGCCGCCGCCGCAGCGCCGACGCGACCAGCGCAAGGTGGTAGTCCTGGATGAACACCGGCGTGTCCGCCGACCGCAGCTCCTTCGCCGCCGCCTCGGCAAACCGATCGTTGATCTCCTGGTAGGCCGCCCAGTCGTCGGCGCGGAACTGCGGCCGCACGTCGACGACGTGGCAGAGCGGCCAGAGGCCCTCGTTGGCGAAGCCCTTGTAATAGGCGGCGAAGGTCGGCTCGTCGAACCAGAGGCGGCGCAGCGCGTACGAGGGGCTGTCGGGCGGCACCATCACGGTGTCGTGCGCGTCGACCACCAGCCGATCGGCCGGCCCGGCGCCGTGGGCGATCCAGACGCCGCCGCGCTCGCGCATCAGCGCGTCGAGCGCGACCGCCACGCCGCCGGTCGACGGCGACGCGCGCAGCGTGCCGTCGGGCAGCGCGCTGTGCATGTAGGGCTCGCGGTTCGACAGCACCACGAGCGGCCGCCGCTGCTGCGCGCCGCGCTCGCCCGCGCGCAGCAGCGCGCGGCGGAACAGCAGCGGGCCGGCGAGCTCGTGGATGCCGATCAGCGCGACGACCAGCGCCTGCAGGTTCATGCCCCAGCCGCCGAACTCGCGGGCGACGACGGCGGCGAAGCCGAGCGTGATTCCGGCCTGCGACACCAGCCCCGTCCACATGTAACGCCGGCTGTCGTCGTCCAGGACGACGCGTCGCGCGCCGGCGGCGACGCCCGCTCGAATCAGCAGGAGCCGCACGACAGAGACGGCGACCGCCGCCAGGCCGATGACGGCCGGGGCGTCGATGCGCAGCGACGCGCCGACCGCCACGAAGAAGATCACGAGCACCGGCGGCGCCGCGCGCTGCACGGCGCTCTTGAGCGCGTCGCCCGAGGCGCTCGACAGGTTCTCGATCACGAGGCCGGCGGCGACTGCGGCGAGCAGCGGCTCGAACTGCTGCGTGCTCCCGACCTGGCTGAGAAGCGCGCACGCCGCGAGGATGATCAGCGTCGTCTCGCGGCCGACGTATTTCAGGTACAGGCCGACCAGCGCGCCGACCAGGACGCCGAAGGCCACGGCGCCGCCAATCTCCCACGCGAACCTGGTGAGGACGTCGGCCCCGCCGGCCTCCGCCCCCATCGCACCGCGCGCGAACTGCATCGACAGCGAGAAGACCACCAGCGCCGCGAGATCGGCCAGCACGACGACGGCGAGCACCGTCTCGCTCAGCCGCCCCCGGGCGCCCGTCTCGGTCGTCACGGCCGCGGTCATCGTCGGCGAGAAGCTGATCACGATGATGATCGTCAGCAGCACCATGGCGAGCTTGGGCAGGCCGGCCGCGTCCGGCGCGATCGGGAGCCACGGCCAGACCACCCAGGCGACGGCCCCGGCGCCCGCCATCGCGACCGCCAGGATGATGCCCGTGAGCCGCACGATGTCGTGGAGGCGGCGGCCGAGGCGCTCCAGGTTGAGCGTCAGCCCCGCGATGAGCGCGATGAACGTCGTCGCGACGCCCGAGATGACCTGGAGCTGCGACGCCATCGGCGCCGTGATCACGTTGCCGAGATACGGGCCGGACAGGAGGCCGAAGACCAGATACCCGGTGAGCCGCGGCAGGTGAATCCGCCGCAGCAGGGCGCCGGCAATCGACGCGCCCAGCAGCGTGAACCCGAGCGCCAGAGCCGTTCCGGAGCGCGGCAGGCCGCCGGGTTCGGCCAGCCGCTGGACCCACAGAATGCCGGCGACCGCGAGCGCGAGCGCGGCAATCCGCTTCATCGATCCGGGCTCCGGGCGGCATGGAACGTGTCGGCAATCGCCGAGGTGAGCACGAGCACCGAGAGCAGGCTTGCGACCGCCGCCGATCCGCCGCGGGCCCCATCCATCGCGACCACGATGGCGAAGCCGAGCGGCGCCAGCGGCCACGCGTCGCTGTCGCCCGCCCGCACGGTCCAGCGGCCCCACGTCAACCGCGAGAGCAGCGCCGTGAGACAGATGAGGGCCGCGGCCGCGGCCGCGACACGCCACGACACGTGGGCCGTGGCGCCCGCGATGACGAGCAGCAGCGCGACGATCGGATGCTGGAAGTGCACCGCCTCGGCGGCGATGCCCTGCATCCGCCGCCTGCGCAGCAGCGTCCAGGTGCCGGCCGCGATCCAGCCGACCAGCAGGCCCGAGACGGTGAGATACTCCGCCACGCCGCCGAGCAGCAGCAGCGTGGCGATCCAGAACACCCGCCGCGACTCTTCGGCATCATCGTCGCCAGCGGTCAGGATCCAGCCGGCGCCGGCGACGACGATCGCGATCGCGCAGGCCTGGCCGGTGAGGACGAGCGCGCGCGAGGGCGGATGCTGCTGGAACGACAGCGCGAGGCCGACGAGCACGATCGCCGCCGACGGCACCACGCCCGGCCGCGCGTCGAACGGCGCGGCGTCGTCGCGGCGGCCGAAGATCGTCAGCGCGCCGATCAGCGCCAGCGCCACCGGCACCGCCGGCTTCAGCAGCGCGAGCACGTCTGGAGTGAGCAGGGCGAGCCCTTGCGGACCGAGCGCGATCCCTGCCGCCAGCAGCAGCGACGCCTGCGAGGAGACGCTCGTCCAGCCGTTCGATTGCGTGCCGATCTGCTGGATGTGCAGATCCAGCGGATCGGGTTCGCCCGTGGCGAGCGGCGAGCGGTAAGGAGCGAGAATGTTCATCGGGAGAGCGTCACCAGCAGATGTTCCGCGCCGCGCACGACGACCAGGAGCGTCGTGCCGCCTCCGCCCGCGGCCTCGATCTGGCGGCGGACCTGCTCGGGAGTCGGCGCCGCGTCCGCGCCCGCGCGGACGATCACGTCGTTCGCCCGCAGCCCGGCGCGGTCGGCGGCACTGCCGGCTGTCACGCGTACGACGCGCGAGCCGACGCGCGCGGCGCGCGCGAGCCGCAGGCCGGGATCGCCCGACTCCGCGGCCGGCGCCGGGGCGGCCGGCTCGGGCGGCGGCGACGCGATCACCGTGACGTCGAGCACCTCGCCGCCCCGGCGCACGCGCAGGACGGCGGCCGCGCCCGCGGCGAGACGTTCCGCGCGGACGCGCCACTCGAACGTCGTCGCCACGCTCTGTCCGTCCACCATTTCGACGACGTCGCCGATCGACACCACGCCCGCAGCCGGGCCGTCGACGCCGTCCACGACGACGCCCCCCGGCGATCCGGTCGCCGCGGCGAGCGCCGGCGTCAGCGCCCGCACCGACATGCCGAGAGAGCCAGGCGCCGCGCCAGGCGCATCGAGCATCCGCTGCGCGCGATCGCGCAGCGCCCGTGCGGGGACGATCAGCGATTGCCCTTCTTCGTCCAGCGCCATGCCGAGCCACTCGCCCGCGGCGTTGAAGACGAAGCTGCCGCCCGCCAGCCGGATGCCATCGGGTGCGCGCCACACGGCGGTGGACCAGGCCGGGCTGCGGACCGCGTTGAGGCCGTCGACATAGAACGGCGCGATCGTCAGCCGGCCGGTCGGGGCGGAGGCGAACAGATAGGTCGGGGCATCGATGGCGGCCGGCTCCCAGGTGCGCCGCGGCGCAGGATTCGACCCCGCGCGTATCACGCCAAGCCCGGTCGGCCGGTCGACGGCGAGCACCGAATCGTCGCGGGCCGCCTCGTCAGGCAGGCGCAGCAGCGCCACGTCGTCTCGGAGCGGCCAGGCCCAGGCGGCCAACCCCTCGTCTGACGACCCGCCTCGGGCGCTGCGCGGTACCGGGACGAGGGACGCCGCGATGCGCCCCTTCACCTCTTCGAGCTGATCGGCCAGATCGGCGAAGGTTGCCGGCCGGCTGATCTGTGTGAGCACCGGCGCCACCGGGCTCTGGAGCGGCGCGTCGGGGAAGCGGAGCCTCGCGAGAACCCACAGACACACCAGCGCCAGCGCCGCGGCCGTGATGAGCCGCCTGGTGTCGCGCGAGACCCTCGGTCTCGAATCTCCGTCCAGCATCGTCTGTGGATCCCTGCCCCGCTGCCATCGCCACTCGATCGCCCATGGTCACTTCATGCCTGAGCTCGGTCGGTTGTTCTCTGCCCAGTATAGCGGCGTCGATCCGCCGTACGGCTGACCTTCGGGCCCATCAGCTGCCTCACGGATCGACCCGGCGCTGCCGCGCCGACGCGCGGTGATATGCTTCGCCGATTCGACGGCCGGACGTCTGTGGCGCGAGGCTTCGCGCCGAGGAGGATGGCGATGCGGATCCTGACGGCGGTCCTGGTTCTCGCGGCGGCGCCGTTCACGACGGCTGCTCCGGCGGCGGCGCAGACGGGCGCCGCGGCACAGTTCGCCGGCACGTACTCGCTCGTCACGATCGAGGCGAAGGATCCGGCGACCGGGCGATGGTCGGCGCGGCCGGATTTCAACTCGAACGGTTACATCATCTATGCGCCGACCGGCCAGATGGCGGTGCACATCCAGCCGAAGGTGCGCTCGAAGTACGCGGGCGCCACGCCGACGGCGGAAGAAGCGGCGGCGGCGATGCGCGGGTACACGATGTACTTCGGCGGCTACACGGTGAACGGGAATGAGCAGTTCGTCGTGCACCATCGGGTCGGCAACGTCAATCCGGGCGCCGTCGTCGACGCGAAGCGCTATTTCGAGTTCGTGACGACGCCGCAGGGGCGCGAGCGCCTGATCCTGACGCCGGCGCCCGGCAACACGGGGCCGAAGGCGCAGGCGACCACGCGGCTGATCTGGGAGCGCCAGGATGCGGCACCGCTGAGCGCCGAGCAGGAGAAGTTCGTCGGCTTCTACAAGCTGCTCTATACCGATCGCTACCGCACCAAGGACGGCAGGATGGTGTTCCACGGCGATCCGTCCGGCAAGGCAGGCGGGCGCGTGACGACGCAGGCGGGGACGTCGTACATCATCTACACCGACACCGGCCACATGATGGTGATCCAGATGAACAACTCCGGCCGCGTGAAGTACGCGGCGGCGCAGCCGACGCCGGCCGAAGCGCTGGCGGCGTGGCGGAGCATCGGCGGCTATTTCGGCCGCTTCGTCACCTTCGAGAACCAGAACCCGCCCTATGTGATCCACAGCCAGCAGGGGACGTCGACCCCGGGCGCGTACAGCGACCAGCAGCGGTTCTATCAGTTCACCGGCGACGTCCTGCGGCTCGGCGGCCCGCCGCGCTACGACGCGGAGACCGGCGAGCTCGAGGGCGGCCACCTCTACTGGCAGCGGATGAAGGCCGGCGAGAAGTAGCGCAGGGCATCGCACCGGGTGGGTTGTGCCGCAGCCGCAGGCGAACCCGGATCCTCGCGCGTTGAACGGCGTGGCGGGCGTCTACACGGCGCTCGGCAGGATGGGCACGCTCACCCCGTCGTACGACCCGGTGAGAGGGGAGTTGAACTTCAGCTTCTCGACCGATCCGGACGGCCATCTCGCGATGGGAACGGCCGGCAATGACGGCGTGATGCAGTTCTCGATCGTCGCGCTGGGCGAGCGTCCCTCGGTGCTCCTCAGCCAGCGCATGGAACTGAACGGCGACGGCAGCGAGAAGCACGTCGATGCCGCGAGCCAGGCGCAGCTGCGCGAGCTCACGCGGCGCTTCAACGACGCGCGCGGCATTCTCACCACGCTGGTCATCACCGTCGACGAGCGGCGCGTTCTCGCCTACGAGTTCCTGACGGGTGCGCAGGAGAGGACGGCCGGGTCGATCGATCCGGAACGATGAACACGAGATCAGGGGTTCAGGAGAACTCTCACAGGAGCTCAGGAGGGGAGGAGATCCGTCGTCCCGGGGTCTCCCGTGCTCCCGATCCCTCCTGTGGCGATCCGCCGGCCGTCTGTTCGAGCCCTAGCGCAGCGCCGACGAGGGGACGGCCGACGGCTTCAGCACCAGCGTGTGTTCCTTCTGCGCGTCGACCGCGCCGCGCGTGAACGCCATCGGGAAGTACTCCTGGCGGTCCCACAGCGGCAGCAGATTGCCGTAGTAGGGGCTCTCGGGCTGACCCGACTGCCCCGGCACGTTGGTGGCGACCGAGCGATCCCAGTTGCCCGTGTCCATGATCTCGCGATAGCTGGCGCCGCCGGCGAACGGCGTGCCGGTGCCGCCGCTCCGCTCGAGCGTCGGCAGGTCGTACGCGCTGACGAACGGATGCGCAAACGACTGCGTGTGCATCCGGCCCCAGCGCCACTGATTCCAATCGGGCCCCTGCGTCTCGGTGAGCTCCTGGATCGCCTTTGCGAGCCCCGGCTCGACCAGCGGCCGCCGTTCCTCGAGCGGCCGCCAGAAGTCGTAGGCCTTCGGATCCGACATCGCCTGCCGCCACGTCTGATAGATCGCCGCCGCCGCGCTGGTCTTGTCGAGCACGGCGTTCCAGCCGGCGACCATCGCGCGCGCCTTCTCGACGTCGGGCGTTCTCCCGGTCCAGCCGCGGAACAGGTCCTGGTCGAAGGAGGCCTGGAGCATGTACGCGTCGTGCTGCAGCAGCTTCGAGTCGTCGATGGTGAACTTCGTCCGCCGGTTCTGGATGATGTCGTTGATCACCTGTTCGACGCGCGTCACGCGCTCGGTCGGGATGCTGGCGAGCGACTTGAACGCGACCGGCGGCCAGTAGCCGGTGACGTTGATGTTGTTGTTCGCCGTCGCGATGTAGCCGGAGACCGGGTTCCAGCGCCGGGGCAGATCCTGCCGGAAGCCGGTCCACTCGTACTCGCCGGTGCCAGGCACCGGCATCCGGCCATCCCAGCCGCGCCGCACCGGCGTGAGCGCGGAGCTCTGCTCGCCGATGTTGCCGTCGACGTCGCCGCAAATCAGGTTCTCGGTCGGCGCCTTCCAGTACATCGCGCGATCGAGGAAGTCCCTGCAGTCGGCGGCCTGGCTGAGACGAAGGCCGGCGAGATAGGGCGCCGTCCCCGGCTCGTGCGACGCGGTGCGCACGGCGTAGGCGCGATGGTTCTTCGCGTCTTCGAACACGATCGGGCCGTGGCGGCCCACCTTGAACTCGATCGTCCGGGGCGCGGCCTCGCCTTTCACCCTGATCGAGTCCTTGACGATCTGGAACTGCTCCCAGCGCCCTAGATACAGCATCTGGTTCGCGTTCGCCGGGTTGGTCTCCTCGACGAACACGTCGGCCTGGTCGTTGCCGGCGATGGTGAGCCCCCACGCGACGCGCTCGTTGTGTCCCAGCCCGACGCCGACAAACGGCGCCTCCTGCGCACCGATCACGTTCCAGCCGGGCGAGACGAGATGGAAGATGTAGCGTAGCGACGGCGTTCCTACCTGCCGGTGCGGGTCGTTGGCAACCTGCGGGCGGCCGCCGTTGGCGTACTTGGTCCCGATGACCCAGTTGTTGCTGCCCGGATCGGGATTGAAGTCCATCACCATGTCGCCGACGTACTCGCCGGAGCCGAAGAGCGCCCGGTAGGGCGCGGCGATCTCGGGCTTCGGCAGCGGACTGCCGCCCCGGCCGCCCCACTGCACGTCGTCGCCGATCCTGGAGAGATCGAGCCCGATCGGGACCTCGATCTCGGCCCAGGGGTCGGGCATGCGCTGGCGCGTGGCCTCCTTCGCGCCAACCCTCGCGACCAGACGCGCGAGGTTGATCTCGTCCATGCCGCCGAGGCCGGCCGAACGGAGCAGCGGCGTTTCCGGCTTCCAGGGCTCCGGCTTCAGGCCGGTGAGCTTGAATTCGACCGGGAGGTTGCTCATCGCCTGCTCGATGTAGGCGTTGAGGCCGTCGGTCCAGGCGGTGAAGATCCGTTTGCCGTCGGGGTGGTAGCTCGTCCACTCCTCGTCGTCGATCGGGCGGCGATACATCGCCATCCGCTTCGCGCGATCCTCGTCGACAGCCGCCGGGCCGAGGATCTCGGCGAGCCGCCCTTCGTTGGTCATGCGCCACATGTAGAGCTGCCAGAGCCGATCCTGGCCGGCCACGTACCCCTGCGCGTAGAACATGTCGTCCTGGTTCTTCGCGTAGATGTGGGTGATGCCCCACTTGTCGCGGATCACCTCGACCGGTTCCTTCACGCCGGGCACGCTGATCTCGCCGTCGATCTTCGACAGCGACTGCTTCGCCAGGGCCTTCAGATCGGCCGCGCCGGCGGGCGCCTGCGCGTAGCCGGCTGCCGTCGTCGCCAGGACGATGCCGGCAGCGATGAGGACCACGGCCGCAACGCGATGACCTGTCGGCAGCCACTGACGGACACGCATGGATCCTCCTCTGGCCCGCAGCCCGGAAGGCGAGCGGCCCTTTCATATCACAAATCGCCTGTTATGATGCCGGCGGTGGCAAATTTCGACGGTCTGATGCAGGAGGCGCTCGCGGAGGCGCGCCGCGCCCTGGAGCGCGGCGAAGTGCCGGTCGGCGCGGTGGTCGCGCTGGATGGCGCGATCGTGGGACGCGGGTTCAATCAGCCGATTCTGTCGGGAGACCCGACGGCGCATGCCGAAATCGTCGCAATCCGAGACGCCGCGCAGCGCGCCAGCAACTACCGGCTGACCGGCGCGGTCCTTTGCGTCACCCTCGAGCCGTGCCTGATGTGCGTCGGCGCGCTGGTGCACGCGCGCATCGGCACGATCGTATACGGCGCCGACGAGCCGAAATCGGGCGCGATCGTCTCGACGGTGGCGGCGCCGGCGTTGCCCGGCCTGAATCATCGATGCGCGGCGGTCGGCGGGGTGCGCGCGGCGGAATGCCGGGACCTGCTGCAGAGATTCTTCCGGGAGCGTCGCCGCAGGGGAATCGACCCGCTGCCCAGCGAGCGCGAAATGCCCGGGTAGCGCCCAGGCAGCCGCGCCTCGTTGCGGAACTGGACTGCAGCAGCGAGGCATGGCGGCGGGTTCCTCTTCGGCCGGGCCGCGGGCGGTTGACGAAGGGCACGTCCGTTGCTCGATGCCGTGCGTCGCCCGTCTTCCCTGGAGGAATCATGACACTGGCCGCGGCACCGGAAGAGGAGGCCGACGGATCGACCGACCGGCCGTCCGAACGTTCGCGGTCGGGATTGGCGTCCGAATCCCTGCGCCTGCTGCGAGGGCCCACCGACCTGGCGGCCTGGGCATTCGATGCGATGAGCTCGAAGAGTCCCATGCAGCATCCAGCGTGGGTGACCGCCTGTGCAGAAACCTTCGTGCCGCCAGATCGGCTGCGTCTCTTCGTCTTCGGCTGCCTTCCGCAGCCGGCCGCCGTCGCGCCTTTCGTCGAGCGAAGGAGCTTCGGCAGACGGCTGGAGCTCCTGGGACCCGGCGAGGTGCACGAGCCGATGGATCTGATCTTCCAGAACGAGACGGTGTTGAACGAGCTGCTTCGGGCGCTGCTCGAGCGGCGGCTGCCGATCGTGCTGCGCCGTGTGCCTGCCGATTCGGAGACGCTGCCTGCGCTTCGACGAGCCTGGCGCGGCGGCGGGCTCGTCGTGAGCCGGCCGGCACGGAGCTACCCGTTTCTCGAGCTGGACTCGCGATGGACCGGGCAGGATCCGCCCTTGGGCAGCAGCAAGCGGCGATCGGATCTCAGGCGTGCGCGGCGCCGGGCGCAGGAGATCGGTCCGATCGCCTGCGAGGTGACGACCCCAGCTCCCGAGGATCTGCCGCCGCTGTTCGACGAGATGGTCCGCGTCGAGGCGTCCGGCTGGAAGCACGCGGCGGGAACCTCGCTCGCCGCCGATCGCCCGCGCGCTGCGTTCTTCCGCCGCTTTGCCGCGGCGGCCTGCCGCGCCGGAATCCTCCGCTTGTGCTTCCTCCGGATCGGAGGGCGCCCGGCCGCCGTCCAGCTCGCCGTCGAGCTGGACCGCCGCTTCTGGCTGCTCAAAGTCGGATACGACGACCGGTTTCAGCGCTGTTCGCCCGGGTCCCTTCTCCTCGCCGAGACGGTGCGGCACGCCGCGCAGCGCGGGCTGCGCTCGTATGAGTTCCTTGGTGTCGGCGAGCCATGGACCGAGGCCTGGACCGATCGCGTGCGCCCGCACGTGGATATCTACGCGTACCCGTGGTCGCGCCGCGGCGGTACGGCGCTCGCCGCAGACACGTTGAGCAGCGTCCGGCAGAAGATCTCGCGCGCCGCACAGGGGCCGGCATGACCCGCGCCCTGCGACGTTTGATGTGGGCGGCGTGGGAGCCGGCCGCGCGCCGGGCGGCGCGCGCCTATGTGGCCGGTCCGGAGCTGCACGATGCGCTCCGGGTGTGCGACGAGCTTGCGGGCAAGGGCTTCCGCACGGCGATTTGCCCGTGGCACTCGGAGCAGACGAGCCGGACGGTCGCCGACTCCTACCTCCGTGCCCTCCGGGCGCTCGACGGAGCGGGGCGCGACTGCTATCTCTCGATCAAAGCGCCCGATCTCGAGTACTCCAGCGCATTGATGGACGAAATCCTGGAAGCCGCACGTTCGAGCTCGACGACGATCCACTTCGATGCGCTCGGCCCCGAAGCAGCCGACCGCACGTGGCAGCTCATCGAAGCGAGTGCGGGGCGAGGGGTGACAATCGGCTGCACCTTGCCGGCCCGATGGAGGCGAAGCGTCTCGGACGTCGATCGGGTTCTGGCACTGGACCTTCGCGTCCGCATCGTAAAGGGGCAGTGGGAGGATCCGGAAGGTGCCGTGCGCGACGTCGAGGCGGCGTACCTTTCGCTGATCGACCGGCTGGCAGGGCGTGGGCGGCAGGTCGCCGTGGCGACGCACGTTCCGAGGCTCGCGCGGCGTGCCGTTGATTCGCTCCATCGGGCGGGTTCGACCTGCGAGCTCGAGCTCCTCTTCGGTCTTCCAACCCGCGGAACGGTCGACGTGGCACGGCGGGGTGGCGTCCCGATCCGGTTCTACGTTCCCTATGGCCACGCGTGGCTGCCTTACTCGCTTTCCCAGCTCCGGCGCCACCCCGGGATCCTCTATTGGACCTTCCGCGACTGGCTGAAGGGGTCGCGCCGGACGCTGAGATCTCACGCAATGGTCATCGATCGCTGAAACCCCGACCGTCCAGACCCCAACGTTGAGGCGGACCCGCTCGTCATTTCGTGCGGGTGTAGGTGCCCGTCAGGCGCGCCGTCTGGAGCACGTGGCCCTGCAGCGCGGTCTCCACGTCCTTCCGCGAAGATCGCGCGGGAACGCCGAGCTCGGTGTCGAGCGCGTACAGCGTGAAGCGATATCGGTGGGTGCCGGTCGGCGGACAGGGACCGCCGTACCCGATCCTGCCGAAGTCGTTGGTGCCCTGGCGGCTCCCGCCGGGCAGCTCCTGGTCGGCCGCGAGGTGTTCCGCCAGCGCGCCGTCGGCCGGGGGCATGTTGAACACGATCCAGTGCGAGAAGGTCTTCTTCGGAGCATCCGGATCGTCGCAGATGAGCGCCAGGCTCTTCGCGCCGGAAGGCACGTCGCTCCATTCGACCGGCGGAGACACGTCGTCTCCGTCGCACGTGTACTTCGAAGGGATGTTGCCGTCGTGCCGGAATACGGGGCTCGTGAGCTTCATGCCGCTCCTTTCCGCTTGCGCGCTCTGCCGAAACGAGCCACCTCGCGCGACCGTCGCCGCGGCCGCGCGAGGCAGGCGGTCGCCGTCCGGCGCCGTTCCGGCGTCTTCCACCTCTTCGTTCGGCGCCCCGACCGGAGCCCGGTCGTCGATCTGCAAGCGTCGAACCACGAGGCGGCGGGCGGCTACGGCCGCTCGCGCTCCTCGAGCAGCGCTTCGAGCTCGGCGAGGATCTCGCGATCCTTGCCGCGGCCTGCCGCGCGCTTGAGATCGATCAGCTTCGGCAGCGACACGACGAGGCATTGGAATCCTTCGAGCGCGACCACCTCGGCGGACGGCTTCAAGGCTTCGTAGCCGCCGCCTCCCACGATCTCGCCGATCAGGTCGAGGTCGCCGAGCGCCGTGGTGAGCGTGAAGTTCAGTCCGCGAGACACGGTTTCCCCATCGAGCCGGAAGGGCAGTCCGGGCGGCGCGCCGCGCAGATAAGGCTGAAACGGTTCGAGCGCGGAAACGAGGCGGCCGACGTTGGCGCGATCTCTGGCGTACACGACATCGAGATCCAACGTGGTCCTCAAGGCGCCGTGGATGCCGGCGGCAACGCCGCCGACGATGATGTAATCGACGCCGCCGCCCGAGAGCACCCGCACGAAGCCGAGCAGGTCGGGCGTCATCGCGGGCGTCGCGCGGCACGGAGCGTCTCGAGCGATCGCATGAACGCGACCAGCCGCTCGAGCCGCTGCTGCGGCGTCAGCCTGAGGTGCTCGCGCAGCAGGGTCCGATCGACGTCCTTCTTGTAGTACTCCGTCACCGGATCGACCGGCCGTCGACCGCCAGCGCGGGCGTCCATGCGTCCAGTCTAGTGTCCGGGGCCGGTGATTCGCGACACAATTCGCGGGCGGCGCATCGCGGGCGGCGCGGCTCGCCGCTCGGAGATGCCCGATATCCTCGCTCGTCGCGCCTTGCCGTTCCGACGCGGCGCTCCGGCGCACGGGCCGGGACGCCACGCGTCATCGAACGACGAGCACCGGCACCGGGCTGCGATCGAGCGCGCCCTGGGCGACGCTGCCCAGCAGCAGATGGCGCACGGGGCTCGCGCCGCGCGCTCCGACGACGAGCAGCGACGACCGCGAGCCTGTGACGACCGCAAGCAACTCCCGCAGCGGTTCGCCGCTCGCCAGGACGGTGCGGACCTGCCATCCGGCGCGTCGAAGCCGCGACGCGGCGCGACCGAGCCGCTGCAGGGCTTCCCGCTCTCGCCGGGCATTCAGGCGCTTCACGTCGCGCGCAACGGCCCGTGCCCCCGGGACCATGCCTTGGGAGGGCACGGCCAGCGGTTCGACCGCCGTGACGAGGACGACGCGTCCGCCCGCAGGCGGGGCGAGGCGGCTCGCCAGCGCCAGGGCGCGCGCGGCCATCGGGGATCGATCGAGCCCGATCACCAGGCGGCGCACGCGCGCCGAACGCCTCACGACGAGGACCGCGCATGGCGCGGCGCGGACAATCGCCCTGGACGTGCTCCCCATGAGCAGGCGGCGCACCGCGCCGTGGCCGCGCCACCCGAGCACGATCACGTCGGCGCCGAAGCGCCCGGCCTCCTCGAGGATTCCCTCGGCGGGGGGCCTGTCGACGACGACGGCCTCGATCTCGGGCCATCGGCGCGACAGCGCGCGTCGCGCGCGTCCCGCCGCGGCATCTGCGCTGCGATCGAGCGCGGCCAGCAGAATGGACCGCCGGTATTCCGCCCGCGTTCTCCGCGCCGCAACCACCCGAACGTGGGCGTCGACCGGCCAGGGGAAGGCGAGGGTTGTTGCGATGGCGGCCCTCGCTTGACGGGAACCGTCCGTTGCAATCAGGATTCGGAATCTGCCTGCCTGGTTGGCCATCTCATCTGCTCTCGTTGGTCGGGAGCTGGCAAGCAACAATCGAGCCACCGATTGCGCGCCGCACCGCCAGGAAGATCCACCAGGGCGGCGCTGCCTTCACGCGGGCCGCCATCGGGCTGGCGTGCCGATCCGCGCGGCGGCGTGAGGAGCGCCGGCACGGTGGCGCGTCCGGGCCTACTGGAGCGCCTGGAGCAGCCGGACGCCTGCGCGGACCGGATCGCAATCGATCGCCAGCGGAATCTTCCGGACGTGCGCGGTCGCCTCGCCCTTGAGGAACGCGATGCCCTTGTCGCCGCAGGTCGCGGCGATGAACAGATGCTCGTCGGTCGCCGGCAGGCGCGCCGCCTGCAGCTTCCGCCGTGCGCCCGCGAGGCCGGCGTCCGGATTCGCCTCGGCGATCTCGATCGGGCTCTCGGTGGTCGGCTGCAGCCCGAGCTGCTGCGAGGCGATGCGGATCACCTCGGGATCCGGCGGCGCCGGCGTGCGTCCGAAGTAGCCGAGCACCATCTTCCCATAGCCTTCGGCGATCCGCGTCCAGGGACCGCAGAACACGTTGTTGTACGCCTGCTGGAAGTAGAACTGCGACAGCGGCGTCACCGAGGTGCCGTAGCCGCCGCGGCCAACGACCTCCGCCATGGCGTCGATCACCTCGCGGAACCGATCGAGCGTCCCATGATCGCGCATCATCTGCGTGTTGGCCGTCAGCGCGCCGCCCGGCATCGGCGACCACGGGATCGCCGGTTCGACCGCCACCGATTCGGGCGGCACGAAGTAGTCGGCCAGGCACGCGCGCAGCACCTGCTCGGCCTCGCGCACCTTGTCGATGTCCACGTCGAGCTCGTAGCCGGTCCCCCGCAGCGCGTGCCACATCACGACGATGTCGGGCTGGCAGGTGCCGCCGGACACCGGCGCCATGGACAGATCGATCCGATCGGCACCGGCGTCGAGCGCGGCGCGGTAGGCCGACACCGACACGCCGGCGGTCTCGTGGGTGTGAAAGCCGATGTCGGTCCCTTCCGGCAGCAGCGCGCGCGCCTGCCGGATCGTCTCGTGCACTTTCGCGGGCACCGCCGTGCCCGACGCGTCCTTGAAGCAGACCGAATGGTACGGGATGCCGGCATCCAGGATCTCGCGCAGCGTCCGCATGTAGAACGCCGGCGTGTGCGCGTCGCCGGTCGCGCCCGGCGGCAGCTCCATCATCGTGATTGCCACCTCGTGCCGGAGCCCGGCGTCCACGATCGCCCGGCCGCTGTCGATGAGGTTGCGCACGTCGTTCAGGCAGTCGAAGTTGCGGATCGTGGTCATCCCGTGCTTCCTGAAGAGCCGCGCGTGCAGATCGATCACGTCGCGGCCGTACGACTGGAGGCCGACGACGTTGATGCCGCGCGAGAGCGTCTGCAGGTTGGCGTCCGGTCCGGCGGCCCGGCGGAACGCGTCCATCATGTCGAACGCGTCCTCGTTGCAGTAGAAGAAGAGCGCCTGGAACCGCGCGCCGCCGCCCGCCTCGAAATGGGTGAGTCCGGCGTCCCGGCACGCCTCGACGGCCGGGAGGAAGTCCTTCGTGAACACGCGGGCGCCGTACACCGACTGGAAGCCGTCGCGGAATGCCGTGTTCATCACCTTGACGAGTCGTTTGCCCACTGACGCACCTCCGAGGCTACGAGCGAAGGGCCCGAGTCGACGTCCCGGCGGAGGCGGCGCTCGCGCCGGCCCATCGGGCGCGGTTCGCGCCTCCGCACCGGGCCATCATATGCCCCACCGCCGCGCCGGAAGCTCATGTATTCGATGGCCTCCGGTCAGGAGCGCCTGGAACGCGCGTTTGCACTGAGCTCGAATCGATCCCGGCGATTCGGCCCCGGCCCGCCGCCGTCCCGCCGCGCCGGGCGGGTAGCGATGCGATCGCCGCCGGCCAGCGCCACTGCGTCTGGTCGGGCGGGGACGACAGTCGCAGGCCGGACGACGGGGCCTGCGGCGCGGCGCTCACGCCGGACCGGGCGGGCAGACGAAGTCGGTGAACACGAATCCGTCTCTGTCCACCGTCATCCCCGGTTGAATCGCGAGCGGCCGCGCGAACATCGGTCCCGCGTACGCGCACGTATGGAACTCGCCGCGTTCGCCGCACGGATCGACCATCGCCGGCAGATCGGCGAGCAGCGCCGCGTCGAACTCGCGCCCGGCGAACCGGCGATCGAGGACCTTCGGGTCGACGCACGTGAGTCGAGCACGCAGGCCGCCGGCGATCATCTCGCGGGCGAGCGCCGCGGTATCGGCGCCGAAGAGCGGAAACAGCGGCGTCAGCCCGCTGCCGGCCAGCCGGTCCTCGCGATATCGCCGCAGGTCTTCGAGGAACAGATCGCCGAACGCCATGTGCGTGAAGCCCTCCCGCACTGCGCTCGCAACCGCCTGGGCCATCGCCTCCTCGTAGCGCGCGTTGGAGCAGGGCGCCGGGATCGGGATCCGGCGGAGCGGCAGACCCAGGGCGTCGGCCTGGGCCTGGAGCACGTCGACACGGACCCCGTGCATCGCCACGCGCTGCGCCGTCTCGTTGACCGTCGTCAACGCGCCGGCCAGCGCGACGTCGGGCCGCTGCCGCAGCACGTGCACCATCCAGGCGCTGTCCTTCCCGCTCGACCACGAGACGAGCGTCTTCTTCATCATCAGGAGCATCCCGTCCCCGCCGATCGAGGACGACGCCGCGGCGGGAAATCCCGGCTGGCGGCGCCGCCCGGCGCCCGGACATGCCCGACGTTGTCGCGCTTCCTGCCCGGCCGTCCGCGCGGGGTGTGCCGCGATCCGGTCCTCGTTGAGCGCGGGCGAACCATCAGAACGCGTCAGGATGGAGCGCGCGCGCCAGTTGCTCGAGCGCGTCCACGACGCGCGGCCCGGGCACGACGAACTGCTGTCCGCTGAGCAGGTACACACGGCCGTTCCGGACGGCCGCCACCGACGGTAGCGCGTCCCAGACGTGCCGCTCCGCCGCGAGGTCGTCGCCCCGCGTCTCGCCGTAGTGCAGCTCGACGATCGCCTCGGGCGCCCGCGCCAGGATCATCTCCGTGCTCACGTCCACGGACTGGCGCCGCACGTCGGCGAGCACGTCCGACCCGCCCGCCATCTCCAGGAGATCGTGCAGGAAGCCGTAGCCGCCGCTCGCGGAGATGTGGCGGAGCGCGCCCGGGTCGCGTCCGAACACGAGCAGCGTCTTCGGACGCGGCCGTCCCGCCACGCGGCCGGCGATCGCGGCGAGCCGCTGCTCGACGTGCGCGGCGGCCGCGTCGGCGGCCTCGGCCATGCCGACACGTGCGCCCAGGGCCCGCATCGTCGCGGTGACGTCGGGGAGGCCGCGGTGCTCGTAGAGGAACATCGGAATCTGCGCGCGCTCGAGCTGCTGCCGCAGTTCCGACTGTGTGGCGTAGACGATCGCCAGGTCCGGCTTCAGCGACAGGATCTGCTCGACGTTCGGATCGAGCAGGCCGCCGACCCTGGGAAGCCGGCCGACCCCGGGCGGGAAGGTGTCGAAGCTGCTGACGCCGGCGATCCGGTCGCCGGCGCCGATGGCGAACAACATCTCGGTCGTGGCCGGGATGAGCGAGACAATCCGGCGCGCCCCTCCGCCGCCGGCCGGGCGCGGTGCCTGGGCGGCCTCGACGCCGGCGAGCAGACAGACGGCGAGCGAGGCCGCGCAGGTCAGGCGCGTCGAAACAGCAGCCATAGGAAGATCGGGCCTCCGATGATGGCGGTGACGATGCCGACCGGCAGTTCGAGCGGCGCGGCGATCGTGCGCGCCAGCAGGTCGCAGGCGATGAGGAAGGCGGCGCCGAACAGGGCCGACGCCGGCATCACGAGCCGGTGGTCGGCGCCGACGAGGAGCCGCACGAGGTGCGGCACGATGATGCCGATGAACGACACGGGACCGGCGAGCGAGACGGCCGCGCCGGTCGCGATCGACGCGCTGACGAGCGCGACGCGCTCGCTCCGCTCGACGGCGACGCCGCGCGCGGCGGCCGATTCGGCGCCCACGCTGAGGAGGTTCAGCGCGTGCGGCAGCGTCGCGAAGCCGACGGCGGCCGCGAGCATCGGCACCAACGAGGCCGCAATCGGCGCAAACGACGCCACGTCGAGCGATCCCATGAGCCAGCGGACGTTCCTGAAGGTCTGCGTGAAGTCGGCCAGGAACTGGATGCAGGCGATCGCCGCGCCGAGCAGCACCTGGAGCGTCACCCCGCCGAGCAGCAGGACCATCGCTGACGTGCCGCGCCGTCTGGCGACCGACAGGCCGTAGACGACGGCGAGCGCACCTGCCGCGCCGGCGAACGTGGCGAGCGGCACCGCGGAGAGGCCGAGCAGCGAGAAATCGAGGCCGAAGGTGATCGCGATCATCGCTCCGAGCGACGCGCCCGCCGAGACGCCGAGCGTGTCGGGGGAGGCGAGCGGATTGCGGAGCAGGGCCTGGAAGACGACGCCCGAGACGGCGAGCGCGGCGCCGACCAGCGCGGCCGCGAGCACGCGCGGCAGCCGCGCGACAAAGAAGATCTGCGCGTCGATGTTGTCCGCGTAGGGGATCGACGGGTTGAAGACCGCCCGCAGCCGGATGGGCGTGCTGCCCGCCAGCGGCGCGAGCACGCAGGCGGCGCCGGCCAGGGCGCCGAACGCGATCAGGGTCCACCCCAGCCGCGCCCGGATCGACCGGCGCAGCACGGCCGGCGCCGGCGCGGCGTCAGCGTGCGCGGGCAACGGGCACCACCGTCAGATGGCCGGCCTGCGGATGGAAGCGCACGTCCGCGTCGACGCCGTACAGCCCCCTGACGTTGTCGGCCGTCAGCGTGTCGGAGGTGGCCCCGCTGGCGATCACGCGCCCGTCCCGCAGCAGCACGACACGCCCGCACAGCGCGGCGGCCAGGTTCAGATCGTGCGTCGACAGCACCATCGTCGTTCCACCTCTCGCGTTGAGCCCGCGCAGCAGATCGGCGATCTCGAACTGGTACCGCAGATCGAGCGCGGCGGTCGGCTCGTCGAGCAGCAGCAGGTCCGCCTGCTGCGCCAGCGCCGCGGCGACGACGACCCGCTGCTTCTCGCCGCCGCTGAGCGAGCCGAACGCGCGCGCGGCGAGCGACGTGGTGCCGGTGGCTGCGAGGGCCTCGCGTGCGATCTGCCGGTCGCGGGCGCCTTCGAGCTCGAACGGGCCCAGGTGCGGGTACCGGCCCATGAGCACGATGTCCATCACGCTGAAGTCGAAGGCGGACTGCGTTTCCTGCGGCACCATGGCCACGCGGCGGGCGATCGCGCGCCGCGGCAGCGCGTGAATCGGCGTGCCGTCGATGACCACGCGACCGGCGCGCGCCGGCAGCACGCCGGCCAGGATCCGCAGCAGCGTCGTCTTGCCGGATCCGTTCGGGCCGAGCAGCCCGACAATGGCGCCGCGTGCAACGTCGAGCGACACGCCGTCGATTGCGTTCGGGCTCCCGTCGCCGGGCCGGCCGTACGAGAACGACAGATCACGCGCCTGCAGCATCGTCCACCGCCACGTCCAGCGCCCAGCAGCCCGCGCGCCGGACCTGCGCGCCCGCCTTCAGCGGGAGCGGCTGCCGGAAGAGCGGGCTGTCGGTCACGACCGTGTGATATTCGCCGCGCTCGCCGCAGGGGTCGACGCCGAGGCGCGCGAACGCCTCCAGCATGCCGCGTTCGAGCGGCCGGCCGAGCCAGCTTCGATCGAGCCGATCGGCGCGCGCGGCGACGATGATCGCTTCGGCACCCGACGCCGTCCACTCTTCGAACAGCGCGAGCGTCGAGCGCCCGAACAGCGGCTCCACGGCCGTCAGCCCCGCCGCGGCGCACATCCGCTCCGCCCATCGTCGATGCTCGTCGAACAGGATGTCGCCGAAGATCATGTGCGTCACCCCGTCGGCGGCGAGCTCCTCGAGCGCGGCCGCGAACGCCGTGTCGTAGGTCGGCCACGTGCAGCGGCGCGTGAGCCGGCGGAGGCCGAGGCGGCCGGCCTGACCGTCGAGCACCTCCGGCCGCAGACCGTGCGACCGGCTGCGCCCCGCCTCTTCATCCACCATCGTCAGCATGGCGACGACGTCGTGCGATGCGACGGTGCGGTGGAGCGCCGCGCACCCGTCCTTCCCGCCGCTCCAGGAGATCGCGGATCGCGGCTTCAGGGAGACCGGGCCGCTCACCTCAGAACCCGAGACGGACGCCGGCCCTGACCGCGCGCAGCAGCGGCTGATAGCCGAGCGGCTCCGAGTAGTCGCGGCCGGTCAGGTTGTCGACGTTCATGATTGCCGTGAGCCGCGGCGTCAGCGTCAGCGACAGGCGCGCGTCCCAGAGCGCGTGGCCGGGGTTGCGCGTGAGCGGCGGATCGAACAGCCCGAAGTCGCTGTCGACGAAGCTGCCGACGAAGGTACCCAGGAGGCCGGCACCCAGTCGGCCTGCGGCCAGCGACGCATCCACGAACCCCGAATGGCGCGGCCGGCGGAACGCCTCGCGGCCGAGGCCGAAGAGCGCATCGTCGGGCCGCTCGCTCCTGACGATCCGCGAATCGAGCCACGTGTAGCCGGCCCGCAGGCGGAGCGCGTCGACCGGGCGGGTCTCGAACCCCAGCTCGATGCCGCGCGCGCGCGTCTCGCCGACGTTGCTGAACTGCGCCGCGAACGTGGACGGATCGGTCGTCACCAGCGTGATGACGTCGCGATACCGGTTGTGGAACCAGGTCAGCTCCACGCTCGCGCGATCCCGGGCGAACCGCTGCCGGATGCCGATCTCGACGCTGCGCGAGCGCTCCGGCTCGAGGTCGGGGTTGCCGAGAAAGAACGGCGAGGCGCTGAACGACTCGAGCATCGTCGGCTCCTTGATGCCGCTGCCGATGCTCGCCTCGAGCTGCGTGCTGCCGAGCGAGGGCCCCGACTCGCGCGCGACGTAGACGATCGAGGCGCGCGGCACCGCCGCCACGCCGAAGCTGGCGTTGCGCTCGAGGCGGCCGCCGAAGGCGACCGAGACGCGCCGCCAGAGCATCTGCTGCTGCGCCGCGACACCGAAGTTGCCGCGGGTGTTGATCGTTCGCGTGCCGAACATCCGATCCGCGACGTCGGCGCGCTCGCCATCCCAGTCGGCGAGCAGCGTCAGCAGGTGCCGGCTGCCGGCGTCGGCGTCGCCGAGCTGGATGTCGGCCTGGTAGCTCGCATGGCGGCGGCGCAGCCGCGTGAGGCTGTCATAGGTGAAGTCGCTCGAGGGAAACCTCGCCGTGCGGCCCGCATAGGCGGCACGGAATGGCGGGTCGGCCGCCAGATCGGTCGATTGCTGGCTCGAGGCGGCGATCGAGTAGGTGGCGCGCTGGCGCAGCCGGCCGATCTGCTGATCGACGCTGACGCTCCCGATCGAATCGTGCCGCTCGAAGAACGCGTCGAGATCGGGCCGGCCGAACGCCGTCTGGCCGGGCGTGCCCACGCGTCCCCGATCGCCGCGTGCGACGACGCGCAGCGTCGCATCGGCACCCAGAGGGACGCCGACATTGGCGTTGAACGTCGTGTTCTCGAACCGGCTGTTCGGCACGCGGCTGTCGCCGCGCCACCTCGCGCCGCCCAGGCTGTAGTCCGCACGGCCCGCGGCGCCGGAGAGGTTCCCGCTGGCATGCAGGGTGCCGTAGGTGCCGCCGTCGATCTGCGCAGCGACCGCCGGCCGGCGGGTCGCGCCGCGCCGGGTGAAGAGCTGGACGACGCTGCCCATCGCGTCGGAGCCGAAGAGCGAGGAATAGGCGCCGCGCACGACTTCGACGCGGTCGAGGTTTTCGGTCGTGAGATTGCTCAGGTAGTAGGTGCCGCCCGGCTCGTTCAGCGGCACGCCGTCGATCAGGATCTTGTTGTAGTCGCTCTCGCCGCCGCGCACGAAGAGCGAGGCGACCGTGCCCGGCCCGCCGCTGCGCACGACCATCGCCCCCGGCGTCGCTGCGAGCAGATCGGCGACGAGCGGCTTCTGCGCCCGAACCAGATCCGCGGCGGTGAAGACCGTGGCGCTCGCGCCCGTCTGGCTGGCCGGCGCCTCGGTTCTCGTCGCCGAGACGAGGACGCTCGCCTCGAGGGGCGCCACCGCGAGGGTGATCTGGATGGGGGCGCCCGCCGCGCACGGCGCGGTCGCCGGCTCGAAACCGGTCAGCGACGCTTCGACGCGGCAGGCCGTCGTGTCGTGCGCCAGCGCGAAGCGGCCCGCTTCGTCGGCGAAGCCGCTCGACGCCTCGGTTCCGTCCGCCTCGACGATGCGCACGCGGGCGCGCGGCACGGCGCGGCCCGACTGATCGACGACGATGCCGGCGAGCGGCACGGGGGCGGCGACGGCTCCGCCGTGAACGCAAAGGGCGACAAGCACGATGAATGGAAGACGGACGGACATGCGGGCTCCTCCCGGCGTCTCTCGCGCCGTGGAATGGACGCCCCCGGGAGGCCAGGTTTCCTGACTTGCGGATCGACGCAGCCGCCTCGTCTTCCCGAACGCCCTGGCCGGCGGTCTTGCCGCCAGCGTCGGCGCCTCAGTGACATCGGCAGACGGCCGCTCCCCGCTTACAGTGGCGGGACCGTGTGGGCTTTGCACCCACTTCGCGTGGCCCCGGGGCGAGCGTCGGATTGTCGGGCGGCCCCGGCGGATCGGGGCCGCGCCGGAGTATAGCACGCGGCAAACGGCGCCGGATGCGACCGGTGCGGCCGCGGCGCGGATGCCCGGGTGCGCGGAGGGCGTCTTGCGACGCGCGCATCATTATTTGGTAAGATACGCTGTTCGCGTCCACTCGACGCGCGTCGGTGCGTCGGCGCCCGGCGAGGGTGGGACCGCGCGGCATCTACTATTCCAGAGGAGCGCATGAGCAAGAGCTCGACCGTCACCGTCCGCGAGCGGCCCGTCGAAGACGTGTCGACCGCGACGACCGGCGGCCTTACCATTCATGGTGAAACCTTCGTCGTCCAGACCGATCAGCGGATCGAACTGGTGGATCTCACCAACCGCGTGATGGAGTACGTGCGCAGGTTCAACATCGGCGAGGGCCTGGTGAGCCTGTGGTCGATGCACACGACCTGCACGCTCTTCATCAACGAGTTCCAGACGGCGCTGCTCACCGACATCAAGCGCTTCCTCGAGCACATGGTCGCCCGCGACGGCGAGTACCTGCACAACGACCCGCAGCACTCCGACTGCGATCGGATGAACGCCGATTCGCACCTCCGCGCGATGCTGCTCGGCCACAGCCTCGCGCTGCAGATCAGCGGCGGAGAGGTCGTGCTCGGCCAATGGCAGCGCATCCTGATGGCGGAGCTCGACGGGCCGCGCGCGCGCTCGCTGCGCGTCCAGATCTTCGGCGTCTCTTCCTGACGCGCGTCCCGGCTCCACCCGCCTGGCTGTCCGGAGGTCCGAGCGGACGCCGGCAGGATGAGCGGATGGACCGGATAGTCAGATGTCCCTGTCTCGCGTCGCCGCCGCCGGTCTCTCCGACATCGAAGCAAAGCTCGCCGCCGGGATCCGGCTGGATCCCGGTGACGGCGTCCGGCTCTTCGCCGCGGATCTGCTCGCCGTGGCCTGGCTCGCCAACCGCGAGCGCGAGAAGCGCCACGCCGGACGCACCTTCTACAACCTGAACATCCGCCTGGAGGCCACCAACGTCTGCGTGGCCAGTTGTCTGTTCTGCTCCTTCGCGCGCCTGAAGCCGGGCGATCCCGGCGCCTACACGATGTCGCTCGAGCAGGTCTGGGACAAGCTGCGGCAGCGCCGGGACCAGCCGCTCACCGAGGTGCACGTGGTGAACGGCCTGCACCCGGATCTGCCGTTCGCCTACTACACGGACATGCTGCGCGGCTTCAAGCGGATCCGGCCGGGCATCTTCCTGAAGTGTTTCACGGCGGTCGAGATCGCCTTCTTCGCCGATCTCTACGGCATGTCCGACGAGCAGGTGCTCCGCGAGCTGATGGCGGCCGGCCTCGACTCGCTGCCGGGCGGCGGCGCCGAGATCTTCGCCGAGCGCGTGCGCAGGAAGATCGCGCGCGACAAGTGCGGCACCGAGCGGTACCTGGCCATCCACCGGCTGGCGCACCGGCTCGGCATGCGCACCAACGTCACGATGCTGTACGGGCACATCGAGACGCCCGCCGATCGGATCGACCACATGCTCCGCGCGCGCGCGCTGCAGGACGAGACGGGCGGCTTCCAGGCCTTCATCCCGCTGGCGTTCCATCCCGACAACAACCAGATGCGCAGGCTGCCGGCGCCGAGCGCCGCCGAGACGCTCCGCGTGCACGCGGTCGCGCGCCTGATGTGCGACAACATCGATCACGTGAAGGCGTTCTGGATCGCCACCGGCGTCGAGGTGGCGCAGACCTCGCTCTGGTTCGGCGTGGACGATCTGGACGGCACCGTGCAGGAAGAGCGGATCTACCACATGGCCGGCGCCAGGACGCCCGAGGCGTTGTCGACGCGGCAGATCGCGCGCTTGATCCTGGCGGCGGGGCGCGAGCCGGTCGAGCGCGACACGCTGTACAACGTCGTGCCGCGCCCGGCGGCGCGCTAGCGTCACCGGGACGGATCGCCGGCGTTCGCGCACGAGCGCTCTGTGGCGGAGGCGCGGTATACTGATCGCGGGCCAAGCCGGCCAGCCCGACCACGGCGGCTTGGCTTTTTCGCAGGGCGCTTTGCGAAATGTTTCACAAAGCCTCCGCGAACCCGAGGAAAATGTCGACCTCGCTGCCGGTGCTCACCGCCTACGAGAAAGCCCACCTCGCCGATCGCCAGCCCCTCCCCGATCGCTATGTGGGGCTGGCGGACCAGGAGATGGATCGCCGGATTGCGGCCGCCAAGGCCGCGCTGGGCCGCCGCGCCGTCATCCTCGGCCATCACTACCAGCGCGACGAGGTGATCAAGTTCGCCGACCACACCGGCGACTCCTACAAGCTCGCCCAGCAGGTGTCCAGGCACCCGGACGCCGAATTCATCGTCTTCTGCGGCGTCCACTTCATGGCCGAGAGCGCCGACGTGCTCAGCGCCGATCATCAGCAGGTGATCCTGCCCGACCTCGCCGCCGGCTGCTCGATGTCGGACATGGTCGCTCCCGATCAGCTCGCGATGTGCTGGGCCGACCTCGGCCAGATGGGATTCGCGAACGACGCGTCGCCGGTCGTGCCGGTCACCTACATCAACTCCGCCGCGGCCATCAAGGCGTTCTGCGGCGAGCGCGGCGGCGTCGTCTGCACGTCGTCGAATGCGAAGGCGACGCTGACCTGGGCCTGGGCGCGCGGCGAGCGGGTGCTGTTCCTCCCCGATCAGCACCTCGGGCGCAATGCCGCCTACGCGCTCGGTGTCCCGCTCGACCGGATGGTCGTGTGGGATCCCGACGAGGTCTGGGGCGGGCTCGATCCCGATCGGCTCGCGCGCGCGCGCATCGTGCTCTGGAAGGGGCACTGTTCCGTCCACACCCGCTTCAGCGCGCGGCAGATCGAGAGCGTGCGCCGCCAGCATCCGGGCGTGCGCGTCATCGTCCATCCGGAGGTGCCGTGGGAAGTCGTGCAGGCGGCCGACGACGCCGGTTCGACCGAGTACATCATCCGGCAGGTGAAGAACAGCGCGATCGGATCGGTGTGGGCGGTGGGCACCGAGATCCACCTCGTGAGCCGGCTCGCCAACGACGTCCACCCGGACCGCACGGTGCTGTCGCTCGATCAGTTCGGCTGCCTGTGCTCCACGATGTTCCGCGTCTCGCCCAATCACCTGCTCTGGGTTCTCGAGGGGCTGCTCGAGGGCGCGGTGCACAACCGCATTGCGGTGCCGGACGAGCAGAAGAGCTGGACCCGCGTGGCGCTCGACCGCATGCTCTCCATTTCGTAGTACATTTCACAGGTTCTGCCCGTCGCAGGACTCCGACTCACAGGAGGAACGTCCGATGGCTTACTCCCTGCCCCCCCTTCCGTATCCCCCCGACGCGCTCGAGCCGCACATCGACAGACAGACGATGGAGATTCATCACGGCAAGCATCACAACGCGTACGTGACGAACCTGAATGCGGCTCTCGACAAGCACCCCGATCTCCAGTCGAAGAGCCCGGAAGAGCTGATCCGGAACCTGAACGCGCTCCCGGACGCGATCCGGACCGCCGTGCGCAACAACGGCGGCGGCCACGTGAACCACACGATGTTCTGGCAGATCATGGGCCCGCACGCGGGGGGCGCGCCGACCGGCGCGATCGCCGACGCGATCGGCGGCGCATTCGGCAGCTTCGACGCGTTCAAGGAGCAGTTTGCCAAGGCGGCGGCCGGCCGTTTCGGGAGCGGCTGGGCGTGGCTCGTCGACCAGGGCGGGACGCTGTCGGTCGAAAGCACGGCGAACCAGGACAATCCGCTGATGGAGGGCAAGAAGCCGATTTTCGGCATCGACGTGTGGGAACACGCGTACTATCTGAAGTACCAGAACCGCCGCCCGGACTACGTCGCCGCGTGGTGGAACGTCGTCAACTGGGCCGAGATCAACAAGAGACTGAGATGACGGCTGGACCGGCAGGACGGGCGGGAGGGCGCAGGTCTCCCCAGCCGCTCCGGCTCCTCCTGCCGCTCCTGCCCCGATCATGTCGCTGACGACCATCCTCTTCTTCTTTCTCTCGCACCTCGGCATCGGCATCATCTTCACGCTCGTGTTCGTCGCGCGCGCGGCGGGCGTCAAGTTCTTCAGGTTCAACGCCGGTCTCGCCGCGATGCTCCTGGTCGTCGCGCTCGCGTTCCGCTACGGCGTGCCCGACGCGCCCGGCGCCGGATCCGGCGGCGCGGCGCGCGGCGGTCTGCTCGCGCTGGAGGCGGCGATGGCCGCCGCCGTCGTCTACTGGGCGACCGTCGGCCGCATGCTCGCGTCGATTCGACCGCTCCTGGCCGGCACGGCCGCGGGCGCGGGGCTGCTCGCGCTGGTGCTGCAGGCGCTCGCGATCGCCGCCGGCCATTCCTGGGCCGTGCAGGTGATGACGGCCGCCAGCTTCGTGTCGTCGGCGGCGCTGCTCGGCGGCGCCTGCACGGCCATGGTGCTCGGACACTGGTACCTGGTCATCCCGTCGATGGACGTGAGGCACCTGCAGTCGATGGTCATGTGGCACATGGTCTCCATGGCGGTGCGCCTCGTGGTGGTCGCGGCGGCGGTCGCGCTGGCCTTCGCGGCGTGGCAGCCGGGCGCGGGCCCCAGCTTCCGCCGCTACGTCCTGTCGATCGACGGCATCTTCTTCTGGCAGCGGGTCCTGTTCGGCCTCGCGGGCCCGGCGGTGCTCTCCTATCTCACCTGGGAGACGGCCAAGATCCGATCGACGCAGTCGGCGACCGGCATCCTCTACGTGGACCTGTTCACGGTGATCGTCGGCGAGATTCTCGCGAAGTACATCCTCCTCGCGACGCACGTGCCCGTGTAGTAGGATCGAAGGCTCGTGGATTGCACCGCGGTCCGGAACCTGTGCAATTTCAGACTACGAACCGCGTCAGGGCCGGAAGGCAGCAGCGCTAAGTAGATCCTGACATGTGCCGCAGTCATTCCGGATCGCGGTGGAGTCCGCCCGCTCCTGTCCGCCTCGATCCCGACCGCCGTCCGTAAATGGCCTATCAAGTCATCGCGCGCAAATGGCGCCCGCAGCGGTTCGCCGACGTCGTCGGCCAGCAGGCGGTGACGCGCACGCTGGCCAACGCGCTCGGGAGCGGCCGCCTCGCCCAGTCGTTCGTCTTCGCCGGCCCGCGCGGCGTGGGCAAGACGACGACGGCGCGCATCCTGGCGAGGGCGCTGAACTGCGAGAAGGGGCCCACCGCCGAGCCGTGCGGCGTGTGCGACGCCTGCCGCGAGATCGCCGAAGGGCGCGACATGGACGTCCTCGAGATCGACGCGGCCACCCACACGGGCATCGACAACGTCCGCGAGGTGATCGTCTCCGGCCTCGCCATCCGCCCCGCCCGCGATCCCTACAAGGTCTTCATCATCGACGAGGTGCACCAGCTCTCGGCCTCGTCGTTCAACGCGCTGCTGAAGTCGATCGAAGAGCCGCCGCCGCACGTGGTCTTCATGATGGCGACGACCGAGCTCGACAAGATCCCCGAGACCGTGCTGTCGCGGTCGCAGGTCTACGAGTTCCGGACCATCGCCACTCGAGCCATCGCCGACAAGCTGCGCGAGATCGTCGATGCCGAGGGCATCGAGGCCGCCGACGATGCGCTGCAGCTGATCGCGCGGGACGCCGACGGCAGCATGCGCGACGCGGAGAGCAAGCTGGACCAGGTCATCGCCTTCACGGGCCGCCGGTTCGCCGCCGCCGACGCGGCGGCCGTTCTCGGCCTGGTCGGGCGGGATCTGCTGCTGGACGCGGCGCAGGCCGTCGCCGACGAGCAGGCGCCGCAGGCGTTCACCCTTGTCGCGCGTGCGGTCGAGATGGGGTACGACCTGCGCGCGGTCTGCCGCGAACTGGCGCGCGTGGTCCGCGATCTCCTCGTGCTCTCGGTCGACCCGGGCCGCATCGCGGACCCTGAAATCGCCGGAGAAGCCGAGCGCGAGCGCCTGGCGGCGCTCGCGGACCGCTTCTCGCGCGAGGATCTGCTGCGCGCCTTCGATCTGCTCACGAAAGCCGAGGCCGACAGGCGCGGCGCCGCTCAGCCGCGCCATCACCTCGAGATGGCGCTGCTGCGGTGGATCTACCTGCGGAAGCTCGTGCCCGTCGAGGAGTTGATTCTCGAGACGAAGGGCTCAGGGGGTTCACGCGGCTCCGGGGGGGCACGGGGTTCAGAGGGTTCAGGGGGGGCGAAGGGTTCCGCCGGCGCGAGAGGGTCGGGAGGGACGGCGGGATCGAAGAGCTCGCCTGCCGTGCCGGACGGCGCTGCGGCCGCGCCGGCCGGCGATCCGCAGCCGGCCCCGCCGGCGCGGGGCGGCGAAGAGGGAGCCGACGCCTTCCTGGCCGCGGTGCGCGGCGCGAAGGCGGTCTTCTACAATACGGTGATTGCGCAGGCGCAGCGGGTCGAGTCGGCCGGCGATCGGCTGGTCTTCACCTATGCGCCGGCTCAGCGCGCCATGCGCGAGATGCTCGAACAGAACCGCGGGTGGCTCGAATCGCTGGCGCAGGGCGTCTGCCGCCGCCGCGTGACGATTGCCGCGGTGTTGGGCGAGGCGCCCCCGGGCGGGGCCGCGCCGCCGGCAGCCGACCGGAAGGCGGCGCTGCGCGAGCAGGCGCTGGCCGATCCCGGCGTGCGCCACATGCTCGAAGTGTTCGCGGCCGAGATCAGGGACGTGGAGGAGAGGTAGGTGCCGGGACGGCCATGAACATCCAGCAGATGATGAAGCAGGCCCAGCAGATGCAGGAGCGGCTGCAGAAGCAGATGGCCGAGCTGAAGGTCGAAGGCAATGCCGGCGGCGGCATGGTCACCGTGACGATCAACGGCGCCAAGCAGGTGCAGTCGATCGCGATCGATCCCGAGGTCGTCAACAAGGACGACGTCGTGATGCTGCAGGATCTGATCGTCGCCGCGATCAACGATGCGCAGCGCAAGGCCGACGAAGAGATGGCCCGCAACATGGGCGGCATGCTGCCGCCGGGATTCAAGCTATAAGCGCGCTTCCCGATCCCCTCGTCCGCCTGATCGAGGAGCTGCAGCGGCTGCCGGGCGTCGGCCCCAGGACCGCGCAGCGGCTGGCGTTCCACGTCCTGCGGAGCCCGCGCGCGCAGACCGACGCGCTCGCGGCGGCAATCCGCGACGTGCGGGATCGCCTGCAGCCCTGCTCGGTGTGCCACAACATCACCGACGTCGACCCCTGCGCGATCTGCAGCAGCGCGTCGCGCGATCAGCGCGTGATCTGCGTCGTCGAGGAACCGCAGAACGTGGCGGCCATCGAGCGGATGCGCGAGTTCAACGGCGTGTTTCACGTCCTCATGGGCGCGCTCTCGCCGCTCCAGGGGATCGGCCCCGACGACCTCAAGATCAAGGGGCTGCTCGATCGCGTGGCCGCCGGCGCGGGGGAGGTGATCCTCGCGACCAACCCGACCGTCGACGGCGAGGCCACGGCCATCTATCTGGCGCGGCTGCTGAAGCCGCTCGGCGTGAAGGTGACGCGCATCGCGATGGGCCTGCCCGTGGGCAGCGATCTCGAGTACGCCGACGCCGTCACCATGACCAAGGCGATCGAAGGCCGGCGCGAGGTCTGAGCCCCAGGTGATGCTCCCGCACTCCTACGAGGTGCCCGCGGCCATGCTGCTCGTGGCCGGCGGTGCGCTCTCATGCTTCGCCGGCTACCGTCTCTTCCGTCTCGTGCTCGGCATCTACGGCTTCGTCATCGGGGCGATGCTCGCGAGCTCCATCGTGGCGCCCACGAGCACGGCCGGCATGGCGGCCGCCGCGATCGCCGGCGGCCTGCTCGGCGCCGCGACGCTGATCCTGGCCTGCTTTGTCGGCGTCGCGATCGTCGGCGCGGGTCTCGGGGCGCTGGTTGCGCACCTGTCGTGGCAGTTTGCCCGGACTTCGGCCGAGCCGCCCGTGGTGCTGGTCGTCCTGCTCGCCGTTGCCGGCGCCGTCGCCGCCCTGTTCCTGCAGCGCTACGTCATCATCGTCGCGACCGCCTTCGCCGGCGCGTGGATGTTTCTCGTCGGCGTGTTCGAGATTGCCGCCGCCCGCCCGGGACCGAAGCCATCGCCCGCACCCGTGTGGATCCTGTACCCGCTCAATCCGGGCAGCGGGGAGCGCTGGATTCCGATCGTGTGGGCCGCGCTCGGGCTGGCGGGGGTGGCCGTCCAGCTGGCGACCAGCATGGGGAAGAAGAAGTAGCTGCCGGCGGCGGTAAGATCAGGGTTTCTTCCGAGGAGGGACGATGGCGACCTTCGAACGCAGCGTCGAGGTGGATTGGCAGGGATCGTTGATGGAGGGGAAGGGCACCGCGAAGGCCGGGACCGGCGCGTTCACGCTGCCGGTGGCGTTTCCGGCGCGCATCGGCGAGCCCGGAGGCAAGACGAGCCCCGAGGAGCTGATGGCGGCGGCGCACGCAGCCTGCTACGCGATGGCGCTCAACGGCGCGATCGGCCGGGCCGGCGGCGTCTCGGTCGGCCGGACCGTGGTCAGCGCGACGGTGACGGCCGACAAGAGCGATGCCGGGATCAAGATCCTCGCCTCGAAGCTCACCGTGATCGCGCACGGACTCGAAGGTGCGGACGCGGCCAGGTTCAGGGAGATCGCCCAGGCGGCCGAAGGACGGTGTCCCGTGTCGAACGCCTATCGGGGGACGATGCAGATTACGGTCGATGCCAGGGTCGCCTGATCGATCTGTCGTTGCGCCAGGGCGTGTGGGACTGCCGGAGGCCGCGCCGGGCGCGAACGCCCGGATGGCTCACGCCGCCCGAATCTTGCGCTGAAAGCGAGCCAGACGGTAAGATGGGGCTCGCTTTCAGCCCCGCCTTCGCGTTCCTCAGTAGCTCAATGGCAGAGCATCCGGCTGTTAACCGGAGGGTTGCTGGTTCGAATCCAGCCTGAGGAGCCATTCTCCAGTTCTTCCGCCATTCGCCAGTACGTCGAACGGCTTAATGTAAGTCGGCGAAAGACTTCCGCGATCGAACGTCGAGTTCGATACAAGGGCTTTTACGAGACGCGCCTGTTCTCGCGGATTTTTTCGCAACATACGATGAATAGGCGGTTTGCGCGAGTTCTGATATGGAGCCCCGCGGCTTCGTACGCCTCGCTCGCGACTTCGTGACGTTCCATTTCAGTTCGAGCGCGTCGAAGCTCCTCCTGGCTACCTTGCTGATGTCTCTGTCGCTGATCATCTTGGGCAGCTCGGGCTCGCCGTCTTCGTCGAAATCGATTTCGACGCCTTCGAGCACCTCCAGAATCACAGGCCACCCAAATCGTCTGCCTTGCCGGCAACGGCATTGCCCATCGCCTCACTGATCGTGCCGCTGTACTTCAGCAGCTGGCGCATCGTCTGTTCCCCGTACTCCCGACCCGAGGCCTCCGCCGAGGCGGTGAAGGCATCGATATTCCCGGACACCATGTCCGAGAGGTTGAAACGAAATGCAACCTTCATCTCAAACGGTTCGTTGGTCAGCGCCTCGCCTGACGGCAAGGTGACCTGTGACGTGTGGATGGCTGGGCGTGGCTCTGTCGGGATTTCCTTGAGCAGCGGGAAAGCTTCTTCGCCGCGAAGGCGGATCACCCGCGAGAAGGCGTCGCGAAACGCCTCGTCATACTCTCTCAAGTAAAACAGCTTCTTTCGCTCGCCGGCCATGTTCGGTAGTCACAGCCCGAGAAGCACTCGGAGACGTTCCCTCACGTCGGTGAGGATTTCGACGGGAGCGGTTGCAGCGAACTCCACGCGTCGAGCGTTCCAGTCCAGATTCTTGACGTGATCGGCTAAGACGACGCCTGTTACTTTGCTGCCGGCGGGTAGAGCAACCTCGAACGGGTAACCCTTCGCGTGACTCGTGATCGGGCACGCGATCGCGAGACGGGCCTTCGCGTTGTACGCTCGAGGCGACAGAACTAGAGCGGGTCGGCGCCCACGCTGCTCGTGGCCGGCTCGAGGGTCGAACGTCAGCCAGACGAGATCCCCCGCCTCGGGGACGTAGCTGCGGACTACCACGCCTCATCCCCGAGCGGACCGCCCCAGTCGCTCTCGTCGTGGCGGTTCTTCGGAGTGATGCGACGGACGAGTTCGTCCAGGGAATAACGCGGGCGACTCGGCCGGATCACGATGGTGCCGTTGTCCACCGACACTTGGACCGTGTCGCCTTCACCGAGTTGCACCTCGCGTGCAACCGACTTGGGAAGCCGCAAGCCGAGACTGTTGCCCCACTTCGAGAGTTGCGTGGTCGCTGCCATGTATCTACATTGAATATACACGAACGGCGAACCGTTGTCTACGAGTCGCAAACGGAGTCGAAGCGCTCACCATTCGCAAAGTCGTCGATCGTGGGCCGCCATCCGGGATGGAAGTGCATTTTCTGCGCTGCGTGCTTGGGCTTCGCGATCCGCGCCGGCGGTCGACCGGCCGCTCGTGTACGCCGACGTAGTAGTCGTCGCGGTGGTCGGCAGCGGGCCACGCGGACAAGGCCCTGGGCGCTCGCCGTGCTTCTGCTTCCGCGTCGAGACGTACGCGTCGATCGTAGTCTCGGCCAGGGCGGCCAGGTTCTCCTCCGAGCAATACCCCGCGTCGGCGAGCACGTGGGTCGGCGTGATGTCCGACTGCTGGGCGATCGTGGTGATCATCGGCAGCGGCTGCTTCTTATCGTTCGTGTCCTGGGTCACGCCTTGGCCCACGATCAGTTGCCGCTCATCGGCCGCGACCTGCACGTTGTAGCCCTGCACGAAGCCGTCGGGTCCCTTCATGATCCGCGACTCCGGATCGGTGAAGTTGTATCGGGCTTCGGATCAGGCTTGGCCGACTCGACGGGTTCGCCCTTGGCCGGCTTCGTCTTTGGCGCGAGCCTTCAGCGCGCGTGTGGCCTCGCGAATCCGCTCCAGCCGACTCTCCCGCCGTTGCAGCTCCGCCGGCAGCTCGTCGCCACGCCCGCCATGAACGGACGTATTCGTCGCTCCGCTCTCCTCAGGGGCGCCCCCGTCTTCCAGCATGCTCGCCCCCGCCTTCCGGCATACTGCTGCAGTGACCGCCATCGAAGAATCGTACCGAACCGCGCGCCGCGTCGCGCTGCTCGGCGTCGCCGTCAGCGCCGTGCTCGCGTGCACCAACATCGTCGTCGGATTGCTGGTCCGATCGACGTCGGTCGTCGCGACAGGGTTCGAGTTCGCCGGCGATGTGCTCGCATCGAGCATCGTCCTCATCGGGATGGGCGTCGCCGCACGACCGGCCGATCGGAACCATCCCTACGGGCACGGCCGGTTCGAAACCTTGTCCGCGTTCGTGGTCGGCCTGATCCTCGCGGCGGCCGGCGCGACGATCTGCTACCGGTCGCTGCAGGCCGTCGGCGCGACGCATCCGCCGCCTGGCGCCCTCGCCGCCGCAGCACTGGTGGGCGCCATCGTGCTGCGCGGAATCATGTCGTCGGTGAAATTCCGTGTCGGCCGCCGCCTCCGGAGCTCGGCGCTGATTGCCGACGCCTGGAACGACGCCGTCGATATCCTGTCCGCCCTCGCCGCCCTCGTGGCCGTCGCCCTTGCGACCTACGACCCGGTTCACTTCCTGGCCGCCGATCACTACGGCGGGTTCGTCGTCGGCATCGTGGTCGTCATCACCGGCCTGCGAGTTCTACGGGACGCGTCGCTCGAGCTCGCCGACACGATGCCCGATCCGGAACTGACCGAGGAGATCGCGAGGATATCGAAATCGGTCGCGGGGGTGCAGGGCGTCGACAAGGTGTTCGCGCGAAAGACGGGGCTGCAGTACCACATCGACCTGCACATCGAGGTCGATCCGGATGAGACGATCGCGGCGTCTCACGCCATTGGCGGGCACGTACGAGCGACCCTCAAGCGCGAGCTGCCGTGGGTGGCCGACGTCCTGGTCCACCTCGAACCCTCGGACCGTCCGAAAACGACGTCTGCACCCTGAGCGCCATCGATTGTGCCGTCGCGCACATCGGACCGCCTGGCCGATGGAGACGCGAGGGTGGATCCAACCGCTCGGCCGCAAGAGGGGATGCCGGCTCGAGGTCGTTTCCGGCACGGCGCGCAGCCAGAGGCGGCGATGCGACGACATCGCCCGGAGCGGTCGGTGCGAGGCGATTGTCAAGCGGCTGATTGGGGCCGAGGCCGTCTTCGGTGTCGAGGCTTCAGCCGCCGCCGTTGAACGCTTCGTCGAATGGCCTGCGCGATCGCATCCAGGGACGCGTTGACGGCACGCTGGAGTGCGGCATCCCGACGCTCCACGACCACGCTGGGAAGACCGCTCAGAACGGCCTTGATCAGACACCGGTGATCGACGCCGCCCTTCGGTCCGTTGACGTCGGACAGGCGCACGGTGACGCGTTCGATCGAGGACGCGAACTTCCCGAGCCTCATCCCGAGCTTTCGTGCGATGTCGGCTCGCTCCCCGCTGTCGAGGGCCGCGCCCAGCACTCGTATGTGTCCCGGCGGCTGGATTTCGAGAGTCCGCCCTCGCACGTGCTTGGCCGCGCGCGGCATGGTCGACGGGAGCGCCGATCGCTCTGCGCTCGTCCGCCGGTGGCGTCGACCTCTCCGCGGTCCGGTCGCCGCGCGCGGCGCCTTCCTTCCACGGGCGATCCCGCTGCCCGGCGGGCGCCGCAGCGGCGGCGGTTCGGTTCGCACGGTCGGGCGCATGCCGCCCCGGCCAAGCTGGTCGAGCAGGTCGGTCGTCGTCACGATACCGACCAGGTGCCCATCGTCGACGACCAGGAGGGAGCCGAGGCTTTGTCCCCTCATCAGGTTGGCCGCCTGCCGCAGCGTGGTGGCCGGACTGGCAGTCACCGGATCGGGCGTCATCAAGTCGCGAACGGCGCGGTCGGGCCCGCTCCCTTCCGCGCCTCTCGCGCCTCCGAGGTCGCGCTCCGAGACGATGCCGGCGAGGCGTCCATTCTCAACCACGACGAGATGGCGAATGCGGTGCTGGCGCATCGTCGCCAGTGCAGCATCCGCCGGATCTCCAGATTCGACTGTCATCACGTCGACGCTCATCACGTCCCGGAGGCGCATGGCCGCGCCCCGTGCAAACGCCGCGCCGGCCTCGCCGTGAGCCCGGCGAGACGAATCGACGACGCGCCGGCCGCGGCTGCGCACCCGGGCCTGGATGCTGCCAGCGATCGCGATCGGGACACCTATCGAGGCGCGAACTCTTTCATGACGAAATGCGGCCCTTCAATCCGAAAAGCAGCAGCCCAGCCGTCAATCGAAGCCTGCTGTCCAGCCTGCGGTCCATCGCCTGTCCGGCGGTCCGCTGGTGCGAGACGTGCCTCAACGACAGGACGCTTCGCGCGTCCACGAGGTGTCTCGCACGGGCCTCCGGCGCGCCCCCCGTGCCCGGGCGCGACGTGCGACCGACCGGCCGGCTCGGTGGAGGCCGGCCCTCGCACGATGGTTCGTTCGTTGCTTCGAGGATCGAACACTTCGCCGATTTCGGAGAATCGTGGATGGAACTGCCGTGAGAAGACTCAATCTGCGACACATCCTCTGCCCGATCGACTTCTCGTCTCTCGCGCCGGGCGCCCTGGCGGTGGCGAGCGCGATGGCCCGTGCGCGCAAGTCCGAGTTGAGGGCCCTGCACGTCTCGCCCTCAGACGGGGCGGCCGTGCCTCGGGAGCTTGGCTCGACGGAGCGGCAGGCCCTCATGTCGCGATTGCGCACGAGCCTGGCCGAAGCGGCGCCGTCCTACGACCTGATCGGGGGCGCCGTGCGCCAGGGGGACCCCGGCACGCAGATTCTCCACTTTGCTCGAACGATGCGCGCCGATGTGATTGTCATGGGCGCCCCTGGCGCCGACCGTCCGGAACGTCCCATGGGGCCTGTGGCGTCGGTCGTGATCGCGCGTGCGGACTGTCCCGTCCTCGCCGTGCCGGCGCGCCGCGCGGCCTGGTCGAACGCGTCCGGACTCTTCGGCCGCATCGTGTGCGCGGTCGACCTTGCGCCGTCGTCCCTGAGCGTCATTCGCCAGGCGCTGTCGCTGGCGTGGGAGACTTCCGGGCACCTGACATATGTATGCGTGCTGCCCGAAGGCGATTCAAACCGATCCGCAGCGGCCCGCGACCGCCTGCTCGACGCGATCCCGGCCGAGGTGGGCAATTGGTGCGAAATCGACGTCACGATCCTGCGCGGACCGCCGGCGGCCGAGATCGCCAGGATTGCCTGGGCGCAGGAGGCCGACCTGGTTGTCATCGGGGCGCCGCGCCGCTGGACTTCGACCACCCACGCGGTCCTCGGCCGATCGCTCTGTCCCGTGCTCGTCACGCACGACGCGCGGCCCCTCCCGCGGCCGGCATCGAGCCGCAGGGACGAGACGATGCACGCCGCGGTGTGAACGAGCCGCGGCCAGGGAAACGGAGCGAGTCGTGGTCGAATTCAGACGCATTCTCTGCCCGGTCGATTTCAGCGCGGCATCGGTGCGTGCGTTCGCGCACGCCGCCGCCCTCGCACGCTGGTACGACGCGCAGATGACCGTGTTGCACGTCGTGCCGACGTTCGATTCGATGTCGGTACGAGGCGGTCTCGGCGATCCCGTGCACGTCGTGACGCCGACGTCGCGCGAACAGGTGCTCGCGGAGATGAACCGATCCCTGAACATGGCCGCGGCACCGCCTCGTGCGACTTCCGTTGCCGAAGCGGGCGATCCGCAGACGACGATCATCGATCAGGCCGTCTCGAAGGGGGCCGATCTGATTGTGATGGGAACCCACGGCCGGCGGGGGTTCAAGCGACTCGTCCTCGGGTCGGTGACCGAAGCGGTCTTGCGCGAGGCGCCCTGTCCGGTCCTGACGGTGCCGCAGCAGGCGCCCGCGGATATCGCCGAGGCGGTGACATTCAAACGCATCCTCTGCCCGATGGACTTCTCGCCGTCGTCGCTTCAGGCGCTGGGATTTGCGCTGGATCTCGCCCGGCAGGCCGATGGGCTCGTCACGCTCCTGCACGTTGTCGAGTGGCTCGCGGAAGAAGAGCCGCAGGCAGCAGTCCACTTCGACTTCCTCGGGTATCGCCGCCGCATGGTCGAAGAGGCTCAGCAGCGGCTACGGGCCCTGGTGGCCGGCGAATCGCGCACCTGGATCGGGATCGACGACATGGTCGTCAGCGGGCGCGCGCATCGCGAGGTCCTTCGCGCCGCAGAGGCGACATCCGCAGACCTCATCGTCATGGGCGCTCAGGGAAGAGGCGGCATTGGCCTCGCGCTGTTTGGATCGACGACGCAGCAGGTCGTCCGCGGTGCCACGTGTCCTGTGCTCACCGTGCGCGGGCTGCGGCAGTAGGCCATGTCGTTCGTCGTTTCGGCGACGCGCGTCCGCGCGTCGCACTGAATCTGGAACGTCGAGCCTGGGTGGTCCGTCCGCCGGCCAACGCCGGCTGCAGCATGCGCGCAGGAAGCTCGGCAGGCCCTGTCGAGGCATTGGGACGGATGTTGCATCGGTGCGGACGCGAGCTTCATTGTCCGCACGCCGCCAGACGCGTGACGATTGGCCGCTGCCCCGGGCGAACGATCGCCGGGGCGCCAACCGCCTGGCCGAGCTTGGCGGCACGGATTCAACGGCCGGGGCCCGGCGGCCGGCCGCATCTTCGTCGACCTTCAATCGGAGGCCAGAGGTGAAGGGCAAGACAGGGAATTCCAGGACCCACGAAGCGGCATCCAGCGCGGCCGTCCAGGAGCATGCCCGGCGCGCGAACGCGCTCCTGGCGCTGCAGACGTTCGGCCAGTCGGTCTGGCTCGACTATCTGCGGCGCAGCCTCTTCACGAGCGGCGAGTTCAGGCGGCTGGTCGCCGACGACGGCGTTCGCGGCGTCACGTCGAATCCCTCGATCTTCGAGAAGGCGATCGCGGGCAGCACCGACTACCTCGCCGCGATCGAGGAGCTCGAGGCGCACCGCGACCTCGAGCCGATGGCGCTGTACGAGGCGATCGCGATTCGCGACATCCGCGACGCGGCCGACCTCCTGCGCCCGGTCTACGATGCGACCGGGCGCGCCGACGGATACGCGAGCCTGGAAGTCTCGCCGTATCTCGCCCACGACACCGCGGCGACCATTGCCGATGCGCATCGCCTGTGGAGCGCCGTCAACCGCGAGAACGTGATGATCAAAGTGCCGGCCACCGCCGAGGGCATCCCGGCGATTCGCCGGCTGATCGGCGACGGCGTCAACGTCAACATCACGCTGCTCTTCAGCGTCCGCCGCTACGAGGAGGTGGCCCGCGCCTTTCTCGACGGCCTCTCGGCGTTCGTGGAGCGGGGCGGGGATCCCGCCAAGGTGGCCAGCGTTGCCAGCTTCTTCGTCAGTCGCATCGACACGGCAGTCGACGCGCTGCTGGCCAGGCGGCTGGACGCCGCCGCCGATCCTTCCGAGCGGGCATCCCTCGAGAAGCTCATGGGCCAGGTCGCGATCGCCAACGCCCGCCTCGCCTACCAGCAGTATCTGGCCGTGGGCCGCTCCGATGCGTGGCAGCGCCTGTCGCTGGGAGGCGCTCATCCCCAGCGTCTCCTGTGGGCGAGCACGAGCACGAAGAATCCGCGCTACAGCGATGTCCGCTATGTCGAGGAGCTGATCGGACGCGACACGGTCAACACCATCACCCCCGCGACGCTGGACGCGTTTCGCGACCACGGCCGGCCGCGCGCCAGCCTCGAGGAGGGTGTCGAGGAGGCCCATCGGGTGCTGGCGGCGCTCGATCGCGCCGGCATTTCGCTCGATCAGGTGACCGGCACGCTGCTGGACGAAGGCGTCCGGCAGTTCAGCGAGGCATTCGACCGGCTGCTCACGGCCGTCGACCAGGGACGGCGGGGCGAGTTGCGATCCACGCTCGATCGCCAGCAGCATCGCCTCCCGCACGATCTCGATGTGTCCGTGCGCGACGCCATCGCCGAGTGGCAGCAATCCGGCAGGATCCGGCGCCTCTGGGCCCGCGATGCGACGCTGTGGACCGGCCAGGGCGAGGATCGCTGGCTCGGATGGCTCGGGATCGCCGACGACCAGCGCGCCGATCTGGGCCCGCTGAAGGCGTTCGCCGAGGAGGTGACCGCCGGCGGCTTCTCGCAGGCGGTGCTGCTCGGCATGGGCGGCTCGAGCCTCTGTCCGGAAGTGCTGCGCGCGACGTTCGGCACCACGCCTGGCTTCCTCGACCTGCGCGTCCTGGACTCGACCGACCCGGCGCAGATTGCCGAGGTCGAGCAGGCGGTGGATCTGGCGCACACCCTGTTCATCGTGTCGAGCAAGTCGGGTACGACCCTCGAGCCCGACATCCTGCTGCAGCACTTCCTCGCGCGCGTGAAGGGCGTGACGCGCGAGGGACAGGCGGGCGCGCACTTCGTCGCGATCACCGATCCCGACTCCCCGCTCCAGCATCTGGCCGGGCGGGAGAAGTTCCGGCGGGTGTTCCCCGGGGTGCCCTCGATCGGCGGGCGCTATTCGGCGCTCTCGAACTTCGGCCTGGTCCCGGCGGCCTTGATGGGCATCGACGTCGCCCGGCTGTTGGATCGCGCCGAGCTGATGGTGCACTCCTGCGCGGCGAGCGTTCCTGCGGCCGAGAATCCGGCGGTCGTCCTCGGCGTCCTCCTCGGCACCCTGGCGGCCGCTGGACGGGACAAGATCACATTTGTCGCCTCTCCCGGCATCGCCGATCTCGGCGCCTGGCTCGAACAGCTGATCGCCGAATCCACGGGGAAGCACGGCAAGGGGATCATCCCCGTCGATGGCGAACCGCTCGGCGCGCCGGACGACTACGGCGGGGATCGCCTCTTCGTCCATCTCCGGCTCGAGTCAGGGCCCGAACCCGCCCAGGACGCGGCGATCGACGCGCTCGAGCGCGCGGGACATCCGGTGGTGCGGATCGCCATCGCCGAAATCGGCGATATCGCCCAGGAATTCTTCCGCTGGGAGATGGCCACGGCCGTCGCCGGCGCCATCCTCGGCATCAATCCCTTCGATCAGCCCGACGTCGAAGCGAGCAAGGTCGCGACGCGCGAGCTCACCGTCGCGTTCGAAAAGAGCGGGCGGCTCCCCGACGAGACGCCGATCTTCGAAGGGGAGGGGCTTTCACTCTTCGCCGATCCGAGGAATGCGACCGCGCTGACGCAGGCGCTCGGCGGAGACCGCTCGATCGCCGGCTTCCTGCGGGCGCACCTCGGCCGGATTCGGTCTGGCGACTACTTCGCGATACTCGCCTATCTGGCGAGGACCGGGCCCTACGCGGAGGTCCTGCAGGCCATGCGCACCGCCGTGCGCGACCGCACCCGCGCCGCGACCTGCCTGGGCTTCGGCCCGCGCTTTCTCCATTCGACCGGACAAGCCTACAAAGGCGGGCCGAACACGGGCGTCTTTCTCCAGATCACGTGCGACGACGCCGAGGACATCCCGGTGCCGGGCCGGAAATACTCGTTCGGCATCGTCAAGGCCGCCGAGGCGCGAGGCGACTTCGCTGTCCTTGCCGAGCGCAACCGCCGGGCGCTCCGAGTGCACATGGGCCGGGATGTCGCCGCCGGGCTGCGCGCGCTGCAGACGGCGCTTGCTGCGGCGCTGCCGAGCGGCCGGGCCCGCTGAGCGAGGCGAGGGCTTCCATGCAGATGGGCATGATCGGTCTGGGACGGATGGGCGCGAGCATGGTACGGCGACTGATGCGTGCCGGCCACGAATGCGTCGTCTACGACGTCAACCCCGAGGCAGCCGCTCCGGTGGCTCGAGAAGGCGCAGTCGCGGTCCCGTCACTGGACGGGCTGGCCGCCGCCTTGAAGAAGCCCAGGGCCGTCTGGATGATGGTGCCGGCCGCGGCCGTCGAGCAGACCGTGGGCGACCTCGCACGAAGGATGGAACGGGGCGACATCATCGTCGACGGCGGCAACTCCCACTACATCGACGACATTCGCCGCGCGAAGCAGTTGGCCGCGCAGGGTGTTCACTATGTGGATGCCGGCACGAGCGGCGGCGTCTGGGGGCTCGACCGCGGCTTCTGCCAGATGATCGGCGGCGAGCCGGACATCGTGCACCACCTCGACCCGCTGTTTGCCGCGCTGGCGCCTGCGATCGACGCGGCGCCGCGCACGCCCGGGCGCGCCTCCCGCGGCGGGACCGCAGAGCACGGCTACCTGCACTGCGGCCCGAACGGCGCCGGACACTTCGTGAAGATGGTCCACAACGGCATCGAATACGGCATGATGGCGGCCTACGCGGAAGGCCTCAACGTTCTGCGGCACGCCAACGCCGGCACGCGTCCGCATGCTTCGGACGCCGAAACGGCGCCGCTGCGAAACCCGGAGCTGTACCAGTACGACCTGAACCTGTCCGACATCACCGAGGTCTGGCGGCGGGGCAGCGTCATCGCCTCGTGGCTGCTGGATCTCACGGCCGCGGCGCTGGCCGCCGATCCCGCGCTGAAGGGCTTCGCCGGACGGGTGTCCGATTCCGGCGAGGGACGCTGGACGATCACAGCGGCGATCGACGAAGGCGTGCCGGCGCACGTGTTGAGCGCGGCGCTCTACGAGCGGTTCAGCTCGCGCGGCCAGGCGGATTTCGCCGACAAGCTACTCTCCGCGATGCGGTACGAGTTCGGCGGCCACGTCGAGCGTGGCGCCGCCGCGGGCCCGGCGCGGCAACGGGAAGCGTCGTGACCGGCCGATCGGCCCCGCACGCCCCGGAGCCCGTCCGCCTGGTCGTGGCGGATGTCGACGGCGCGCTCGTGACCCCCGACAAGATCCTGACGCCTCGCGCGCGCGCCGCCATTCAGCGCGTGCTCGACGCAGGGATCCACTTCACGATCACCAGCGGCCGTCCTCCCCGGGGCATGCAGATGCTGATCGACGATCTTCACCTGCAGGATCCCATCACCGCGTTCAACGGGGGCCTCGTCGTCCGGCCCGATCTCTCCGTCATCCGCAAGCACCTCGTTCCGCGCGAGGCCGTGCAGGCCGTCATCGAGATCCTTTCGAAAAGCACGCTCGACGTCTGGGTCTACACGGAAGCCGACTGGCGCATCCGATCGCGCGATGCGCCGCACGTGGACCGCGAGGAGTGGACCGTGAAGTTCCCGCCGGTCGTCGTCTCGACGTTCGACGACGTGCTGGATCGGGTGGTGAAGATCGTCGGGGTCAGCGACGATCGCGACATCATGTCGGGCTGCGTTGCCGCGGTCCAGCAGGCCTGGGGACGGCGCGTGTCGGCCGCGCTATCCCAGCCGTATTACCTGGACGTCACCCATCCGAAGGCGAACAAAGGAGAGGCGATCGGCGTGCTCTCGGAGATGCTGGCGATTCCGAAGGCGCAGATCGCGACGGTGGGGGACATGCCCAACGACATGCTGATGTTCGCGCAGAGCGGCGTGAGCATCGCGATGGGCAATGCCGGCCCCGACGTGCAGCGAGCGGCCAAGTTCGTGACGAAGGCCAACACCGAAGAGGGATTCGCGCTCGCCATGGAGCGGTTCGTCCTCGACGCCCCGGCGGTGCCCCAAGGGCGATGGCCATGACGGGAATCGTCGTCGTCATGGGTGTGGCGGGATCGGGAAAGACGACGGTGGGCACGATGCTGGCCGACGCGCTGCACTGCAGGTTTCTCGAGGGGGATCTGCTGCACTCGCGCGCAAACGTCGAGAAGATGAGCCACGGGATTCCGCTGACCGATGCCGATCGGGCGCCGTGGCTCGAGGCGATCCACACCCGTCTTCTGGACGCCCGGCAACGCGGCAGGTGTCTGGTCGTCGCCTGCTCGGCGCTCAAGCAGGCGTATCGGTCGGCGCTTGCCGAGGGTGTCCCAATCGCCTGGGTGTACCTGAAAGGTTCACCCGGGGTCATCCGTTCGCGCCTTCAGCATCGGACGCAGCACTACATGAAGGCGGACATGCTGACCAGCCAGTTCGCGGCGCTGGAAGAACCGACCGACGCGATCGTCGTCGGCATCTCGCAGGCGCCGGAAGCGATCGTCGAGGAGATCCTCGGCGAACTGCGCCGGCATGCTCACGACGTCGCGGCCGGCGCCCTCGGCCTGCAGAAGGGGATCCCATGAAAGCCATTGCCGTCGTCCCGGGAACACGGGACGTCCGTCTGGTCGATCGGCCGGAGCCGTCGATCGCGGCGCCAGACGAGATCAAGCTGCGTGTCGTGCGGGTGGGTATCTGCGGGACCGATCGGGAGGAGGCCGCCGGCAGCCGGGCCAAGGCGCCGCCCGCCCACAAGGATCTCGTGCTCGGCCACGAAATGTTCGGCCAGGTCGTCGAGGTCGGCCGGGCGGTGACTCTCGTCAAGCCGGGCGATCATGCCGTGTTCACCGTCCGGCGCGGCTGCGGGGCGTGCCGGCCGTGCGCCATGAACCGCTCCGACATGTGCCGGACAGGACAGTACTCCGAGCGCGGCATCTGGGGCCTGGACGGCTATCAGACCGAGTTCGTGGTCGATCGAGAACCGTTCGCCGTGCGCGTGGCGCCGGAACTGGCCCAGGTCGGCGTGCTCGCCGAGCCGTTCTCGATCGCCGAAAAAGCGATCTCGGAGGCCGTGCACCTCCAGCTCACGCGGCTGCCGGACATGGCGACCTCGCTGGACTGGTTGTCCGGCAAGCGCTGCCTGGTCGCGGGGCTGGGGCCGATCGGCCTGCTCGCCGCGCTCTCGCTGCGCCTGCGCCACGCCGATGTCTGGGGCCTCGACGTCGCTGACGCCGATACCGCCCGGCCCAGGTGGCTGACGCTCATCGGCGGCCACTACGTCGACGGCCGGCAGGTGACGCCGCAGCATCCAATCGAACAGTTCGGCACGTTCGACGTGATCGTCGAGGCGACGGGCATCGCGCCCCTTCAGTTCAACCTGCTCGACGCGCTGGCCCAGAACGGCGTGTACGCCGTCACCGGAATCGCGGCCGGCGACCGGCCGCTGAACGTCGATGGCGCGAAGATCATGCGCCAGCTCGTGCTGCAGAACCAGGTGATCGTCGGCAGCGTGAACGCTTCGCGCGACCACTTTCAGCTGGCGGTGGACGACCTCCTCCTCGCCGAGCAGCGCTGGCCTCATCGCGTCGCGGATCTCATCACGCATCGGCATCCCTACGCCGACTTCGATGCGGCGTTCCAACATCACGGTTCGGACGAAATCAAGGTCGTGCTGGAATGGGCGGCTTGAGCGCGATGGAGCCCGGCGTGAAACCGGACGTACGCGTCTGTCGCGATCTCGACGAGCTGAGCCGGAGCGCGGCCGATGCCGCGGCGCGCACCATCGATGCCGCCGTACGCGCGACCGGGCGATGCGCGCTGGTGCTGTCTGGCGGGAGCACGCCGCGCGCGCTCTACGGCGCGCTGGCGTCACGGCTGCGGGATCAGATTCCCTGGGCGCACGTGCACCTGTTCTGGGGAGACGAGCGGTACGTGCCGGCCTGCGACGCGCTCAGCAACTATCGAATGGCGAAGGAGGCGCTCCTCGACCACGTGCCGTGTCCGGCCGCCAACATCCATCCGATACCGACCGACGCCCCCACGCCGGACGCCGCTGCGCGGGACTACGAAGCGACCTTGAGGCGCTATTTTGCGGGCCGGGAAGCGGTGTTCGACCTGGTGCTGCTCGGGCTCGGCGTCGAGGGGCACACCGCCTCGCTCTTCCCCGGCTCCCCGGCTCTGGCAGAGACGACGCGATGGGTGCTCGCGGTCACGGCCCCTGCCGAGCCACCGGAGCGGTTGACGCTCACGCTCCCGATGCTCAATCGCGCCGCCAGCGTCTACTTCCTGGTCGCCGGCACGCAGAAAGCACGCGCGCTTGGCCGGGTTCTTTCCGGGACCGCCGATCCCCGGGCATGTCCGGCGGCAGGCGTGCGGCCCCCCCAGGGCTCCGTGATCTGGTGGGTCGATCGAGATGCCGCTCGGCCGCGCGATCCCGATCTTCACAAGGGTGCGATCCAGGGCGATCGCCTGGGCGACGAGCAGCAGGGGAATGCGAACGCGCCGGCGCTCGACGCCAGCGGAATGCCCGCGGGGCCGATTGCGATGGCCGAAGACCGCATCGGGGCGAACGTCGACGACGGCGAAATCGCCAATGCCGACGAAACCGGCCGGACGACCGATGCGCCGCGCGACGAGCTGTATCCGCTCGACTAGTGGACCGTACTCGCTGAAGTACCGCCACTGGGGCGGCGGGTGGCCGTGAACGGGGTGCCCGCCGGGCGCGGAGCCGGCGGCCATGACGCGCGTTGGTCGGCGAGCACCCGGTGGGGCCGTTCGCGCACAGGACCCGGCGCTTGGCGGTACTGCTTCAGCCGGGACAGTCCACTCGTGCTGGCAGGCAGGCAGGCCATTCGCCAGCGCACCGGCGAGGGTACGTGGCGAGGCCTTCGGGAAATAGACATAGCGGTCGCGGAGGAGGCTCCGCACGACATTCGCAGCGCACGCCCAGGTTCGAGTGCCAGCCACATGAGGTATCGACCATGAACCAGCGTTCGGCGACACATCCAGAACCCGACATGCGCGCCTCGAGCGAAGCGCGCGATCAGCTCTGCATCAATACGATCCGCATGCTGTCGATCGATGCCGTGCAGAAGGCGGACTCGGGACATCCGGGCATGCCGATGGGCGCCGCCACGATGGCCTACGTCCTCTGGACGCGCCATCTCCGCCACAACCCGAAGAATCCGGCGTGGCCGGACCGCGATCGCTTCGTGCTGTCCGCCGGGCACGGCAGCATGCTCCTCTACGGCCTGCTGTTCCTGACCGGCTACGATCTCGCGCTCGACGACATCGAGCAGTTCCGGCAATGGAACAGCCGGACGCCCGGCCATCCCGAGCACGGCCTCACGCCCGGCGTCGAGGTCACCACCGGGCCGCTCGGCCAGGGATTCGGGAACAGCGTGGGGCTGGCCATTGCGGAGCGATGGCTGGCGGCGACGTTCAACCGCCCGGACCACGACGTGGTGGATCACTGCACCTACGTCATCGCCAGCGACGGCGACCTGATGGAAGGGGTGGCCTCTGAAGCCGCGTCGCTTGCGGGCACCTTGAAGCTGGGCCGCCTCATCGTGCTGTACGACGCCAACCGGATCACCCTGTCGGCGACGACCAACGTGACGTTCACCGAGGATGTCGGCAGGCGCTTCGAAGCCTACGGCTGGCACGTGCAGCGGATCGACGGCCTGGATCCGGCGGCGGTGGACGCGGCGCTGGCCCTCGCGCGCGCCGACGAGGATCGCCCCTCGCTCATCATCGCCCGCACGCATATCGGGTATGGCAGCCCGCACAAGCAGGACACGTGGCACGCGCACGGCGAGCCGCTCGGCGCCGAGGAGGTGCGGCTGACCAAGCGTGCGCTCGGCTGGCCCGAGGATCGCGCGTTCTACGTACCCGACGACGCGCTTCACATGTTCCGGCGTTCGGTCGCAGCCGGCGCGGAGCTGGAGAAAGCATGGCGCCAGCGCATCGACGCGTACCGCACCGCCCATTCGGACATGGCCGACCGGTTCGCCCGCGCGCTCTCGGGCGAGCTCCCTGCCGGCTGGGAGTCGCGCCTCCCGGCATTCACCACCGCCGACGGCGACATGGCGACGCGCGACGCGGGAGGCAAGGTCCTCGACGCGCTGGCTTCCGTGGTGCCGAACCTCATCGGCGGCTCTGCCGACCTGGATCCCTCGACCCGCTCGGCGCTGAAAGGATGCGGCGATTTCGAGAGTCCGCAGGCGGAGACGAATGCGACAGACTGGCCCACGCAAGGGGCGGCCGGCGGTCCTTGGGGGTACGAGGGGCGCAACGTCCACTACGGCCTGCGCGAGCACGCGATGGCGGCGATTCTCACCGGGGCCGCGCTCCATGGCGGACTGCTCCCCTTCGGCGCGACCTTCCTGGCGTTCTCCGATTACATGCGGCCGGCCATCCGCCTGGCCGCGTTGAGCAGGGCCCGCGTCACCTACATCTGGACCCACGACAGCATCGCGCTCGGCGAGGACGGTCCGACGCACCAGCCCGTCGAGCAGCTGGCCGGTCTGCGAGCGATGCCGAACCTGATCGTGATGCGACCGAGCGACGCGACCGAGACCGTCGAGGCCTGGCGCGTGGCGCTGGCGCACGCCGCCGGGCCTGTCGGCCTCGTGCTCACGCGGCAGAAGCTCCCGGTGATCGACCGCAAGAAATATTCGCCGGCGTCCGGACTCGCGCGGGGCGCGTACGTGCTGGCGGACGGCGACGGCTCGGCGCCGCAGGTGATCCTGATCGCGACCGGATCCGAGGTGTCGATTGCGCTCGAGGCCCACGAGCGGCTCGCCAGGGACGGGATCCGCAGCCGCGTCGTGTCGATGCCCTGCTGGAAGCTGTTCGACGCGCAGCCGCAGTCCTACCGCGACGCGGTTCTCCCCCCGGGCGTCAGCGCCCGCGTCAGCATCGAGGCGGCATCCCCGTTCGGGTGGGAGCGCTACGTCGGCCGCGAAGGCGCGATCATCGGTCTGAACCGCTTTGGCGCGTCGGCCCCCGGCCCGACCCTCATGCGCGAACTCGGCTTCTCGCCCGAGCACCTTGTCGAGACGGCGAAGGCCATGCTGAAGAAGGGCGCCGCGTCGTGAGCGCGCCGATGGCCGGGACGTTCAAGCGCGGCGATCTCGTCGAATGGAGCTCGGAGGCCGGCCGCGTGCGCGGCATCATCGTCCGGAAGCTGGTTTCCGATGTCAGCATCAACGGCTACGTGCACCATGCCTCGAAGCTCGAGCCGCAATACGTGATCAAGAGCATCAAGACCGATCACGTCGCCATTCACAAGGCGCGGGCGCTGCGCCGCGTGCGCGGGACGAAGCGATGAGCGAGACGGCAGCGTCCGAGTCGGATGCGCTGGTCTTCTTCGGCGCCACGGGCGACCTGGCCTACCGCCAGATCTTTCCGGCCCTGCAGGCGCTGATCCGCCGGGGCCGGCTCGAGATGCCGATCATCGGCGTGGCGAAATCGACGATGGACGTGGACGGGCTCCGCGCGCGCGCGCACGAGAGCCTCGAACGGCACGGCGGAGCGGACGCCGGGGCGTTCGCCGCCCTGTCGAAGCAGATGCAGTACGTCAACGGCGACTATCGCGATCCGGAGACGTTCAGGCGGCTGCGGCAGGCACTGGGCCGGACGTCCCGCCCCCTGTATTACCTGGCCATTCCTCCGGACCTGTTCGGCACCGTCGTGGAGGGGCTGGCCGGCGCGGACTGCCTTCACGGGGCGCGCGTCGTCGTCGAAAAGCCGTTCGGCCGGGACCTCGCGTCCGCTCAGGCGCTGAACCGGACGCTGCACGAGCATTGTCCCGAATCGGCGATCTTCCGGATCGATCACTATCTCGGCAAGGAACCGGTGCAGAACCTCCTGTACTTCCGGTTCGCCAATTCATTCCTCGAGCCGATCTGGAACCGCGAGCACATCGAGAGCGTGCACGTGACCATGGCCGAGGAGTTCGGCGTCGAGGGCCGCGGCCGCTTCTACGACGGGGTTGGCGCCATCCGGGATGTCGTGCAGAACCATCTCCTCCAGGTCGTCGCGCTGCTGACGATGGAGGCGCCGCTCGGCCACCTCGCCGAAGACATCCGCGACGGGAAGCAGCGCGCGTTCCGGGCGATGCGGCCGCTGGCGCCCTCCGAGGTCGTGCGCGGCCAATACGCGGGCTACCGCCAGGAGAGTGGCGTCGCGCCCGATTCAGACGTCGAGACCTTCGCGGCCATGCGCCTGCACATCGACACGTGGCGATGGGCGGACGTTCCGTTCCACGTGCGGGCCGGGAAGCACCTGCCGCAGACCGCCATGGAGCTCCACGTGACGCTCAGGCGGCCGCCTCAGCGGGTGTTCGACGACGCGCCGGCCGCGGCGAATGTCGTGCGCTTTCGCCTGAGTCCGAACGTGATCATCTCCTTGGGCGTGCGGGTGAAGGTTCCCGGCGAGGCGATGATCGGCGACAACATCGAGCTCCTGGCGCAGCACATCGCAGAGGGCGACGAGATGGCGCCCTACGAGCGCCTGCTCGGCGACGCGATCCGCGGCGATGCGATGCTGTTCGTCAGGGAAGACGCGGTCGAAGCCGCCTGGCGCATCGTCGATCCGGTGCTGGGCGACAAGACGCCGATTCACCAGTACGAACCGAAGACGTGGGGCCCGGCGGAAGCCGCCCGGACCAGTGTGGCCGGCAGCGGCTGGTACAACCCAGGGCCGTCGGTCCAACGACCGCTCTGAACGCCGTGAATCGAGGGTGGCCGCATGACTCAACTGGCCGGTGACGCCCGGAAGGTGAAGGGGGCCGGCCTGTCAGACGACGAGATCCAGCGCCTCGACGCCTACTGGCGCGCCTGCAACTACCTGGCGCTGGGCATGCTGTATCTGCGCGCCAATCCGCTGCTCCGCCGAAAGCTCGCCGCCGACCACCTCAAGCAGCGCCTCATCGGGCACTGGGGATCGGTGCCGGGCCAGAACCTCGTATGGGTGCACCTGAACCGCCTCATCAAGAAGCTCGACCTCGATGCGATCTACATCGCGGGCCCGGGGCACGGCGCGCCCGCCGTGCTGGCCAACGCGTATCTCGAAGGACGCTATTCCGAGGTCTATCCCGACAAGTCGGAAGACGAGGAAGGGCTGCGCCGGTTCTTCCGGCAGTTCTCGTTTCCGGGCGGCATCGGGAGCCACTGCACGCCCGAGACGCCCGGCTCCATCCATGAGGGCGGCGAGCTCGGCTACAGCGTGTCGCACGCGTTCGGGGCGGCGTTCGACAATCCAGAGCTGATCGTCGCGGCCGTGATCGGCGACGGCGAGGCGGAGACCGGACCCTTGATGGGCTCCCTGCACTCCAACAAGTTCCTCAACCCGATACGCGACGGGGCGGTCCTGCCAATCCTCCATTTGAACGGGTACAAGATCGCCAATCCCACGATCCCCGCACGCATCGCCCGCGAGGAACTGCACAGCCTTCTCGAGGGCTGCGGCTGGGCGCCGCGCGTCGTCGAAGGAGATGATCCGCTGATCGTGCACCGGTCGATGGCGGACGCCCTCGAGGAGTGCGTCGTCGGGATCCGTGCGATTCAGACCGAGGCGCGACGCACCGGCCGCTTTGTGCGGCCGCGCTGGCCGCTGCTCGTCCTCCGCACCCCGAAAGGGTGGACGGCGCCCAAGGAGCTCGACGGCCATCGGCTGGAAGGCTCGTGGCGCGCTCACCAGATTCCGATCCCCGACGTGGCCGGCAATCCATCGCACCTTCGGCTGCTCGAATCGTGGATGCGCAGCTATCGCCCGGAGGATCTGTTCGATGCCGGCGGCCGGCTCGTGCCGGAGTTGAGGGCCCTGGCCCCGACCGGCGCGCGCCGGATGAGCGCGAACCCGCACGCCAACGGCGGTACCCTGCGCGTTCCGCTTCGCCTGCCCGAGCTCGGCGCGCACGCCGCGCCGATTGACGCGCCCGCCGTCTCTCGAGCGTCCGCGACGGAGATCCTCGGCCGGTATCTGTGCGACGTGATGCGCCGCAACATGAGCAGCTTCCGCGTCTTCGGCCCGGACGAGACCGCCTCCAACCGCCTGCAGGCCCTCTACGCGGCAAGCAAGAAGACCTGGCTGGCCGAGTGCCGTCCCGAGGATGCCGACGGCGGCGAGCTCGCCCCGGACGGCCGCGTCATGGAGCTGCTGAGCGAGCACACGCTCGAAGGATGGGCGGAGGGCTACGTCCTGACGGGCCGCCACGCCTTCTTCGCCTCCTACGAAGCGTTCTTCCACATCATCGACTCCATGGTCAACCAGCACGCGAAGTGGCTGGAGAAGTGCAGGACCGAGGTGACCTGGCGGGCGTCGATTCCGTCGCTGAACCTGCTGGTCACGTCGACCGTCTGGCGCCAGGACCACAACGGCTTCACCCATCAGGATCCCGGCTTCCTCGACGTGGTGACGAACAAGAGCGCGGCGGTCACCCGCATCTATCTTCCGCCCGACGCCAATTGCCTGCTGAGCGTCGCCGACCACTGCCTGCGCAGCGTCGATTACGTGAACGTCATCGTGGCGGACAAACAGCTCCACCTCCAGTACCTGGGCCTCGACGCCGCCGCCCGGCACTGCCAGGAGGGCATCGGCATCTGGCCGTGGGCCAGCTCCGACGAAGACGTCGAGCCGGACGTCGTCATGGCGAGCGCGGGCGACGTCGTGACGGCGGAGGCGCTGGCCGCCACGGCGATCCTGCGGGAGAAGCTCCCGGATCTGAAGATCCGGTTCGTCAACGTGGTCGATCTCTTCAAGCTGCAGCCGTCGAGCGAACATCCCCACGGCCTGGCGGATCGTGATTTCGACTCCATCTTCACGACCGACAGGCCGGTGGTCTTCGCGTTCCACGGCTATCCCACGCTCATTCACAAGCTCGCCTACCGCCGGGCCAACCACGAGAACATGCACGTGCACGGCTACCGGGAGAAGGGCAGCATCAACACGCCGCTGGGGCTGACGATCCTGAATCAGATCGACCGGTTCAGCCTGGCGATCGACGTCATCGACCGCGTGCCCCGCCTGCGGGACACCGGCGCGCACGTGAAGGGCTGGCTGCAGGATCAGCGGCTGGCGCACCTCGCGTACGCGAACGAGCACGGCATCGATCCCCCGGAGATTCGAGACTGGACGTGGACGCCATGATCACCGGATACGAGAAGCCGCTCTACATCCTGCCGTTCGATCACCGGCACTCGCTCGTCGCGGGCGTGTTCCACTGGGAGCCGCCGCTCACGCCGGACCAGGCGGCCGAAATCTCCGCGACCAAGCAGGTGATCTACGACGGCTTCCAGGCGGCGGTCGCCGCCGGCAACGCGCTCCGCAGCCGGGCCGGGATTCTCGTCGACGAGGCGTTCGGGGCCGCGATTCTCCGCGACGCGCGGTCCCACGGCTACGTCACCTGCGTTTCGACCGAGAAGAGCGGCCAGGCCGAATTCGATTTCGAGTACGGGGATGACTTCCCCCGCCACATCGAGGCGGTGAACCCGACCTTCGCCAAGGTGCTCGTGCGGTACAACCCGGAAGGCGAGCCGGAGATGAACGCCCGGCAGATGGAGCGCCTCCGCCGGCTGTCCGCGTACCTGACGGGGACCGGTCGGCTGTTCATGTTCGAGCTCCTGGTTCCGCCCGAGCGCGCGCAGCTCGACCGTCCGGGCGGCCGCGCCGCCTACGATCGCGAGCTGCGCCCCGGGCTGATGCGCGACGCGATTCGCGCGCTCCAGGACGGCGGCGTCGAGCCCGATGTCTGGAAGGTCGAGGGGCTCGATCGCCGCGAAGACTGCGAAGAGACGGTGGCGGCGGCGCGGCGCGGCGGCCGTGCGGGGGTGGGCTGCATCGTGCTGGGCCGCGGGTCGGACGAGCAGGCCGTTGCACGCTGGCTCACGACGGCGGCGGGCGTCGCCGGCTTCATCGGTTTCGCCGTCGGCCGGACGACGTGGCTCGATGCCGTGATGGCATGGCGGGCGAAGACGGCCAGCCGGCAGATGGCCGTGGCCAGGATTGCGAAACGCTTCGAAGAGTGGACGGCGATCTTCGAGCGGGTGCCGGCGCGCTGACGCGTCGATCAGGCCCCCGTCAGCAATCGCCATACGTGTCTGGCGATCATCAGGCCTTCGTCGGTCTTCATCACGCGGACCACCACGCGGCTGCCGTCGCGCGAGATGACCGGCGCGTGCCCGTCGTTGCGCTCCTCGTCCAGTTCGATCCCGAGCATCTCGAGGCCGCGGCAGATGCGCGCGCGAACCGGCGCGGCGTGTTCGCCGATGCCGGCCGTGAAGACCAGCGTGTCCAGGCCGCCGAGCACGGCGGCGAGCCCTCCGGCGGCCTTCCGTGCGAGATAGCAGAACAGCGCGACGGCATCGGCCGCGTATGGGTCGCCAGATTCCCGTTCGAGCAGGTCCCGCATGTCGCCGCTCACCCCCGACACGCCGAGCAGCCCGGCCTCGCGGGTGACGAGCCGATTCAGCGCGGCGGCGCTCATGCCCTCGGCATCGAGCAGGTGCACGAGCACGCCCGGATCCAGATCGCCGGGGCGCGTGCCCATCATGATGCCGCCCGACGGCGTGAACCCCATGGTCGTGTCGAGGCTGCGACCGTCGCGGACCGCGGTCAGGCTCGCCCCATGTCCCAGATGGGCGATGATCAGCCGCCCTCGTGCCTGTCGCGCGTCAATCGCCTCGAGCGCCTGGACGATGAACTCGCACGAGAGACCGTGAAAGCCGTACCGGAGAACGCCCGTCTCGGCGAAGCGCGCCGGCAGCGGATAGATCTGCGCGGCGCGTGGCATCGATCGGTGGAACGAGGTGTCGAAGCAGACCGCCTGCGGAACCGCCGGATGAACCGCCGAAACCACCTTCATCACGGCGAGTGCCTGCGGCAGATGATCGGGATCGAGCGATATCAGCCTCTCCAGGTCGGCTTGCAGATCCGCCGTCAGGAGATGCGGCGCCCGGTGGGCGCGCCCTCCGTGCACGACGCGATGCCCGATGGCCCGGGGCGCGATTGCGGGCTGCTCTCGACGCACCCATGCGAAGAACGCGCGCGCGGCGGCGTCGTGGGTGGCCAGGTCGGCCGTTCGGTCGAGCAGCAAAGCGCCGTCGTTGCCAACGATCTGCATCCGGCTGCCGGGCCCGCCAATCCGTTCGATCTGGATCGACAGCACCGATTGCCCGGCCCGAGCCATGTCGTGATACGTCGCCTTGAGACTCGAAGAACCGGCGTTGATCGCCAGGATCAGCGGGCGGTCGTCACGGCCGCTCATCAGTCTGTCGACCGAATCGAAACGGTTCGGCTTGGGCGCACGCCGCCGAGCGAGGCCGGGCGAGCGGATGAAGGCGGACGAAGAGATTGCCACCGTGGCCGATACCGAGGCACGCCAGAGCCTGGCGGGCTCGTACATCCGCGCGCGCTCGCCGTCGGTCCCGATTGGCGGCGGGCGTCGGACGGATGACGCCCGGACCGCCGGCTGCGAGCGCCGTCGCGACGGCGCTCACGGTCCGGCAGTGTGTCGTTGAAGCAGTCAGTCCGGGTTGCTCCAGCGTCAATCGTCGATTCGGCTACGAGTGAATCCGCGGCGTCTTCGACCTGCGCATGTCGATGAGCCGGGCCACGGCCAGCACGATCCAGGTCGCCAGCAGCATGCCCGTTCCGATTCCGGCGACGTGCTGACTCAGCGCGATCAGCCAGAAGATGAAGGTCAGCACAATCAGCGTCCACCACATAACAACCTCCTGGCTGTGGGTATGCACCCGGCATACCGACATTTCGCCCGGCCGGCTCAGCGGCCGGATCCGACCTGATCGGGAGCCGGAAGCCGGCGCACGGCGGGTCGGGACGAATCACCGGAGGCCGAACGATGTGGTACGGATACAGCTGGTGGGTCTGGTGGTGGCTGGCGTTCGTCATCATCTTCTTCCTGCTGCCGCTCGGATACGGCTGGGGCTATCGCGGATGGGGGCCGCCGTACCGGCGAAAGGGCCGGCCGCCCGCGGGTCGGCCGCCGGGGTCTGTCGGCAACGAGATCGATCACTCCAGCGACTGGGGCGCGACCGCGATCCTCCTGTGGGTGGTGCTCTTCATCGCGATCGTGTGGCTCCTGGCGGCGTTCGCCTGGTGGACCTGAAGGCGTCCGGTCGTCGGCGGCGTCCGGATCGCGCTCGCGATGCCGGCCGGGCGGTCAGCCCGACGAGCGATCCCGGAGCGCCCAGAGCGGATAGTCGATCCCCGCGTGGCGGTTGATGAGGATCGCCTGCAGGGTCAGCAGCGCCACGGCGAGCTCGATGATGAGCAGGTGCCGGATCGAGGTGACGATCCCCAGCGAGACGATCAGCGTCGTCGCGCCGGCGGGCGGGTGCACCGCCTTGAGCAGGATCATGAAGGCGCCGGTCGACGCGAGCGAGAGGGCCGCGGCCAGCACCCGCGGCAGATCGACGCCGCCGCTCATCGCCGACGGCGACTGCAGCAGGCCGAAGAGGGCCAGCGATCCCCAGCCGCAGGCCAGGCCGATCGCGTGGCCGTACATCGCGTGCCGCGGCGCCGAGGCCGGCGAGCGCGGGTTGAAGAAGAAGAGGAACGCCGTGGGACCCAGCGAGGGGAACACGAACGGTGCGCGGACGATCATCGCGAGCCCCGCGAGCATCGCGATCGTCACGAAGCTGTTGACGAAGGTGAAGAGCGCCCAGACGACCCGCTCCGATGGGCCGGCGATGAGATGCGATACCCCGAGCCGCCGCGCCAGGCCTCTCGTGACCTCCGGCGGATGGACGATCAGCGGCCGCCGGTGTGGACGGGAGACGCGCGGCACGGGACCCTCGACGGGCGTTCCAGGCGCAGCGTGCAAGAACGGGGCCCCGAACCGCCCGGCTCATGCCCGGGCTCAGGCTCGATGAGCCGCATCGGCAGTCGCGCCGGCCCCGCCGGCGCGGTCCCTGGGCAGGCTGGCAGTCCCGATGCACGAGAGGTCGGGAGGAGGAACAGCCATGAAGGCCCTGAGTTGGATCAACTTCGTCCTCGGACTCTGGCTCATTCTGACGGCGTTCGCGCTCTCGATGGGGGCGCGGGCGGTCATGACCGAGGAGATCGTGCTCGGCATCGTCATCGCCTGCCTTTCGGCGATCTCGGCGGCGCGCCCGTCTTCGGCGATCAGCTGGCTGGTGGCGATTGCCGGTTTGTGGACGCTCGTGGCGCCCGCCGTGATTGCCTATGAGGGTCTCGCGGCGTCGCGCCGCAGCGACACCGTCGTCGGCATCGTGGTGCTCGTCCTCGGCATCGTGCGCGCGGCGTACAGGCCTCCGGCCCGGACGCGGGCGTGAGCGCGGTTCCAGGCGTCATCTCCGCCGCGATTCTCGGCGCAGCGCCTGCAGCAGGCCCTTCGTGCTGTCGAGCTGGTTGTTGAAGATGCGGCGCGCGACGTCGAGCAGATCGCCGACCAGCGGGTCGCGCACGACGTAACGCACCGACAGGCCTTCCTTGCGCGCGACGGCGATGCCCTGATGGCGCAGCACGGCGAGCTGCTGCGAGACCAGCGGCTGCCCGAGCGCGAGCGCGTCCTGCAGCTCCTGCACGGTGCGCCCGCCCCGCACCAGGATTTCGAGGATGCGGATGCGGGTCGGGTGGGCGAGCGCGCGGAAGAAGCCGGCCTTGAACCGCTGGAGCTCGCCGGCGGACGGCGGCGCGGCGGCGGCCCGGCGCGGGCGCGGCAGCTGAGGCACGGAGACAATTATATGCGAATATTGCTATAATCTGTCTTCCGTTCAGATGCGCGAGCGTTCCCTCCCCGGCGACCCCGGTCCGTCCCTGGGGCGCACGATCGACGACCTGGCGCAGCTGCTGCCCGCCCAGGGGCCGATCAGCATCTTCATCCATCACAACACGCTGCACGCGTTCGAGCACCTGCCCTTCGAGCAGGCGGTCGAGGAGGCCGCCCGGCGCCTGGACCGGGAGCCCTACCTCGCCGAATCGCGCTACCGCGGGAAGCTGGCCTCCGGCCGGATTCTCGCGCGCGACGTCGCCGCTCTGCTCGAGGCGCAGCTGGGCCCGCGCGGCGCCGAGGACGTCGCCGGCCTCGGAGGGCGCCTCGCGCTGTGGCAGGCCGTCGTCCTGCACGGCATTCCCTTCGCCGCCGGCCGCGAGCTGTCGTGGATCCTCGAAGAGACCCCGGCGCTGTCGCGCTTCCGCACCGACCTGCCCGCCGACGCGCGCGCGGCGCTCGCCGCGCTGGTCGAGCAGGTGGACGATCCCGCCGGCGAAGAGCGCCGGGTCGTCCGGCGGCTCTGGCGCGCCTGCCTGGAGGCGATCGATCGCGCCGGCGATCCGCCGCGAGCGCCCGATCCCGCGCCGCCGGTGCGGCACCGCGATTGGCTGCGCATCGCGTACGGCCTGGACGTGGACGACTGGATCCATCCGCCGCTCATCCGGTTCCTGGCCGGCTATCTGGATCAAGGGCTCGCGCACTGGGCGATGCCGGGCCGCGATCGCGGCATCCATGGGTGCTTCCTGGAGCTCTACGGCACCCCGCTCGCCTCGCAGTGCGGTGCCTGGGCGCGGACGCTCCCGCGCATCGTTGCGGACGATCGCGCCGAGGGACGCGACGCGCTGGCGTCGATCGCCCACTCCCTGGCCGCCCTCGGCGTGCCGGAAGGCGAATGGCGGGAGTGCCTGGGCGCCGAACTGCTGGCGCTGCGCGGGTGGGCCGGGATCGTCCGGCAGATCGAGGAGCGCCCCGACCGCGTGCCTGCGCGCGACATCATGGTGACGCTGCGCGGCTACCTGGCGTCCCGGCTCCTGCTCGAGCGGGCGGCGGTCGACGAGGCGATGCGCCGTCTGTCGCTGTCCGGGCCGCCGGCTGCGCTGCGCGCCGCGCTGCGCGGCAGGCGACCGGTCGCTTCGCCCCCCACGGCGGCCGAGCGCGCGTGGACGCTGTTCCATCTGGCGCAGTTGCGCGGCGTCGACGCGTCGCTGGTCGGACAATGGACGCCGGGACAGATCGGCGAGCTCGAAGCGGAACTGAGCGATCTCGACGAAGTACGGCGCCGCCGGATTCTGCACCAGGCCTTCGAGCGCACGATCCGCCATCGCCTGTACGACGCGCTGGCCCTCCACACGCCGCCGGCGCCTCCCGAGCGGCCGGTCTTCCAGGCGATCTTCTGCCTCGACGAGCGCGAGGAATCGTTCCGGCGGCACCTGGAGGAGATCGAGCCGGCGTGCGAAACCTTCGGCACGGCCGGCTTCTTCAACGTCGCCATGTACCATCAGGGCGCGTCCGACGCGCATCCGCGCCCGTTGTGTCCGGTGGCGATCCGGCCCGTGCATTTCGTCGCCGAGGTCGAACCCGATCGGGACCGTCTGGCGGGCCGCTCGCGGCGCCTGCAGCGCCGCGCCGCCGGCTTTCTCGGCTACAACGTGCATCTCGGCAGCCGCCTCCCGGTCCGCGGGGCGCTGCTGATGACGATGTTCGGCTGGCTCGCGCTGGTGCCGCTGATCCTGCGCGTGGTCTTCCCGTGGCTCTTCTCACGCGTGCGCGTGGCGCCGGCGGCGGCCGGCGGCACGCGGCTCCAGCTCGATCGCCGCGGCCTGCCCCCTCCGATCGGCGTGCACAACGGCTTCACCGTGCGCGAGATGGCCGATATCGTGCGCGGCGTGCTCGTCGACATCGGCATCAGCCCGCGGCTGTCGCCGCTCGTGCTCGTGCTGGGTCACGGCTCGGTCAGCCTCAACAACCCGCACGAGTCGGCGCACGACTGCGGCGCCTGCGGCGGCGGGCGCGGCGGGCCCAACGCGCGCGCGTTCGCGCAGATGGCGAACGATCCGCGCGTGCGCGAGCTGCTGGCAGAGGAGGGGCTGCGTGTCGACGCAGCCACCTGGTTCGTGGGCGGGCAGCGCAACACCTGCGACAACACGGTCGACTTCTTCGACGAGGATCTCGTGCCGGAGGTCGTCCGGCCGCTCTTCGCGCGGGCGAAGGACGCGGTGGGCGCCGCGCGCCGCCGCGAGGCGCACGAACGCTGCCGGCGGTTCGACCCGGTGCCTGGATGGTATCCGCCGGCCGCCGCCCTGGCCCATGTGCAGGGGCGCGCCGCCGACCTGGCGCAGCCCCGCCCCGAATACGGACACGCCACCAACGCCTTCTGCGTCGTCGGCCGCCGCGCGCGCACGCGCGGGCTGTTCCTCGATCGGCGCGCGTTTCTGGTGTCGTACGATCCCACGCAGGACGCGGACGGCGCGATCCTCTCGCGCACGCTCGCGGCGGCCGTGCCGGTGGTCGCCGGGATCAGCCTCGAGTACTACTTCAGCTACGTCGACCCATCAGGCTACGGGTCGGGGACGAAGCTGCCGCACAACGTGACGTCGCTGCTCGGCGTGATGGACGGCGCGCAGAGCGATCTGCGGACCGGTCTGCCGTGGCAGATGGTCGAGGTCCACGAGCCCGCGCGACTGGCCATCGTCGTGGAAGGCGCGCCCGAGCGGCTCTGGCGCGTCGTATCGGACAACCCGGCGCTCGACCGGCTCGTGCGCAACCGCTGGATCTGGCTCGCGTGTCTCGACGTGCGCTCCGATGCGCTCTGGGAACTGCGGCCCGACGGCTTCGTGCGGCATGCGCCGCAGCACCCGCTGCCCGCCGTCGCCGGCGACTCGGCGACCTGGTACCAGGGCAAGCGGGGATTCCTGGCGCCGGTCGCCATCGTGGCCGCGTCGGCAGGCGCGCCGTCGAGGCGCGCGATTGAGGTGCAGGCCGTATGATGACCTCGCCGCTGGCCGGCCTCGTGCTCGCGGGCATCGGCGCGCCGCTGGTCCTGCTCGTCGTGCTCGGCGGCGCGTCCGTCCTGAACCGGCCGCTGGGAGAGCGCTGGACCGGGCCGCTCGCAGCGAGCATGCTGACGCTGTCGTGCGCGGCGTTGCTGGCGGCGCTCGTCGTGCACGGTGCGACCTCCGCCGGCGCCCGCCTCCTCTCTTACGGAGCGCGGTCCGGCGGAGGCGACGGCGGCATCGCCCTCGAACTCCTCGTCGACCCTCTCTCGCTGGCGTTCGCCGCGCTGTCGGCCGCGATCGCCGGTGTGGTCTCGGCGTTCTCGAACCGCTACCTGCACCGCGAGCCCGGCTACAGCCGCTACTTCGTGCTCCTGGCCATGTTCGTGACCGGCATGCTGTTTGTGGCGCTGGCCGGGAACGTCGAGGTGCTCTTCATCGGCTGGGAATTCGTGGGGCTCAGCTCGGCGCTGCTGGTCGCCTTCTTCCACGAGCGGCCGGCGCCGGTGTCCAACGCGCTTCGCGTGTTCTCGGTCTACCGGATCAGCGACGCGGCGATGCTGTCGGCGGCGGTGCTGCTGCGGCACGCGGCGGGCACCGACAGCCTCGCGCTGCTGTTCGGCGGCGCGGGCGCGGCGTCGGCGGTCGCGCTCACGCAGGGAAACGCCACGCTGATCGCCGTGCTGCTCATCGTGGCGGTCGCCGGCAAGAGCGCGCTGCTCCCGTTCTCGGGATGGCTGCCGCGCGCCATGGAAGGGCCGACGCCGTCGAGCGCGGTCTACTACGGGTCGCTCTCGATCCACGCCGGGTGCTTCCTGCTGCTGCGTTCGGCGCCCCTGCTCGCGCATGCTCCCGCGGCGGCACTGCTGGCCGGCGCGCTCGGCGGCGCGACCGCCGTATTCGCCGGCCTCACGACCCGCGTGCAGAGCGACGTGAAGTCGTCGCTCGCCTATGCCTCGCTCACGCAGGTCGGCCTCATCATCGCCGAGATCGCGTGCGGGTGGACCACGCTGGCCTTCGTGCACATGGTCGGGCACGCCTGCTTCCGGCTGCTGCAGTTCCTGAGCGCGCCAAACGTCCTGCACGATCTGCACGGCATGGAAGACGCCATCGGCGACCGTCCGGCGCGGTCCGGGGGACTGCTCGAGACGCTCGCCCCCGAATCGGTGCGGCGGCGACTGTTCCTCGCCGTGCTCGAACGCGGATTCCTCGACAGCATCCTGGAGCGCGCCGTCGTGCAGCCGTTCGAGCGGACGGCGCGGAGACTGACCAGCCTGGATCGATGGCTCTGCGGCGCGCCGATGTCGGCGGGGCAGCCGATGGCGTTCGAGGCGGAGAGTCGCGATGACTGATCCCCGCGCGTGGATCGGCCTGCTGATCGCGCTGCCGCTCGCCTCAGCGGTCGCATCGTATCTGCCCCTGACGCTCGACCGCCTCCGGCGCTTGATGGTGATCTCGGCGGCTGCGATGCTGGCGGCCGCCCTCGTGGTGGCGGTCTCGCCGCCGCTGCGCGCGTTCTCGGTGCGGACCGACGTGCTGGGCTGGGCCTCCGGCGCCGAAGCGCTCGTGCGCATCGACGCGCTGTCCGCCGTGCTCCTGCCCTTTGCCGCCGGGCTGTGGCTGCTCACCGTGGCGGTGACGCCGCGGGCGGCGCTCGATCGGGCCCAGCTCCGCCGGACGGCCGTTGCGACGCTGGTCACGCTCGCCGCGTTCCTCACCGAGAGCGCCGTCGCGCTGCTGGTGCTGTGGCTCGCCTCGATCTGGACGTTCCTGTCCGCGCTGGGCGATCCCTCGCACCGGCATCAACGCCGGATCGCCGCCGCGTATCTGGGCTTCTCGACGCTCCTGTTCGCCCTCGGCGTCGTGCTGCTCATCGGACCCGGCGCCCGCAGCGCGCGGCTCGAAGCGCTGGGCGTCTGGCTGCTCGCCGGCGCCGCGCTCGTGCGCAAGGGCATCGTGCCGTTCCATGCGTGGGTCCCCGAGGTCTTCGATCACGGGCGCCTCGGTCCCGCCATCCTGTTCAGCGCGCCGCAACTCGGCGCCTACGTCACCGTCGTGCTGATCGTGCCGCACGCATCGGCCGGCCTGCTGCGTCTCATCGCCCTGCTCGCGCTGGGCACGGCGGTGTACGGCGCGGCGCTCGCGCTCGTCCAGGCCAGCGCGCGCCGGGCGTGCGGCTATCTGTTCATCAGCCAGTCCGCGCTCGTGATGGCGGGACTCGACTGCACGAGCGAGCGGGCGCTGACCGGCGGACTGGTCCTGTGGCTGTCGGCCGGGCTGGCGTTCGCCGGGCTGGCGCGGTGCGTCCTCGTGCTCGAAGCGCGCCGCGGGCGCCTGGATCTGACGACGTTTCACGGCGGGTACGCGCGGATGCCGGTGCTGGCCATCAGCTTCCTGGCGATGGGGCTCGCCTGCACCGGCTTCCCGGGCACCCTCGGATTCGTCGGCCAGGAACTGCTCGTCGACGGCGCGGTCGAGGCCTTTCCCGTCCTGGGCTTCGCGGTGGTCCTCGCGTCAGCGCTCACCGGGCTCGCGGTCCTCCGCATGTACTTCTCGCTGTTCTGCGGCCGCGCGGAGACGCTGGCGCACGCGGGGCTCCGGCTCGGGCTGGCGCGGCGCGAAGCCTGGACGTTCGCAGCGCTCGTCTTCGCGCTCGTCGGCTTCGGCGTCCTGCCGCACCCGCTGGTCGACTCTCGGATTGCGGCGAGCGACGACATCCTTCGGGCGCGGTCGCTGCGCCTGCCGGCGGAGGCCACGCCCGGTTTCCGGCCCCCGCCCGCCGGAGACGGCGGACAGACCGAGGCCGGCTCAGCCGGCGCGCGGGATCGGGAGCTGGACGGCCGGCAGCCCGTGATGACACATCAGCGTCGCACCGAGGGCGTCGAGGCGCCCCGCGGGCAAAGCGCGACCATGCGCGCGCTTCGCGTGGCGCCGCCAGATCGCCCCGCGCGGAACGGCTGGCGTCCAGCGATGCCGGCCCGCCGCCTGTGGCATGATCCGGACAGCCGCTTGTCCTCGCGCCATGGCTGAATCGCACGTCGCCGCCGAAGCCTGCGCCGCGCTCGGCGCCTCGCAGCCGCAGTTCGAACCCTACGCTGCCAGGGAGGTCGCGCTCGGTGCGCTCGCGGTCCAGCGCGTCCTGCCGGTGAGAGGCCGCCGGCTGATCGGTCCCTGGTGCTTCCTGGATCGCTTCGGTCCGCTCACCTTTGCCGCCGGCACGCCGATGGACGTCGCACCGCACCCGCACATCGGCCTGCAGACGGTGACGTGGCTGCTCGACGGCGAAGTGGTGCACGACGACAGCCTGCAGCATCACGCGGTGCTGCGGCCCAACGGTGTGAACGTCATGACGGCCGGCCACGCGATCGCCCACGCGGAGCGGACGCCGCGCCAGAACACCGGACGGTTGAACGGCGTGCAGTTGTGGGCCGCGCTGCCGGATCGCGACCGCCATCGCGCTCCGGCCTTTCAGCACGTGCCGGACGTTCCGCTCGGGGAGGCGGCCGGCGGCCAGGCGGCCGTCTTCTCCGGTTCGCTCGGCGACACGCGCTCGCCGGCGGCGCACTTCTCGGATCTCGTCGGGGCAGAGCTGCGGGTACATCGCGGCGGCAGGCTCGATCTCCCGCTGCGGACCGACTTCGAGCACGGCGTCCTGATGCTGGACGGCGACTGCGCGCTCGACGCGCACCCGCTCGACCATCGCGTCCTCTATTACCTGGGCGCGGGACGCTCCACGCTCGAGGCGGCGAGCCGCGAAGGCGCGCGTGTGCTCTTGATCGGCGGTCCGCCTTTTCCCGAAACGGTCCTGATGTGGTGGAACTTCGTCGCGCGCACCCCCGCCGAGATCCGACGGGCGCGGGCGGATTGGGAGGCGCACCAGCGCTTCGGCGAGGTCTCCGCCTACCAGGGCCCGCGCCTCGCGGCGCCGGAACTGCGGCGGCTTGCGCCGCCCAACCCGGTGAGCTGAGGCGCGACCTGCTCCATCGCACGGCCTGCCCTCCTGGCGCCGCCGCGCCGTCGCGCGCGCCGCAGAATCAGCACGCGGCTGGCTCGGATCCGCGGCTCGGATCCGTGTGGACGGATCTCCACATCCGGCGTTACCATCAGTGCGGGAATCGTGTTGATGACCGACGACGGCAGTAGGTGCTGCGTGTTCGTGGCTGAACCGGCCAATCCTGCGAGGGCGTCCGCCGTCTGACCGCCCTCGTCCGGCGGGCCGTCCGGCCGCCGGGGCGCTGGGGACGCGCGTTCTTCCCGCCAGCTCTCCCTTCGCTTCCCGACTTCCGCATCTCGTCAAAGGTGGAGCTGTGCTCGAGACAGTCATCCTGGAGATCCGGTCGGCGCTCGGCCAGCACGCCGGCGCGATCGACCTCGACGCGCTCGCGTCGCTCGTACGCGATCTGCACGCCCCCGACATCGCGTTCATTCTCGACGAACTGACGCTGCCCGAGGCCGAACGCGTGTTCGGGCTGGTGGACGACGACCGCGCCGCAGAGGTCCTCGTGCAGGTGGCCGAATCGACCAGGCGCCACTTCCTGGCCGTCACCCCGCTGCGGCGTCTCGCCAACCTGCTGCGCCGGCTTCCCGTGGACGACGTGGCGCAGGTCGTCTCGGCGGCCGGCGAGGACGGCGAGCGGATCCTGACGCTGGTCGCGCCTGCCGACGCGCGCGCTGTCGAGCGGCTGCTGGACTACCCGGAGCAGACGGCCGGCCGGCTGATGACGACGAGCGTGCCGGCGGTGCCGCAGGGCACCAGCGTCGGGCGGACCTTCGAGTACCTTCGCGTCGTCGCACCGGATGTCGAGACGATCAACACGGTCTACGTCGTCGACGGCGAAGGCAGGCTCGTGGGCGTGTGCAGCATCCGCGAGCTGCTGATCAGCCGCTCGCAGGCGTCGGTCGACGCGATCATGCACCGCGATGTCGTCACCGTCGCTCCCGAGATGGATCAGCAGCAGGTCGCGCGGCTGATCGGACGCTACGATCTGCTGGCCGTGCCGGTGGTCGATGCGCGGCAGAAGCTGCTGGGCATCGTCACGATCGACGACGTCCTCGACGTGCTGACCGAGGAGTTCGAGGAGGACTACACCACGCTGGTCGGCTCCGCCGCCGCGGAGATGGATCGTCGGACGCCGGTGCAGATCGCGCGGCTCCGGCTGCCGTGGCTGCTCGGGACGATGGCGATCGAGCTGGGCGCCGGTGCGATCATCGCGCGCTTCGATGCCGTGCTGCGCGAAGTGATCCTGCTGGCCTCCTTCATGCCGGTGATCTCGGCCGTATCGGGCAACGTGGGGCTGCAGGCGGCCGCCATCGTCGTGCGCGGCCTCGACACCGGCCATGTGTCGCTCGACAAGTGGGCGCACACCGTCCGCCGCGAGCTGCTGACCGCCCTGACCATTGCCGCCACGGCGGGCGCCATTCTCGCGATGGTCGGTATCGTCTGGTCCAGCCGCTACCCGTTCGGCCTGGTCGTCGGCGCGGCGATGACCTGCGCGATCCTCGCGGCCGGCTTGATGGGCACGATCATCCCGATGCTGTCCAAGCGCCTCGGCTTCGATCCCGCGGTCACCGCCGGGCCGTTCGAGACGGCGTTTCAGGACGTGGTCGGCTTCACCGTCTTCCTGTGGATGGCGAGCCTGCTGCTGCACTGGCTCGTCTAGAGCGACTGGCGACGCTCGCGCCATTGCTTTCAGAGTGAAATGTTCCTCTCAGACTGAAATGTCGCCGCTCCCGCAAGTCCCGCATTCTTCGGAGAATCTCGACGGCCCGCAGTTTGCTCTGTAGACCGGCGAACGCGGCCGCGCCGATGCCGGCGCGCCGCGCGAGTGCCATGCCTGCCGGTTCCCGCACGTTCCGCGCCCGCCCCGATCACGGGGGCATCGCAGGCGTGATCCGCTCGGACCGCCTCCAATGGGCGTCGCGGATCGCGCTGACAACGCGCGTCGACGACGCCACCTAGCCGCCCCGTCCGTAAGCCAAACCACCCCGATTCAACCGGTCCGGCGAGCACGATCCGGCTGACACGGGCAGCTTCGAGGAGAAGATCATCGTGAATGGTTCTCTGAGCACACTGGAACCCCCGGCCGCCGGCGCCGCGCGCACGCCGCTGTCGGAGGCGCTGGAGCAGTTCGATCGCGCCGCGCGGGCACTGGGGCTGGACGCCGGCACGGCCGGACTGCTGCGGTCGCCGCTGCGCGAGCTCCGGGTATCGGTACCCGTCCGCATGGACGACGGGACGACTGCGGTATTCGAGGGCCTACGCGTTCAGCACAACGACGCGCGCGGCCCGTTCAAGGGGGGCATCCGCTTCCACCCGTCGGCCGACGCCGGCGACGTACGCGCCCTCGCGATGCTGATGACGTGGAAATGCGCGATTGCGGGGCTTCCGCTCGGAGGCGCGAAAGGCGCGATCGTCTGCGACCCGCGGCGGCTGAGCCTTGGCGAGCAGGAACGTCTGTGCCGGGGGTGGATCCGCCAGATGGCGCGCAATCTCGGGCCCGCGGTCGACGTGCCCGCGCCCGACGTGATGTCGTCGGCCCAGCACATGCTCTGGATGCTCGACGAATACGAAACGATGGTCGGGGCACGGGTGCCGGCCTCCATCACGGGCAAGCCGGTCGGCATCGGCGGATCGCCGGGCCGCGCGGAAGCGACCGGCTACGGGGTCGTTGCCGTGCTGCTCGAAGCGCTCGGCCGGCTCGGCCTCGATCCGCGCGGCGCCACCGCGTCCATCCAGGGATTCGGCAACGTCGCGCAGCACGCGGCGCGGCGGCTCGCTGGCTTCGGCGCCACCGTCGTCGCCGTGTCGTCGTGGGACGCCGAGGATCGCCAGGCCTACACGTTCCGCAAGCCGTCGGGCGTCGATCCCGAACAGCTGTCGGCGATCGCCAATCGCTTCGGGACCATCGATCGCCGTGCGGCGGCCGATCTGGGCTACGAGGTGCTGCCGGGATCCGCATGGATCGAGCAGGAGGTGGACGTCCTGGTGCCGGCGGCGCTGGAAGGGCAGATCACGCTGGGGAACGCCCCGCGGATCCACGGCCGCGTGCGTCTTGTCGTAGAGGCGGCCAACGGACCGACCGCGGCCGATGCCGGCCGGCTGATCGAGGACCGGGGCGTCCTGCTGGTCCCCGACATCGTTGCAAACGCCGGCGGCGTCGCGTGCAGCTACTTCGAGCAGGTACAGGGCCAGTCCAACTTCTACTGGGAGCGCCAGGACGTGCTGCGGCGGGTCGACGCGCTCATGACGGCGGCCTTCGCCGACGTCCACGAGCGGGCCTCACGCGACCGGGTCCCGCTGCGCGACGCGGCATATCTGATTGCGGTCGAGCGCGTCGCGCGCGCGTGCCGCGAAAGAGGGTGGGTGTGACATGAATCCGTACTTGATGATCGGTTCCGCCATCGGGACGGCCAATGCGGCCGCCCTGTGCGCGCGTCTCTCGGCGTGGCACGACGCGATGGTCGCCCACGAACGGCGCCTCCGTGCCGCGAAGGCGGACGATGCGTGCGGGGAGGAGTGTCCCCACGTCGAGGCGCCGGCGCTCTGGCGCGAAGCCGTCGAGATTTTCGGCGAGCGCGCCGGCGCGCTGACGTTCCTGCAGGCGCGGGCCAGGGAGGCGGCGCGGCGGAAGGCCGCGTAGTACGATCGTGCGGGGGGTTGCGAACCATGAGATTCTAGTGGCCCGTCCACGCTGATCGAGGGCCAGATCGCGGAGCGCGGCGCCCGGATGGCAAGGCGCGAGGGGCGAGCATATCGGGAATATTCGAGCGCCGAGCAACGCCGCCGGGATGCCCCCGCCCGCGAGGTGGTCCTCGATCAGCGTGGACGGGCCGCCCGGGTGGTCCGTTGCCGCTCGGCGCGGCGGACCACCGGAGGCGCGGCCGTCGGAGCACGGCGGGGAGGTCATGCTGCAGACAGGCATGGTGGCGGCGAACGGCTCGTCGCGGCACGACCCGGCGGCGGCCGGCAGGTCGAACGGCTTCGTGCGCGGCGCCGCCGCATTTGCCGGCGGGGCCGCGGTCGTGCTGGCCGCGCCGTTCGCCATCCTGCTGATCGGGCTGCCGATCGTGCTCGCCGTTCGCGGGCTTCTCGAGATCCTGCGGTGGCTGTTCGGCGCCGGCGGCTGACAGGATCGCGTCGATGTCGGGCCGCCACGATCGCCACCTCGCCGAACTGCTGGAATTCCGACCCGATCGGGGCACGATCCGTCTGCACGAGCAGCGGGTCGTCATCCTGAGCGCGGCGGCCATGGGCCTGCTGCGGAAGGAACTGGCCGACACGCTGGGTCTGGAGACCGCGCGCCGTCTGCTGCTTCGATTCGGCTTTGCCGACGGCTACCACGACGCTGTGAACCTGCGCGCGCGATCGGGCTGGAGCAGCCCGATCGACGGCCTGCGCGACGGCGCGATGCTGCACACGCTCGAGGGCATCGTGCGGGCCGACGTGCGCCGGATCGACTACGACGATCGGACGGGCCGGTTCGAGGAGGAAGTGGCCTGGTACGACTCGTACGAGGCCGAGCAGCACCTGCACCACTACGGGACGAGCGAGGCCCCGGTGTGCTGGTCGCTGGTCGGCTACTCGAGCGGCTTCGTCAGCGCGTGCATGGGGAAGGAGATCTACTTCCGCGAGACCTCCTGCGCGGGCCAGGGCGCCTCGCACTGCGTGGCGATCGGACGCGACGCGCGCGGCTGGGGCGGCGAGATCGAGGCGATCCGGACCGATTTCCAGGCGGCCGGCGTCGGGCAGGAGGTGGAGCGGCTCCGCGAGGCGGTCGGCCGGCGCGTGAAGGACCTCGATCGGCGGGAACGGCTGCTCGAACGCCGCGAGCGCGAGCTGAACCTGCTGCGGGAACGGGTCGCCCGCCACGCGGCCGCCAGGCACTTCGTGGCTGGAAGCCCGGCGATGCAGGAGGCGCTGGAACTGGCGGCCCGCGTCGCGCCGCTCGACACGACGGTGCTCGTGCACGGCGAGAGCGGCACGGGCAAGGAGTTCGTCGTCCGGCTGATTCACGATCAGAGCCCGCGTGCCGGCGCGCCGCTGGTGAGCATCAACTGCGCCGCGCTGACCGAGACGCTCCTCGAATCCGAGCTGTTCGGCCACGTGCGCGGCGCGTTCACCGGCGCCGTGCGCGACAAGGCGGGCCTGTTCGAGGTGGCGGGCAGCGGCACGATCTTTCTCGACGAGATCGGCGAGATGGCGCCGACGGTGCAGGCCAAGCTGCTGCGCGCGCTGCAGGAGCGCGAGATCCGTCGCGTCGGCGCCGAGCGCGGCCTCAAGGTGAACGCCCGGGTGATCGCGGCGACCAACCGCGACCTGCGCGCGGCGGTGGAGGGGGGGACCTTCCGCGAAGACCTCTACTTCCGCCTCGGCGCCTTCGTCATCACGGTGCCGCCGCTGCGCGATCGCCGCGAGGACATTCCGCCGCTGGCCCACCAGTTCATGATCCGGGCGGCGGCGCGGATGAAGAAGGACGTGCGCGCCGTCTCCGCCGACGCGATGTCGGCGCTCATGAGCTATCGATGGCCGGGCAACGTGCGCGAACTGGAGCACGCCGTGGAGCGGGCGGTGATCCTCGCCAACAGCCCCAGCCTCCGGCTGCGCGATCTGCCGCCCGAGGTGACCCAGAAGCCCCGCCGGCCCCGCGGCGGAGAAGAGACGCTCGATCTGCAGGCGCAGGAGCGAACTTCGATCGAGCGTGCGCTCGAGCGCTTCGGCGGCAACCGCCGCAGGGCGGCCGAGGCGCTCAACATCAGCACGGTCACGCTCTGGCGGAAGATGAAGCGGTACGGCCTCTCATCCTGAGGCTCCCGTTGCCGGCGCGCTGAATACCTTCTCCACGCCCGCGCGCGCTGCGGTCTGGGCGATCACGAAGAGATAGTCGCCCGGCTCGAGCCGGGTGCTGCCGCGCGGCGCGATCAACCGGCCGTCGCGCGAGACGAGCCCGACCAGGGCGCCTTCCGGCATGCGCAGCTCCCGCAGCGTGCGGCCGGCCGCCGCCGCGGTCGGCGCGATCGTGTAGGCGATGATCTCCGCATTCAGGTTGCGCAGCGCCAGCAGTTCCAGCACCGCGGGCGGCGCGGGGCTGGCGGCCTCCTGCAGCCCGAGGCGCGTTGCCACCGGCGGCAGCGTCCACCCCTGGAGCGTCGCCGAGACGAGCACGACGAAGAACACGACGTTGAAGAGCAGCCGCGCCTCGGGAATGCCGAACATCAACGGGAAGGTCGCGAGGACGATGGGCACCGCGCCCTTGAGCCCGACCCACGAGATCAGAATCTGCTCGCGCACCGTGAAACCGAAGGGCAGCAGCAGCGGCACGACGGCAAGCGGCCGCGCGATCAGGATCTGGATGGCTGCGAGCAGGAGCGAGGGCCCGGCCACCTGCGCCAGATCCGCCGGCGTGCTCAGCAGGCCGAGCGCGACGAACATCGTGATCTGGCCGATCCAGGCCAGGCCGTCCATGAACCTGAACGTGCCGCTCTGAAACACGATGCGGCTGTTGCCGACGACGATCCCCGCGATGTAGATCGCGAGGAAGCCGCTGCCGCCAAACAGCGCGGCAGCGCCGAACGCCGAGAGGCCGCATGCCAGTGCCAGCACGGGGTACAGGCCGGGCGTCGCCAGGTTGATGCGGTTGATCAGCCGCACGGCCGCCCATCCGCAGCCGAGGCCCGCGAGCGCGCCGATGCCCATCTGCCGCGCGAACAGGCCGACCATGCCCGCGCCGAGCGTCATCTGGCCGGTGAGCACTTCCAGGAAGCCGATCGTCAGGAGCACCGCCATCGGGTCGTTCGATCCGCTCTCGATCTCGAGCGTCGCGGAGACCCGCTCGCGCAGGTGCACGCCCTGCGAGCGCAGGACCGAGAACACCGCCGCGGCGTCGGTCGACGCGACGATGCTGCCGAGCAGCAGGCCGGGGACCAGCGGCAGATCGAAGATCCAGGCGGCGGCCACTCCGGTGATGGCGGCCGTGACGAGCACGCCAATCGTGGCCAGCAGCAGCGAAGGCTTCCAGACCTCACGCAGCGCGGACGCGCGCGTCTGCAGCCCGCCGTCGAAGAGGATGATGGCGAGCGCGACCGTGCCGACCGCGTGCGCGACGACGAAGTTGTCGAAGGCGATGCCGATGCCGTTCTCGCCGGCGAGCATCCCGATGGCGACCAGAGCCACCAGCACCGGCAGGCCGAGCCGCGCCGAGAGCTTGCTCGAGACGGTGCCGATCAGCAGGAGTACTGCTGCGAGAAGAACGAGGCGGTCGACCAGGAACATGGCGCGGGCCGCTTCATGATACGTCGGCGGCCGGCGTTCACCGGGACTCGCCCTCGCACTCGGGGCACCGGTGTTCGAGGTGTTCTGCCCAGTCCAGCAGGGCCTGCGGCGGGGGCAGGCCGGCGACCTGCGGGGAGGTCGCCACGTAGACGATCTCGCCCCATCGATCGGCGACGAGCGCGCCTGGCGCCGGCAGCCCCGGCACCGGCTGCCGCGTGATCACGCAGGCGCTGTTGTGCGCGTCGAAGTCGTGCGCGCGCGCCCGCACGTTGCCGACGTAGTCCTCGTCTCCATCGGCCTGGGGCAGGGCGAGGAGCACGAGATTGCGCCGCTGCCAGATGGCCGCATAGCGGAAGAGCCCGCCGTCGATCGTCTGCACCTCCAGATGCGGAACCTCGTCGCCGCGCCGCAGCGTTGGCGTCTCGGCCATCGCACACCTCCGCTCCTCACTATCCGAGACCTCGCCCACGTCCTGCAAGAGGCCTCTCCGTCAGCGCGGCAGCGCTGGCGCATCCGAGCCGGGCAGGAGGATCTGATAGAGTCGGTCCACGGCGGCCGAGCCGCCGTTGCACGGCCGGATCGGCATGGCTCGAAAGATGATCCGTACAATGGAGAAGGTGAGGCATGGGCCGATCGAACACGAGCACCGGGGAAGGGAAACAGGAGCTGCCGGGCGGCGGGGCGAACGAGGCGCTGCAGGAATCGCTCGACCAGAGCGAGCCGCGCATCATGGCGGCCTACGCGCTCATCGGGGCGATCCTCCTGCTGGGCGGCATCGGCTATGCGGTGGACCGGTGGGCGGGCACGTCGCCCTGGTTCCTGATTGCCGGGCTCATCGCCGGCATCGTCGTCGGATTCTGGAATCTCGTCCGCAGTCTGCGTGCAGGCTGAACCATCGCCGAAGGCGCCGAACGCCGGAAGCCCCGGCCTCGCGAGCGCGCGTATTATGATCTGCCTTTCCGAAGCTCCCGAGGCAGCATGGCACGTCTGGCCCGCTATCAGTCGGCGTTCGCCATCGGTTCCGTGCTCACTGTCGTCTCCTTCGTCGGCGCCACGGCGTACAGCCAGTGGCGCCTCAGCACGCTCGACACGCTGTCGTCCACGATGGCATCCAACGCGATTCCCAGCATCGAGTACCTGGGACGCGCCGGCGTCGCCATGCAGCGGCTGCGCCGGCTGATCTACGACGGGGTGACCATCGGCGCATCTCCTGCAGCGCTGAAGCAGGCGCGCGACCTGCTGCAGGATCTCGACGAGGACATCGGACAGTACCTGCAGATTACGCCGCTCGCGGGGGAGGACGAGCTGTGGACGGCGCTGCGGGGCGACCTCGACCGGGCCGAGGCGTCGGCGAACGACACGCTGCAGGCGCTCGACCGCGGCGACCGCGCCGCCGCGGCCCGGCTGCTCGACACACGGCTCGATCCCGCATTCGATGTCTCGAGCCGCACGATGCTCGCGACGATGGAGTTCGACGTCAGGACCTCCGAGCAGCTCGCGCGCGATGTGCGCACGCTGCGCCGGACGTCGGTGCGGAACATCATCGTGCTCGACTTCCTGGCAACGCTGGTCGCGGCCGCCACCGCGCTGGTGGCGTTCCGCGCGGCGCGCGATCACGATCGGCTGCTGCGATCGCACGGCGCGCTGCTCGCCGATCGCGTCGCCGAGCTCGACGCCTTCGCCGGGCGCATCGCGCACGACGTGCTGAGCCCGCTCGACACGGTGGGATTCGGCCTGGCGCTCGCTTCGCGTTCGGCCGACGCGGGCGCGCGGGCGCAGCTCGAGCGGGCGCAGGGCGCCCTGCAGCGGGTGAAGCAGCTCGTCGAAGGGCTGTTGCGTTTCGCGCGCGCGGCCGGCGCGACCGAGGCGGGGGCACGCTGCGGCGTGGCCGCCGTGCTGCACAGCGTCGCGGCCGATGCGCAGCCGGCGGCGCAGGCATCCGGCGTGGAGCTGGCCGTCGAATCGCCAGACGGCCTGGAGGTCGCCTGCAGCATCGGCGTGCTGACCAGCATCGTGCAGAACCTGGTCTCGAACGCGATCAAGTACATCGGGAACCGGCCGGTCCGGCGCGTGACGCTGCGCGCGAAGGGTTCGGCCGGGGGCGCCTGCATCGAGGTGGAGGATTCGGGCCCGGGCATTCCGATCGAGCTGCGGCAGCGCATGTTCAGCCCGTTCGTGCGCGGCAGCCACGACGGCATCGCCGGGCTGGGCCTGGGGCTGGCCACGGTGAAGCGCCTGGTCGAAGCGCACGGCGGATCGGTGAGCGTGCGCTCCCGGATCGGCTCGGGCACGACGTTCCTGGTGGCGCTCCCGCTGGCGGAGACGCCGTCAAGTGCCGGCGCGAAGGCACCGCCCGCGTGAGCACACCGGCCGCATGCGTCCCGGTGGCGCCGCCCGTCGGACGGCGCTCCACTGCCGTGCTGGACTTCCGATCCTGGATCGACTAGAGAGGATGAGGTGGGCCTGTTTCCAAAAGAGCACGGCGCGTACGGCCAGATCTCGTTTCCCCTGATTGCCGCGTTTGCGGTCGCCGGCGCATCGATGGGCGGGGTTCTCGTCGCGGCCGCGACGATCGCCGGCTTCCTCGCCCACGAACCGGCACTGGCGATGCTCGGCTTCCGCGGCGCGCGGGCGAAGCGGGACATCGGCCGCGGCGAGGCGGCCTGGCTCGCGGGCTGGCTCCTGGCCGGGGTGGTCGCGGGTCTCGGCGCGCTGCTGGCGATCGAGCCGCAGGCGCGCTGGTCGCTGCTCGTACCGCTCGTTCCCGCCGCGCTGCTCGCGGCGGCTGCCGCACGCGGGGCCGAGAAGTCGTGGTACGGCGAAACGGCGGCGTCGCTGGCGTTCTCCGGCGTGGCCGTGCCGATCGCGATGGCGGCGGGCCTGCCGTTGCCGTCGGCCGCCGCGCTGGCCATTCCCTTCGCCCTGCTCTTCGTGGCCAGCACGCTGGCGGTGCGCGTCGTGATCCTGCGCGTGCGGCGCGGCGGCGATTCGAGCGTCGCGTCGACCCGAAGCGCCGCGCTGGCCGTGGCGATGGCGGGCTCGGCGGCGCTCGCTCTCGCAACGGCGCTCGGTGCCGTGCCGGCATCCGTCATGGCGGCGGCCGCCCCCGGGCTGCTCATGGCGATCGCGATCGCCGTTCGTCCGCCGGCGCCCTCGCATCTCCGCACCCTCGGTTGGACGCTCATCGCGATGTCGGTCGTCACCACGCTCATCGTCGTCTTCACCGTCTAATCGACGCGCTTCGGGTTCGAGGTGGCCGGAGGCTTGCAGAAGAGGCGACGTGTTCGCCTACTTCCGCACCTCGCTCGGCATGGGTGAGCTGGCGAAGCGGACGGTAAGGGAGACGTTGGCCGACAACGGGCTCGGACTTGCCGCGCAGCTCGCCTATTACTTCTTCTTCGCGCTCTTCCCATCGCTGCTCTTCCTGACGGCGCTCGCCGGCACGCTGGCGACTCCCGAGCTCATCTCGGGCCTTGCCGACAAGATGAGCGGGGCGGTCCCGCCGGACGTGATCGCCATCGTGCGGCAGCAGCTCGTCTCCCTGTCGGAAGGCCCCCGGGGCGGCATCATGACCTTCGGCGCCGTCGTCGCGCTGTGGAGCAGCTCGGCGGCCATGGCCGCGCTGGGCGACGCGCTGAACCTCGCGTACGACAGGACCGACCAGCGCTCCTGGCTGAGAGCGCGTGTCACGGCCATCCTGCTGACGCTCGGCGTCGCGATCTTCATCGTCGTGTCGATTGCCCTTGTGATCGCCGGGCCGCAGCTCGCCTCGTCGCTCGCGTCGCGCTTCGGCCTCGGCGCCGCGTTCGAGTGGACGTGGGAGATCGTGCAGTGGCCGATCGTGTTCACGCTCGTCGTGCTCGCGTTCGGCTTCGTCTACTACTTCGCGCCGGACCTGGAGCAGGACTGGGTCTTCCTCACGCCCGGTTCGGTTCTCGCCACCGCGCTCTGGCTGATCGGCTCTCTGGGGTTCCGCTTCTATGTCGTGAACTTCGGATCGTACAACCAGACCTACGGAGCCATCGGCGGCGTCATGGTGCTGTTGTTGTGGCTCTACATCTCGGCGCTGGTCGTGATTGCCGGCGCCGAGATGAACGCGGAGATCGAGCACGCGTCGCCGCACGGCAGGGTGGCCGGCAGCGAGCCCGGCGGCCGGAAGACCGTGGGGAGCCGCGCCGAGCGCGAGCAGGCCGGGGCCGCTCGGGCGCGCGGCGCGCGGCAGCCGGGGGCGGCGCCACGGCCGGGGTGGTCGCCGGGGACCGCGTCGGTCAGGGCCGGCGTGCTGATTGGCGGGGCCCTCGCGGTGCTGTTCGGCCACCACGGGCAGTCGTAGCGCGCGCAACTTGCGGAGGACATCCAGATGGCAACCTATGAACCTTCGATTGCGAATCTGATCAAGAGCGCCCTGCAGGACGCGCAGGATCTGATCCGGGACGAAATCGCGCTGGCGAAGGCCGAGGCGCGGGATGAAGTGCGCCGGGTCGCCGCCGGCGCGGTTCTGATCGCGACCGCCGCGGTCTGCGGCATCCTCTTCCTCGTCCTCCTCCTGTCCGCCGTCGCGTGGGGGATCGCGGACGGCGCGGCGTGGCCGGTGTGGGCCGGCTTCGCGATTGTCACCCTCGTCATGCTGGTCCTCACGCTCGCGCTCGCCTTCGCCGGGCAGGCCCGGCTCGCCGCCGCGCAGCACATGCCGAGGACGGTCGAGACGCTCAAGGAGACCATGCAATGGATGCGAGCCCGGACGTCCTAGTCGAATCGATCCGCGCCAGGCGGGCCGCGATCGGCCGCGATCTCGAGTGGCTGCGCGTCAAGCTCGAGCAGGCCGATCCGCGTCGATGGGTGAATCCCGCGCGCGCGGCAAGAACCGCGCTGCCCGTCGCCGGAGGCGCCGCCGCCCTCTGGCTGTGGCGTCATCGGCGCGGGCGCGTGCGCACGCTGCATCAACTGCTCGTCCTCGGCCTGAACGACATCTATCGTGCCGAGCGCGACTCGCTGCCCGCGCTGGATAGCATGCGCGCGCGCGCCTGGAACGCCGAGCTCGCGCAGGCGCTCGCGCAGCACCGCGACGAGACCGAAGCGCACGTCGGACGGCTCGAGCGGGTGTTCCGATCGGTCGGCGCGCGGCCGAAGCGCGGGACATCGGCCTCCATTGCGGCGATTGTCGCCGAGAGCGAGCGCGTGCTGGCGGGACCCATCGACCGCCAGGTGCGCGATGCATGGCTGATCGCCGCCGCGCAACGCATCGAACACCTCGAGATGGCCGGCTACGGCACCGCGCGCGCCTACGCCGACACGCTCGGATTCTCGGCTGCCGCCCGGCTGCTGCAGCAGACGCTGGAGGAAGAGCGGATCGCCGACCAGAAGCTGACGCATCTGGCCGAACGGTTCGTGAATCGGCAGTCGATGCGCACCGCGCCGGCGGTGTAACGCGGGGCGCGCACCGTCCAGGCCGGCGCGCGGCGCCGGAGGGAAATCGGGCGCAAGGCAACGTCCGCCTTCTGCATGCCGGCCGCACGGCGGCGGGGCGAGGCCGTTTCGATGCGACGGCGCAGGAGAGCGGGCGGCCGGACAACGGGGTGCGGAGGTCAGCATGGCTCGAACGCTTGGCTGGGGCATGATCGGCGCGGCCGTGACGATGCTCGTCCGGAGCGCCGCACGCAGGGCGATGCACGATTCCGCCGGGACGCCGCGGCTGCCCCGCGCTGCACGTACGGCGCACACCTTCGGCACGATGCTGGGCCTGGCCGCAGCCGCGGGGGCGGCGATGGCGCTTGGCGACGTGCTGCAGGAACAGCGACGCCACGTGGCCGAGATCGCCTGAGGCGTTCGATTTCATCCTGAACGGCCGCCTCTTCGTTTCGAAACGTCCGCAATTGCCGGGCGCTCAGCCCGCAACTCCGGCCCGGCGATTCCCAGGCCCTCTGCATGAGGCATGGATGGCGCAGTTCTTGCCTTCAATGCAGGTGCGGCAGCGCAACTGAATTGGCCGTCCGCAGCATCCGGGGACAACATGGTGATCGATGTGGTGTCCGACGAATCGACGACGCTGCAGGTGCGTGCGTATGCCGAGTTCCGATTCTTCACGGCGCTCGCGCGGCACGCCGGCCTGATTCGACGCGTGGAGATCGCCTGCCAGCCCGGCCGGCAGCCGCCGGCCGACGCTGCGAGCTGCGACGCGCACGTCGTGCTGGAGTCGGCCGCGATGGTGCGCGCCCGCGCCAGGCACCGGCACGTCTGCGGCGCCATCGACAGCGCGGCGGCCCAGATCGCCCATCTGATGCGGCAGCCGGTCGCGCAGACGCCCTCGTCGTGAAGGCGCCCCGGCGCGCGCGATGAGTGCGTCAGGAGGTACAGATGTCGGCGGATCTCGAACGCCGTTTGCTCGAGGAATACCTGGACCAGCCGAGGCTCAACCTTTCGCTCACGCAGGCTGCGCGGCTGCTCGACGTCGACGTGTCATCGTGCCGCCTCGCCGTCCAGGCACTGATTCGCCAGGGATGGTTGTCGCGCGACGCGACCGGGCTGTTCGTTCGGCCAAGGCAGGGCGACGTCCGAACCTGGAACGAACGGGCGCAGCGGCAACTGGTGCCCGTCGATCGCAGGCGCGCCGCCGCCGCCGCGCGGCGCGGCACACCCGCGGGCGGACGCGGCACACCCGCGGGCGGACGCGGCAACCCGGCGGCGCCGCCAGGCCGCCGCGCGGCCGGGGCGCTGCGGTGATCAAGCTGAAGCGCGCCTACGAGCCTGTGGCGCGCAGCGACGGCGTGCGGCTGCTCGTGGAGCGATTGTGGCCGCGCGGCGTCTCCCGTGAGACGCTCCACCTGGACGGCTGGATCCGCGACGTCGCGCCCACGACGGCGCTGCGGAAATGGTTCGATCACGACCCGGCGAAATGGGTGGAGTTCCGCATCCGCTACTTCCGCGAGCTCGACTCGCGTCCCGACGTGTGGCGACCCGTGCTCTCCGCCGCGCAGCGGGGCTCGGTGACCCTCGTATACAGCGCGCACGACGAAGTGCACAACAACGCGGTGGCACTTCGCGATTATCTGCAGGCGAAGATGCGCCGGCGCCGTCGCATGGTGCGTTCACGTTGATCCTCCGGCCGGTTCCTCCGTTTCGCCTTGACCTCACGGCGTGGGCGTTGCGCCGGCGCCCGAGGAATCAGATCGATCGATGGGACGGCGTCTCGTATCGCCGCGTCCTCGTCGTCGGCGGACGGCCGACCGAGATCGACGTGCGGCAGTCAGGTTCGATGACGGACCCGCGTCTGGTCGTGTCGGCCGCGCCGGCGCTCCGCACGCCGGCGGAACGCCGCCAGGTGCGGACCTCCATCGAACGGCTGCTGGGCACGAACGTCGACCTCCGCGAGTGGTACCACATCGCGGCGCGCGATCCGAGGCTGGCGCCGATCGCCGCCCGATTCCAAGGGGTGAAGCCGCCGAGGCTCCTTACGATCTTCGAGACCCTGGTGAACGCGTTCGCCTGCCAGCAGCTCTCGCTGGTGGTCGGGCTGGAGCTCCTCAACCGGCTGGCCGCGCTTTCGGGTGCGGGGCGAGGCGCCGGAGGCGCGATTCACTACGCGTTTCCTGCGCCGGCCGACATCGTGCGGCACCGCGCGTCGAGCTATCGATCGATCGGCTTCAGCCGCCAGAAGATCAAGGCGCTGCTGCAGCTCGCGCGCGGCGTCGATCGTGGAGAGATCGCGCTGGAGGACCTCGAGCGTGAAGACGATGCCGAGGTGCGAGAGCGGCTGCTTGCCATCGGCGGTGTCGGCCGCTGGTCGGCGGACTACGTGTTCCTCCGCGGCCTCGGGCGTCTCCATGTATTCCCGTCCGACGATGTCGGCGCGCAGAACAACCTGGCCAGATGGCTCGGACGATCGAAGCCGCTCGATTCCGCCGGCGTGATCCGCGCCGCGCGGAAGTGGCAGCCCTACTCGGGCATGGTCTATTTCCACCTGCTGCTCGACGGGCTGTCGAGAGCCGGTCTCCTGGATCCCGCGGCACCGGGAGCGCGGGGAGCCGCGCAGGCGGCGGCAGCATCCGCCCCCGGACCGTCGGCGCCTCCCGGCGCGGGGGCCGCATCGATGCGCCGACGCCACTCATCCCGCACGACGACGCCGTGATCCCGATCGGCGTGCTGGCGATCCCGAACCAGGTGCCTGGCGCGGACAGCATCTTCCAGGCGGACTCACTGAAGAGCGTCATTGGTTCGAACTGAGCCGGAGCCCGCGCCGGGCGGGCGCGCTCTCGCTCGCACCGTTCGTTTATCGGTCTGCCAGGGCCTCTGCTGCGGGGTCCGTGGCCTCACTGAGCCAGCCGGCCGACTCCCACGACTGCCGAGCCTGCCGGGCCCATGCCCTCACGACCCGCGGAACCGACGAGCCGCAGACCGCGACCGGCAGGCCTTGATAGAGAATCAGGCACTCAGAGCCGCCATGGGTCGCGCGCTCCAGGCATATCAGCCGTCGATCCGCCTGGCTCAACGTCCAATGGACGATCTGCTCCCGGTACGGCACGCCGTCGAACACTGCGAAGGCAATGCCGTCGCCGGCCGCGGACAATCGACCGTTCCAGCGGCTCGTGGCTTCCGGGCCCGCATGTTGCCGATGCAGGCCGTCGTGCATCGCGCGCGGCTGCCTCGAAGATCCCGACGAGCGCAGGGTGCGGCGAGATAGACTCCGACCGCATGACCTCAGATTCGCACGTGCAGCCGGCTGGCCCCGCCGGGCTCGATGGTGCGGCGATGAAAGCCTATCTCGCGGGTGACGAGCCGGCCGCGCTCGCCGCGCTCGCCCGCGCGCATGCCATCGCGCTCGAGCGCGGCAACAGGCGCGGCGCGGCCGGCGCCGCGTTCTGGATGGCCTTCGTGCTGATCGGCGATCGGGACCTTGCCAGGGCCGCCGGCTGGACGGCTCGGGCCCGGCGTCTGCTCGGCGACCGGCAGGCGTGCGTCGAGCAGGGGTACCTCATGCTGCCCGACGCGCTCGGATGGGCGGCGTCCGGCGATCTGTCGCGGGCCGAGCGCCGGTTCGCGGCCGCCGAACGCATCGGCGGGCGATTCGGCGATCCCGACTTGACGGCGCTCGCCCGGCAGGGCCGCGGTCGGAGCCTGATCGGCCAGGGCCGCAGCGCCGACGGCGTGGCGCTGCTCGACGAGGCGATGGTCGCGGTGACGGCGGGCGAAGTGACTCCGATCGTCGCGGGCGTCGTCTATTGCGGCGTCATTTCCGCCTGCTTCGACCTCCTCGATCTCCGCCGCGCGCAGACGTGGACCGAGGCGCTGGCCGCCTGGTGCGAGGCGCAGCCGGGCCTGGTGGCGTTCCGCGGCGAGTGCCTCACGCACCGGGCCGAGATCCTCCGCCTGCACGGACGATGGACCGAGGCGCTTGCCGAAGCGCGGCGTGCGTTCGACGCGTTGGCCGCGCGGCGCGCGCCGCGTGGAATCGCCGCCTATGCCCTCGCCGAACTGCACCGCCTGCGCGGAGAGGTCGACGCCGCCGAGCGCACCTACCGTGCGGCGAGCGACCATGGCCGCCAGCCGCAGCCCGGCCTCGCGCTCCTGCGTCTGGAGCAGGGGAGGCCCGAGGCGGCGCGGGCCGCCGTCGATCGCCTGCTCGCCGAACCTTCGACCGGCCGCCGCCGGGCCGAGGTGCTCGCCGGCGCGGTCGACGTGCTGCTCGCGGCGGCTGATGTGGCCGGGGCGCGCCGCGCCGCCGCCGAGCTCGGAACGCTCGCGGCCACCTGCACGTCCGAGGTGCTGCAGGCGATGGCATGGGCTGCCGAGGGCGCCATCCGCATCGCTGGCGGCGACGCCCGCGGTGCCGTCGCCCCGCTGCGGCGCGCCCTCGATGTCTGGCGCGATCTCGACGCGCCGTACGAGGCCGCGCGCGTTCGCCTGCTCGCCGGCCGCGCCTGCCGGGCGCTGGGCGACGTGGACGGCGCACGCCTGGAGTGGGACGCCGCCGCGGCCGCGTTCCGAGCGTGCGGCGCCGCGCCCGCGCTCGCAGAGGCCCGGTCGCTCGCGCACGCGCTCGACATCGCGCCCTCCAGGCCGGCAGGCGCGTTGACCGCGCGCGAGACCGAAGTCCTGCGCTTGGTCGCCGCCGGCGGGACCAATCGGGAGATCGCGCACGCGCTCGACATCAGCGAGAAGACGGTCGCGCGACACGTCAGCAACATCTTCACGAAGCTCGATCTGTCGACACGCGCCTCGGCCGCCGCCTACGCTTTCAGGCACGGCCTCGTCTCCTGACCCCTGCAGCCGGCCCGACTGGTTCGACGTCAGGCGCTCCGGCGCCTCGAGCCTCCAGCCCGCCCCGGTTCCTCTCCCGGCGTCTGCACGAAAATACCCATCGGAACCTCCGGTCCGCACTGCGGCGTTCTTCCGATGCGCCGCGGGCTGCGCGTTGATACAGTCGTCTCCGGGCCGCATCGGCCGGAAGGCAAGGTGTCAAGTGCGCAGCAGTCGTCTCCCCGATCGTGTGCCGGTGGTGATCGTCGGCGGCGGACAGGCGGGCCTGTCGGTCGGGCGCTGCCTCCAGCAGCGCGGTCGGGCGCTCGCCATCCTCGACGCCCACGCCCGCGTGGGCGACTCGTGGCGTCGGCGCTGGGACACGCTGCGGCTGTTCACGCCGGCGAAGTACGACGGCCTGGTCGGCCTGCCGTTTCCAGGGTCTGCCTCGCGATTCCCGACCAAGGACGAGATGGGCGACTACCTCGAGCACTACGCGGCGCATTTCGACCTGCCCGTGTTCACAGGAACGACAGTCGAGCGCGTCTCGCGCCGCGGGGATCGCTATCTCGTCGAGACCAGCCGCGGCCGGATCGAGGCCCGCCACGTCGTGGCCGCCATGGCCACCTATCAGGCCGCGCGGCTGCCGGCGTGCGCGGCCGGCCTCTCGCCTGGCATCCGCCAGATTCATTCGCGCGAGTACCGGAACGGGGACCAGCTCCGTCCGGGCGGCGTGCTCGTGGTGGGCGCGGGCAACTCCGGCGCCGATATCGCGCTCGATCTCGCCGCGGCGCACCGCGTCTGGCTCGCCGGCAGGCATCCCGGCCACGTGCCGTTCCGCATCGACAGCCGTGCCGCGCGCGTCATCCTGCCCGTGCTGTTCCGCTTCCTGTTCCATCGGATCCTGACGGTGGACACGCGCCTGGGGCGCCGGGCGCGCGAAGCGATGATCTCGAGGGGCGGTCCGCTCATCCGCGTGAAGCCGGCGGATCTCGAGCGCGCGGGCGTCGTGCGCGTGCCGCGCGTCGCCGGCGTGCGGGACGGCCACCCGCTGCTCGCCGACGGCCGTGTGCTCGAGGTCGAGAATGTCGTCTGGTGCACGGGCTATGAGCCGTCGCTCGCCTGGGTCGATCTGCCGGGCCGCCGGTACGCCGACGATGGAGAACCGCTGCACGACAAGGGGATCGTGCCCGGAGAGCCGGGCTTCTATTTCGTCGGGCTGCACTTCCTTTACGCGTTCTCGTCGACGATGATCCACGGCATTGCGCGCGACGCCGAGCGCATCGCGCGCACGATCGACGCGCGCCTCCACGAGGCGGACGGCACATCAGGGGACCAGGAGATCGCGGGCGCGGGAGGCCAGCCGGGCCGGCGGGCGGGCAATCAGGATCGCCCGCACGATCGGCCCGCATGAAGGCCAGAAGCGGCGAGGCGCAGAGGGGCGCTCGAGACGGCGCGTCAGAACTGCGCGCAGTCGATCACGAACCGGTACTTGACGTCGCCACTGCAGGCCCGGTCGTACGCCTCGTTGATCCGATCGGGAGGCGTCATCTCGATGTCGCTCGTGATGCCCTGACTCCCGCAGTAGTCGAGCATCTCCTGGGTCTGGGGCATGCCGCCGACCAGGGAGCCCAGGATCGTGCGGTGGCCCGCGATCAGCGAGAACGGGCTCACCGCCAGCGGCTCTGGCGAGGCACCCACCAGGATCAACGTCCCCTCCCGCCTCAGGCAGTTGAGCGGTCCGCTGATGTCGTGTCTCGCCGAAATCGTATCGACGATGGCGTCGTACCGGCCGGCGAGCCCGGCGAGCGCGCGCGGCCGATCGGCGAGGACGAATTCGCGGGCGCCGAGCCGTCTCGCATCCTCTGCCTTGCGCGGTGAATGGCTCAGGACGGTGACCTCGGCGCCGAACGAGGCGGCGAGCTTCACGGCCATGTGACCGAGGCCGCCGAGCCCCATGACGGCGACGCGCGATCCTCTCGTCACGCCCGCCTCCCTGAGCGGCGCATAAGTGGTGATGCCCGCACAGAGGAGGGGAGCGGACGCGGCAGCGTCGAGCCCGTCCGGCAGACTCAGGACGAAGTGCTCGTCGACGACGATCAGGTTGGAATAGCCGCCGAAGGTCGGCGTCTTCCCGTCCGCCTCGAGGCTGCCGTAGGTGGTGGTGACACCCTTCTCGCAGTAGTTCTCGTGTCCGGCCGTGCAATGGCTGCAGACCCGGCAGGAATCGACGAAGCAGCCGACGCCGACCCGCTGGCCCTCCTTGAACCGCCTCGCGTCCTTTCCAGTCTCGACGACGCGCCCGATGATCTCGTGGCCGGGTACGCAGGGATACAGCGTCCCGCCCCACTCGTTGCGCGCGGCGTGGATGTCGGAATGGCAGATGCCGCAGAAGTCGATCCGGATGTGGACGTCCCGGGCGCCGGGCGTGCGCCGCTCGAACTGGAACGGCGCCAGAGGTGTCTGCGCGGAGCGGGCGGCGTAGCCTCGGGCTCTCATGTCTCCAACGATATCCCGTTCCTGGCGGTCTGGCGACGACGCACGGGAGGCGAGGAGTCCGTCCGCCGTGACCGAGGTCGATCTTCTCGACCACCACGACCTCGCCGAGGACGCTCGCCTCACACGGAACCGCCAGATGCTCATCGAGCACGGTCAGGAACGCGGTGGCCTGCTCGGCATCCCCGTATGAATCTACTGTGGCTTCCTCGATCAGGGCGTCGAGTCGGCTCGGACGCGGAGACCATGCGTCGGCCTCTTCCGCGTGGAGGGGCTGCGATTCGGAGCGCGGAACTCCTGCACCGCCGGAGCCTGGGAGGACAGCTGCCGATCGGAGGTCCGCCGTTCGTGTCGACCAGCCGCAAGGGGGCCGCCCACGACCCGGGTGGCGTCCTGCACAGCGGCGTTCAGTGTGAAGCCCTCGCATGCGATCAACATGCGGTCGATTCGATCCCAGATGAACGGTCGGCCGTCGACGATCAGCAGCGGCAGATCACCGTCGGGACGCAACCCGCCCAAACGCATCTTCGAGCGCGAGCACGACCCTCACCGCCGCGTCGATGCTGTCGCCAGCGATGAAGTCGGCGATGGCTTCGACGTCCGCCTCGGCTCGCCCCGTCAGGCGGTACGTCTTGCTCACGCGCGCTTCTTCGAGCGGGCGGTCACACGCTGCTTGATGCGCGCCATCGCGGCCGGGCCGTCGACGACGCGTCCGGCCTGCGCCTCCTGCCAGCCACGCTCGATCTGCTCCCGCCAGCGGAGCCGCACCTCGTCATGCTCCTTCAACAGACGGAGACCTTCACGCACGACCTCGCTGGCGTTGTTGTAGAGGCCGCTCTCGACCTTCTCGCCGACGAATCGCTCCAGTTCAGGCGTCAATGACACGTTCATCGCATTCCTCGCAATGACAGAGTTTGGCAAAGTCTGTTGATCGCTGTGCGCCGAATATGGAGACATCGTGGAGACGGCTCGGAACCCTGACGAGCGGAAGTCGAACTCCGTCAAACAGATAGCCTGCGGAGGGTCAGGGATTTGCCCACGACGCCTTGTAGCTGTAAGTTGTTGTGTTTGGTGCGGGTTCGCGAAGTGCCTGTACCGTGTTCAGAAGTTCCAGTCGGACACCGAGCGCCGGTTCGCGGTCATCCTCGAACGGACGCCGTCCGCTGGTTCAAGCCGGCGTCAGGCCGGTTCCAGGTCACGTATCGCCGCGGTCCCGACCGGCCGCTCTACGTCCCGGACTTCGTCGCCGAGACCGACACCGAGTTGCTGATGATCGAGACCAAGGCGCGGAAGGACCTGGGCGATCCGGAAGTCGCCGCCAGGCGCCAGGCCGCCGAGGAGTGGTGCGTTCACGCCTCCGCACACGCGGCGACGTACGGCGGCAAGCCGTGGCGGTACGCGCTCGTGCCGCATGACATTGTCGCGGAGAACATGTCGCTCGACGGGTTGGTTGGCCGGCGAGACGCGCGTAGCTGACTATGATCGAGGATTCCTCTACATCGACTGGCGGTGCGGTGATGCAACAGGGACGGCCAAATCGCGAAGATCCGGAATTCAAGCACTTGCCGAAGGCTCCGAAGTATGCGTCCCTGCCACCGGCGAGACAGCGAACCGCCCGTGGCGGTGCTGGCGTTCACGACATCAGCGTTCGCCTCGAGGTCGTCACCCCGATCTTGGGCGGTGGCGTCGAGGCGCGATCGATCGACGAAGTCGATGTCATCCGAGCACCTTCGGTGCGCGGGCATTTGCGCTTCTGGTGGCGGGCCCTGTACGCCGCGCAGTACGCGAACGCCGACGCGCTGTACCAACGGGAGAGCGCCCTGTGGGGGCGCGCGGCGACCGATGATGGCGGGCGCTCGGCGGTGGAGATCCGCCTCAGCGTCGAACGCGCGGGGGGCACGGACAACACTGAGATCCGCCTGTATCCCGGCGAAGGCCAGCAGGCGACGCCCGGTGCCTATGCGCTCTGGCCGGCACGAAGCGAGACGAGGACGAACACGCCGACGGCACCTAGCCCGCATCATTCATGAAGGGGCCGATTTCAGCGACCGCGATGGTGATCGTAGCGTGAAGCCGCGATATCAGGAGAGCGCGATGGAGCGGAGGGGGTGCGCGACGCGGCATCTCACCACCGGC
>JADZED010000081.1 GCA_020850715.1 Acidobacteriota bacterium
AAATAGGGCCGGCATTCGGCCGGCGATGCATCCCGCCTGGCGGCGTTGCTCCTCCCTCAAATATTCCCGATATTCTCGGTCGTCGCGCCTGGCCAGCCGGGCGCCTCGCCGCCCTCGGTGCTGCGCCAGCACTTATGAGATGGGTTCTAGTCGGCCTGCGGCGCCCGGCTGAGCCGCGCTCGCTGGCGGACCGCTTCGAACAGGGCGATCCCGGCCGCCACCGACACGTTCAGGCTGTGAACATGGCCGCGCATCGGGATCGAGACGACCCAGTCGCAGCGTTCCCGGACCAGCCGCCTTAGCCCGGTCCCCTCGGCCCCGACCACCAACGCGGTCGGCAGCGTGTAGTCGACCTCGTCGTAGGCATGCGGAGCGTCGCCGGCGAGCCCGACGGTCCAGACTCCCGCCTGCTTGAGCTCCTCGACCGCCCGCGCGATATTGACCACCTCGACAATCCGGACGTGGGCCACCGCGCCCGCCGACGCCTTCGCCGCCGCGCCGCCCAGCGGCGCCGCGCGGCGCGACTGGCGCACCACGCCGGCCGCCCCGGCCGCGTCGGCCGTCCGAAGAATCGCGCCGACATTGTGCGGATCCTCGATGCCGTCCAGGACGACGATGAGCGGCGCGCCCGCCGATCCGGCGAGCTCCTCGATCGACGCGCCCGCCACCTCCCGCAGCTCGGCAACCACCCCCTGGTGCGCGCCGCCGCGTGCGGCGCGATCGAGCTCCTCGGCCGGCACGCGACGGATCGCCAGCCCCGCCCGCGCGGCCGCGGCGACGATCTCCTCGATCCGCCCGCCGGACCTGCCGGCGACGCGCACGGCGGTCACACGCCCGGCGCGCAGGGCTTCGAGCACGGGGTTGACGCCGTAGATCAACACGGACGACTGCCGGAGTGCCGCGGCGCCACGGTGCCACCGCGCCGCCGTGCCAGAGTGTCGCGAGGCGAGAACCCGAGGCGCCACGGCACCCCGGCGTTCCGGCCCTGCAGCCTCCGCGCGCGGCTCATGATCGCAAGACCTCCACGAAAGCCGCGGCGCGTTCGCGGCAGCCGAGGACCGGCGGCACGCCGGCGTTGTTCGGGAGCTCTGCACCGAGATCGATCGCCGGAAGCGCAAGATCGAGCTCGGGTCCCTCGGCGCGTCCGGTCAGCGCCACGCGGATTGGGTGGAACAGCGCCCTGCCCTTCTGTCCAGTTCGCATCTTGAGCGCTCCGGCGACGGCACGGAAGCGCTCGCGATCCAGGCGGGGCGCAGACTCGAGCGCCTCCGCCAGCGCGGCCACGACGCCGCGCGCCGAGGCGCCCTGCATCTCGTCGCGCACGCCAGGGCCGGCGAGCGCCGCCTCCGGCGAGTAGTCGAACAGAAACGCCAGCCGCCGGGGCACCTGATCGAGCCGATCGACCGACGCCGCCGCCATCGGCATCGCCGCGGCGAGAAACTCCACGCCGCGCCCGGCCGGCGCCATGACGATGCCGGCCTGGTTGAAGAAGGGGACGGCGAGCTCGGCCAGCCGGCGCGCATCGGCCATCTTCAGGTAGTGCCGGTTGACCCACGCGAGCTTCTCCTCGTCGAACACTCCCGCGCTCAGGCCCACCTGCTCCAGCGAAAAACGCCGCGCGAGATCGTCGATCGCCAGCAGTTCGTCGCCGCCGCCCGGCGACCACCCGATGAGCGCCAGGTAATTGACGAGCGCCTCCGGCAGATAGCCTCTTGCGCGGAACTCCGCCACCGCCGTCGCCCCGTGGCGCTTGGAGAGCGGGCTGTGATCGGGGCCCATCACGAGCGACAGATGCGCGAAAACGGGCGGGTTGAACCCGAGCGCCTCGTAGAGGAGCAGTTGGCGGGGCGTGTTCGAGATGTGGTCCTCGCCCCGAATCACGTGCGTCACCTCCATCAGCGCATCGTCGACGACAACGGCGAAGTTGTAGGCGGGGGTGCCGTCGGCGCGGACGATGACGGGATCGCCGATGACGTCGGTCTGGAATCGCACCGTTCCGCGCACGGCGTCGTCGAAGATGATCTCCCGCCCCTCCGGCACGCGGAAGCGGATCGCCGGACGCTCGCCCGCGGCGATGCGCGCCTCGGCCCGATCGCGCGGAATGGTGCGGCAGGCGCCGGAGTACCGGGCCGGGCGCCCGGCCGCCAGCGCCGCCTGGCGCTCGGCGTCGAGCTGCGCGATCGAGCAGAAGCAGTGATAGCCCTGGCCGGAGGCGAGCAGCTCCCGGGCGTACGACTCGTAGAGGTGCAAGCGCTCGGACTGGCGGTACGGGCCTCGTTTCCCGCCGATGTCGGGCCCCTCGTCCCAGTCGAGGCCCAGCCAGCGCAGGTCGCGCAGAATTCCGGCTTCCGACTCGCGTGTCGACCGCTCGACGTCGGTGTCCTCGATGCGCAGGATGAAGCGGCCGCCATGCCGCCGCGCGAGCAGCCAGTTGAACAGCGCGGTGCGCGCGTTGCCGACATGAAGCTGTCCGGTGGGGCTGGGCGCGAAACGGACACGCATGGACTTCAGGCGTCCTGATTCCCGACGTCCTGCAGCAGTACCGACGCGTGGGCCGCGATCGCCTCGCCGCGGCCGGCGGCATCGACACCCTCGTTGGTCTTCCCCTTCACGCTGACGCGCGATCGGTCGACGCCGACGGCGGCGGCGATCGCCGACCGCATGGCGTCCACGTGATCGCGGATCCTGGGCGCCTGCAGGATCACCGTCGCATCGAGGTTCACGACGGCCAGCCCGCGCTCCCGCGCGAGCGCGGCGGCGCGCCCCAGCAGATCGAGTCCCGGCGCGTCCTTCCAGCGGGGATCGGTGTCGGGAAAATGCCGGCCGATGTCGCCGAGCGCCGCGGCGCCGAGGATCGCGTCCGCGATCGCATGGCACACCACGTCGGCGTCGGAGTGGCCCAGCGCGCCCCGCGCCGCCGGAACCTCGATGCCGCCGAGCATCAGCCGCCGGCCGTCCACGAGCCGGTGCAGGTCGTATCCGGTGCCCGTGCGCAGGGGGCCCGGGGGACGCCCGCCGGCGCGGGCGATGGCTTCCGCGATCGGCAGATCGTCCGGCGTGGTGATCTTCATGTTCGTCCGCTCGCCGTCCACGATCGCGACCCGGTGGCCGGCGCGTTCGGCGAGCGAGGCTTCGTCGGTCGCCTCGGCGGTTTCGCCGGCCGCAAGCGCATCGACCAGCACCGCGCGGCGGAACGCCTGCGGCGTCTGGGCGAGGAAGATCGACTCGCGCGGGATGGTCTCGGCGACCTGCATGCCCGCTCCGCGGGGATCGGGCGAGCCCCGCTTGACGGTGTCGCGCGCCGGCACGGCCGCCACCGCGGCGCCCGACACGGCGGCGGCGGCGATCGTCCTCGAGATCAGCGCCGCGCTCGCGAACGGCCGCGCCGCATCGTGAATCACGATCACCTCGGCGCGCCCGCTGGCGGTCCGGAACGCGTTGGCCACCGAATCCTGCCGCCTGGCTCCGCCGGCGACGATGCGGATGGGCGTGGCGACCGGCGCGCGCAGGCAGTCCGGCGGGTCGGCGACCAGCTCCGAGGGCAGCGCCACCACGAGCTCGCCGATCTCCGGGTGCGCGGCGTACGCCGCCACGCTGAGCTCGAGCAGGGAGCGCCCGCCGATGGTCAGCAGCAGCTTCGGCACGCGGCCGCCGAACCGCCGGCCGCGGCCGGCGGCGACGATGATCGCAGTGACGTACATCGGGGGGATCGTTGGAGCCAGACGTTGATTATAGGGCGGCATCCGCCGGGATTGGCTGTTCGCGGTTCACGGCGGCCGAGACGACGGCGTGCGCGCGCGCGGCGAGCGCCCGCGCGTCCTGCACGGTGGGCACCTGAACCTCGGGCGGGCGAATCGGCGCGTGGACGATCAGCTTCACGCTCGCCGGCTCGGTTCGCAGCCTCCCCTTGGGCATGACCGCGCGCGTGCCGACGACGGCCACCGGCACGATGGGCAGCCCGGCCTCGATGGCGAGCAGGAAGCTCCCGGCCTTGAACCGCGCGACGCGGCCGTCCGAGCTCCGCGTCCCCTCGGCGAAGATGATCAGCGAAAGCCCCTCGGACACCAGCGCCCGCCATCGTCCGAGGATCCCGGCGCGATCGGGGTGCTCGCGGTCGACGAACAGATGATGGCCGCGGCGCAGGTGCCATCCGAGCACCGGGAACCTGGCGAGCGACGCCTTGGCGATGATCCGCAGCTGGAACGGCAGGCACGCGAAGATCACCGGCGTGTCGTAGATGCTCTGGTGGTTCGACACGAACACGTAGGTCGTGCCGGGCGTGACGTGCTCGAGCCCCTCGACGGCGACGCGCACGCCGGTGGTCGCGAGAATCAGCCGCGACCAGAGGCGGGCGCAGCGGTGCGCGAAGTGGCCGTGCCGCGAGAACAGGCTCGAGATCAGCGAGGCGCCTCCGCACACGATCGTGTAGACCGTGATCGCCGGAATGAGGTAGAAGACCGTCCGCCACCAGTGGAACGGCGGGATCTTCACGCGAGGACTTCTTCGAGAGCCTCGGCGAGCGTCCGCACGCCGACCAGCTCGCACTGGCCGGCGAGCGCGCGCCGCTCGGCCGGGTCGATGTTGGCGTCGGGCAGCACGCACCGGGTGAACCCCATCTGCGACGCCTCGCGGATGCGCGGTCCCGCCTGGGCGATGCCGCGCACTTCACCGGCGAGGCCGACCTCTCCGCACATCGCAGTCGCCTGCGCGATCGGGCGGCCGCGCACGCTCGAGGCGATCGCCGCCAGGACGCCCAGATCCGACGCCGGCTCGTCGATCGTCAGCCCGCCGGCGACGTTGACGAACACGTCGTCACCAGCCAGGTTGAGGCCCGCCCGCTTCTCGAGCACGGCGAGCAGCAGAGCGAGCCGCTGCGGATCGATCCCGTTGGCCATCCGGCGCGCGTTGCCGTACGTGCTCGTGCTGACGAGCGCCTGCACCTCCACGAGGATCGGCCGCGAGCCCTCCATCGCGCAGAGCACCGCCGACCCCGGGGCGTTCTCCGGCCGCTCCGCGAGGAACAGCTTCGACGGGTTGGGCACGGGCATCAGGCCGGTCGAGGTCATCTCGAACACGCCGAGCTCGCTCACGGCGCCGAAGCGGTTCTTGACCGCACGCACCACGCGGTGCGCGTGGTGGCGTTCGCCTTCGAAGTACAGCACGGCGTCGACGACATGCTCGAGCGCTTTGGGCCCCGCCAGGCTGCCGTCCTTGGTCACGTGGCCGACAAGAAACACCGGCACGTTCCGGCCCTTGGCGGCAAACAGGAGCTGGGTCGCCGCTTCCCGGACCTGCCCGATGCTGCCGGGCGCCGATTGCAGCTTGAGCGAGAAGACCGTCTGCACCGAGTCGACGATCACCAGCGCCGGTCGGGTGCGCGCGATCTCCTCCAGAATCCGCTCCAGGCAGGTCTCGGCCAGGAGATACAGCGGCGCCGATCCGACCGCCAGCCGCTCACCGCGCGACTTGATCTGGTGCTCCGATTCCTCGCCGGAGCTGTAGAGCACCGGGCCGATCGTCCGGGCCATGTTCGCCGCCGCCTGCAGCAGCAGCGTCGACTTGCCGATGCCCGGCTCGCCGCCGAGCAGCACGAGCGATCCCGGGACGACGCCGCCGCCGAGCACGCGATCGAGCTCGCCGATGCCTGTCGGGAGCCGCGCATGGTGCTCCAGCGCGATCTCGTCGTACAGGCGCGCGGCGCTGGTGGCGGCGGCGAGCGCGTAGCGGTGGCCGGCCGTCGAGACCGGCGCGGATGTTTCGCGCGGACGATCCTCGACCAGCGTGTTCCAGGCGCCGCACTCCTCGCACCGCCCGACCCACTTGGGCGCCTGGGCGCCGCACTCCTGGCAGACGAAGATCGTGTTGGCTCGCTTCGCCATGATTCATCGGGCGGGAGGGCGGGGGCTGGCCGGGCAGGGCGACCGTCATCCATCCTGCCTGTCCAGCGCATCCCGTCGGTCCCGCCTGTCAGTACACTCGCTCGATCCGCGTGCCGATCCGGCACAGGATCTCGTACGGGATCGTACCGATCTGCGCGGCGATCTCGCGCACGTCGATCCGATCCGACCCCTGCGCGCCGATGATGACGACCTCGTCGCCGGGCGAGACGTCGAGCCCGGTCACGTCGGCCGCCAGCATGTCCATGCAGACCGATCCGACGATGGGCGCCCGCCGCCCGCGGATGAGCACGGCGCCGCGTCCGCCCAGGCGGAGATCGAGGCCGTCGGCGTATCCGGCCGGCACGATGGCGATCGTGGCGGGCGACGCGGCCACGAACGCCGCGCCGTATCCGGCGCTCTCGCCCTCGCGCACGCCCTTGACGGCCACGATCCGGCTGTGGACGCCGATGGCGGGGGCGATCTCGATCGTCGACGCCATCGGCGGCGGCACGATGCCGTACATCAGGAGGCCGGGGCGGACTCGATCGTACCAGACGCGCGAGTCGCGCAGCAGCGCCGCGCTGTTGCAGGCGTGGACGTAGGGCCTGCGGCCCGGGCGCAGCGATTCTGCCGGCGCGGCGAGCGGCGGCGCACCCGGTCCGCGCATCGCATCGATCTCGGCGAGCGCCCGGGCGAAGCGGAGCCGCTGGCGTTCGAAGAGTCCACTCTCCGGGTCGTCGGCCGTCGCGAAGTGCGTGTAGACGGCGGCCAGCTCGAGATTCGGGCTGGCCAGCAGTCCGGGCAGCGTGCGCCGGAGATTGTCGAACCGGAAGCCGAGGCGGTTCATCCCGGTGTCGATCTTGAGGTGATACGGCAGGCGCTGCCGGTATTTCGCCGCCGCCGCCTGCACCGCCCGCGCGGCGCCCGGCGTGGAGATCGTCGGCGTGAGCCGGCCGTCGAACACCCCGTCGAGATCGCTGACGCTCAGCGCGCCGAAGACCAGGATCTCCGCCCGCACGCCGGCGGCGCGCAGCGTGGCCCCCTCCTCGATGTCGGCGCACGCGAGCAGGTCGGCGCCGGCGGCCTCGAGCGCGCGCGCGACCTGCGCGGCGCCGTGGCCGTAGGCATTCGCCTTCACGACGGCGATGAGCCCGGGCGCGAGGGCGCGATCGGCGCGCCCTCGCGCGTCGTCGAAGGGCCGCGCGGCGGCCTCGGCGGCCAGGTGCGCCGCGATGTTCCGGTAATTGCGCTGGATCGCGGTCAGATCGACGCGCGCGACGGTCGGGCGGACCATTCACCCGGCCAGGTTCTCGAACCGTGTGAACTCGCGGATGAACGCCAGCTTGACGACGCCGGTCGGGCCGTTGCGCTGTTTGGCGAGGATCAGCTCGGCGACGCCCTGGGAATCGGGCGGCGGCTGTCCCTTGTCGAGGTACATCTCCTCGCGGTAGATGAACGCGACGACGTCGGCGTCCTGCTCGAGGGCGCCCGACTCGCGGAGATCCGAGAGCTGCGGCCGGTGGTCGGCGCGCGATTCGGGCGCCCGGCTCAACTGCGACAGCAGCACGATCGGCACGCGCAGCTCCTTGGCGAGCGCCTTGAGCGAGCGCGAGATCGAGGCGAGCTCGAGGGTCCGGTTCTCGAAGCGCCCGCGCGCCTGCATCAGCTGCACGTAGTCGACGACGACCATGTGGAGGCCGTGCTCGGCGGCGAGGCGGCGGCACTTGGCGCGCATCTCGAGCATGCCGATCGAGGGTGTGTCGTCGATGAAGATCTTCGCGTCGCTCAGGGCGCCGATGGCCTGCGAGAGCCGGCCCCAGTCGCGCTCGCCGAGGAAGCCGCCACGCAGGCGGTGGGCATCGATCCGCGCCTCGCCGGTCAGCAGGCGCAGGAACAGCTGCTCTTTCGACATCTCGAGGCTGAAGATGCCGACCGTCATGTCGGTCCGGGTGCCGACGTGCATCGCCATATTGAGCGCGAGGCTCGTCTTGCCCATCGACGGGCGCGCCGCGATGATGACCAGATCGGCGGGCTGCAGACCCGACGTCATCTCGTCGAGCTCGGTGAAGCCGGTCGGCACGCCGGTGATCAGCTCCTTGCGCGCGTGGAGCTTCTCGATCGTCTCGAGGCTGCCGTGCGCCAGGTCGCGCAGCGAGACGAAGCCATCGCGGACCTTGTCGTCGGCGATCGCGAAGATCGCGTGCTCGGCCCGGTCGAGCACCACATCGGCGTCCTCCTCCGCGCCGTACGCCGACGCGAGGATCTTGTTGGCCGAGAAGATGAGCCGGCGGAGCGTCGCCTTCTCCTTGATGATCTTCGCGTAGTGTTCGATGTTGGCCGAACGCGGCACGCCGTCGACCAGCGCGGTGATGTAGGCCGGCCCGCCCACCTCGTCGACCTCGCCCCCACGCCCGAGCTCCTCCTTCAGCGTGACCAGGTCGATCGCGTCGCCGCGCTCGGCGAGCTTCACCATCTTGTCGAAGATCCGGCGGTGCGCGTCGCGGAAGAAGTCGCCGCCGTCGATGATCTCCGCCGCCAGGTTGAACGCGTCGTTGTGCAGCAGGATCGCGCCGAGCACGGATCGCTCGGCCTCCAGATTGTGCGGGAGCGTGCGTTCGGCGACGGCGGCGTCTGGCATAGAACGGTGCGGGGGAAGGTGGAGAGTGTACCCGAAACGAAAACGGCCGGAGAAGAAATTCTCCGGCCTCGACCGACGACCGACGATTGCCCTATTCGGCGACCACCTTCACCTTGATCTGCGCGGTGACCTCGCGGTGGAGCCGCACCGCCACCTCGAACTCACCGAGGCGCTTGATCGGCTCGGCGAGCTGCAGTCTGCGGCGATCGATATCGAGGCCCCTGGCCGACAGCGCCTCGGTGATGTCGGCGCTGGTCACCGACCCGTAGAGCGCCTCGGTCTCGCCCACCCTCCGGGCGATCTCGATCTCGACGGCCGCCAGCCGCCCGGCGATCGCCTCGGCGATCTTCCGCTCCTCGGCCTCCTGGGCTTCGAAGCGGACCCGCTCGCGCTCGATCTGCTTCCGATTGCCATCGGTCGCCGGCAGCGCCAGCTTCCGCGGCAGCAGGTAGTTGCGCGCGTAGCCGTCGGCCACTTTCACGATCTCCCCGCGGCTGCCCAGATGATCCACGTGTGCTCTGAGAATCACTTCCATGCTGGTGCCTCCCCTCAGTCCGTCACGTACGGGATGAGGGCGATCTGGCGCGCGCGCTTGATCGCGGTCTGCAGTTTCCGCTGGTGCATCGCGCAGGTGCCCGAGATGCGCCGCGGCAGGATCTTGCCGCGCTCGGGCACGAACGGCCCGATCAGCTTGACGTCCTTGTAGTTGATGTCGTCGATCTTGTCCGCGCAGAACTTGCAGACCTTCCGCCGGCGGAACAGCGTGCGGCGCTGGCCCTTCTCCTTGTCCGACGGCTTGCGGTCGCGCCCGCGCCCGCCCGATCGTCCCTGTCCGAACGCCATCTATGCCTCCGTCCCTTCGAAGCGGTCGTCGTCCATCTCCTCGTGGTCGCCGGCCGGACGCCCTTCGCCCGGCTGCCGCTGCGGCGGCAGGCCCCGCCGGACGCGCCGGCGTGCCGATTCGGCGGACCGCCTGGTGCGGGTCCGCTCGACCACGCTCTTCTCCCTGTCGACGCGCACGACCATGTGCCGGATGACGATGTCCATCACGCGGAGCCGCCGGTCGAGCTCCTTCATCAGATCGCCGGAGCCGTCGATCACCTCCAGCACGTACACGCCTTCCTTCTGGCGCGCGATTTCGTAGGCCAGGCGCTTGCGGCCCCAGTTCTCGGTCTTCTCGAGACGGCCGTGCATCCGCGAGACGACCTGCTCGATCTGCTCGTGCAGCTCGGCCGCCTGCTGTTCGGTGACGTCGGGCGGAAGAATGTAGACGAGCTCGTACTGTCGATCTGCCATGGCTGCTCCTTCAGGACTCGATCGCGGCGGGCCCGGACGGCACGTCACTCCATCATGCAGTGCGGACGTCCGGTCCGCCGGCTCGAGGCCACCATCGGTGGCAAGGGCTCTTCCCGGCGCGCCGTGCCGGCCGCCGGACCGTTCAATTGTCGCTCACTCGGTCGTCGCCGGATCCCCGGCGTTGTACTCGTTCATCACCGCGTCGATCCCCGACGCCGCGAAGCGCTCGGCCGCATCGGCCGCCCGGGCGATGAGGCGCTCGACCTCGACCGCCTCGCTCCGGTCGAAGCGGGCCAGCACGTGATCGGCGAGATCGCGGCGCTCGTCGCCCCGCCCCACGCCCAGCCGCAGCCGCCCGAACGCGTCGCCCAGATGCGCGATGACCGATTTCAGGCCGTTGTGGCCGCCGGCCGATCCCCGCGCGCGGGCGCGCAGCCGGCCGAGCGGCAGCTGCACCTCGTCGACCACGACCAGCACGTCGGCCGGGTCGATCCTGAAGTAGCGCGCCAGCTCGCCAATCGCCTGGCCGCTGTTGTTCATGAACGTGAGCGGCTTGACGATCAGCGTGTCGGCGTCCGCCCGCCGCCACCGCGCGAGCAGCGCCTCGGCGGGGGCGCGCTTGAAGTCGAGGCCGGCCCGCCGGGCGAGCTCGTCGGCCACCCTGAACCCCACGTTGTGCCGCGTGCCGCGGTACTGCGCGCCGGGGTTGCCAAGGCCGGCAATCAGCTTCACGCCGCCTACTTCTTCTTTTCCTCTTTCTTCTCGCCTGCGGATTCTTCCTCTTCCTTCTTGCCCTTCTTGATCACCTCGGGCTCGGCCGGCGCCGCCGCGGTGGCGGCCGTTTCGGCGGCCGCGGCCGCCGCCTCCTCGGCCTTCGGCATGATCACGTGGACGATCATGGCGTCGGCCTCGGTGACGAACTTCAGCCGGGGGTTCGCAGGAATCTCGCGGACGCGGATGCCCTGGTGCAGCATCAGCCCGTCGATATCGAGCTCGATGTGCTCGGGGATGTCGGCCGGGAGGCACTCGAGCTCCACCTCGCGGCGGACGAATTCCAGGACGCCGCCCTGCTGCTTCACGCCCGGCGCGTCGCCCTTGATTGTGACCGGCACGGTGACCCGCAGCGCCTTGTCCATCGCGACGGTATAGAAGTCGGCGTGCAACAGGTGGTGGGTGACCGGATCCAGCTGGTAGTCCTTGACCAGCACGCGCGTCGGCGCCGCGCCGCCGAGCGCGAGCGCGATCAGCGTGTTGGCGCCAGATTCCGAATGGAGGATTCTGAGCAGCGCCTTCGGTTCGACGGCGATCGCCCGGGCCGGCGCGCCGTCGCCGTACAGCACGGCCGGCATCCTGCCCTGGCGCCGCGTCCGGCGCGCCTCGTTCTTCCCGAAAGTCTCGCGTATCGTGGCCTCGAGCGTCGCTTCCATAAGTGCGCTTCCTGCTTCCTGATTGCCGAATGCCGAACTACACGAACAGCGAGGAGACCGAGGTCTCCTCGTGGATGTTCTTGATGGCCTGCCCCAGCAGCCGCGCCACCGACAGCACGACGATCTTCTCCGATCGCGCCGCCTCCGGCCTGAGCGGAATGGTGTTGGTCACGATCAGCTTGGCGATCGGCGACTTCTCGATCCGTTCGATCACCGGACCGGAGAGCACGCCGTGCACCGCGCACGCGAGCACGCGCTCGGCGCCGCTGGCCTCGAGCGCCAGCGCCGCCTTGGTGATCGTGCCGCCCGTGTCGATGATGTCGTCCTGGATGATGCAGGTCCGCCCGGCGACGTCGCCGATCACGTTCATCACCTCCGCCGTTCCGTCGTCGGTGCGCCGCTTGTCGATGACGGCCAGGCCGGCATCGAGCCGTTTGGCGTACGCCCGCGCGCGCTCGGCGCCGCCGGCGTCGGGCGCCACCAGCGTCAGCCTCGGAAAGTCGAGCCGCGCCAGGTAGTCGATGATCACCGGCGCCGCAAACAGGTGATCCACCGGGATGTCGAAGAACGCCTGGATCTGCGCCTTGTGCAGATCCATCGTCAGCACGCGGTTGGTGCCGGCGGCGCTGATGACGTTGGCCACCAGCTTCGCCGAAATCGGCACGCGCGGCCTGTCCTTCCGGTCCTGGCGGGCGTAGCCGTAGTACGGCACGACCGCGGTGATGCGCGCCGCCGACGAGCGGCGGAACGCGTCGACCATCACCAGCATCTCCATGATGTGCTGGTCGACCGGCGCACAGGTCGGCTGCACGACGAACACGTCGGTGCCGCGGATGTTCTCGTCGATCTGGAACGAGACTTCCGAGTCGGGAAACCGGCGCAGCCGCGCCTGCCCGACCGGAACGCCGAGAAACGCCGCGATTTCCTTCGTCAGCTCGGGATGGGCGCTGCCCGAGAAGATCTTCAATTCACCAAAACCGGTTTCCGTAAAGGGACCGCTCATCACCTGCAGCCTTGCCGGGTGGCTGGGGCGGAAGGATTCGAACCTTCGAATACGGGATCCAAAGACCCGCGCCTTACCACTTGGCGACGCCCCATCGTGCGCACGCTCGATGCCCCGACGCTGCCGTCCCCGCGCTTCACAGAGCCGCCTCGACGACTGCAGATTGAAGACTGGTGACCGGTGCCTGGGAAGACGTGGTCCGTGCTCCGCCGCGCAATCGGAAAGTGTATACGATGGCCTCAGGCACGGGCAAGTGCCTGATATTGCGCGCGATTGAGGCATCGGACAACGAGCGCGCGCCGCCGGCCGCCCAGCGCGCACCGCCGCGCGGCCCGGGCCGCCGCCACCCGCGTCGCGAAGAGGCCGAACACGGCCGAGCCGCTGCCCGACATCGACGCATACAGCGCCCCGGCGCGCACCAGATCAGCCGTCGTCTGCTCGATCTGCGGATGGCGCGCGGCGACCGCGGCCTGCAGGTCGTTGCCCGCCTCGGGCACGACGATCCCCGCGCGGGCGGCGAGAGGAGGCGGCTGGCGGGCCGGCCCCCTGCGCGCGTCGAACCAGGCGTAGGCCTCCTTGGTGCCGACCCCGAAGGGGTGCAGCACGAGCGCCACCCACGCCGGCGGCGGGTCGGCCAGCGCAAACAGCAGATCGCCCCGGCCGAGCCCGAGCGCCGCGCCGCCCTCGAGGAAGTACGGCACGTCGGCGCCGAGCCGCGCGGCAATCGCCTGCACCCGTTCGCGCGGGATCTGCACGCCCCACAGCGCGGCAAAGCCGCGCAGGACCGCCGCCGCGTCGCTGCTGCCGCCGCCCAGCCCCGCCTGCATCGGGATGCGCTTCTCGAGGCGGATGGCGATGTCGCGGGGCGGGCCGGCGCCGCCGGCGGCGCGCGCGATCGCATCGGCTGCCCGCCAGACAAGGTTGGTCTCGCCCTCCGGGCAGGATCGATCGCTGCAGATCAGCCTGAACGGACCCGGCGACTGCTCGAAGGTCAACGTGTCGTGCAGATCGATCGACTGGAACACGGTGCGGAGATCGTGGTACCCGTCGTTCGACACGCCCAGCACCCGCAGCGAAAGATTGATCTTCGCCGGTGCCCGCACGCGCAGCAGCCGCCGGCCGGCCCGCCCACGAGCAGATGACCCGCCAGCGAACCGTCCCGGCGCCTCGTGACGCGCCGCTGGCAGCTCCTGCCCGCGAACAGCCGCGTCCGGCGCGTCCCGCCGCGCACCTTCCGCGCGGCGGGGGCCCCGCGAGGGCCGGCGAACGGTGCGTCTCACGGGCGCCGCCTGCGCGCCGCGCGGAGCGGTTCGGTTCGCGGCCACCCGCGACCGCGCGCTGCAGGCGACTGCAGCCGTCCATCAGCCATGTGAAGGCGGCCCCAGCGGCCCGGATCGCCGGAGCTCTTCGAGCGTGATCGGCTCGGCATCGGGGGGGATCTCGACCGTCCACGTCCGCTCGTCGAGCGCGACGTTGGTCTCAATCTGCGACAACTCGATCGTGATGTCGAAGCGAGGCGATCCGCTCTCGGGCGGGCCGGCGCTGCTCAGGCGCGCTTCGTGCGGCATGCCGCTGCGATACGCACGGTACTCGGCGCGCCACGCATCGTCGGCCACGTCGGCGGCGACGCGCCACGGCGCGCCCTCGTCCCCCGATCGCCGCAGGTACACCGCGTGCGGCCGGTCGCCCGCGAGCCGGATCTCGCGCCAGTCGTCGCCGAACGCCGCCGCGCGAACCAGCGGCGCTTCGGGCGGGCAGCCGGTGAGGACGTGGAACAGATCGGATCCGTCCAGCGGAAGCCCGGCGACCGCGTCCAGCACCGCCGCGGGCGGCGCGCCGATGACGACGCGGTTGTCGCGAGGCAGCAGCAACGTCGCGCGGCCGGCGGTCGCGACGAAGACGAAGAATGGCCGGCCGAACGGCGCCACCGCCTCGAGCCTGGCGGACCCGGCGCGATCGACTCCGGCGAGCAGCCGCCCGCGGAGCCGGCGGCCGGCGACGCGGCCGCTCACGGCAGCCTCGGCCGTGAGGTCGCGGAGATCGCGGCAGCGCGCGGTGGCCTCGGCGAGCAGCGCGCGCGCGTCGGCGTCAGGGAGCGGCGCGCCCGGCCCCGACGGCAGGCGCATGGTGCGCACGCCGCAGGACGCGGTGAGGGCGGCCAGCAGCACGACGGCCGCACGCGGAATCATCGGGCGAGACGCTGCTTCGCCGTCCGGATCTTGCGATCGATGCCGTCGGGATCGATCGAGTCGCGGTCGCCCGCGAGCGATCGCGTCCAGGCGGCGATCGCCTCGTCGTACTTCTGCAGCTTGAACAGCACGTCGCCGTAGTGATCCTGGATGACCGAGCTGGTCTTCAGCTGCTCGGCCGCGCGCCGCAGATGGTCCTCGGCCAGATCCAGCTTGTCGGCCTTGTAGTACGCCCAGCCGAGGCTGTCCAGGTACGAGCCGTTCTCCGGCTCGATCGCGAGCGCCTTGCTGATCAGGTCGACCGACTCGTCGAGCCGCTCGCCCCGTTCGGCGAGCATGTAGCCCAGGTAGTTGAGCGCCGCGGCATTCTCGGGATCGCGGGCGAGGACCTGCTCGAACATCCGCTCGGCGTCGGAGAACCGATGCTGACGATCGAAGATCGCGCCGAGCTGGAAGGCGATCTGGTTGTCGTCGGGAAACCGGGCCTGGGCCGCCTGCAGGACGCGGATCGCGTCGGCCGGACGATCCGCCTCCGCGTACAGGCCGGCCAGCGCCACGTGAACGGAGGGATCCCCGGCGTGGGCGGCCAGCAGATCCTGCATGATCGCGATCGCCTCGCCGGTCTTGCCGCTGCGGCGCAGGGCCTGCGCGTACACCCGGTGCAGACGGAGATCGTCGGGGTGCGCGGCGGCCGCGGCGCGGGCAATCGCGACGGCTGCGGTGTAGTTGCGAGCCGCCATGTTCGCCTCGACGAGATAGCCCGACAGCGTCGGGTCGTCGGGCGAGAGACGCCGTGCTTCCTCGAAGATGGCAATCGCCTTGTCGTACTGTCCGAGTTGCTGATAGCTGAAGCCGAGATGCGGCAGCAGCATCGAGAGCTCCCAGGTCGAATCGTCGGAGGCGGCGGACCGGAACTGCGCCATCACCGGCGCGAGCAGGTCCGCCACGTCCTGGTAGCGGCCGCGCTCCTCGAGCACCTCGGCCAGCGCGTAGTACCCCCACGGCAGGCGGCCGTTCAACGTGATCACCGCGCGCGCCGCGGCATCGGCGGCCGCCAGATCCCCCAGGCGCCGCTGCGCCTGCGAGAGCAGGTACAACGCGCGCACGTCGCCCGGCAGCCCGTCGCGGCCGGCGGCGCCGCGTCCCATGGCCATGAGCGCGTCGCGCGCTTTCAGCGCGGCCTCGCGTCCCCCGAGATTCAGCAGCACGGAGGCGTAGCGCGTGCGCAGATCGTTGGTATTGCGCCCGAAGGGCGCGAGCTGAATGGCGCGGCCGTACGCGTCGGCGGCCTTCGTCCAGTCGCGCTCGCGCTCGTAGAAGTCGGCCAGCGTCGGCAGCAGCCGCGGATCGTCGCCGACGCGATCCTCGAGCCATGCGATCCCGTCGCGGATGCGGCCGGCGCCTGCGTAGGCCTCGGCCAGCAGTTGCGGGCCGTCCGACCAGCGCGGCTCGTCGTTCACCAGCGGGGTGAGCATGGCGATGGCCTTGTCGTAGGCGCCGCCGGCGACGTACATCCGCGCGAGCGTCGCGCGCAGGCTCGGTTCGACCTCGCCTTCCGCGCCCTGCACGGCAATCTCGAGATGCTGGATGGCCTTGGCGACGTTCTCGTCGGCGGCGCCGCCGCGCGGCGTCCGCTGGCCGTTGTCGGCGAGCCCGGCATGGATCACGCCGAGCACGCGGTTGGCCTCGCGGTTCAGCGCATCGAGCGCGAGCGCCTGCTGTGCCGCATCGCGCGCGCGCTCGGTCCGGCCCTGCCGCAGATAGAGCCCGGCCAGCTCGGCCACCACGTCGGCCGACGACGGATCGAACGCCATGGCGCGCGTGTAGGCGGCGATCGCCTGATCGACCTCGCCGTTTCCCTCGAGATGCTGCGCGAGCAGGAACTGCTCGTACGCCTGAGCGATGGTGCCGGGGGCGGCGGGAGCGGCCGGCGGCGCCGCGTTCTGGCCTGCCAGCACGAGCGACGCGGAGAACACGCCGGCGGCGGCGAGCAGCACCACCCTCATACTCAGTCTCGAATTGTTCCACAAAACCGGGGAGGTGTCATATAGTCGCAGCATGCCTGTTGACCCGGAGCTGCTCGAGATCCTGGCCTGCCCCAACTGCAAGACGCCGGTCACGCTCGTGAAGGACGGTGCGGCTCTCAAGTGTGCGACGTGCCATCGCGTCTACCCGATCAAGGACGACATCCCGGTGATGCTGATCGACGAGGCGACGATCGAGCCCTGATCGCGCGCATCCTCCTCATCCGCCTCCGGGAGATTGGCGACGTCGTCTTCACGACGCCGGCCATCCGGGGCCTTCGCACGAGATTTCCCCGGGCGCATCTCGCCTATCTGGTCGAACCGCACGCCGCGCCGCTGGTGGCGCGCAATCCCCTGCTGGACGACGTGATCGTCGCGCCGCGTCGCGGCCTGGCCGCCGATCTCGCGCTGGCCGGCCGGCTGCGGGCGCGGCGTTTCGATCTCGCGATCGACTTTCACGGCGGTCCCCGCGCCTCGCTGCTCGCCTGGCTCAGCGGCGCGCCCGCGCGGCTCGGCTACCAGGTCGCCGGGCGCAGCTGGATGTACACCCGGCGGGTCGCCCGCCCGCGCGCGCTGCGGCCGCGCCATTCGGTCGAGAACCAGTGGGATCTGCTCGCCGCGCTCGGCATTCCGGCGCCGGACCCGGCCGAGTGTCCGGTCGAGATGGCGGTCGATGCAGCCGTCGCACGCGACGTCGATCGACGCCTCGCCGAAGCGGGCGCCGGACCGGCGGACCGCCTCATCGTGATCCACGTGAGCGCAGGCAACCCGTTTCGCCGCTGGCCGATCGAATCGTTCGCCGCGCTGGCCGCCGCGCTGGCCGCCGCCGACCCGCGGCGCCGCGTGCTCCTGACCTCGGGGCCCTCGGACGCGGCCGCGGCCATCCGCGCGCTCGACCAGGCGCGCGGGCAGCTGCCGGAGGGCGACCGCGAGCGCATCATGGCCTGCGGCGACTTCTCGCTCGCGGAACTGCGCGCCCTGGTCGATCGCGCGGCGCTGTTCATTGGCGGCGACAGCGGCCCGCTCCACGTGGCGGCGACCAGCGCGGTGCCGATCGTGGGTCTGTACGGCCCGACGCTGCCGGCGCGATCGGCGCCGTGGCGCGCGCCGGCCCTGATCAGCGAGGCGGTGGAGATCCACGACCTGCCCTGCCGCCCCTGCGATCAGCGCGTCTGCGCGCCGGGAGACTTCCGCTGCCTGGCACGCGTCACCCCGTCGCAGGTCGCCGAGGCCGCCGAACGGGCGCTGTCGCGCGCCGGCGCGCGACGTTCCTGACGCCGCCGCCGGCGGCGCCGCGGCGTGGCGGCCGTGCAGACAGGTCATAATGTGGGTCCGATGATCGAGTCGACGAAAGCGGCCGCCGATCCGCTCGAACGAATCGGCCTGCTCGCGCTCTTCGGCGTGGCCGGCGGCCTCCAGTTCTCGATCGCGGCGGCGCAGATGTTCCTGGCGGTCGCCGCGCTCGCCTGGGTCCTCATGCTGGCGACCGGCCGCGCGCGCTTCGCCGCGCCCCGCTTCTTCTGGCCGCTGGCGGCCTACGGGGCCCTCACGCTGGCGGCGGCGGCGTTCTCTCCGGATCCCGCCGCCAGCTTCATCGATTCCAGACAGCTCGCGCTGTTCCTGCTCGTCCCGATCACCTACACGTTCGCCGCCGGCCCGCACGGGTCGACGGCCATGACCGTGATCCTGACCTGTGCGGCCGTGAGCGCCGCGTTGGGCATCGTCCAGTACGGCATCCTGCACTACGACAACCTGGGGCGCCGCCCGCAGGGGACGCTCGGCCATTACATGACCTACTCGGGCCTGCTGATGCTCGTCATCTGCGTCGCGCTCGCCCGCATCCTGTTCGGGCGCGGCGAGCGCACATGGGCCGCGCTGGTCATGCCGGCCCTCGCCGTGGCGGTCGCGCTGTCCTTCGGCCGCAGCGCGATGGTCGGCGCCTGCGTGGCGGCGGCTCTGCTGCTCGCGCTGAAGGACTTCCGCCTGGTCGCGATTCTGCCGGTGGTGGCCGCGGTGGCGTTCGCCGTGGCGCCGGGCGCGATCGCCGCCCGCTATGCGTCGATCTTCGACGTGAAGGATCCGACGCGGCTCGATCGCATCGCGATGCTCCATGCCGGCCGGCGGATGATCGCGGATCACCCGCTGCTCGGCGTCGGCCCCAACATGGTCCAGCGCACCTATCCGGCGTACCGGGACCCCGACGCCAGACTGAACCCCCACCTGCACAACGTGCCCGTGCAGATCGCGGCCGAGCGGGGCATCCCGGCGCTGCTGGCGTGGATCTGGTTCATCGGCCTGGTGCTCGTCGACGCAGGGCGCCGCTTCTTCCGCGGCGAGCACCGCTTCGAGGCCGCCGCGGCGCTTGCCGCGTCGGCAGCGATGCTCTCGGCCGGCCTGTTCGAGTACAACTTCGGGGATTCGGAGTTCCTGATGCTGTACCTGATCATCGTGACCCTGCCGTTCGCGGTGGAGCGCGCCGCGCCGCGGCCGGCATGACGCTCGCGCCGCTCGCCGCCACCCGCGCCCGGCAGCTCGTCGACCGTTTCGAGGGCCTGGCCGTCCTCGTCGCCGGCGATGCCATGCTCGATCGCTTCATCGTCGGGTGCGTGACGCGCATCTCGCCGGAAGCGCCGGTCCCGGTCGTGCGCTTCGAGTCCGAGCACGAACGGCTCGGCGGCGCCGCCAACGTCGCGCACAATATCGCCGCCCTCGGCGGCCACGCGATCCTGACCGCGGTCGCCGGGGCCGACGAAGGCTCGGCGCGCCTGAAGCGCCGGCTCGCCGCGGCCGGCGTCCCGGATCAGGGGCTGGTCGACGATCCCGGCCGCCGCACCACCGAGAAGGTGCGCATCGTGACGGATCGCAACCAGCAGGTGGCGCGCGTCGACTACGAGACCGATCTCGACATCGCGGGCGGCGTCGAGGCGCAGCTCATCGAGCGCATCGAATGCTTCGCGCCGCGCGCCAGGGCGGTGCTGGTATCGGACTACCTGAAGGGGGCGATCACGCGGCCGATCGTCGAAGCGCTGCTGGCGCGGCGATCCGTCGGCGTGCCCTTGGTGGTGGATCCGAAAGTGCCGCACCTGGCGTGTTATCGCGGCGCCTCGCTGGTGACGCCGAACCAGCACGAGGCGGAAATCGCGACGCACCGGCGCATCCGTACCCAGGACGATGCGCGCGACGCGGCGCAGGCGCTCCGCGCGCACATCGGCTGCGGGGGCGTGCTGATCACCCGCGGCGAGCACGGCCTGTGGCTCTCGGATGCGAGCGGCGAAGGCGCGGTGGCGGCCCGCGCGCGCGAGGTGTCCGACGTCACGGGCGCGGGCGACACGGTGGCGGCGGCGCTCGCGCTGGCACTCGCCGCGGGCGCGACGCCGGCCGAGGCCGCGGTGCTCGCCAATCATGCCGCCGGGGTGGTGGTCGGCAAGTTCGGGCCGGCGACGCTCACGCGCGACGAGCTGCTGTCGACGTTCTGACGCGCCGCGAGCCGCCAGAGCCCGGAAACCGGATCGCTCGTCTCCGCCTCCCGCCGCCGCCCCGGCTCAATGCCGAAAATGCCGCCGGCCCGTGAACACCATCGCGAGGCCGTGCTCGTCGGCCGCGGCAATCACCTCCCCGTCACGCACCGATCCGCCCGGCTGCACGACCGCGGTCGCGCCGGCGCGCGCAACGGCGTCGAGGCCGTCGCGGAACGGGAAGAACGCGTCGGAGGCCGCGACCGATCCCCTCAGCGCGCCGTCGCCGGCCTTGAGCACCGCCACGTTCACCGCGTCGACGCGGCTCATCTGGCCCGCGCCAACGGCCAGCGTCCGATCGACGGCCGCAAAGAGGATCGTGTTCGACTTGACGTGCGCGCACACGCGCCATGCAAACTGCAGGGCGCGCCACTCCGCCGGCGTCGGCGGTCGCCGGGTCACGACGCGCAGGAGGTCGGGCCGCGCCGTCCCCGTCCAGGGCTCCCGCGCTTCGACGACCCGATCACGATCCTGCACGAGGATGCCGGCGAGCGTGGATCGGAGGTCCTCGTCTCCGCGCGCGCCGGCCGGCGCAGCGAAGTCGGTCACGACGACCCGCATGTTCGTCTTCCTGGCGAGCACCGGCCGCGCGGCATCGTCGATGCCCGGCGCGATCACGGCTTCGATGAAGGTCGACGCGATCGCCTCGGCCGCCGCAACGTCAATCGGCCGGTTCACGGCGACGATGCCTCCGAAGGCCGCGAGCGGATCGGCATCGCGCGCGCGGAGGTACGCGTCGGCAGCCGACGCGCCGGTCGCCGCGCCGCAGGGGTTCGTGTGCTTGACCACCGCGGCCGCCGGCTCGGCAAACTCGAGCACGACGCGGAGCGCGGCGTCGAGATCGAGCAGGTTCGTGTAGGACAGCTCCTTGCCCTGGAGGACCGTCCAGGGGATGAAGCCGGCGTCCACGCCCCCGTACAGCGCCGCCTTCTGGTGCGGGTTCTCGCCGTAGCGGAGATCCCGCAGCTTCGGGACGGCGATCTCGAGCGTCGGACGCATCGGCCCCGCACCGACGGCCCGGCGGACGATCTCGGTCCCCTCGACCGCGAACCCGGCCAGGCTCGACGCGATGGTCACGTCGTACTGGCCGGTATGGGCCAGGGCCGCCTGGGCGAGCGCGAGACGAAAGGACAGCTCCGGCCCGCCGGGGCGATCGAGCTGGGCCAGCACCTCCGGGTACCGGGCAGGATCGACCGCCACGAGAACAGCGCGGAAGTTCTTGGCGGCGGCGCGCACGAGGCTCGGGCCGCCGATGTCGATCTGCTCGACGATCTCGTCGAATGATACGCCGGGCTGCCGCGCGGTGGCCGCAAACGGGTACAGGTTCACGGCGGCGACGTCGATGAGGCCGATGCCATGGGCGCGGGCGGCCTCGAGATCGGCGTCGCGATCGCGCCGTGCGAGGAGGCCGCCATGGATGCGCGGATGCAGCGTCTTGACGCGGCCGTCCATCATCTCGGGGAAGCCGGTCACCTCGGACACGCCGGTCACCCTCAGGCCGGCGTCGGCCAGCGCGCGGGCGGTGCCGCCGGTCGAGACGAGCTCGAAGCCGCGCTGCGCCAGTCCGCGGGCGAGCTCGACGACGCCCGTCTTGTCCGACACGCTCAGAAGAGCTCTTGGCATAAGGGACGAGTTCCAGTATCATCGATGCCGACGCCGGGTGGTCCTGGCGCCGCAAGGGAAAGGGCCGCATACTGCGGCCTTTTTTTTTGCCCCGGCACCGGGTCGGGGTTGGTCCAATGGCGCGGCGTCATCACCGCGTCACTAGCAAGCAGGAACAGAAGATGCGCATCACAGGCAAGGTCAAGTGGTTCAACAACGCCAAAGGGTACGGGTTCATCGAGCGGGATGGAGGCAGCGATGTCTTCGTCCACTATTCCGCTATCCAGGGCGACGGGTTCCGCTCGCTGGAAGAGGGCCAGGCGGTCGAGTTCGAGATCGTCGACGGTCCCAAAGGCCCCCAGGCCGGCAACGTCACCAAGATCTGACCCCATCAGGCCGGCGGCCGCCGGGGCGCCGCCCGCGGTCGCCGGCCGTTGCACTCGGCGCCGAACCGCCCGAACGTGCGAGTCTAGCCCTTCGCCCCCTTCAGCGCCCGCGCCGTAAAGCTCACCTTTCCCCCCTTCACCGCCACGCGGAAGGCCACCTCCGGGCTGCCGGTGTCGCGCAGCTTCCTGACCTGCGTCTTCACCAGGTCGGCGAACTTGTGGAACGGTACCGTCTCCTCGCCGACGTCGCGCCGCGCCTCGGCGAGCGAGTCGTACAGCTCGTGCAGCTTGTCGATCTCCCGCATCGGATCCCGGAACGACGACACGTTGAGGATGCGATCCTCCGGCCGTGCCCGCTCGGCCGGTCCTTTCGCGGCGCGCGGGAGGGCGAACGGTCCGGCGCGCCCCTCCTCCCGGGCGCGCAGGCCCCGATCCCAGAGGTCGATGAAGGTCGCAAAGCGCGACTGCAGCGTGGAGAAACGAAAGCGATCGCCGGTATTCGGCATGTGCTGGCGATCGAGCTTCTTCACCAGCGCCTCGACGCGCGCGCGCGTCTCCCACGGCGGCGTCTTCAGCCGGCCGGCGAAGAACATGTTGTACTCGCCTTCGAGCAGCTTGAGCTCCCCCTCCAGGTGCTGCAGCTCCTGCTCGAATGGACTCAGGGGAGACACGCCCACCTACCGGACGAGGAACCAGACCAGCGGCAGCCAGAGCTCCCTGGCGTAGGGGACCGGCCGGTCGTCGATCAGCACGTCGGTCGCGTCCGACGCCCCGACGATGTGAAACAGATCGCGCAGCCGGGAGGCGTCGCTCGAATGGAAGCGCGCGCGATAGCGGAGCGAGGCGCCGCTCCCGGTCTGCCGGAACTCGGCGGCCGCGCGCGCGATCTCGAGCGCGCGATCGAAGGCCGGCAACGCCAGCTGCGGAAAGACCACGGTAATCGAGAACGGGCGTGCCGCCGCGCCGAACAGCACGTCGCGCAGCTCGGGATCGAGCGCCGCCAGCTCCGCCTCGGTGGGCTGTTCGGGCAGATCGGCGTAGGGCCAGAAGCGCTCGAGCGGACGGTACTGCGGCGGGTCCGAGGGCATGGAGACAGGGACCATAGTAGTGCAGATTGCGTGAGGGCCGCACTGCCGGACGAGCCGCGCCGGCGTGCGGTGGTCGCGAAGCCTTCGCGGCCTTCGCGATCAGAAGATCGTGCCGATCGACGCCGCGGCCAGGTCCAGCAGCCGCGCCGGCAGGATCCCGAGGTAGAAGACCAGAATCGCCGACACGACCAGCGCGGCGCCGGCGAGTCTCGGCACCGCCGGGAACACGGCGGGGGCGTCGGCCGGCGTCATGTACATCATCACCACGATCCGCAGGTAGAAGAAGACGGAGACGACGCTGGTCAGCACGCCGATGATCGCCAGCCCGTTGTAGCCGGCGGCCACCGCCGCGCTGAACACGTACCACTTGGCCACGAAGCCCGCCATCGGCGGGAAGCCGCCGAGCGACAGCAGGAAGATGGTCATCAGCGCCGCCAGGCCGGGGTGCGTGTTCCACAGTCCGGCGTAGTCGCGCACCTGATCGTTGGGCCGTTCGGCCGTGTCGAGGAGCGCGATGACGCCGAAGGCCCCGAGGTTGGTCACCGCGTAGGCCAGCAGGTAGAACAGGATCGCGCCCTTGCCGATCTCGTTGCCGGCCATCAGCGCGAGCAGCAGATACCCGCCGTGGGCGATGCTCGAGTAGGCGAGCATCCGCTTCACGTTGGACTGGGCCATCCCCACCACGGTCCCGAGGATCATCGTCGACGCCGCGATCGCCCAGAGGACCGGCGTCCAGTCGCCGCGCAGCGGCTCGAACGCCGACAGGAACACGCGGGCGAACGCCGCGAACGCGGCCGCCTTCACGCCGGTCGACATGAAGCCGGTCACCGCGGGGGGCGCGCCTTCGTAGGCATCGGGCGTCCACATGTGGAACGGCACCGCCGAGACCTTGAACGCGAAGCCCACCAGCAGCAGTCCGACCGACAGCCAGAGCAGCGGCGTCGGCGCCATCGACTGGGCGGCCAGCAGGCTGCCGATCCGATCGAGCCGGGTGCTGCCGGTCAGCCCGTAGGTGAACGCAATCCCGTAGAGGAAGAACGCGCTCGAGAAGGACCCGAGCAGGAAGTACTTGAGCGCGGCCTCGGCCCCGGTCGCCGCCGAGCGGCGGATGCCGGTCAGCACGTACACGGCAAGCGACAGCACCTCGAGCGCGAGAAAGATCACGACGAGGTCGGTCGCCGTCGCCATCAGCATCATGCCGGCGACCGAGAACAGCAGCAGCGCGTAGTACTCGCCGGCGGGCAGTCCCTGGCGCTCGATCGTCGGTCCCGAGATCGCCACCGACAGCACGCCGACGACGACGAGCACCATCGTCACGAACAGTCCGAAGTTGTCGGCCGTGACGACGCCGAAGCTCGACGCGTTCTGGTTCCAGAGCGCCACGGTCGCCAGGGCGGCGCCGGCGAGGCCGACCAACCCGAGGCCGGCGATCGGCATCCGCTCGCCCGGCGACCGGAACGCTTCCGCCGTCATCGCGGCGATCGCCGCCGCGGTCACGCACGCCATCGGCACGATTGCGTTCAGGCCGGGAATCATCGTGCCGATCCCTCCGCGGCGGTGCGCACGGCCCTGGGCGCCTGCGGCGGCGGCGCGGGCGCCCCGGCCTGGATCCGCGTCGGCACGGCCCGATCGAGCCGGCCGAGCAGCCGCTCGACCGACGGCCCGATCGGGCGCAGGAACAGGTTCGGCAGCACGCCCATGACGACGGTCATCGCCACGACCGGCGCGATGACCGCCCACTCGCGCGGCGTCAGGTCGATCATCGCCGCGTTCTCCTGCCTGGTGATCGGGCCGTAGTTCACCCGCTGGAACATCCAGAGCATGTAGGTCGCCGACAGGATCACGCCGGTCACCGCGAAGGCCGCAAACCGCGGATCGGCCCGGAACGCGCCGAGCAGGATCAGGAACTCGCCGACGAAACCGTTCAGGCCGGGCAGCCCGATCGACGACAGCGTGATGATGAGAAACGCCGCCACCAGGTGCGGCGCCACCTTCTTGATTCCGCCGAACTCGGCGATGAGCCGCGTGTGGCGCCGCTCCGAGAGCATCCCCACGATCAGGAACAGCCCGCCGGTGCTGACGCCGTGGTTCAGCATCTGATAGACGGCGCCCTCGACGCCCTGCTGGTTCATCGCGGCGATCCCGAGCACCACGAACCCGAGGTGGCTGACGCTCGAGTAGGCGACGAGCTTCTTCATGTCGGGCTGCACCATCGCCACCAGCGCGCCGTAGATGATGCCGATCACGGCCAGCGTGGCCAGATAGGGCGCGAAGAACGACGCCGCGAGGGGAAACAGCGGGAACGCGAAGCGGACCAGCCCGTAGGTGCCCATCTTCAACAGCACCCCGGCGAGGATCACCGAGCCGGCGGTGGGCGCCTGCACGTGCGCGTCGGGCAGCCACGTGTGGAACGGAAACAGCGGCACCTTGATCGCGAACGCGAGCGTGAACGCGAGAAAGAACCAGAACTGCAGCGACGCGGGGATCCCGATCTGGTGCAGCTGCTGCAGGTCGAAGCTGTAGCGGCCGGTGGCCGTGCTGTGGAGGTAGGCCAGGCCCAGGATCGCGAGCAGCATCAGCACGCTGCCCGCCATCGTGTACAGCAGGAACTTCAATGCCGCGTAGATGCGCCGATCGTAGCCCCAGATGCCGATCAGGAAGTACATCGGAATCAGCATCGCGTCCCAGAACACGTAGAAGAGGAACAGATCGAGCGAGATGAAGACGCCCATCATGGCGGCCTCGAGCAGCAGCACCAGCAGGCAGAAGGCGCGCGTCTTCCGGTGCACCGAGTGCCAGGAGGCGAGCAGCGAGAGGGGCGTCAGGAAGCCGGTGAGCACGAGCAGCAGCAGGCTGATGCCGTCCACGCCGACGGCGTACGAGATGCCGAACGAGGGGATCCACGCGTAGCGCTCCTGGAACTGGAACTCGGCCGACCCCGGCGAGAACAGGCTCCACAGCAGGAGCGTCCCGGCGAACACGAGCACCGAGACGACGAGCGCGACGAGCCGGATGAGCGGGGCGTGGGCCTCGTCGTCGCGGATGAAGAGGAGCAGGAGCGCGCCGGCGATCGGCACGGCCACGAGCGAGCTGAGAATCGGAAACGGCATCACACCCTGCACCCCGCGGCCGGCGCGGCGTGTCGCTTCATGTCCACAGGTAGTACCCCAGAATCGCCACGGCGCCGAAGAACACGGCGGCGGCGTAGGCGCGGACCGATCCGGTCTGCAGGCGCCGCAGCGCCTCGCTCGACCCGCGCACCACCTCGCCGACGCCGTTCACGGCGCCGTCGATGCCGCGGACGTCGACCGCCCGCCACAGCCCGTCTTCCGACAGGATCCGGATCGGCTGCACGATCGCGGCGTCGTACACCTGGTCGACGTAGTACTTGTTGAGCAGCAGACGATGGAGGCCCGGGAACCGCCCGGCCAGCGCGCGGGCCGCCTCGCGGCGCCGCAGGAACAGGAACGCCGCGACGGCGATGCCCGCCAGGGCGCCGGCCGTCGATACCGCCATGAGCCCCACTTCCAGGCCGGCGCCGTGCGCCTCGGCGTCCGCGCCCTCGATCGCCGCGTCCTCCGCTGCGCCGGCAACCGTGAAGCTCGGCGCGAGGTAGCGGCCGAGCGCGTCGGAGCCGCCGAGGGCCGCCGGAAGCCCCACGTAGCCGGCCGCGACCGAGCCGATGGCCAGCGCGATCAGGGCGATCGCCATCGCCGGCGGCGCGTCGTGGAGGTGATGAGGGGCGTGAGGCGCCGGGGCGCCGGGGGCCAGGGCGCCGGGGGCCAGGGTGCCGGGAGCGATGCCGCGGTGCGCAGCTCCGCCGGCGCCGTCCGCCGCGTGCGCGGCCGCCTCCTCCTCCAGGTGCGCCGGCGCGGGCGCCGCCACCACGCGGCGCTCGCCGTGGAACGCGAGGAACACCAGGCGGAACATGTAGATGGCCGTCATCAGCGAGGTCAACAGACCGATCGCCCACAGCAGGGTGTGTCCGCTCGCGAACGTGCGGAAGAGGATCTCGTCCTTGCTGAAGAACCCCGCGAGGCCGGGCACGCCGGCAATGGCGAGCGCGCCGACCAGGAAGGTCCAGTAGGTGATCGGCAGATCCTTCCTCAGCCCGCCCATGCGGCGGAGGTCCTGCTCGCCGGCCAGCGCATGAATCACGGCGCCGGAGCCGAGAAACAGCAGCGCCTTGAAGAAGGCGTGGGTGTAGAGATGGAAGATGCCGGCGCCGAACGCGCCGACGCCCATCGCCAGGAACATGTAGCCGAGCTGCGAGACGGTCGAATAGGCGAGCACGCGCTTGATGTCGTTCTGCACCAGCCCGATCGATCCGGCCACCAGCGCCGTGGCCACGCCGACGACGGCCACGATCAGCAGCGTCTCTGGCGCGTGGCTGAAGAGCACGGCGTTGCGCCCGATCATGTAGACGCCCGCGGTCACCATCGTCGCGGCGTGGATCAGGGCGGAGACCGGCGTCGGGCCTTCCATCGCGTCGGGCAGCCACACGTAGAGCGGGATCTGCGCGCTCTTGCCCGTGGCGCCGACAAACAGCAGCAGCGTGATGAGCGACAGCGTCCCGAACGAGGCCTCGGGCGTCAGGCCGGCCGCCGCCTGCGCCACCTCCTGGAAGTCGAGCGAACCGAACCGGACGACGATCATCAGCATACCGAGGATGAACGCGAAGTCGCCGATGCGGTTGACGATGAAGGCCTTCTTGCCGGCGTCCGACGCGCTCGGCTTCTCGTACCAGAAGCCGATGAGCAGGTACGAGCAGAGACCGACCCCTTCCCAGCCGATGAACATGACGAGGAAGTTGGCGGCCAGCACGAGGACGAGCATGAACGCCGCGAACAGGTTCAGGTACGAGAAGTAGCGCGCGAACTCGGCGTCCGGCTCCTCGTGCATGTACGCCGTCGAGTAGATGTGGATGAGCGATCCGACTCCGGTGACGACCAGGATCATCACCGACGACAGCGGATCGAGGCGCAGCGCGAAGGCGACCGAGAAGTCGCCCGACGCGATCCAGGTGAAGACCGCCTGGGCGAGCGCGCGCCCCTCGGGCGGCAGCGACAGGAGCTGCGCCACCGCGATCGCGGAGACGACGAACGAGGCGACCATTGCCGCGCAGGCGACGCCGCCGGCGAGCGGCTTGCTGACGCGCCGCCCGAAGCTGGCATTGACGAGAAAGCCGGCGAGCGGCAGCAGGGGGATGAGTATCAGCATGCCGTCTCCGCGCCGCCGTGACCGGGCGCCGACCTCACCATTTGAGCGCCGTGAACTGGTCGGGGTTGAGCGACTCGTGGTGGCGGAACAGGCTGATCACGATCGCGAGTCCGACCGCCGCCTCGGCGGCCGCGACGGTCATCACGAAGAAGACGATGATCTGGCCGTCGGCCGAGCCGAGCGCGCGGCCGAAGGCCACGAAGCTCAGGTTCACCGCGTTCAGCATGATCTCGATCGACAGGAGGATCGTGATCAGGTTGCGGCGCAGGAACACGCCGGCGGTACCGATGCTGAACAGGATTGCCGACAGGACCAGGTAGTGGTTCAGCGCCGGCATCACCGCGCCCTCCCCGTCGGACCGCGGCTGGCGAGCACCACCGCGCCGACCATGGCGACCAGGATCAGCACCGACGTCACCTCGAACTGGAACGAATAGTCGCGGAACAGCGATCGGCCGATCGCGGCGACCGATGACACCGCGCCGGAAGGGAAGGCGCCCGATTCGCCGCCATGCGCAGTGAGCGCCCATACGAGCTCGACGACGAGCGCCGCCGCCAGGACGCCGCCCACGCGCAGCGGCCCGGGACGCAGCAGCGGGTGAACCGCCAGATCGTGCCCGGTCTCCTCGTGCGGCGCGTTGAGCAGCATCACGACGAACAGGAACAGGACCATGATGGCGCCGGCGTAGACGATGATCTGGATGACGGCGACGAAGGGCGCCTCCAGCAGGACGTACAGCCCGGAGAGGGCGCCGAAGGAGGCGATGAGCAGCAGCACGCTGTGGATCGGATTCCGCTGCGCGATCACCAGCATCGACGCCACGACGGCGACCGCCGCGAACACGTAGAACAGCACCGTTTCAGCAGTCATCTACAGTCCGAAGTACAGCACGGCCGCGGAGGTCGCGATCAGGTTCACCACCGAGAGCGGCAGCAGCACCTTCCAGCCGAACGCCATCAGCTGGTCGTAGCGATAGCGCGGCAGCGTCCACCGCATCCACACGTAGAAGAACAGGATCGCGGCGATCTTGATCAGGAACCAGACCCAGCCGAGCGACTCGGGCAGCAGCGGCCCGTGCCAGCCGCCCAGGTACAGATCGGCCGCCACCGCCGACACCGTGACCATGTTGATGTATTCCGCCATGAAGAACATGGCGAACCGCATGCTGCTGTACTCGGTGTGATAACCGGCAACCAGCTCCTGCTCCGCCTCCGGGAAATCGAACGGCGCGCGGTTGGTCTCGGCGATGCCGGCGGTCATGAAGATCAGGAAGCCGATCGGCTGGAGGAACACGTACCAGCGCGGGATCACGCCGAGCCAGGCGCCCGCCTGCCGGTTCACGACGTCGGTCAGCGACAGGGAGTTGGCAATCACCAGCACGCTGGCCAGCGCCATGCCGTACGACAGCTCGTAGCTGATCATCTGCGCCGACGAGCGCAGCGCGCCGAGCAGCGAGTACTTGCTGTTGCTGCTCCATCCCGCCAGCACGATGCCGTAGACGCCCATCGACGCGATGGCGAAGATCACCAGGACGGCGACATTGACGTCGGCCACCTGCAGGGGCAGCCCGTCGGGAACCAGCCCGAACAGCGTCGTGCTGCCGCCGAACGGCACCACCGCGAAGGCCGCGAACGCGCACGTGGCGGAGATGATCGGCGCGAGGCTGAAGAGCAGCCAGTCGGAGGCGGCCGGCCGCAGCTCCTCCTTGAACATCAGCTTGACGATGTCGGCGAGCGGCTGCAGCATCCCTCGCGGCCCGGCGAGCGTCGGGCCGAGCCGCTGCTGGAGCCGGGCCGCGACCTTCCGCTCGACGTAGACCATGATGGCCGCCGAGTTCAGCAGCATGACGAAGACGAAGAGCGTCAGCCCGATCTGGGCGATGAGCAGCGGCGTCACGGCTCAGTGCGCCCCCACCAGGTGGCGCGCGCGCCAGGGCGCCGGCCGCGTGCAGCGCCCCTCGCGGACGTGCGCCTCGTACTCGTCGCGGAAGTGCTTCAGGGTCGTCACGACCGGCGTGATCGCGGCGTCGCCGAAGGCGCACAGCGTCTTGCCGCCGACGTTCCGCGAGATGCTCGCGAGCAGATCGAGGTCCGACATCTGCCCTTCGCCGCGCTCGATGCGCGCCAGGATCTTGTGCAGCCAGTCGGTCCCCTCGCGGCACGGCGTGCACTTGCCGCACGACTCGTGGCGGTAGAAGTGCAGCAGGTTCTCGGCGAGCCACACCATGCAGGTCGTGTCGTCGAGGACGACGATCGCGGCCGATCCGAGCAGGGAGCCCGCGCGCTGGACGCCGTCGAAGCTGGCCTGTGTATCCAACTGATCGGGCAGCAGGATCGGCACCGACGACCCGCCGGGAATCACCGCCTTGAGCGTCCGCCCGTCGCGCACCCCGCCGGCGCGGCCCTCGACGAGCTCCCGCAGCGTGATGTTCATCGTCGCCTCGTAGACGCCCGGCCGCTTCACGTGCCCGCTGACGCAGTACAGCTTCGGGCCGCCGTTCTTCTCCGGGCCGATCGAGGTGTACCACTCGACGCCCCGCGAGACGACGATCGGCACGTTGCACAGCGTCTCGACGTTGTTGACCGCGCTCGGCTTGCCGTAGAGGCCCGCCACCGCCGGGACCGGCGGCTTGTTGCGCGGCTGCGCCCGCTTGCCCTCGAGCGATTCGAGCAGCGCCGTCTCCTCGCCCGCCTCGTAGGCGCCGGCGCCGCGGTGCACGAACACGTCGCAGTCGAAGCCCGAGCCGAGAATGTCGCGGCCGAGATAGCCCGCCGCGTAGGCCTCCTCGATGGCGCGCTCCAGATGCCGCTGCACGTGATGGAACTCGCCGCGGATGTAGATGTAGGCGGTCCTGGCCCCGATCGCGTAGCACCCGATCGCGCACCCCTCGACGAGCAGGTGCGGGTTGCGCTCCATCAGCAGGTGGTCCTTGAAGGTGCCCGGCTCGCTCTCGTCCGCGTTGCAGACGATGTAGCGCGGCTCGATCTTCTTGTCCACGAACTGCCATTTCATGCCGGTCGGGAAGCCGGCGCCGCCGCGGCCGCGGAGCCCGGACGCCTTGACCATCTCGATGATCTCGTCGGGCGTCCGGCCGAGCGCCGTCTTCAGCGCCGCGTACCCGCCGTGCGCGAGATAGAAGTCGAGCGTGAAGGAGTTGGGTTCGCGGACGTGCGGGATCAGGACCTGTTCCATCTCGATTACCGGCATCGCGCAGCCGCGGCGGCCGCAGCCCGCGACGGTGCGCCCGCCACGAGGGCCCTGGTGCGCGGCGCCGCATCGGGGGCGAAATTCACTGTTCTTCCACCTTGTGCAGGCATCCGCTCAACGCGGCCTCGCCCCGGGCGCGCAGGTCGTCCACGAGCCGTCCGGCCGCCGCCGGGTCGAGGCACTCGTGCCAGGCGTCGTTCACCATGACGACCGGCGCGCGGTCGCAGGCCCCGAGGCACTCGACCTCGACCAGCGTGAAGGTGCCCGTGGGATCGGTCTCGCCGGGCCGGATGCCCAGCTTCGCGCACAATTCCTCGACCACCCGCCCGGCGCCGTTGACCGCGCACGAGAGCGTCCGGCAGACGTTCAGCACGTACTTGCCGACCGGCCGGGTGTGGAACATGGTGTAGTAGGAGACGACATCCTCGACGTCGGCCGGCGTGATGGCGAGCGCCTCGGCGACCGCCCGCATCGCGCCCGGGGTGATGTAGCCCTGCTGGTACTGCACCAGGTAGAGCGCCGGCAGCACCGCCGAGCGCTTGCGGTCGGCCGGATACCTCTCGAGGATCGCGTCCAGCCGGGCGCGGTTCTCCGGCGTGTAGGCGAACGGCGCGTCGTCGGGAGCCAGTTCCCGTGCCGACTTCTGGAACGTCGCGTCGTAGGCCATCTTCGCGTGAAAGCTCACCGGTCCACGTCTCCCATCACGACGTCGATCGATCCAATCACGGCGATCACGTCGGCAATCAGCCCCCCGACGATCATCTTCTCGAGCGCCTGGCAGGCGAGCAGCGACGGCGCGCGCGACTTGATGCGCCACGGACGGTTCGTGCCGTCCGACAGCACATAGAAGCCGTGCTCGCCGCGCGGCCCCTCGACCGGCACGTAGGCCTCGCCGGCCGGCACGGTGAATCCCTGCGAGTGGATCAGGAAGTGCTGGATCAGCGCCTCCATCTCGGTGTAGACGCGATCCTTCGGCGGCGGCGTGATCCGCGGATCGTCCACCGCGTAGGGACCGACCGGCGCGATCCGCTCGAGCGCCTGCCGGCAGATCTTCACGCTCTCGCGCATCTCCTGCACGCGCACCTGGTAACGGGCGTAGACGTCGCCAGCGCCCTGCACCGGGACGTCGAAGGCGTAGGTCTCGTACCCCAGATACGGAAACTGCCGGCGCACGTCGTAGGCCACGCCCGCCGAGCGGGCGATCGGCCCGACCAGGCCGTAACCGATCGCGTCGTCCTTCGAGATGACGCCGACCCCCTGCGTCCGCTTCAGGTAGATCTCGTTGTGCGTGAGCAGGTCCTCGAACGTGTCGAGCTTCGAGGGAAACCTGTCGAGGAAGCCGCGGACGGCCTCGTGGAAGCCGCGCGGCAGATCCTCGCGCAGCCCGCCGACGCGCATGTAGCTCGGAAACATGCGGAAGCCGGCGAGCATCTCGTTCATGTTGAGCAGCAGCTCGCGCTCGCCGAAGCAGTACAGCATCACCGAGACGGCGCCGACCTCCATGCCGTGCGTCCCGAGCCACACCAGGTGGCTGTTGATGCGCTGCAACTCGGCGATGAGCACGCGGATGTCGGCGACGCGCTGCGGGATGGCCAGGCCGAGGAGCTTCTCGACCGAGAGGCAGTAGGCCATGCTGTTGGACTGCGCGCTCAGGTAGTCCATCCGCTCGACCAGGGGAACCACCTGCTGCCACTTCTTCTGCTCGCAGGTCTTCTCGATGCCGGTGTGCAGGAAGCCGATCGTCGGGACCGCGGAGAGAATCGTCTCGCCATCGAGCTCGAGCACCAGGCGCAGCACGCCGTGCGTGCTGGGGTGCTGCGGCCCCATGTTGACCGTCATGACCTCGGTCTTGATCTCTGCCATCGCGAACCTAGCGGCAGCCTCTGCGCCGGCGGCGGGCGGGGCTCATCGCGTGAGCCGGTCCTTCATGATGTTGGCCTGGAACTCCGCCTCGGTGACCTGCAGCGGCTGCCCGGTCGCCGGCTTCATCCGGATCTGCACCGGGGAGTCCTTGCGCAGCGGATACCCCTGCCAGTCCTCCGGCATGAGCAGGCGCCGCGGGTCGGGATGACCGGCGAACTCGATGCCGAAGAGGTCCCAGACCTCGCGTTCGAGCCAGTTGGCCGCCGGCCACACGCCGCTCATCGTCGCGACGCGCGGGTCGGCGCCCGCCAGGCGCACCTTGAGCCGCAGCCGCCGCGCGTGCACGGTCGAGACGAGCACGTAGACGACCTCGAAGCGCGGCTCGCGCGGGTGCAGATCGACGGCGGTGAGCTCCGCCAGGAAATCGAAGCGCAGGTCGGTCCGATCGCGGAGCGCCCGCGCGAGCGCCGGCAGATCGTCGCGCGAGGCGTAGACGGTGGGGTGCAGATCGACGGAGGGCGCCGGCTCGAGCGGCGCGGCGGGCACCTCCTGCTGCAGGGCGGCGATGACCGCGGGCAGATCCATCAGGCCAGCTTCTGCAGGGCGATCTTCCGCTGGAGCTGGACGATGCCGTAGATGAGCGATTCGGGGCGGGGCGGGCAGCCCGGCACGTAGACGTCGACCGGCACGACCTGATCGACGCCCTGCACGATCGCGTAGTTGTCGAACACGCCACCGATCGACGCGCAGGCGCCCATCGAGATCACCCACTTCGGCTCGGGCATCTGATCGTAGATGCGGCGCAGCGCCGGCGCCATCTTCCGGGAGAGACGGCCGGCCACGATCATCAGATCCGACTGGCGCGGGCTGCCGCGAAAGACCTCGGCGCCGAACCGTGCGATGTCGTAGCGCGAGCAGCTCATCGCCATCATCTCGATGGCGCAGCACGCGAGGCCGAAGGTCACCGGCCAGATGGACGAACGGCGCGCCCACTGCACCATCTTCTCGACCGAGGTGGTCAACACCGGAATGTCGGATTCGAGTCCCATATGGGCGGTCAGCGCCACCCGGCGCGCCGCGGCTCCGGAGCGTCCCAGTCGAGCGCGCCCTTGCGCCAGACATACAGGTAGCCGAAGAAGAGGAGCGTCATGAAGAGCAGCACCTGCACGAAACCGCTCCAGCCGAGATCGCGCAGCGCCATCGCCCAGGGATAGAGGAAGGCGACTTCGATGTCGAACAGGAGGAAGATCATCGCGATCAGGTAGAACTTCACCGACTGCCGCTCGCGCGCATCGCCCACCGGGGGCATGCCGCACTCGTAGGGCGCGAGCTTCTCGGCGGTCGGCTGGCGCGGGCCGAGGACGCTCGAGAGCAGCACCGAGACCAGCGCGAAGCCGGCGCCGAGCGCGATCATCAGGAGGATGGAGAGCCAGCCTTGCATTGGGTGAATGGATCCCGGCGTCCGGACGGTCCCGGCCTCCAGGCTTGTGAACGATTTCGCAAGCCCGGACCCTCATGCTACCTCAGAACCGCCGTCCAGGCCAGCGCTCCCGGGGACCAGTCGCGGCGCGTCCGGCGCGCATCGGCATCGCAGCGGCCCGAAAGCCTGCCCTCCCGACTGGCGACTGGCGACTGGATATGATGCTCCGGTGCGCCTCGCCTGGTTCTCGCCGGTGCCGCCCGCCCGATCGGGCATCGCCGCCTACAGCGCCGACCTGCTGCCGCATCTGGCGGCCGACCACGCGATCGACGTCTTCGTCGACCGTCCGGGCGAGGTGGCCGGCGCGCGCGTGCTCGACGCGCACGACTTCGTCTGGCGGCACCGCCTCGCGCCCTACGATCTCGTCGTCTATCACCTGGGGAACGCGCCCTGCCACGACTACATGTGGGCGTATCTCGCTCGCCATCCCGGACTCCTCGTGCTGCACGACGCACGGCTGCACCAGGCGCGCGCGCGCCAGCTGCTGCAGGCCGGCCGCTTCGACGACTACCGCGCGGAGTTCCGGTTCGATCATCCCGGCGCGGTGCAGGACTTCGCCGAATACGCCATCGAAGGGCTCGGCGGCCCCATCTACTATTACTGGCCGATGCGGCGCGCCGCGCTGCAGGCCGCCCGCGCCGTCGCGGTCCACAACGCGCGCGTGGCCGCCGATCTGCAGGCCGAGTGTCCGCGGGGGGCGGTCGCGACCATTCGCATGGGCGTGCCCGGCGCGCCGGGCGGCGGCCCTTCCGGCGCGCCGGCGATCCGCGCGGCGCTGGCGATCCCGCCCGGCGCCGTGGTGTTTGCCGCGTTCGGCAGGATCACCGCCGAGAAGCGGATCGGCGCGATTCTGCGCGCGATCGCGGCGCTGAGTGCGGATGGGATCGACGCCTACCTGCTGCTGGTCGGAGAGGCCGACGGATTCCCGCTGGCGCGGGAGGTCGCGGCGCTGTCGATCGCCGGCCGGGTGCGCGCGACCGGCTACGTGCCCGACGATCGGATCGGGGTATACCTGGCCGCCGCCGACGTGTGCCTGTGCCTGCGCTGGCCGACGGCGCTCGAGACGTCCGCTTCCTGGCTGCGCTGCCTCGCGGCGGCGCGGCCGACGGTGGTCTCCGACCTCGCGCACCTGGTGGACATCCCAGCCGCGGTGGCCCCCCGAGTGAATCTGCTGGATGAGGATCGATCGCTGCAGGGCATCATGCGCCAGCTCGCCGTCGATCGACCCCGCCGTGACGCGCTCGCCGCGGCGGGACAGGCCTGGTGGGCCGCCGGACACACGCTCTCGCACATGGTCGACGACTACCGGCAACTGCTGCAGGATGCGGCGGCACGCCCGCCCGGAGCGCCACCCGAACTGCCGGCGCACATGACCGCCGGCCACATGGCGCTGGCACGATCGATCGCGCGGGACTTCGGGGTCGCGGTGGACCTGCTCGCGTAGGGGCGATGGGTGCGGGCCGTATCGATCGCCGGGCCGCACCGACCGCGCGCATCCGTCGCGCTCAGGAGGCCAGACGGGCGCTGGCCTCGACGATCCGCCGTTCCACTTCCTTGATGGCTTCGGCCAGTTGAACGCGCCGCCGCTCGTGCGTCGTGGCCGCGAGCTGATGGTCCAGTTCCAGCCGCGCCAGCTTCAGCGATTCCAGCGTGCGGGCGTGCTCGGGGTTCACCCGCTCGTCCTTGCGGCGCGTTCTCGTGCGGCCGCGCTCGACCTCTTCCATCCGTTCCTGGATGCGACTCTCAGCGTCGATCAATCCTTCGCCGGCATCTCCCATCAAACGATCTCCATTGTGAAAGCGCGTACATGGCCATTATAAGATCCCGGCGTGGCCGCGCGTTCGACTTTCGATCCGCTCGCGAGGTTTCATCCCGCCGTCCGCGTGTGGTTCACCGCGGCGTTCGGCGCGCCGACGCCGCCGCAGAGGCTCGGCTGGCCGCCGATCGCCCGCGGCGAGTCGTCGCTCATCGTGGCGCCGACGGGCAGCGGCAAGACGCTCGCCGCGTTTCTCTGGTGCCTGGATCGGCTCATGTTCGCGCCGGCGCCGTCGAGCGCGCGGCGTTGTCGAGTTCTTTACGTCTCGCCGCTCAAGGCGCTCGCCGTCGACGTCGAGCGCAACCTGCGCGCCCCGCTGGCCGGCATCGCCGGGATCGCGGCCGCGCGCGGGGATCGCTTCGTGAGCCCGACGATCGCGATCCGCACCGGCGATACGCCGCAGCTCGAGCGGGCGCGCTTTCAGCGCCAGCCGGCCGACATCCTGATCACGACGCCCGAATCGCTGTTCCTCCTCCTCACCTCGAACGCGCGCGATGCGCTCGGTTCGATCGACACCGTCATCGTCGACGAGATCCATGCGCTGGTGCCGACCAAGCGCGGCGCGCACCTGGCGCTGTCGCTCGAGCGCCTGGCCTGCGCGTGCACCCGGCCGCCGCAGCGCATCGGCCTCTCGGCAACGCAGCGGCCGCTCGAGGAGGTGGCACGGTTTCTCGGCGGCATCGAGACGCACCCGCGCGGCGCCCGCACGCCGCGCCGGCCGCCAAGGGGGCGCGCGGCCCTGAGCGCGTTCGACGAAGCGCGGATCGACGCCGAGATCGCCGCCGAGTTCACGGCGCCGGGACGCCGGGCGCGCCAGCGGGCGGTCACCATCATCGACGCCGGACGCCGGAAGGCGCTGAAGTTGACGATCGAGGTCCCGATCGAGAACATGGCCCGGCCGCCGGCGGGCGATGCAGGCGGCCCGGGGCCGTCGATCTGGTCGGCGATTCACCCGCGGCTGCTGGAGCTGATCCGGGCCCACCGCTCGACGCTCATCTTCGTCAACAGCCGGCGGCTGGCCGAGCGGCTCGCCGGCGCGGTGAACGCGCTCGCCGGCGGCACGCTCGTGCGCTCGCATCACGGATCGATCGCCCGCGCACAGCGGGTCGAGATCGAAGAGCAGCTCAAGGCGGGCGCGCTCCGGGCGCTGGTCGCCACCTCCTCGCTCGAGCTCGGCATCGACATGGGCGCCGTCGATCTCGTCGTGCAGATCGAGGCGCCGCCCAGCGTCGCGAGCGGACTGCAGCGGATCGGGCGGGGCGGACACCGGATCGACGCGGTCAGCGAGGGGGTGATCTTCCCGAAGTTCCGCGGCGACCTGGTCGCATGCGCCGCGGTGGCGCGCGCGATGCACCACGGCGAGGTGGAAGCGACCCGCTACCCGCGCAATCCGCTCGACGTGCTCGCGCAGCAGATCGTCGCGATGGCGGCAATGGACGGCTGGCGTACCGATGCGCTCTTCGATCTCGTCCGCAGCGCCGCGTCGTTCGCGGATCTGAGCCGGACCGTGTTCGACGGCGTGCTCGACATGCTGTCGGGCCGCTACCCGTCAGACGAGTTCGCGGCGCTCCGGCCGCGCATCACGTGGGACCGAGCGGCCGGCACGATCGCCGCCCGCGAGGGCGCGCGGCGCGTGGCAATCGCCAACGGCGGCACCATTCCCGACCGCGGGCTGTACGGCGTGTTCCTCGCGGGCGCGCCGCCCGGCGCCGCGCGCGTCGGCGAGCTCGACGAGGAAATGGTGTTCGAGAGCCGCGTCGGCGAGACGTTCGTGCTGGGCGCCTCGACGTGGCGGATCCAGGAGATCACGCACGACCGCGTGGTGGTCTCGCCTGCGCCCGGCGAGCCCGGCAGGATGCCGTTCTGGAAGGGCGATCGCGCAGGGCGGCCGCTGGAGCTCGGCCTCGCCATCGGCCGCCTCGTGCGCGATCTCGTCCGGCTGCCGCCGGAGGCGGCCGTCGCCCGGTTGACGCACGACCACGACCTGGATCGCCTCGCCGCCGACACTCTCCTGCGCTACCTCCGCGAGCAGGAACGGGCCACGCGCGCGCTGCCCGACGCCTCGACCGTGATCGTCGAGCGCGTGCGCGACGAACTGGGCGACTGGCGCGTGTGCGTGCTCTCGCCGCGGGGCGGCCGGGTCCACGCGCCATGGGCCATGGCGGCGGCGGCGAAGATCCGGCAGCACACGGGCATCGAGGTCGAAACGCTCTGGGGCGACGATGGATTCGTCGTGCGGTTCCCGGATGTCGATCGACCGCCCGACCCGGCGCTGCTGCTGCCCGATCCGGTCGAGGTTCAGCCGCTGGTCGTCCGGCAGCTCGGCGCGACGGCGCTCTTCGCGGCTCGATTCCGCGAGAATGCCGCGCGCTCCCTGCTGCTGCCGAAGCGGCGGCCCGGCATGCGCGCGCCGCTCTGGCAGCAGCGCAAGCGGGCAGCCGACCTGCTCGCCGTCGCGGCGCGCTTCGGCTCGTTTCCCGTCCTGCTGGAAACCTATCGCGAATGTCTTCGCGACTTCTTCGACATGCCCGCGCTCGCCGCCACCCTCGCCGGCATCCGCAGCCGGCGCATTCGTGTCGTGACCGTCGACTCCGGGCAGCCGTCGCCGTTTGCGGCGTCGCTGCTCTTCAGCTACGTCGCCAGCTTCATCTACGACGGCGACGCACCGCTGGCCGAGCGGCGGGCGCAGGCGCTCGCCGTCGATCAGGCACAGCTGCGCGAGCTCATCGGCGACACGGAGCTGCGTGAGCTGCTGGACGCCGCGGCAATGGAGGCCGTCGAACGCCAGCTCCAGCGCGCCGACGACAGACACCGCGCGCGCAGCGCCGACGGCCTGCACGACATGCTGCTGGGCCTCGGCGACCTCAGCCGGCAGGAGATCCAGGAACGCACCGCGCTGCCGGAATGGGCGGCAGAGGTCGATGCCCTCGAGCGCGCCGGCCGCATCGTCGAGATCGCGATCGCGGGAGAACCGCGGTACATCGCGGTCGAGGACGCCGCCCGTTTCCGGGACGCGCTCGGGCTCCCTCTCCCGCCCGGGCTGCCTCCCGCGCTGCTCGAGCCGGCCCGCGATCCGCTCGGCAACCTCGCGCGCCGCTACGCGCGCACGCATGCCCCATTCACGACGGCCGACTTCGCGGCGCGTTACGCGCTGGATCCCGCGAGCGGCGAAGCCGTGCTCGCACGGCTGGCATCGGAAGGGCTCCTGGTCGAAGGCGAGTTCCGCCCGGGCGGGACGCGGCGCGAATGGACCGATGCGGGCGTGCTGCGCCTGCTGCGCCGGCGATCGCTGGCCAAGCTGCGCCAGGAAGTCGAACCGGTCGATCAGGCGGCGCTCGGCCGGCTCGTGACGACGTGGCAGGGGCTGGTCGAACCTCGCCAGGGCGCCGACGCGCTGCTCGACGCGATCGAGCAGCTGCAGGGCGCGCCGCTGGCCGCGTCGATCCTCGAAACCGACATCCTTCCGGCGCGAGTCGAGGGGTACGATCCCGCCGATCTCGATGCCATCGCCGCCGCCGGCGAGGTCGTGTGGGTGGGCGTCGAGCCGCTGGGGGAACGCGACGGACGCCTCGCGCTGTACCTCGCGGGCCATCTCGGCGACCTGCGCCTTCCGGCCGGCCCGGACGGCAGCCTCGAGCGCCAGCCGGCGCACCCGCTCTCCGAGCGCGAGGCGCGCATCGTCGAGATTCTACGGGAGCGCGGCGCGCTGTTCTTCGGTCCGCTCCATGACGCGGCGGGCGGCGGCTATCCCGGAGAAACGGTGAACGCCATCTGGAATCTGGTGTGGCGCGGCATCCTCACCAACGACACGTTGCACGCGCTGCGCGCGTTCACGCGCGCGCGGCCCCGTTCCCGGCGCCAGACACGGCGTGAGCGGCCGGCGGCGCCGTCCGCGTTCCGATCGCGCCTGCAGGCGCCGCCGTCGACCGAAGGTCGATGGACGCTCGTCCCAACCGCCGCCGGCGATGCGGCGCCCGGGTCGAAGGCGGCCGTGACGCGGTGGTCGGCGGCGGCGGCACGGCAACTGCTCGCGCGGTACGGCGTGCTGACGCGCGAGGCGGTCGCGGCGGAAGGCATGCGCGGCGGCTTCGGCGCGATCTATCCCGCGCTGAAGGCGATGGAAGATGCCGGGCGGATCCGGCGCGGGTACTTCGTCGCCGGTCTCGGCGCCACGCAGTTCGCGCTGCCGGGCGCGCTCGATCGGCTGCGCACCCTGCGGGATGCGCCGGAGACGCCGGAAGCCGTCGCGCTCGCCGCCGCCGATCCCGCCAATCCGTACGGCGCCGCGCTGGCGTGGCCCGGCTCGGCCGGCGCCGCCGCTACCCGCCCCGCGCGAGCGGTGGGAGCAACGGTCATTCTCGTGGATGGCGCGCTCGCCGCGTTCCTGTCGCGCGGCGAGCGGCAGCTCCTGACGTGGCTGCCCGATGCCGAACCGGTGCGCGGCCGCGTCGCGCGGGCAATCGCGCGCGCTCTCTTGGATCGGGCGCGGGCGGGGGGCGACGCCCCGCGCGGCATGCTGCTCGAGGAGATCGACGGCGCGCCGCCAGCGCTGCACCCCATCGCACCGTACCTGATTGAAGCCGGCTTTCTGGCGGGCGCGCTGGGGCTGGCGGTGAATCCCAGGAGCTTGAATATCGAGGAGGCCAGGCGGTGACCGTTACCACAGAAGGAGACGCGGGCCTCCTGATTCGAAGCTGACGTGCCGGTCACGCGCGGATCGCGGCCGGCTTCGAGAAGCGCGGCAAGATTACCGGTCGGGCGCGCTCTTCACGCGGGCGACCGCCCGAAGAGCGCGCGTACGGAATGTCACGAGGCCGCGAACGTCTTCAGCGTACTCGCCGGCATGTTCGGCACCAAAGCGCTCAGTCAACATCGCCGGTTCGAAAGGAAGGACATCCCGACGACGCGGCGCAATGCTTTCCCGATCGCTGCCGGCGCGGGCGGACCGGAAAGCCGAAGCCTGCACGGTGACGACGATCACATTTCCAGCGTCAGCTCGGCGCCAAAGAGCATCGTCCGGTCGTTGTCGCGGGCGGCCCATTTCAGCAGCGTGGCGAGACTCCGCTCGACGCGGCCCTGGAACCTCACGCCTCCGTTGACGACGACCGTGATCGGCTTCGAGAAATCGAACACGTCGGGCGACAGCAGCAGCGTGAACGCGGCCACGCCGTAGGACTGGACGGTGACCGTGTTGCCGCGCCGGACCGCATCGACGCGGCCCCACGGCCGGCGGCGATCGAACAGCAGCAGGGCGCCCGGCGGATTCGGTTCGAACGTGCCGGCCAGTTCGACCCGGCCGCTGCCGCGTGTCGCGACGATCGAAACGGCGGCGCCTGGCTCGAGCGCGGCCGCGGCGCGCAGCAGATCCTCGGCGTCCGCGCACGGCCGGCCGTTCACCGCCGCAATCGTATCGCCGGGCCGCAGCCCGAACCGCTCCGCGTTCGATCCAGGCTGAATCAGGCTCACCCGCGTCCCGGCGCCGACGATGCCGAAGGTGAACGAGAGATCCCGCTGGAGGACGTTCACGTCGGCCGTCAGGTCGGGGCGCGGCAGGCCAGCGGCGCCGGCGTTGCCGGCCAGCCGATCGACGACGAGCCAGGCGATCCGGCTGTGCGCATCGGTCCGGTCGGTCGACCAGGTGACGCGCGGCGGGTACGGATCGCGCGGGTGCTCGCGGACGAACGCTTCGAATCCCTCCTCGACCCGGGGCCACCATCGCGTGTCGTGGACGCCGTCGGGCTGCACGCGGTACTCGACGTCGACGCCGCGCCGTTGCAGGTGCTCGACCCAGGGCCCGACCGACGCCGCCGGGTAGAGCGGGTCGAGCCCTCCGTTGACGACAAACAGCGGCCGGTTCAGCAGGTTGTTGGGAAAGAGCTCGCCGATACGCAGGCTCGGACTCTCGAGCACCATCAGATGTCCGTTGAGCGCCAGGAAGCTCGAGAAGATGGTGGGCTGGCGCATGGCAAAGTAATAGGCGGCCGTCGCGCCGTCGGACACGCCGGCCAGGGCGATGTGGTTCTCGTCGACGTTGTAGGTCCGTTTGAGCGCATCGAGGATCGCGGCGAGGTTCTCTTCCTGCCGCTCGCTCCACCAGGGCGCGTCGCGCCACGCGAACGGCATGACGTAGATCTGTTCGGCGCCAGCGAGCGCACCGATCGTGCCGGCGCCGCGCGGCGCGCCGGTCTCGCGCCCCATCACGCCGCCGTGCAACTGCACGCGCACCTGATAGCGGCGCGAGGGATCGTAGGTGTCGGGCACCTCGACGTGGTAGACGTAGGCCAGGCCGCCGGCCGACCGGCGGAGCCGGACCAGTCCGCGCGGAACGGAGCTTGCGTAGGAGCGTCCCCGACGGAGCCGCGTCCAGGCCTCGTCGAAGCCGATGCCGCCCTCGAGGATGCCGCGGGCCGCCGACTCGGCTTCATCCGGCGAGCGGGCGCGCCAGAACGCGGCGAACGGATCGGCCTGCCCGCCGAATCGCGCCGGCGGCAAGACGAGCGCCGCGGCCGCGAGCGACAGTGCCAGCGCAATTCCGCTCGTCTTCATGGACCAGGCGACTATAATCCGGCTGACACGGTCTGCCATGCGTTTTCAGTCACCCGCCCGGGCGCACCGTCTCCTGATCGGCCCCGTCCTGCTGCTGCTGCTGTTGACGACCTCCAACAGCACCGGCGTCGGCCAGAGCCGCGCGCCGATCGGGTTCGCGACGCGGGTTGCCCAGCTCTCGGAGTCCGGCGGCTACTTCGACACCGACAACCTCATTTCGAACGAGACGTCGTACCTGCACGTGATCCCGGCGCTCGGCCAGATGGGCGTGAAGGGGGGCGCGTACATCGTCGTCGGCCCCGACCAGAACTTCAGCTACATCGCACGCATCCGGCCTGCCATCGCCTTCATCATCGACGTCCGCCGCGACAACCTGCTGCTGCAGCTCCTGTTCAAGGCGCTCTTCTCGATGGCCGACACGCGCGCCGAGTACATCAGCCTGCTGTTCGGCCGGACGCCGCCGCCGCGCACCGACATCTGGAAGGCGGCGGAGATCGACAGCCTCGCGACCTACGTCGACGGCAAGCCGCCGGGGCCCGCCTCCGCGCAGGCCGCGATTGACGGGCGCGTCGACCGGGCGCTCGACACGTTCGGCGTGCCGCTGACGAGCGAGGATCGCAACGTCATCCACGACTTCCACCACCGGTTCATCTCGGCCGGCCTCGGCCTGAAGTTCGAGAGCAAGGGACGGTCGCCCCGCAGCTACTATCCCACCTACCGCGAGCTGCTGCTCGAGACCGATCGCCAGGGGCACCAGTTGAACTTTCTCGCGTCGGAATCGGACTACGAGTACGTCCGCTGGATGCAGGCCCAGGATCTGATCATCCCGGTCGTCGGCGATCTGGCCGGGCCGTCGGCCATCAATGCGATCTCGCGGTTCCTGCGGGAGCGCGGCGAGCAGCTCTCGGCCTTCTACGTTTCGAACGTCGAGTTCTACCTGTTCGGCGACGGCAAGTATCCGCAGTTCATCGACAACCTCAAGGGCATCCCTCGCGCACCCAACAGCGTGCTGATCCGATCCGTGTTCGGCAAGTACATCTCCATCGACACGATGCCCGGCTATTTCAGCACCCAGATGGTCCAGCCGATCGACGCGCTCGTCTCCGGGGACCCGGACAACGGCTATCGCAGCTACTACAGCGTCATCACCGCGGGCCGCCGGCAGCACTGACGGGCGGCGAACCTCGCTGCTGCTGTTCCTGCTCTTTCAGGCGCTGTACGGGCTGACCTCGTCGGGCAACGCCTTCCGCGTCCCCGACGAGTTCGAGGTCTACTTCCAGATCGAGCACTTCGTGGACGCGGGCGACATCTCGGTCCCGCAGACGCTCGCCATCCGGCAGCCGGCGGTCGTCGGCGGCAGGGTCGTCCCGCAGCCGATCTTCTACGGCCGGCTCGGCCGCGACGGCAGGCCCTACGCGCCCTATGGCCCGCTGGCCGCGTTCTTCTCGCTGCCGCATCATCTCGCCGCGCGCGCGATCGCGCGGCTCGCCGGCGTGCCGCGCCGTCCATTGCCCGCCGGCCTGGCGTGGGTCGTCCTGGTCGGCGGGCTGACCATGCTGTCGAGCGCGACCGGCGCGGCGCTGGCGGTCGCCGGCTTCTACCGGGCGGCGCGGCTGCTCGAGGCGGCGCCGCCGACCTCGCTCGCGCTGTCGCTGCTGCTCGGCGGCGCGACCGTGCTGTGGCCGTACGGGACGTCTCTGTATTCGGAAGGCTGGCAGGCCGCCCTCCTGATCTGGACCGCCGTATTCCTGCTGCGGGCGCGGGCGGGCGAGGGGCGGGCGGCCGCAAACGTGGCGGCCGCCGCCGGTCTGGTCGCCGCCGCCGGCCTGACCAAGGTGACGGCCGTTCTCTTCACGCCCTGGTTTCTCGCCGCGATCGTGCTCGATCGAACGGCTCCCGAACGCGGGCGCACCCGCGCGGCCCTCGCCGTCGCCGCGGCAATTGGGTTCGCCATCGCCCTGCATCTGGCGTGGAACGCGCACCGGTTCGGCGATCCGTTCGACTTCGGATACGACGCCGCGGAGACGATCCCGCAGATGCCGGCGCAGACCATCCGCCCGGCCGACATCCCCCGCGGCCTGGTGGTGCTGCTGGCGACGCCCGGCAAGTCGCTGCTGCTGTGGGCGCCGGCCCTGCTGCTCGCGTGCGCCGCGTTCGGCGCGTTCTGGCGGCGCGAGCGCGGGGCCGCCGCCGCGATTGCGCTCGCCGGCGCGAGCGGGCTCGTGTTCTACGCGGCGTACCTGTTTCCCGAGGCCGGCTACTCGCACGGGCCGCGGCCGCTGGTGCCGCTGGTGCCGCTGCTCCTGCTGCCGGCGGTCGCGCGGCCGATCGGGACATGGGCGCGCGGTGCCGTGATCGCCTGCGCGGCGCCCGGCTTCGCGATCGCGCTGACCGCCACGTCGGTCTCGTTTCTCGAAGACCAGGGGCTCGGACAGGACCTCGGGGCCCCCGCGCGGATCTCCTATTACGAACGGATCGATCCGCCGCCCGGACGGCCGTGGAACCGCTACCGGCTCTCGTACATCCCGTTCGTGCGCACGCTGTCGTCGGGCCGCTGGCCGGTCGGCGACGCGCTGGGGCACGGCCTCGACTACTTTCCGCACTACCTCGCGCGCGCCCGCCGGGAACTGCGCGACGGCGCATCGATTCCCGCCTGGCTCGTGTGGGCGCCGCCGCTCGTCTGGGTCCTCCTGCTGGCCGCCGCTGCCGCCGCGCTGCGACGGGCGGCCCGCGCGCCTACAATGGCGGGATGGCCGACACCTCCTCCTTCGACATCACCTCCACCGTCGATTTCGCGGAAGTCGACAACGCGCTGAACCAGGCCCGCAAGGAGGTCGGGCAGCGCTACGACTTCAAGGGCGCCAGGGCCGACATCGATCTCAATCGCACCGAGAACACGCTGACGCTCACGACGGCCGACGAGATGAAGATGAACGCGCTCTGGGAGATCGTGCAGACGCGGCTCGTGCGCCGCGGCGTGCCGATCAAGAACTTCGAGGCGGGCGCCTCGGAGCCGGCCGCGGGCGGCGCCGTCCGCCGTGTGGTCTCGATCCAGAGCGGGATTCCGATCGAGGCGGCGCGCGAGATCGTGAGATTCATCAAGGACCGGAAGCTGAAGCGGGTCCAGGCCGCCATCCAGGCCGATCAGGTGCGCGTGTCGTCGCCGTCGAAGGACGAGCTGCAGGCGGCGATGCGGCTGCTGCGCGAGCACGACTTCGGCGTCGCGCTGCAGTTCGGGAACTACCGCTGAGCCCGGGCGGCGCGGCCGCGTCCGGCCCGGCGGGCGCCTGGCTCCGCCCTTGCAGCCGTCTGTCGCGTTGGTTCAGGCGGCGCGCATCCCGATCGCGACCTATCGTCTCCAGTTCAACCGCTCGTTCACCTTCGTCGACGCGCGGGCCATCGTCCCCTATCTGCACGCGCTCGGCATCAGCGACTGCTACGCATCGCCGTACCTCTGCGCCGTGCCCGGCAGCCCGCACGGCTACGACGTGGTGGATCCCACGCGGCTGAACCCGGAGGTCGGAACCGACGCGCACTACTGGAGCTGGATCGAGGCGCTGCGCGCGCACGGCATGGGCCACATCCTCGACCTGGTGCCGAACCACATGGGCATCGCGAAGTCGGCGAATCCCTGGTGGCTCGACGTGCTGGAACACGGGCCCAGCTCCTGTTTCGCCCACGTGTTCGACATCGAGTGGCATCCGGTGAAGGCGGAGCTCGCCGACAAGGTCCTCCTCCCGATCCTCGGCGATCAATATGGCGGCGTGCTGGAGAGCTCCGGGCTCCGTGTGGAGCGGCGCGGCGGCGCCTTCGAGGCCGTATACGGCGACGAGCGGCTGCCGATCGCGCCCGACACCTATCCGATGATCGCCGGCGATCTCGAGGCGTGGATCGCCGCGCAGGGCGCCGACGTCCGCGCCGACGCGGAGCAGTTGCGGCAGATCCTCGCCGACGCCGGCACGCTGCCCCCGAGGACGACCCGCGAGCCGGGCGCGATGGCCGCGCGGGCGCGAGACACCGCCGCGATCAAGCAGCGGCTGGCCGCCCTGATCGAGCGCAGCGCCGCCGTGCGGGCGGAGATCGACGCCCGTGTTGCACGTCTCAACGGCCGGGCCGGCGATCCGGCGAGCTTCGACGCGCTGGATCGCCTGCTCGACGCGCAGTCGTACCGGCTGGCCAACTGGCGCGTGGCCTCGGAGGAGATCAACTACCGGCGCTTCTTCGACATCAATCAGCTCGCCGCGGTGCGGATGGAGGACCCCGCGGTCTTCGAGCTGTGCCACCGCTTCGTGTTCGAGCTGGTCGGCCGCGGCGGGCCGACCGGCCTGCGCATCGATCACGTGGACGGCCTGTATGCGCCCGCCGACTATCTGGCGCGCCTGCGCACGCGCACCGCCGAGGCGCGCCCTGGCGCGCCCCCGCTGTTCCTGATCGTGGAGAAGATCCTCGGGCCGGACGAGCCGCTGCCGCGCGACTGGCCGGTGGACGGCACCACGGGGTACGAGTTCGCGGCGGCGGCGAACGGACTGTTCGTCGACGGGCGCAACGAGCGGGCGTTCGACGATCTCTACCGGCACGTGGTCCACGATCGACGCAAGCGGCCGTCGTTCGCCGACCTGGTGTACCGCTGCAAGAAGCTGATCATGCACGAGACGATGTCGGGCGACATCAACTCGCTGGGCCATCAGCTCAATCGCTTCTCCGAGCACAACCGGCACTTCCGCGATTTCACGCTCTACAGCCTGACCGCGACGCTGCGGGAGGTCATGGCGTGCTTCCCCGTCTATCGCACCTACGTCAGGCCCGGCGCGCCGGCGGGCGAGCGCGATCGGCGGGTGATCGCCGAGGCGATTGCCGACGCCCGCCGGCGGTCGTCGGGGATCGACGCGGAGGTGTTCGCCTTCGTCGGACGCCTGCTGCTGATGGAGCGCGCGCTGCCGCCGCCCGACCAGGAGGACGAGCGCGCGCGCCTGGTCGGCAAGTTCCAGCAGATCACCGGCCCGGTGGCGGCAAAGGCGATCGAGGACACGGCGCTCTACATCTACAATCGCCTCGTGTCGCTGAACGAGGTCGGCGCCGACCCGCGGGTCTTCGGCCTCGGCCCGGCCGCCCTGCACGCGTGGATGGCCAGGCGGCAGGCCGAGTGGCCGGCGTCGCTCTCCACGACCGCGACCCACGACAGCAAGCGCGGCGAGGACGTGCGGGTGCGCATCGACGCGCTGTCGGAGCTGCCGGGCGCCTGGAAGGCGGCCGTCGCGCGATGGCGGACGGTGAACCGGCGCTTCCGGACCGAGATCGACGGCCGCCCCGCGCCTGGCGCCAACGAGGAGTACCTGCTGTACCAGACGCTGGTCGGCGCCTGGCCGTTCGAGATCGAGGCGGCCGCACTGCCCTCTTTCCGCGAACGCATGATTGCGTACATGATCAAGGCGCTGCGCGAGGCCAACGTGCATACCAGCTGGCTGGCTCCCGACGAGAAGTACGAGCAGGCGGCCGCGCGGTTCGTGGCGTCGATTCTCGATCCGCGGACCGGCCACGCCTTCCTGCAGGCGTTTGTGCCCTTCCAGGCGCGCGTGGCGGCGCTCGGCATCTACAACAGCCTCTCACAGCTGCTGATCAAGACGACCGCGCCCGGCGTGCCCGACTTCTACCAGGGCGCCGAGCTCTGGGACCTGCACCTGGTCGATCCCGACAACCGGCAGCCGATCGACTACGCGGCGCGCCGCCGGATCCTCGACGCGCTGCTGGCCGCCGAGCCGGACGCGGGCGACCTGTTCGCACGCCGCACCGACGGGCGCCTGAAGATGTTCGTGACGGCGCGCGCCCTGGCCGCACGCGCGCGGCGCCGTCTCCTCTTCGAGCGCGGCGGCTACGTGCCGGCTGCCGCCGCCGGCGCGCGGCAGGAGTGCGTCTTCGCCTTTCTCCGGCGGGACGACGCCTCGGCCGCGCTCACCTGCGTGCCGCGCCTGATCGCCACGCTGACCCCCGACGCGGCGGTGGCGCCGCTGGGCCGCGCGGTGTGGGGCGATACGCGGCTGCAGCTTCCCGCCGATCTCGCCGGCGTCCCGCTGCGCGACGTCTTCACCGGCGCGGTCCACGCGGCCCGCCCGGATCGGGCGTCGGCCTCGCTGGACGTGGGGGAGATCTTCGAGCGACTGCCGGTCGCGCTGCTCGTCACCCCGATCGACGCGCCCTGATGTCCTACCTGACCCTCGTCGGCGCGATCTTCATCACGTGGCTGATCCTGGTCGCGCTCTTCGCGCCGCACATCCCCTATCACATCGAGACCGGGATCGACGCGGCGAGCGATCACTTCGTCCATGTCATCGAGTCGACCTGCAACACCAAGCTGAAGCAGCACAACCGGATCGAGATCCTCGCCGACGGGGCCCGCTTCTATCCGGCCATGCTCGAGGCGATCCGGTCGGCGGAGGAGACGATCAACCTGGAGTGCTACATCTTCAGGAAGGGCGAGATCGCGCAGCAGTTCGTCGACGCGCTCGGCGCGCGCGCGCGCGCGGGGGTCCGCGTGACGCTCGTGCTCGATGCCATCGGCTCGCTCGGCGCCATCCGCTGGTGCACGCGGCAGCTGCGCGCGGCCGGCTGCCGCGTCGAGCCGTATCAGCGCCTCCGCTGGTACACGCTCGCGCGCCTGAACAACCGCACGCACCGCGAGCTGCTCGTCGTCGACGGGACCGTCGCGTTCATCGGAGGGCCGGGCATCGGCGACTGGTGGTGGAAGGGGCGGAAGGGGAAGCCGCCGTGGCGCGACATGATGGCGCGCGTCGAGGGGCCGGTGGTCTCCGACATCCAGGGGGTCATCGCCGAGAACTGGCTCGAGTGCACCGGCGAGATCCTGACCGGCGTCGACAGCTACAAGACGCAGCGCCGCGCGGACGGCTCGCCGGCGTTCGTCGTCAAGAGCTCGCCGGCCGATCGCGCCACCGCGTCGCGCGTGCTCTTCCAGACGCTCATCGAGGCGGCAACCCGGCGCGTGCTGATCGCGACACCCTACTTCCTGCCGGACAAGGCGTTCCGGCGGGCGATCTGCCGCACCTCGGCCCGGGGCGTCGAGCTCATCGTCATCGTGCCTGGGCCGCACACCGACCAGCGATGGGTCCGCCTGGCGAGCCGCCGCATGTACGGCCGGCTGTTCGATGCCGGCGTGCGGATCTTCGAGTACATGCCCGGGATGACGCACGCGAAAGCGCTGCTGGTCGACGACCTCTGGGCGGTGATCGGCACCACCAACGTGGACAATCGCTCGTTCGAGCACAACGACGAGGCGAACCTGGCGATCCGCGATCCCGCCGTCGCCGCGCGCCTCACGGAGGACTTCCGCCGCGACCTCGGCCGGAGCGCGGAGGTCACGCGGGAGCAGTGGCGGCGCCGCCCGCGCTGGGAGAAGCTGGCCGGGACCGTCGCCTGGATCCTGGAGCGGCAGCAGTAGGGCGATCTCACGGGCCGATCGCCGCGCGGTCCGGCGATCGATCTCGCGGGGCTCATCCTCCCCAGTCGGCGCGGCGCGCGCGGCGCGGCTCTTCCAGATCGGGAGGGTTGACAGGCATCAAACATCTGTTTTATACAAGTGTTTCACCCATGCGCACCCGCCTGCCGCTCCTCGTGCTCCTGGTCGCCGCTGCCGGCGGCGCCTCCTACTACTACGCCCGGCCGCCCGACGCCCTCGTGGTCACCGGCATCGTCACCACCAACGACGTTGCCGTCGCCCCGCAGATCGGCGGCCGCATCGCACGGCTGCTCGCCGCCGACGGCGACGAGGTCCACGAGGGCCAGCTGCTCGCCGTGATCGCGCCCGACGAGCTGCAGGCCGAGCGCACCTACTACGAGCAGAGCGCCGCCGGCCTCTCCGCCCAGGTCGAGCAGAGCCAGGCCGCGCTGCGCTACATGGAGCGCCAGACGGCCGATCAGATCCGCCAGGCCGAGTCGACGCTCGCCGCGGCCGAGTCGTCGGTGGTCGCGGCGGCGGCCGATCTCGAAGACGCCCAGATGACATACGCGCGCCTGCAGGATCTCGCCGCGCAGGGCGTCGCGCCGGCGCAGGAGCGCGATCGGGCGCGCACCGCCAAAGACGCGGCCGAGGCGCGGCTGGCCTCGCTCCGCAGGCAGGTCGAGGCGCAGCGGGCGGCGGTGGCGCTGGCGCGCGCCAGCGCCGAGCAGGTCGCGATGCGCCGCAGCCAGGTCGCTACGAGCCGCCACCAGCAGGCGGCCGCGGCCGCCCAGAAGACGCAGGCCGACGTCCGGCTCGCCTACACCGAGGTCACCGCGCCGATCGACGGCTTGGTCGACACGCGGGCGGTCCGCGAGGGGGAGGTCGTCACCCCCGGCCAGCTGCTGCTGACGCTCATCGACCCCGACGATCTCTGGGTGCGCGCCGACATCGAGGAGAGCTACATCGATCGGGTGAAGCTCGGGGAGACGCTCGCCGTCCGGCTGGGCTCGGGCGCCGAGCTCCAGGGCACGGTCTTCTACCGCGGCGCCGATGCCGATTTCGCGACGCAGCGCAATGTCAGCCGCACCAAGCGCGACATCAGGACCTTCGAGATCCGCCTGCGGGTGGACAACCGCGATCGGCGGCTGGCGACCGGCATGACGGCCTACGTCCAGGTGCCGCTCCGGTAGCGACCCTCCATGAGCGCCATCGACGTCAGGCAGATCGTCAAGCGGTTCGGCGACTTCACCGCCGTCAAGGGGATCAGCTTCGCGGTCGAGGAGGGAGAGATCTTCGGCCTCCTCGGCCCGAACGGCGCCGGCAAGTCGACGCTGATCCGCATGATGACCACGCTGCTCCCGCCGACCTCGGGGACGGCCGTCATTCACGGCCACGACATCGTGACCGATCCCGACCGCGTGCGCCGGTCGATCGGCGTCATCCCGCAGGCGATGACGAGCGATCTCGAGCTCAGCGTCGAGGAGAACCTGCTCATCTTCGCCAAGCTCTACGGCGTGTCGCGCGAGCGGCGGCGCGCGCTGATCGCGGAGCTGCTCGAGGCGGTGGAGCTCACCGCCTGGGCCGACAAGCAGGTGAAGAACCTGTCGGGCGGCATGCGCCGGCGCGTCGAGATTGCGCGCGGCCTGGTGCACGAGCCCCGGATCTTCTTCCTCGACGAGCCCACCACCGGGCTCGATCCGGTCTCGCGGGTGGCCGTCTGGGAGATGCTGCGCGCGATCAAGCGCCAGCGCGAGCTGACGGTGCTCATCACGACGCACTACATGGACGAAGCCGACAAGCTCTGCGATCGGATCGCGATCGTCGACCACGGCGAGCTGAAGGCGCTCGATTCGCCGCTCAAGCTGAAGGCCTCGATCCCCGGCACCAACACGCTGGAGGTGAGCTTCGGGGGCGCGCCGCCCGGCTGGGGGCGCGCGCTCGAGCGGCTGCCTGGCGTCGAGCGGATCGTCGAGCACGATCACGTCTTCCGGATCTCCTCGGACAACGGCCCGGCCAGCGCGTCGGCGCTGATGGAGCTCTCCGCGCGCGCCGGCGTCGACGTGCAGTCGCTCTCGATCCAGAGCACGACGCTCGACGACGTGTTCGTGCACTACGCGGGGCGCGCGCTGCGCGACGCCCTGCAGGAGGCGCCGGCGACCGACTTCACCTTCATGAGGAACCGCTGATGCACCGGACGTGGGCGATTGTCGAGCGCGAGCTGCGCCGCTTCAAGCGCAGCCCCATGCTCATCATCATGTCGATGATCTTCCCGATCGTCCAGCTCGTCGTCCTCGGCTACGCGTTCGGCGGCAACGTGAAGCACCTGAAGGTCGCAATTGTCGACCAGGATCGCGGCCTGCCGGCGGTGAGGATCCGGGAGCTCGCCGCGGCGGCGGCGTCGGGCACCAAGACGATCGACGCCATCGACTACGCCGATCAGGGCGCGGCGATCGCCGACCTCCGCAACGGCGTCGTCAACGGCGTGCTGACCATCCCGCCGGGCTTCTCGCGCCGCGTGCTGCAGCAGAACGCACCGAAGGTGGCGCTCATCGAGGACAACACCGACAACTTCGTGTCGGTCGCGCTGGCCGCCACGATCGATTCGATGGTCGGCGCCTACAACGCGCCGGCCGCCGCGCCGCGCGTGCCCGCGCGGGCGACCCTCGACGTCGTCGAGGTCTACCCCTACGTGCCCTACGTCCAGTACCTGCTGCCCGGGTCGATCTGCATGTCGATCTTCATGATGGTCATGATCGGCGGCGGGATCATCTTCATCGACGACAAGGCGCGCGGCCTCCACGAGGGCTATCTGGTCACGCCGATCACGAAGCTCGAGCTGATCGCCGGCTTCAACCTGTCGGGCACGATCAAGGCGGTGCTCGCCGGGATCGTGCTGATGACGCTCGGCTCGGTCATCGCGGGCATCCCCGACGCGTTCGACCCGGCGCGGCTGCTGCGGCTGCTCGTGGTGATCGTGGCGACCTCGTTCGCGCTCATCAGCTTCATGTTCCTGCTGATGGTGCGGGTGACCGATCCGCTGACGCCGCGCGCCACGTTCGGGCTCCTCAACACGCTGCTCTACTTTCCGAGCGGTGCGGTGTACCCGCAGCAGGGCTTCCCCGGCTGGATGCGCGTGATTGCCGCCGTCGATCCCTTCACCTACTCGGTGCACGCGTTCAAGAGCCTGCTGCTCAAGAACACCGGCGTTGCGGCCATCGCGGCCGATCTCTGGTACCTGGCGATCTTCTCGTTGGTCACCATGACGGCGGCCACCCTGCTGTTCCGGCGATCGCTGTGAGCGGGCGCGACCGCGAGACGCGCGAGCGCCTGCTCCGCGCGGCCGAGCGGCTGTTCGCCGAGCGCGGCTTCCGGAGGGTCACCGTGCGCGACATCTGCCGCCGGGCGCGCGCGAACGTCGCCGCGGTCAACTACCATTTCGGCAGCAAGCTGGGACTGTACCGCGAGGTGCTCCAGTATGCGAGCGACGCGCTGCGGGCGACCACCGACGAGGCGCGGCGGGCCGGCGAGGGCTGCGCCGCCGACGAGCAGCTCCGTCGCTTCGTGCACGTGTACCTGCGGCGCCTGCTCGCGGGCGGCGCCAACGGCTGGATCCACCGGCTGATCAACCAGGAGATGGCGGACCCGACCCCCGCGCTCGACACGCTCGTCGAACAGGCGCTCCGGCCGAGAATCGAATACCTGTCCCGCGTCGTCGCGGCGCTGCTGGATTGCCCGCCGGAAGATCCCCGCGTGCGGCGGTCGGTGGCGAGCCTGCAGGCGCAGTCGGTCGCCTACCTGCCCAATCCGCTGGCCGCGCGCCTCGGCATGCGGGCGACAACCAGCCCGGCGGCGATCGACGAGGTCGCGCGCCACATCGCCGAGTTCTCGCTGGCCGGCATCCGGGCGATCGGTGCGCTGCCACCGCGCCCCTGAGCCACGCCCCCTGGGTGCCGAGCCTGCCGCCCCGCCCGCCCAACCGTCACGGCGGCGAATGCCTGCGGAACAGCTTCTCCAGCGCGGCCTCCGCCGCGAGATCTTCTTTCAGCGCCAACAGCGGACGCAGCTCTTCCCGGATCTGCGCCCGATCAAGGGCGCGGCCTTGACGAACGAGGATGCCTTCGATGTCCAGCCGGTCCCGCGGGCGATCGGCGAAGGCCTTGAGCACGACGAGATCTTCGGCAGAGCAGGTGCTCAGGACGACATCCGGGGCGAACGCGCAATCCGTCGAGCGCCCGATGACGCGCTCCTCGAAGGGAAGGGCCGCGAGCGAGATGTCGAGAGGAATGCCCTCGGCCGACTCGACCAGCAGCACACGGCGATCGAGCGCGAATTGACGGGCATCAGCGCGTCGGGCCCGGAATTGCTCGAGGACGCGATCCGCGAACGCGGCCTCGCCGCCGAAGCCGGTGAGCAGGACGATATCCACATCGCGCGTCTGACGCGGTTCTCCCCAGCGTTGGACGGCCAATCCTAAGATGATCGACGCTTGTCAGCCTCGAGCGTCCGCAAAGCGCTGGAAAGCCGCGGCGGCCGAAAGAAGCGCGTTCACCGCCGCCGCCGATGGAAGATCTCCTGCTGCGCGACCAGACCGGACCAGTGCCGTCGGGTGGAGGGCAGCGGCACCATGAGCGCCGCCGCGATCAACGTGTCGGCCGCTTCGAGCGCGCGGGCGTGATCGAGCGACGCCAGCTCGTGCCAGCGCTGCTCCTCGAGGAGGCGCCCGGTCTCGGCCCATTGCTTCACGTACGCGGCTTCGGCTTCGCGCGTCATGGCCGTGGAGGATAGCGCGCGCCCTCGATGCCGTCCAACGGGCCGGATGGTCGGCGCCCGCGTCGGCCGGACCGGCGGGCCGGCGGCCTCTCAGAGCGGAGCGGCCGTGGGCCGCGGCGGGTCGGCATGCCGTTCCAGACGTCGAGGTTGCGCCGCGCGCCCCTCGTGCTCGCGGCGCTTGCGAGCGGATCGGCGGCTCACTATAGTTGGGGTCGGTGACGCCCCGGGCCATCGTTCCGGTGATCGCCATCCTCTCGTTCGCCTCCGCCGCGCGGGCGCAGGTCTCGGGGTCCGCCGGCGAGCTCTTCACCCGGTTGTGCGTCCGGTGCCATGCCGAGGACGGCACCGGCAAGGTGGCCGTGCCGACCGTGAAGACCGAGCCGATGGACTTCACCGACTGCAGGATCGCGACACCCGAGCCCGACGCCGACTGGGCGCTCGTCGTCGCGAAGGGCGGACCGGCAGCGGGGCTGTCCTCCGAGATGCCGGCGTTCGGTGACGCGCTGAGCGCAGAGCAGATCGCCGGGCTGGTGAGCATCCTGCGCGGCTACTGCAAGGAGCGGGGCTGGCCGCACGGCAACCTCAACTTCCCCCGTCCGGTGTTCACCGAGAAGGCGTTCCCGGAAAACGAGGTGGTCGTCCTGCCGGCGCTCTCGCACGGCGCCGATCGAGGCGCCGGCTTTCGCCTGCGCAGCGTCTACGAGAAGCGCGTGGGCCGGCGCGCCCACTGGGAGGCAGGATTGCCGCTGGAGAGCCCGGCCCGCGCCGAACGGGAACTCGGCGTCGGCGACATCTCCCTCGCCGCGAAGTACGTGATCGTGGACGATGCCGCGCGGACTGCCATCGTCACCGGCGGGTTCGAAGTGGCGTTCCCGACCGGCAGCGAACAACGCGGGCTCGGGAGCGGCACGACGGTGTTCGAGCCGTACGCCGCGGCCGGGACGATTGCCCGCAACACCTACCTGCAGGCGCAGATCAAGCTCGAACTGCCGGCGCGTGACACCTGGGACGATCGCGAGCTCGTGTACAACTTCTATGCCGGGCGAGACCTTGCAGCCCGGCCGGACGGCTGGACGGTCGGCGTCGAGCTGAACGGCGCGAACCGCGCGCTCGCTTTCACGCCCCAGATTCGCAAGGGCCTGACGCGCACCGGCGCGCTCGCGGCCTCCGGCGGCGTGCGCGTTCCGCTGACCTCTCGCGACACGCAGCAGGTCCGGTGGGTCGGCTACCTCCTGTGGGAGTACCTGGATCCGGTCAGATCCCGCCCATGACGACGAACCTGAACCCTCGCCTCGTGCTCCTCGGCGGCGGCCTCGCGGCCGCGGTCCTCCTCACCACGTCATCGATCGCTGGCCAGTCGGGCGGATCGATTACCGGGATCGTCCGGATCGATTCGTCCGGGAGCCTGCCGCCGCTCGAAACCACCGTCGATCGGAAAGTGTGCGGCGATGCGATACCGGATGAATCGCTCCTGGTGTCGGGCGGCGGGCTGGCCAACGCCGTCGTGACCGTCGCGGGCGTGAAGGCGCCAGCGGCGCAGGGCGGCGCTCCGATGCTCGTCAACAAGGGCTGCCGGTTCGTGCCGCACGTGCAGATCGCGAAGGTGGGGTCGACGCTGCAGATCTCGAGCGAGGACGAGACGCTCCACACGAGCCATGGGTACGCCGCCGATCAGCGGTCGCTCTTCAACGTGGCGATCCCGATGCCGGGCATCACGATCTCCCGCCCCATCGACAGACCCGGCGTCATCCGGCTGACGTGCGACACCCATCCCTGGATGACGGCGTGGATTCTCGCGACGACCGATCGTGCGGCCGTCAGCGGCGCGGGCGGCGAGTTCGAGCTGACCGACGTGCCCCCGGGCACCTACGAGCTGCGCGCCTGGCACGCGCGCGCGCAGGCGCCTCCACAGCAGGTGACGGTGACGGCCGGCGCGGCGGTGTCGATCGTCTTCCAGGCGACGGCGAAGTAGCGGGCAGATCGAAGGGCGATGATGACATCGCGGGGGCCGGGCGCACGGCCGTGAGAGTCGCGATCACGAAGGACCGCTACGGAGCCGCAGGGGCGGCCTGGCGCTGGGGGCGACCTCGACGTGGCTCGGCGGCCGCCGGTGCGGCTGTGGTCGCAGAGCGATCGAGGTCTTGCCGGGCCGGAGCCTGCGGGCGACCGCGGCTCCGAGCCGCCCGCCCCGGTCCGGACGCCTGCATCCCGGCCATCACCGCACGATATCGGAGTCGGCGTCCCGGACGCTCTCGGCGATGTCGGCGAGCTGGACCCGGAAGTTGCCGGCGTTGGTCGCGTAGACCAGCGCCGTCTGGAAGTCGATGACGCCTCCGCGCACCAGCTTCTCGAGCTCGCCGTCGAAGTGCTGCATCCCCTCGAGCTCGCCCTGCTTCATCGCGTCCAGCAGCGTCTTCCCCTCGCTGCCTCCCGCCTCGAGGTACTCGCGCGTGCGCAGCGTCGCCCTTAGGATTTCGAGGACGGCGGTGCGGCCGCCTTCCCGCCTGGGCACCAGCCGCTGCGAGATGAAGTAGCGGAACGAGGCGGCGAGCCGGACGCGGATGCCCTGCTGGTCGCCCGCCTCGAAGCTGCCGATGATGCGCTCGACCGTCTTGGACGCGTCGATGGTGTGCAGCGTCGAGAACACGAGGTGTCCGGTCTCGGCGGCGGTCAGCGCGATCTCGATCGTCTCGCGATCGCGCATCTCGCCCACCAGGATGACCTTCGGCGCCTGCCGCAGCGCGGCGCGCAGCGCGAGCGAGAAGGTCGGCGTGTCGCTGTGCAGCTCGCGCTGATGGACGGTCGCCTTCTTGTGCAGGTGCAGGAACTCGATCGGATCCTCGATGGTGAGAATGTGCTCGGCGCGCGTCTCGTTGATCAGATCGATGATGGCCGCCAGCGTCGACGACTTGCCCGAGCCGGTCGGGCCGGTGACCAGCACGATGCCGTTCTTGAGCGAAGCGAGGTCGGCGAGCTGGGGCGGCAGGTTCAGGTCGGCGAGCGTCGGGATCCGGTTTGCGATGACGCGCATCACGACCGCGAACGTACCGCGCTGCCGGAACACGTTCACGCGGAAGCGCGCGCGGTTCGGCAGCGAGTACGACAGATCGCACGCCCCCTGCTCCTTCAGCGTGCGGAGCGCGTGCTCGTTGGCGCCGATGAGATCGCGGGCGACCCGCGCGGTGTCCTCCGCGCCCATCATCGGGAGCTGCGGCACCTCGACCGCCACCAGCGCGCCGTGCGCCTCGACCTGCGGCGGCCGGCCGGGCGAGAAGATCAGATCGCTGATCCCGGCGCCCGAGTCCATCATCGCGCCGATCAGGTCCGGCGTGCCGATCTTCGGCGCCGGACCGGCCGGCGCATGGTCAGCCCCTCCGGTGGTCGTCACGGGGGATGTATCGGCCGGTCGCGCGCGGGCCGTTACACCGCGGACGCGGCGTCCGTCCGATCGCCGCTCACCCGATCTTCACGTTGATCTGCTTGATCTGCGTGAACGATTCGAGCGCGCCCTCGAGCGAGAACTCCCGGCCGATCCCGCTCGCCTTGTAGCCGCCGTACGACTGGCCGACGACCTGCCCGCCGCCCTGGTTGATCTGGACCCAGCCGGAATCTATCCGGTGCGCCGTGTCGAGCGCGTCGTTGATGTTCCGCGTCCAGACGTAGGCGGCGAGGCCGTAGTGCGAATCGTTGGCCATGGCGATCGCCTCTTCCCGCGTGCGCCATGGGATGGCGACGAGCACCGGGCCGAAGATCTCCTCGCGCGCGATGCGCCAGGCGTTGTCGACGCCTGCAAAGACGGTCGGGCCCATGTAGAAGCCGTCGAGCCCCGCCGGCGCCAGCGCGCTGCCGTCGAGCGCGAGGCGCACGCCGCGCTGCGCCTTGCCGTCGGCCACGTACTCGAGCACGGCGTCGTACTGCTTCTGGCTGATGATCGAGCCCATGTCGGTCGCCTCGTCGAGCGGATCGCCGAGCCTCAGCGCGCGCGCCTTCTCGACCACCGCCGCGACCACGCGGTCGTACACGTCGGCGTGCACGAGCAGGCGCGAACCGGCCGTGCACGACTGGCCCTGCCGCGTGAAGCGCATGGCGAGCAGGATGCCGTCCACGGTCGCGTCGATCCGATCGGGCGCCGCCGCGTCCGGAAACACGATGTTCGGGCTCTTGCCGCCCAGCTCGAGCGAGAGGTGCGCGAGCCGCCGGCCCGCGATGGCCGCGACGTGCCGGCCGACCTCGGTCGACCCGGTGAACGACACCTTGTCGACGCCGGGGTGCGAGACCAGCGCCTCGCCGACCTCCTCGCCGTAACCGGTGACGACGTTCAGGACGCCCGGCGGCAGGTGATCGGAGGCAATCGCCGCCAGCTCCAGGATCGTCAGCGGCGCGTCCTCCGCCGCCTTCAGGATGAGCGTGTTGCCCGCGGCGAGCGCAGCAGGCATCTTCATGCCGGCGATGTTGAGCGGCGAGTTCCACGGCAGGATGCCGGCGACGACGCCCAGCGGCTCCCGCCGCGTGTACTGGAGCTGATCGTCGCCGGCCGGCAGCACCGTGCCCTTGAACTCGCCGGCAACGCCGGCGAAGTAGCGGAACAGCGCGACGAGCGCCTGCGACTCGGGCCGCGCCTGCGTGCGCAGCGCGTTGCCGGTGTCGAGCGCGGTGAGGCGCGCCAGCTCTTCCGCACGCGCCTCGAGCGCGTCGGCGATGCGCAGGAGCGCCCGCTGGCGCTCCTTGAAGTGCAGCGCCCGCCAGCCCGGCAGCGCCGCGCGCGCCGCCGCGACGGCGCGGTCGGCGTCCTCGGCGCTCCCGCGCGGCACCCGCGCGAGCACGGTGCCGCGCCGCCCCGGCGATTCGATCTCGGTCCAGGCTCCGGACGCGGACGCGACCCATGCCCCGCCGATCAGCATTCGCCGTTCGGGAATCGCGGTGCCCCCCGCCTCTCTTCGACTAGAATCAGCCAGTTCGTTCTTCATCGAGGGCCTCTCATGCGGATCGCAATCGTCGGACAGCAGGCGTTCGGCAAGAGTGTACTCGAAGCGTTCCTCGCGCGCGGCGACGATGTCGCGGGCGTGTTCTGCGCGCCGGACAAGCCGGGCGCGAAGGCCGACCCGCTGCGCACGGCCGCCGACGAGGCCGGCGTCGGGGTCTTCCAGCTCCCGTCGCTCAAGGGCGCAGCCGCCGAAGAGGCGCTGAGGGGCCTCGCCGTCGATCTCGGCGTGATGGCCTACGTGCTGCAGTTCGCGCCGCAGGGTTTCGTGAACATCCCCTCGCACGGCACCATTCAATATCACCCGTCGCTGCTGCCGAAGTACCGCGGCCCTTCGTCGATCAACTGGCCGATCATTCGAGGTGAAACGGAAACCGGGCTCACCATCTTCCGCCCGACCGACGGCCTCGACGAAGGCCCGATCATCCTGCAGAAGACGACGGCGATCGGCCCGGACGACACGCTCGGCAGCGTGTACTTCGACCGCCTGTATCCGATGGGCGTGTCGGCCATGCTCGAAGCCGCCGATCTCGTCGTCGGCGGCCGGCACGAGGAGACGGTGCAGGACGAACGGCTGGCGAGCTACGAGGGCTGGTGCCGCGATCCGGAAGCCGGCATCAACTGGCACGCGCACGTCACCGAGGTCCACAACCTGATTCGCGGTTGCGACCCCGCTCCGGGCGCGTGGGCGCTCATCGCCGGCAGGAAGGTCCGCCTCTACGAGGCGAGGAAGCATCTGGCGCGGCGTTTCTCGGACGTCGCCGGCAGGACCGGCGAGATCGTGGCGATCGGCGAGTCGGGCATCCAGATCGCGCTGCAGGGCGGGCGCCTGGAGATCGGCAAGGCGCGCATCGACGGATCGAAGGACAAGCTCACCGGCGCCGCATTCGCCGCCGCGGTCGGCCTCGCCGTCGGATCGCGCGTCGTCGGCGAGCCGGCACCGGCGTAGCGCACCGGCCCCATCGCAGGAGGCGCAGGCCTCCGGACCGGCGCCGGGGAGAAGGCGTTCATGCCTGCCGCGGAACGGTTCTGCGCACACGTATCCGCCGGCGCGGCCGCCGATTTGCAGGAGGACCGTGGCGTGTCATGATGGCCCGAACATGACCCCGCGCAGGCTCTTCGCGCCCTCGCTTGCGCTCGCGATCGCGCTGGCGGCCGGCGCGGCCGTCTTCGGCCAGCAGATCTGGGTCGGCCGCGGCTGGCGCGGCCGCACCCCGCCGAAGTGGGCCACCGAGGCCGACTTCGACGGCGCCTTCCATTTCTGCCGCGGCTACTACACCAGCGTGCGCCGCATGCGCAGCGGCAGCGGCTGGAACACCGACTATCCGGGCGCCGACAACAACTTCTCGGTCCGCCTGGCCGAGCTCACGCGCATCAGCGTCGCGCTCGACCAGGAGCGCCAGCCGAACCACGTCGTCATCCGCCTCGACGATCCGCTGCTCTATCGCTGCGGCATCGTCTTCATGACCGACATCGGCACGGCCGAGTTCTCCGACACCGAGATCGCCACGCTGCGCGACTACATGTTGAAGGGCGGCTTCATCTGGGTCGACGACACGTGGGGCTCGGCGGCCTGGAGCTACTGGGTGCGCGAGATCTCGCGCGTCTTCACCCCGGAGCGGTATCCGATCGTCGACATCCCTCCGACGCACGCGATCATGCACACGCTGTACGACGTGAAGGCGGTGCCGCAGGTGCCGTCGATCAGCCACTGGCGGCGGAGCGGCGGCGGCACCTCGGAGCAGGGCGATGACAGCGCCACGGTGTTCGTGAAGGGGATCGAGGACGACCGTGGCCGGCTGATGATCCTGATGACCCACAACACCGACATCTCCGATACGTGGGAGCGAGAGGGCGAGGAGCCGCGCTCCTACTTCGATACCTTCTCGCCCACCGGCTATGCGATCGGGGTCAACGTGGTCATCTACGCGATGACGCACTGAGTGTCCCGTCCCAGTGGTTCGCGACACAACGTGCGGGCGGCGCATCCCAGCTGGCGGCGTTGCTCGTCGCTCAGATATCTCCAATATCCTCACTCCTCGCGCCTGGCCATCGGGGCGCGGCGCTCCGCGACGTATGCCACGATCCACCGGGACGGGACACTGCGCGTTTCCTGAAGGCGGGCGTCGTGCGGCCCCTCGGGCCTGCCCGGGGATCACGCCCGCGATGGCCTTCTGGCCTGCCCGAACGGTCGCATCCGAATGACGGACCGGCGCCAGATGCCACAGGCGACAGCACGACCGACGACGGCGCAGACAGGCGGGCGCATCTTCACGATCGGCCACTCGACGCGGCCGGTCGACGCATTCATCCGGCTGCTCCGCGCCCACCGGATCGCGCGCGTCGTCGACGTGCGCACGATCCCGAAGTCGCGCCGCAACCCGCAGTTCGGCCGCGACGCGCTGAAGGCGTCGCTCCGGCGCGCCGGGATCCGCTACACGCATGTGCCTGGGCTGGGAGGACTCCGGCACCCCAGGCCCGACTCCCCCAATGGCGGGTGGCGCAACGCGAGCTTCCGCGGCTACGCCGACTACATGCAGACGGCGGCGTTCGCGCGCAGCCTCGAGCGCTGCCTTCGACTGGCCGCGAAGGATCGCATCGCGCTGATGTGCGCCGAGGCGGTGCCGTGGCGCTGTCATCGATCGCTCATCGCCGACGCGCTGCTGGCGAGGGGCGTCCAGGCGAGCGAGATCGCCAGCGCCGTGCGCGCGCGACCGCACGTGCTGACGAAGTGGGCGCGGATCGTGGACGGCCGCGTGACGTATCCGCCGGACGCCGCGGGCGGGTAGATGCGTGGTCTGCCCGGCGGCACCGGAGGCGCCGCCGGCGCGTCCTGTCCCGGAGCGGCCGCAGGCGCGACGATCAGCCCGCTCGCCGCACACGCGCTGGGCGGGACTGCGGGGGCGGCCGGCGAGACGCCCCCGGCGCGGGCGGCGCCTGCCGGGCGCGCGCTCCGTTCGCCACCCGCCCCCGCGTCACGCGTGAGGGCGGCAGTCCATCCGACCTCTATTCGAAATTGCCGTGGACGCCCTGAAAGCCGTGCCGCGCCTGCTTCAGGAGCCACCGGATCACGCGGCCGTCGTTGTAGCACCAGCCGACGATGTGGTTCAGCGTCGAGTAGCAGTTGGGTTCGCACGCCGTCTTCATGTCGGCGAGCTGCGCGCGATCGAAGCCGGGCCGGCCGACCACGCCCCAATCGTGGCCTGCCGAGTACATCGGGAAGCATGGGGCGAGCGTACCGTCGACGCGGACGATGACGGTGTTCTGTCCGGCGCGGCAGTTCCACGGCTCGTAGTGCGCGCCGCGCACGAACCGCTTCATCTCGGCCAGCCGCTCGACCGAGTTCAGCATGCCGTAGCCGGCCTTCTGCTTCTCGATCAGCCAGTCGATCAGCGCGTCGACTCTCGGCTGGTCCTCAGGCGTGAAGTAGGTCGGGTTCTCGTCGGACAGGTGCTTGAAGTGCGGTTGCTCGAGCAGCGGCGATTCGTTGATGTGGTAGTCGGTCGAAATCCGGTGCTCGTGCGCGATCTCGGTCAGCGCCTTCACGTCGTCCAGGTTGTTGCGGCAGATGTTGATGTTGAGGAAGACCGTATAGCCGTAGCGGTACTGGCGGCTCGTCAGGTACTCGAACTGCGCGCGAATCGGCGCGAGCGCCTTCGGCAGCCCGGGCTTCTCGTCGACCGCGTCGACGGCGAGGTTGAAGGTGGAGACGCCGGCGTCGGCCAGCCGATCGATCACGGCCGGCTTGAGCAGACGGCCGTTGGTGGGCACGTACACGTAGAAGCCCCTGCTCGCCGCGTAGTCGACCACCTTGTGCACGAAAGCGGGGCGCAGAATCACCTCGCCGCCCATCAGCGCGAGGATGCGGCAGTGGGTCGCGTGCAGCCAGTCGATCGCGGCGCGCGCCGTCTCCTCGGTCATCCCCTTCACGCGGTTGTCGAACGAATAGCAGTAGTGGCAGTCGAGGTTGCACTTGTACTCGGTGAACAGGTACGCGATGAGCGGATGGAAGTCGCCCGGCAGCACCCGCGACTGCACGAAGGGCACCGCCCAGCCGCGCATCATCCGCCAGATGCGCGCGGCCGGCCAGCGGCGCACGCCGTCGGTCGGGAGCGGCTCGGCGGTCAGCAGCTCCGGATGCCGGGGGAACGCCGGTTCGGGCAGTTTGAGCTCGCCGAGCCTCGGGCGCCCGGCCTCGGGCCCCGGCCGCGACTCGAAGCGTCCAGCCAGGCGGACTTCCAGGGGAAACGACGGCATGGCGTCCTCCGCTCCTACACCGCGGCGCGCAGGCCGTCCGGCTCGCCCGCCCCGGCAGCGCCTGCCATCGGCAGGAACCGCCGCGTCCGCGCGCGCTCCCGCTGCCCGGCGGCGAGCGCGGCGAGCTGGTGCTCGCGCGCCAGCTGCTCGCGGAGCCTGCGCTCGTAGGCGGCGATCTGCCGCTCGAGCTCCTCGTCGCGCGCCGGCGCGTTCATGCGCTCGACGTACCGCTTCAGGAAGTAGTGAATCGTCTCGACGCGGATCCTGATCGAGCCGGTCGGCTTGTTCTCGTCGATGTCCTTGAACGAGAAGTAGGGCGTGCCCGACCGCTCGATGATCGATTCGACGGTGGTGTAGATCGGCGCGTCGTGGCCGCACTTGAACGACGAGAGCTCGAGCGCGACCAGGTTCGGGTGCCGCGCCGTGAACTTCGCCGCCCAGATCTTGTGGTTCGTGCTCGCCGAGTAGCTGTTCTTCCACACGTCCTGGATCTCGAGGGGGTGCGAGATCGCGCCCGCGCGCACCTCCGCCCCGAACAGCCGCTCGAGCAGGTCCTCGTCGAGCGGCAGCGTGCTCTGCGAGAACACCGGGTACCCCAGCTTCTGGAACTCCTCGAGGATCTCGTGGTTGAGTCCGGGGTCGTGGTGGTACGGACGCGCGAGCACGACAATGCCGACGCGGTGCTCCCGTTCGAGCTCGTCGATCACGATGCGCGCCCGGCGGCGGATGTCCGCATCGCAGGCGGCGAGCTCGCGGAAGCCGACCTCGACCGCCCGGGCGTTCTCGCCCGGCGAGAGCCCGAGCAGCCCCTCGAGCGCCTGGAACAGCTGCTGGCCGAGCAGCTTTCGATCCGAGAAATCGACGATTGGATCGAGATAGCGCACGCCCTGTTCGGCGAAGACGTCGGCCTCCTTGGTGAAGGCCGCCTTCGCGGTCTCCGGCGTCACCGTCACCGTGGGGCACGCGTTGGATCCCTGCAGCCCGACCAGCGGCGTGTGCAGCTTGTCGATCATCGGGAAGAAGATCGCGTCGAGCTTCTTCTTCGCGTGCTTCACGAACAGCAGGTTGTGGACGTGCGCGATGCCGATCTTCGCCGGGAAGCAGGGATCGATGGCGCCACGTCCGGACCCCTCGCGGTACAGCTCGCCGTTCGTGAAATCGGAGTAGACCAGGTTGCCCGCCGGCACGCCGAGCGACTCGAAGTACGCGCTGAAGAACGGCGCGTACACGTACATGTTCAGTACGCGCGGCATGCCGATCCGCAGCCGCCCGCGCCCCTGCATGCGCGCGGCGCGCAGCCGCGCCGCGCCCGTCCAGGCCCGCGCGGGCGTCGGATCGGCGACCCGCTCGGGCCGTCGCGCGTTCCACACCTCCTTCGCCGCGATCTCGACGAAGTTCGGGTTGGCGGTCTTGACCGCGTCGAGCCCGGCCTTGATGTCGCGCATCTCCGCGACGTCCTCGACGGTGCCCTTCTCGCAGGTCGCGATGATGAGCCGCTGCTCGTCGGCCGCCTTCGGCACCTTCGACACGAACTTCAGCGGCGCGGCCTGGAGCGGGGCGCCGGCGGCTGCGGGCCGGGGGCCGTCCGCCATCTTGATGTCGATGAACGTGCGCAGGCAGCTGTTCTTGCAGAAGTTGCAGCGCGTCGCTTCGTTGCGCGTGGTGCGGTAGGTGATCCGCCGGACGGCGTCCAGGCCGATGAAACGCGTGCGGTGGCCGCCGGCATGCAGCCGGCGCGCCTCCGCCGCCGCGCCGATCGCTCCAGACTCGCCGCAGTGCTCGTGGACGATGATCTCCGGCTCCACGTCGCTGCCGCGGAAGCTCGATCGGATGAAGTCGACCTCCGCCTTCACCGCAGCCAGATTGTGCTGCGTGCCTCCCTGCAGCACGAACTTCGAGCCCAGCTTCGCCAGGTTCGGGATGCTCGCGACGTACAGGAAGATGTTCTTCGGCAGCACCGCCGCCAGGCCGGCGAGAATCTCCTCCGGCGCCCACCCCTGCCGCTGGAAATTGACGATGTCGGACTGCATGAAGACGGCGCAGCCGTACCCGAACATCGGCATCGAGGTCGCCGTGAACGCCCGGTCCGCGAACTCCTTGACGGGGATCCCGAAGGTCTCCGCGGTCGACTGCAGGAAATAGCCGTTGCCGGCGGAGCACTGCGTGTTGAGCTTGAAGTCCTTCACACGGCCGTCGTTGAGGACGATCAACTTGATGTCCTGCCCGCCCACGTCGACGATGACGTGCGGATCCCGGTAGTACTTGACCGCCGACTCGGTGTGCGCGACCGTCTCGACCAGCGCGGCATCGGCCGCGAGCACGTCCTTCAGCACGTCCTTCGCGTACCCCGTCGTCCCCACGCCGAGCACGTCGAGCGCGGCGCCCGCCGACTCGACCTGCGCCCGCAACTCCTCGAAGATGTCGATGGTGTCCTGGATCGGGTTGCCCTTCGAGAGCTGGTAGGCCTTGGCGACGACGTCGCCTGCCTCGGAGAGCAGCACGCCCTTGGTCGAGGTCGAGCCGCCGTCGACGCCGACGAACGCGCGCACGGTCTCGCCGCGCGAGAACGGCCTGGGCGCGAAGCGTTTGGGCGTGTACTGCCGCTTGAACGCCTCGAGCTCCTCGGCCGACGCGCTCAGGCCGCGCCCGCCGGCCGCCGCCTTCTCCTCGAGCCGCCCGACGTTGATGTAGCGCTCGAGCGCCCGGGCGCCCGCATAGCGGCCGACCGACGCCTCTTCGTCCCGTCCGAACGCGACAGCGCCGAGCGCGGCGAAGTACTGGGCGTTCTCGGGCGTCTTGATCAGCGTCTCGGGCGACTCGCCGGCCGGGATCTCGACGCCGCGCTCGGCCCACATCTTCGGGATGTTGTGCTGCCACGCTTCACGCATGCCGCGGATGAAGGTGTTCGGGCCGCCGAGCAGCAGGACGTGCGGCCGCAGCGTGTGCCCGCGCGTCAGCACCGTCAGGTTCTGCAGGACGATGGCGTCGAAGAGCGAGGCCATCAGCTCGTCGGAAGGCGTGCCCTCCTTCTGCAGGCCGTTGATGTCGGTCTCGGCGAAGACGCCGCACTTGCCGGCCACCTTGTGCAGCTTGATCCCGTGGTAGCCCTGATGGCACAGCTCCACGGCCGGGATCTTCAGCTTCGCGTTGATCTTGTCGATGACCGCTCCGGTCCCGCCGGCGCACTTGTCGTTCATCGACGGGATCTTCCGCTTGCGCCCGGTCTCCGGGTCCGGCTTGAAGACGATGATCTTCGCGTCCTGGCCGCCGAGCTCGATCACCGAGTGCACCTCGGGGTGCAGCTTCTCCACCGCCAGCGAGACCGCCGTCACCTCCTGCACGAACTTGGCGCCGATGAGCGGCGCCAGGTTGCTGCCGCCCGAGCCGGTGATGAACACGCGGCAGTTCCCGGGGCCGATGCCGAGATCGGCCTCGAGCCGGCCGAGGAACTCGAGCGTCTTCTCCGGCTGCTTGGTCTCGTGCCGCTGGTAGTCGGACCAGACGATCCGATCGGTGGCCGCCTCGACGGCCACCGCCTTCACCGTCGTCGATCCGACGTCGATGCCGACGAGGAGGTCTGCCATGGCTACACCCGCCCGCCGAGCGGTTCGCGATTCAGGGGCGGCAGCGGCCGGCGGCGCGGGGTGCGCTTCCGCACCGGCACGAGCCGCCGCCGGTCCATGAGGCGGCCGACGTGCAGCACGAAATGGGCCGCGGTGCCGGTGACGCCGCGCGCGTGGGGCACGTGGTAGAACGGGCGCCGCAGCTCGGGGTGCGCCGCGACGAACTCGCGGATGTCGTCGAGGGACCTGCCGGTCGAGTCGAGCGCCTGCTGGAATTCGAGCCTGGCCTTGGCCTTGGCCTCGCCGAGCGCCATCTGCACGCGGCTGTGCGCGTTGATCTCGCCTTCGCCAGACGTCTCGATGGGCAGGAAGATCATGTCCTTGAAGTGGTTCATGACGGCCGACTGCGTGCCGTCGGACTGCGTCGACGGCATGCAGCCGAACGGCTTCAGGCTGAGCACCATGTGCGCCTTCCGGTGCACGGTGTAGTAGATGTTCTTCGCCACCTCGAGGTGCCCTTCGCCGCCGCGCGCGAAGCGGTGGTAGTAGGGCTGCGCGAGCCGCGCCAGCTCCTGCATGTCGAGCAGCTGATGGGCGATGCCTCCGAAGCCGCGGATCACGCGCCGGTACAGATGCGCGTAGAACGCCTCGCCGATGCCGAAGAACAGCTGCTTCCGCTGGAACGCCAGCTCGGCGAGCGCGCGCCGGTGCAGCGCCCACGCGGGCGGCTTCTCGGTCTCGAGCCACCGGCGATCGCGGTGCCGCGCCTTGGCCTGCCAGAGCAGGTACATGATCCAGTTGGCAATCGGCTCCACCTTGATCTCGGCCCCCTCGCGCTCGAGGAACTGGAACATGTGGAAGTTGCCGTCACCCTCGGTCGTCTGCGCGAAGAACTCGCCGGTCACCTTCACCAGCGGCTTGACGCGCAGGCGGTCCACGTCGATGGCGGCGAGGCGCTCGCGCGCCGCGCGCATCGCGTCCGCAGTCTGCCGCCCCCAGAGGTGATCGACGATCTTCCCGGTCGTGTGCGTCACCCCTTCGAGCGCGCGGTTCGCCAGAATGCGCGAGGCGAGCCATGCCGGCGCGCGGTCCGAGACGTGGAACATGCGGCGCTCGCGGATCGCCGTCGAGAGGCGCTCCATCGCTTCCTTCGCGACGCGCTCGGTCTCCCCGGCCTGGACTTCGTACGGGCGGATCTGGCAGCAGACGTCGTTCAGGACGTCGCCGAAGTTCAGCGCGTTGAACGCGCCGAGGCCGAAATCGACGCCGAACTTGAGCCCCGCCTCGCCCGACGCCGCGTTGATGCCATCGTCCTGCTGGAACAGGAGCACGCGGAAACCGCGAAAGCCCGCGTTCTCGACCGCCAGCCGGTACTCGGCCTCGTACATGCCGAAGCGGCACGGCCCGCACGACCCGGCCGTGAAGAAGACGTAATCGTCGACGATCTGCTGCCGCGACAGCCCCTTCGCTTCAAGCCCCTGCAGGTACTTGATCAGGTGACCGGTCATGAAATACGTCGGATTGCACTGCCCGTTGTTGCCGAATTCCTTCCCGAGCTGGAAGCCCGCGACGTCGGGCACTGGCAGGAGTTCGACCTTGTAGCCGGCGGACTGAAAGGCCGAGCGAATCAGCCACTCGTGCTTCCAGGTGAGGCCGCCAAACAGGATGGTCACGCGGTTGCGCTCGGCCGCGGTGAACGGCCGTTCCACCGGCCTGTGGAAGTGCGCGGCAGGTGGCTCCCGGCGCGCCGCCTCCAGCCGGCGGCGTTCGTCGTCTACACGCCGGCGGATCTCGTGCTCTATCTCAGCCTTGGATTTCAAGCGCAGCGGCGGGACGGGCGACGCGTATGGGAATGCTGCGCTGGACTGCGTCGGCGCGGGCATGCAGACCTCCGTTCAGGTAATGGCGCGGCGCACGGTGCGTGCACGACATGCGAGGCCATGCACGTGTGCAACGTGTCTGCCGGTTTTTCGGCGGTGATTCGCGCCGAGCGTGCGGGCGCGCGATCCGTTGGGCCCGCCGGCCGGTATGAACACGAAACGCGAGGCGTCGCGAACACGGACAACCACCACCTCCGGCCGGACACGACCCGCTCGGCCTCGCGCTCATGCCGGCTCGAGAAAGGCATGGAACTCGCTGCGCAGCCGTTCGGCGTCCCGGCTCGCCGCCCGCGCCACTTCGGCGGCGAGCGCACTGCTTTCGGCAAGCGTTCGCCACGCCGGCGTCTTCGTGCGGTCGGCGGCCGACGCCGCCTCGGTCGAGAGCTGTTCAGCCGAACGCCGGTATTCGGCCATCAGCGCGACAATTTCCGGATCGAGGTAGTCCGCCAGACAGGCATACGCAGTCTGAAGGTAGTCGCGCATCGTCTCGGTGAGCTGCCCCGAAGAGGCGAGTTGGGTGACGGCGGTGCGGATCGCCGTCTCGATGACCGGTCTGGCGAACGGCAGCGAGTCGAGGCGCGCCGGATGGCGCCGCTCTTCGAGATCGCGCTCGAGCACCCGGGCGTAGGCGACGACGATCTGCTGTGCGTCGAGCGGATCGAGCGGGTCCATGGCGATCTCCCCGTGAGGCGCGTTTCCCGCCGTGCAAGGGCCGGGCCGCCGGACATCGCCGGGCTGTTAGACTGTGTCGGCAGCAGCCCGGCGCGCTCGGGCGCCGCCAATTGAAGCCGTCCCGCCGCGCGCAGCCAGAGCGCGCATCACCCGGACGATCCGGAGGACCAAAGGTTGCCCAAGGGCCGGCGCTCCAGACATGAGCGGTGCCAGGCATGACCGACGCGCGCATCCGCCGCGCGCTGCGCGCCCGACTCGAGGCCCTCCACCGGGGGGCGCGCGACACGAAGATCTTCGACGAGCTCGGACTCTGCGAGGGACGTGCCCGCGTCGACATGGCCGTCGTCCATCATCGCCTCGAAGGGTTCGAGATCAAGAGCGACCAGGACTCGCTCGCGCGGCTCGACGACCAGCAGCGACTCTATTCGAAAGTCTTCGATCGCATGACCGTCGTGGCGCACGGCGCCCACGTGCCTCGGGTGCTGGAGCGGGTGCCGCCCTGGTGGGGCGTCATGCAGGCGCTCGGCATCGGCGCTGCCATCGTCGCCTTCGTGGAGCGCCGGCCCGCGGCGCAGAATCCGGCGCGGGATCCGCTCGCACTCGCCCAGCTCCTGTGGCGCGACGAGGCGATTGCGATCCTCGAGCGCCGGGGGCTCGACCACGGCGTACGGAGCAGGCCCCGTCGCCACGCATGGCGGCGCGCGAGCGAGGCGATCGCGATCGACGAGCTCGCGGCCGAGGTCCGCGACGCGCTGAAGCTGCGCCGCTGGCGGTTCTGAGGCGGCCGAGGGACGCCGCCTTCCAAACGCCTGGCGTGCAGGCCCGAAGGCCTGCACGCCAGACGGCCGCGGCAGGTCGGCTTCACGCGCAGCGGCCGGGTGCGTGTCCAAGGGCCCGCCGCGCCGGCACCCGCAGTTCCCGCGCCGGGCGGGCGGCCGCTCAGCGAACGGTCGGGTAAACGATCCCCAACTGTTCGAGGTAGGTCGAATACTTCGCCGGATCGTAGTAGTACTTCCGCATCTCCGGGCGGTACTTCTCCAGCGTGTCCGCGTTCAGCCATGTGGGCGGCGGCGTGTCGGCCGCGATGAAGGGCGTGTACTTCAGATCCTTCGTCTGCACGGTGTTGAAGTAATCCCAGGCGGCCTTGACCAGCTCGGGCCTCATCAGGATGTCGAGCGCCGTCATCGCCTGCGCCTTCGCGCCGGCGACGACGCCCTTGTGCGCGATCGGCGTCGCCATCGAGATGGCGTTCGCCCAGTTGTGTCCCGGCAGGCCGGGGATATTCGACGGATACCGCAGCGTGATCGTCGGCATGTTCCACGAGATGTCGCCGATGTCGTCCGACCCGCCGCCGCGCTTGTCCTCTTCCCGGATCGGCTCGTCGAGCTTCCCGAGCTGGGTGTCGAGCCCGTTCTGGTTCGGCGCGCCGATTTCCTTCTGCAGCGCCTTGGCCAGCGTCTGATCGGCCTCGCTCCACGAGGGCAGGCCGACCTTCTGGATGTTCGCGTACATCGCCTCGGCGAGCGGCTTGCTCATGTGCTGCGGCCACGCCGTCCCCAGAATGCGCGACGTGAACGTGGTGCCGGTCTGGAGCGCCGCGCCCTGCGCCATCTTGTCGCCGAGCTCCCACAGCTCCTTGATGTGCGGGTAGTCGGTCTCGCGGAAGTAGTACCACACGCTCGCATCCGGCGGCACGACGTTCGGCTGATCGCCGCCGTTGGTGATCACGTAGTGGGAACGCTGCTGGAGCCGCAGGTGCTCGCGCTTCTTGTCCCAGGCCATGTCCATCAGCTCGACGGCGTCGAGCGCGCTGCGGCCCCTCCACGGGTTCGCGGCGGCGTGGGCGCTCTCGCCGGTGAATCGATACTCGATCGAGACGAGGCCGTTCCCCGATCCGCTTCCCCATGAGGTCGTCAGGTTGCTGCCGACGTGCGCGAAGAGGCAGACGTCCACGTCCTTGAACAGTCCGTCCCGCACGAACCACGCCTTCGACGCGACCAGTTCCTCCGCCACCCCCGGCCAGAGCATCAGCGTGCCCGGCAGCTTCTCGCGCTCCATGATCTTCTTCACCGCCAGCGCGGCGACGATGTTCAGCGGCACGCCGCTGTTGTGCCCTTCGCCGTGGCCCGGCGCCCCGGCGATGAGCGGATCGTGATAGGCGACGCCCGGCTTCTGCGACGCCTGCGGAATGCCGTCGATGTCCGAGCCCATCGCGATGACCGGCTTGCCGGATCCCCACGTGGCGACCCAGGCGGTGGGCATGCCGGACAGGCCGCGCTTCACCGCGAAACCGTTCTTCTCGAGGATGGCGGTGAGGTACTTCGACGTCTCGAACTCCTGCTGTCCGAGCTCGCCGAAACTGAAGACCGAGTCGACCATCTCCTGCGCGAGCTTGGCCATCGTGTCGACGCTGGCGGCGGCTTCGGTCTTGTAGGCGTCGAGCTTCCGGGCCGACGCGGTCTGCGCATCCGCAGGCCCGCCACTCGCCACCAGCATGGCGAGAGCGGCACAGGGAAGCGACAGGGTGCGTATCTTCATGGATCCTCCTTCCGCGCGGCTGCGCGCGCCGCAGCGGTGGAGGTATCCTGCCATAGATGACGACGCCGGAAACGCTGTTCCCTGCCCGGGCGATCGGGTTCGTGCGGGGTCCCTATCGCGAGGCCGCGGAGGTGCCCAAAGGCCTCGGCGCACGGCACGATGCGCCCGGCATCCTCGAGATTCTGCCGGAGCTCGAGGCCGGCCTCGCCGACATCGAGGGGTTCTCCCATCTGTACGTGCTGTGGGTGTTCGATCGCGCCGGCGCCTGCCAGCTCGCCGGCACGCCGCCGGCCGACGATCGGCCGCACGGCGTGTTCGCGACGCGGTCGCCGAGGCGGCCCAATCCGATCGGCCTGACGGTCGTGGAGCTGGTTCGCCGCGAGGGACGGCGGCTCCATGTCCGCGGCGTCGACATGCTCGACGGCTCGCCGATCCTCGACATCAAGCCGTACCTGTCGAGCGTGCCGGCCGGGCGCCTGCGCCGCGGATGGCTGGCCGATGCCGAGGCGCGGGTGAAGAAGTAACGGTTCGCGCCACCCGCGATCGCGTTTCGCGGGTGGCTGCGACGCCGTCTACTGCCGCCGCACTTCGACCAGCACCTGGTTGCCCTGCCGCATCACGAGCAGGAACGCCGGTTGTCCCGACTTCACGCCGCCGAGCGTGCGCGCCGCCTCGCCGGAGGAATGCACCGCCTGGCCGTTCACTTCCTGGATCACGTCGCCGCGGCGAAGGCCCGCGCCCGCGGCCGGCGAGAGGGGCTGCACGTTCTCGACCAGCGCGCCCTCCGCGCCCGACGGCAGCCTGAGCTGCTGCGCGATCTGCGGCGTGAGGTCGCCGAGCGACAATCCGAATCCTTCCGCGCTGCTGCCGCCGGCTCCGCCCCCCGCCTGATTCTCGTCTTTCAGCGCCAGCTCCTGGATCGTCACCGTCGTCGTCTGGCGCTCGCCGTTGCGGTAGAAGACGATCGGCACCTTGGTGCCGGCGGCGGTGCCGACGACCATGGTGGTGAGCGCCGCGCCGTCGGCGACCGGGTGCCCGTTGAATTCCACGACGACATCGCCGGCGCGAAGGCCGCCGCGGCCGGCCGGCGAATCCTGCTCGACCATGGCCACGATGGCGCCTTCCGGCTTCGGCAGCTTCAGCGCCCGCGCTTCGTCGTCGGTGATGGGTGCGCTCTGAATCTGGACGCCGAGCTGCCCGCGGTGCACGCGTCCCTGGCGCAGCTGGGGCAGGAGGGCCTTGACCGTGTTGATCGGCACCGCGAAGCCGATGCCGATGTTGCCGCTCCCGCCATCGCCGGCGAGAATCGCGCTGTTGATGCCGACGACCGCTCCGTTGACGTCGATGAGCGGACCGCCGGAGTTGCCCGGGTTGATGGAGGCGTCGGTCTGGAGCATGTTCTGGAACCGCCCTTCGGTCACGGCGAACGGACGCGCCTTGTAGCTGATGACGCCGACCGTCACCGTGTGGCCCAGATTGAACGGATTGCCGATCGCGACCACCCAGTCGCCGGGCTCGATCGCGTCGGAATCGCCGAGGTCGGCCGCCGGCAGGTTGCCGGGGCCATCTTCGAGCTTGATGAGCGCGCTGTCGGTGAGCGGGTCGCGGCCGACGACCTTCGCCGAGTAGGTCTTGCCGTCGTCGCTGAGGAGGCCGACCTTGATCTCATCCGCGCCCGCCACGACGTGGTTGTTCGTCAGGATCTCTCCGTCGGGGCTGATGATGAAGCCGGAGCCGAGCGCGACCTCGATCCGGCTGCGCGCCGGCGGCGCGCCGAAGAAACGCCCGAAGAAATCGTCGGGGCCGAAGGAGTTGTCGGTCTGCGACGGACGAACGCGCGATTCGGTCGTGATGGACACGACGACCGGATTCTCGCGCTTGACGATGTTCCTGAAGAGGTGGGTGTCGATTGGTTCGCCGGAGTCGAGGGTGCCGGTCGTGGCCGCCGGCCGCTGATCGACGATCGTGCTGCTCGTCGCCGCCAGCGCCTGGCCCTGGCTGCGGACGAGCGCGACGAGCGCGACGGCAGAGCCGAGGATCAGCAGGACGGCGAGGAGCGCGATCGCGTGTTTGCGCATGGGAAGCACCTTTCCGAAAAAGTCGAGGCCCGGCGCGGAGTCGAGCAACTCGTGTGCCGGTACATGCGCCGCCTGCCGCCGCCGCGACGATCAGCAGGAGGCCATGGCGATCGGCGCCAGACCGGCGCGATCATGAGGAGCACGATGCTCAATTAGGAGCGTCGCGCGTCCCTCCGATCGCTCGATCTGCCGGGCCGGATGGCGGCCGCCAACTCAGCGCTCTCCGCCGAACAGGTCGCGGAGCGCACGCCGCGCAGCGAAGTAGCCGCACATCCCGTGCACGCCGACGCCTGGCGGCGTCGCGGCCGAGCAGAGATACAGCCCGCGCACCGGCGTCGAATAGGTGCGCCAGGTCGGCCGCGTGAAGAGCTGCCGCAGGTCGGTGACGCCGGCGCCGATGTCGCCGCCGACGAGGTTCGGGTTGTGCCGTTCGATCTCGGCCGGCCCCATGACGGCGCGCGCGAGCACCCGCTCGCGAAACCCGGGCGCGAAACGTTCAATCTGCCGCTCGATCGGCGAGAGCATGTCGGCACCCGATCCGCGGGGCACATGGCAGTAGGCCCAGGCGGTCTGGCGCCGGTCCGGGGCGCGCGAGGGATCGAAGAGCGTCGGCTGGGCGAGGATCACGAAAGGGCGATCGGCGATCTCCCCGCGCCACGCGGCGGCTTCCGATCGGGCGATCTGCTCGAAGGTCGCACCCAGGTGCACGGTGCCCGCCCGCAGGCATGGCTCCGCCCGCCACGGGATCGGGCCGTCGAGCGCCCAGTCGATCTTGAACGCGCCCATGCCGTACCGGTAGCGCTCCAGACGGCGCCGGTAGCGCGGAGGGAGGCGTCGCCCCGCAACCCGCAGAAAGGGCGCCGGCGACAGGTCGCAGAGCACGGCGCGCGCGGGAGGAAGCTCGTCGAGCGATCGCACCTGGTGTCCGACGATGATCTCGCCGCCGAGTGCGCGCAGGTGCGCGGCGAGCGCGTCGGACAGGCGCTGCGCACCCCCGCGCGGAAACACCCAGCCGGCCGCGTGCGCCAGCGTGGCGAGGACGAGGCCGATTCCGGCCGTCGGACGACGGTCGAGCGGCAGCATGCCGTGCGCCGCCATCCCCGCGAACAGTGCGCGCGTGCGGCTGTCGTCGAATGCATCGCGCGCGAACGCGTCGGCCGGCCGTATTGCCTGCCAGCCGAATCGCGCGAGCGTCAGAGGGTGCCGCGGCCACCGCAGCGGCCCGAGCACCGCCGGTTCAAGATCCGGCCAGTCGTCCACCGTCGCACCGACCAGATCGCGGTAGCGGCGGGCATCGGCGCCGAGGCCCTCCGCCGTGCGCTCCACCGATCGATGCACCGCCGCGCACCCGCCGTCCTCGAAGGGATGCGCGAGCATCACGGGCGGCTCGGTCCATTGGAGGCCGTGCGCGGCGAGCGGCAGCGTCCGGAAGAAGGGGGACGCGCGCGCGAACGGGTGAACCGCCGAACAGATGTCGTGCACGAAGCCGGGCAGCGTCAGCTCCGCCGATCGGACACCGCCGCCGATCGCCGGAGCGGCCTCGTAGACCGTGACCGATCGGCCGGCCTGCGCGAGCACGATGGCGGCCGCGAGGCCGTTCGGGCCGGAGCCGACGACAACCGCATCGGGCACGTCCACCTCGGCGCCAGCATATCCGACCGGGCCGCCTGCTCCCGGTGGCGGCGCCGGCGCGCGGTACGGGCGAGGCCGGAGCCGACTACGCCGGCTGCGCCCGCTGCAGGAGCGCCACCCCCTCGTCTTTCACGAGCTCGGCTACGCGCCCGGCGTTCACCGTCGCGACGAGCACGCTCCCGCTCTGCTCGTCGGCATGGGCGACGATCCCCGCGTCCTTCATGACGCGAATCTGGCGGAGATTCTCCGCAGTCGGGCTCGCGTAGAGCTCCACGCTGGCCTGGCCGCGCTGAATCGCGAACAGATGGGCCAGCGTCAGCGCGAGCGCGTCCGGCGCCGACGATCCGGCCGCGATCTCTTCGTGAATCCAGAGGATCCGGCGGCCGTGCCGATCGGGCTGCTCCGAGTAGATCAGGCCCGCCGCCGTCGCGCCGGCAGGGGTGCGAACGCGAAGCCGCAGCACGTCGGACCCGGCCGATACCGGCCGGAGCTCCGATCGGAGCCCGCCCGGCAGGCTGCCGTCCTTCGCGCAGCGCGCGAGCCAGCGGTCGAGCACGGCGGGCGTGACTTCGGTCTGCTGAAGATGCTGGTGCTGCGTCGAGCCCTTGCCCATCGCCTTGGTGGTGGCCGTCCGGCCGGATGCGGCCATCAGCGCGGCGTCGAGCCGCGGCCCGCCGACCAGCGTCTGCGGCGTGCGGTACGGCGACTCGATGAGGCGCAGCCGGCGCTGAAGCTTCGCGAGGGCGAGCATCCCGTCCTGCTGGAGCGACGTGACGAACTCCTCCGAGGCCAGGCCGTCCACCTGGTGGCCGCCGTAGGTGATGAAGTTGAAGACGAAGCCGAGCGCGCCGAGCTCCTCGGGGAAGCGCCGCATCTCATCGTCGGTCATGCCGGTGGTGTCCCAGTTGAACGACGGCGACAGGTTGTAGGCGAGCATCTTGTCGGGGAACACCGCGTGGATCGCGCCGGCGAACGCCCGGGCTTCGTCGAGATTCGCGGTCGCCGTCTCCATCCACAGCAGATCGGCGAACGGCGCCGCCGCGAGCGACTTGGCGATCGCGTAGTCGAGCCCGCCGCGCACCTGGTAGTAGCCGTCCGGCGTCTTCGCGCGCTCGCAGTCCCACGCGACCTCCACGCCGAGCGCGCGTGCGCGCTCGCGGATCTCGAACCAGCCGGCGCGCAGCCGCCAGCCCTCCCCTTCGCCGTCGGGCACGAGGCCGGCGGTCTTCGGGCCGGAGCCGCGGAGAGCGGCCGACACCGCCTCGCCCAGCGTCATGAGCTTCGCGTGCGCCTGCCAGACATCGAGCACGGCGTTCATCAGGCCGTCGAACGCGGCATCGACATCCGGCCGGCCACCGGCGATGAGCTCCGCGGCCGCGTCGATCTGCGGCAGCAGGCCCGCCTGCCGCAGCCAGGCCATCGTCTGCTGGCGCTCGGCCTTCGAGAGGGCGAACATGCCGTGGCCGCTGATCTCGCGGATGCCCTGTTCGCCCAGATGCTGCATCACGGAGAGCACGACGGCGCGGTAGGACGGCACCGACAGATCGGTGACGCCCAGGATGAACGGCTGGTCGCGCTCGTCGTCGCACGCTTCGAGCAGGTTCGCGGCCTCCGCGTCGGTGCGCGCCACGATGATGCCGGGCACGCCCATGACGTCCAGCTGAAAGCGCGCCGCATTCAGCCGCTGGAGCTGTTCGTGCGACGACACCAGCACTTTGCCGCCCTGATGCCCGCACTTCTTCACGCCCGGCTTCTGATCCTCGATGTGATAGCCGGGCACGCCGGCCTCCACGAAACGCCGAATCAGATTGCGCACGTGGGCGTCGCCGCCGTGACCGGTGTCGGCGTCCGCAATGATGAAGGGGCGGAAGTCCGCCGGCGCCGGGGCGCCGGCCTGACGCCGGCGCAGCCGCGTGTGCGAGAAGAACTGGTTCTTGTCGGCCGTGGCCAGCGCTCGGACAATCGCGGCGGCTTCGTCGGGCACCTGGTTCAAGGGGTAGCTGGCGAGATCCGCCCCCGGATCTTCCGCGAGGCTGCCTTTCGCCGAAGTCGCCCAGCCGCCGAGGTAGATACCCTCGAGACCCAGGCGCTTCATCACCACCGCCTGGCCGGGAGAGTACGGCCCGAAGGTCGTCATCGAGCGCCGTGCGGCGAAGAGCTCGCGCAGCCGGGCGTAGAACGCTTCAGCCGTGCGCCGCGTGCCCGGGTACTCGGCGGGCGCGCTGCCGCGCTGCTCGGCGACCTGCCGCGCCGTGTACAGGCGACGGACATCCTTGAAGCGCGGTGCGCTCATCCACTCATCGAGCGCGTCGGCGTCGAACGGGTCGGCGGAACAGGTGGAGGACATCGGCACTCCTCGAAGGTGGTTGCACTCGCGTCTTTTCTGTCTTTACATCTTGCGGGGATCCAGCGCGAAGAACAACAATAACCAGCGATTTCTTGTGTAAACGGCCTAAAGCATGAAAGACTCTTGATGGTCGATTCGTAAGGCTTGTAAAGATGACCGACGAGATCCGACTCGGATCGAAGCTGCGGCAGGCGCGGCGCCGGCAGGGGCTGACGCAGGCCGGCCTCGCGCAGCGGCTGGGCATTTCGGCCAGCTATCTGAATCTCATCGAGCACAATCGCCGGGCGCTCTCGGCCGAGCTGCTCGTGCGCGCCGCCGACATCCTGGGACTGGAGTACCGGAGCCTCTCGCGCACGCGGGACGATCGGATGGTGGCGGCGCTCCTCGAGGTGTTCGGCGACCCGCTGTTCGAGGGGCTCGACATCCTCGCCTCCGACGTGCGCGAGAGCGCCACCGCGCACGAGGCGATGGCGGACGCGATCGTGCGGCTGTACGAGGCGTATCGCGGCGCGCGCGATTCCGTCCAGACGATGGCCGCCACGCTTGCCGAGGGGGAGGCGTCGGATCGCACGCACCTCTCGAGATTTCCCAGCGACGAGGTGAGCGAGCTGCTGCAGCGGCACGCCAACCACTTCCCCGAATTGGAGCGCGGCGCCGAGACGGTCGCCGAGGAGGCGCGGCTCGATCCGGATTCGCTGTTCGCCGGCCTGGTGGCGCACCTGAAGCGAACGCTGCGGGTCGAGGTGCGCGTGGCGCAGACCAACGAGATGCGATCGGCGCTGCGCCGCTACGATCCCGGCCGCAAGCTCCTGCTGCTCTCGGAGGTGTTGCGGCGCGGGAGCCGCAACTTCCAGCTCGCGCATCAGGTCGGCCTGCTCTCACAGGGGCACGTGATCGATCGCATCGCCTCCGATCCGGTGCTGACGAGCGAGGAATCGCGCGCGCTCTGCCGGGTCGCGCTGGCGAACTACTTCGCCAGCGCCGTCCTGATGCCGTACGACGCGTTTCTCGAGGCCGCCCGTGGCGAGCGCTACGACATCGAGCTGCTCGGCCACCGCTTCCGTGCCAGTTTCGAGCAGACGTGCCACCGCCTGACGACGCTGCGGCGGCCCGGCGCGGAGGGCATCCCCTTTCACATGGTCCGCATCGACGTGGCGGGGAACATCTCGAAGCGCTTCAGTGCCTCGGGCATGCCGTTTCCGCGCTTCAACGGCGCCTGCCCGCGGTGGAATGTCTTCGAAGCGTTTCTGACGCCCGGCATGGTGCGCATCCAGCTCGCGCGCATGCCCGACGGGGCGACCTTCTTCGAGGTGGCCCGTACCGTGCACAAGGACGGCGGCGGTTTTCATTCCCCGAGAATTCAGTATGCGATCGGCCTTGGATGCGACGTGCGGTTCGCGCGCGAGATGGTGTACTCCGACGGCCTGGACCTCTCGAACGTCGAAGCGATGGCGCCGGTCGGCCCCACCTGCCGCCTGTGCGATCGGATGGACTGCGATCAGCGCGCCTACCCGCCGATCCAGCATCCGCTGACCGTCGACGAGAACACGCGAGGCGTGTCGTTCTACGCGCCGCTGGGGGCGCGGCCGCGCAGCTAGCCAGCGCAGCGTCCGGTCCTGCGCGCCCGCGCCGACACCGGCGCCCGCACGGCGTCCCACGCCAGCGATCAGCGCCGCCCCCCGCTTCATGTGAGCCGCGTAGCGGCCAGGGCGGTCGAGCCGTCACACAATCCGGAGGAGGCGGACGGACGTTCACGATGCACGGGAGCGTCGGATCAGGGAGGCCCTCGGTGGACACTCCAAAACAGATTGGATGAAGTGGCTGGCCTCGATCGCCGCGAGCTGACTGACTAGAGTCGCTCTGGTGACAACGTGCTCGAGGCACAGACGAAGGAGGCCAGCCATGGAGCATCTTGCGATCGATCTCGGCGGAAGGGAATCCCAGATCTGCGTGCGGCGCGACGA
>JADZED010000082.1 GCA_020850715.1 Acidobacteriota bacterium
CCCGTCAACATCGAAGACGAGATGAAGCGCTCGTACATGGATTACGCGATGAGCGTAATCATCGGACGGGCGCTGCCCGACGCGCGCGACGGACTCAAGCCGGCGCACCGCCGCGTGCTCTACGGCATGAAGACGATGGGGCTCTCGGCGGGGCGCGGCTATCGCAAGTGCGCCAAGATTGTGGGCGAGGTGATGGGCAATCTCCACCCCCACGGCGACGCCTCGATCTACGACACGCTCGTCCGGCTGGCGCAGGACTTCAACATGCGGTACACGCTGGTCGACGGCCAGGGCAACTTCGGGTCGGTCGACGGCGATCCGCCGGCGGCGATGCGCTACACCGAGGCGCGGCTGCAGTCGCTCGCCGACGACATGATGACGGATCTCGACAAGGAGACCGTCGACTTCGCACCCAACTACGACGAGACCACCGAAGAGCCGACCGTCCTCCCGACGCCCTTCCCGAACCTCCTGGTCAACGGATCGGCGGGCATCGCGGTGGGCATGGCCACCAACGTGCCGCCGCACAACCTGCGCGAGATCGTCGACGCGTGCGTCTGGCTGATCGAGCATACGCACCTGCGGCCCGCAGAAGCGGCGCCGCTCACGCGGGGCCAGAAGCTGAACAGTCTGGTCAGGCTCGTGCCGGGCCCCGACTTCCCCACCGGCGGCTACATCGTCGGGCAGCAGGGGATCGCACAGGCCTACCTGACGGGCCGGGGATCGATCGTGCTGCGAGCCCGCAGCGAGGTCGAGACGAGCCGGAAGGGCGACCGCCAGTCGATCGTCGTCACCGAGATCCCCTATCAGGTGAACAAGGCGAAGCTGATCGAGCGGATCGCCGATCTGGCGCGGCAGAAGACGATCGAAGGCATCTCCGATCTGCGCGACGAGTCCGATCGCGACGGGATGCGGATCGTCATCGAGCTGAAGCGCGGCGAAGTGGCCGACGTGGTGCTGAACAACCTGTACAAGCACACGCCGCTGCAGAGCGGATTCGGCATCATCATGCTCGCGATCGTCGGCGGCCGCCCGAAGGTGATGACGCTGCTCGAGCTGATCGAGAGCTTCGTCGACTTCAGGCGCGAGGTCGTCCGCCGCCGGACCGAGTTCGAGCTCCGCAAGGCCGAAGCGCGGTACCACATCCTCGAAGGGCTGAAGATCGCGCTCGATCGGCTCGACGCGGTGATCACGCTGATCCGGGGCTCGAAGACGGTGCCGGAAGCGCGCGACGGCCTGATGGCCGGATTCAAGCTGTCGCAGGTCCAGGCCCAGGCCATTCTCGACATGCAGCTCCAGCGGCTCACCGGCCTGGAGCGGCAGAAGATCCTCGACGAGATCGCGGAGCTGCTCGGGCGGATCGAACGGCTGCGCGCGATCCTGTCGAGCGAACGCCTGCTGATGCAGATCATCGTCGACGAACTGGGAAGCGTGAGAGCGCAGTACGGCGACGACCGGCGCACCGAGATCGTGCCCGGCGAAGCAGGCGAGCTGAGCGTCGAGGATCTCATCGCCGAAGAAGACATGGCGATCACCGTCAGCCACACCGGTTACATCAAGCGGACGGCGATCTCGACCTACCGCAACCAGCGGCGGGGCGGCAAGGGACGGCTCGGCATGCGCACGCGCGAAGAGGACTTCGTGAGCCATCTCTTCGTGGCCTCCACGCACGCCTACATCATGATCTTCTCGGATCGCGGCCGGGCGTACTGGCTGAAGGTCCACGAGATTCCCGACGTCGGGCCGGTCGGCAAGGGCAAGGCGATCGCCAATCTCGTGTCGATGGAGCCTGGCGAGAAGATCGCCGCGATGGTCGCGGTCAAGGACTTCCAGGACGACCGGTTCGTCGTGATGGGCACCCGCAAGGGCGTGGTCAAGAAGACGCAGCTGTCCGCCTTCGCCAATCCGCGCGCCGGCGGCATCATCGCGATGGGCGTGGAGGACGGCGATGCGGTCATTACCGTGCAGGTGACCGACGGCACCGGCCAGATCATCATCGGCACCCGCAGCGGCATGGCGATCCGCTTCGAGGAGAGCGATGTCAGGCCGATGGGACGCACCGCCTACGGCGTCCGCGGGATCTCGCTGCGCGGCGACGACGACGTGGTGGCGATGGAGACGGTGCGGCCGGGCGGCGCGGTGCTCACCGTGACGGAGCACGGCTACGGCAAACAGACCGACGTCGAGGAGTACCGCGTCCAGTCGCGCGGCGGCGTGGGCATCATCAACATCCAGGCCTCCGAGCGCAACGGCCAGGTCGTGGGGGTCGCCTACGTCAGGGAAGGAGACGAGCTGCTCGTGATCACCCAGCAGGGCATGATCCTCCGGATGCCGATCAACGACGTCCGCGCGATCGGGCGCGCGACGCAGGGCGTGCGGATCATCGATCTCGAGGCGGGCGATCAGGTGGTCTCGATCGCCCGGCTGGTGGAGAAGGAAGAGGACGCCGAGAACGTTGGGGACGCGCCGGACGGCGAGGGCGCCGAGGAAGACTGATTACGCCCGCTCGAGGCGTGCGAACTTCGCGCGCAGCGTCTTCTTCCCGACGTTCGCAAACGACACGACGAGCTTCGTGTCGTCCCCCAGCGCCTCGACGCTCAGCACGGTGCCGACGCCGAACTGCGCGTGCCGCACGCGCATCCCCTTCTGCAGCGCGAGGCCGGTCGACTGGTCCTCGTCCTCATAGGCCCAGGCCGGGGCCTCCTCCCGCACGCGGCCGCGACCGCCGCCCCGCTCATACGGCCTCGCGCGGAACCCGTCCTGCCGGCCGCGCGATCCGTCGTATCGACCGAAGCTCCCCTGGAGGCCGGGCGAATACGACGGCGCGACCTGCTCGACGAGCTCCGGCGGAATCTCGTCGAGGAAACGCGACGGCTCGCTCGACTGGTATTCACCGAAGATTCGGCGGCGCGCGGCGCCGGTCAGCACGAGCTGCGCGCGTGCGCGCGTCATGCCGACGTAGCACAGCCGCCGCTCCTCCTCGAGCTCCTCCCGATCCTCGCTCGATCGGGCATGCGGGAACAGCCGCTCCTCCAGGCCCGCCACGACGACGACCGGGAACTCGAGGCCCTTGGCGCTGTGCAGCGTCATCATCCAGACGCGCGCGTCGCGGCTGCCTTCCTCCTCGTCGGCGTCGGACAGGAGCGACAGGCGATCGATGAAGCCGACCAGCGCCGGCTCGGGCTCGCGGCCCTCGTACTCGCGCGCGGCCGAGACCAGGCCCGCGAGATTCTCTATCCGCTCGTCCGCCTCTTCGCTGCGCTCGTCGCGAAGCTCCTGCAGATAGCCGCTCTGATCGAGCAGCTTGCCGACGGCGACGGACACCGGCTCCTGCCGCGCCATCCCGGTCAGCTTGACGATCAGGTCGCGAAAGGCGGCGAGCGACGCGGCCGCCCGCGGCGCGAACGCGCCGGCATCGAGGCCGTGCACGATACGCGCCCAGAGCGAATTGGCCGACACCGCGGGCGCCAGGCCCGCAGCCAGCAGCGGGAGGTCGTTGACGGTCGAGGCGGCCGAAACGCTCGCGACCGCCTCCATCACGCCCTTGCCGATGCCCCGGGCGGGTACGTTGATCACCCGCTGCAGGCTCACATCGTCGTGCGGGTTGACGACCAGCCGCATGTAGGCGAGCGCGTCCTTGATCTCGCGGCGTTCGTAGAAGCGGACGCCCCCGACGATCCGGTAGGCAATCCCCTCGCGCATCAGGGCGTCTTCGATGGCGCGCGACTGCGCGTTGGTGCGATACAGAATCGCGACCGTCGCCTCGGGATCGGCCGCCAGCGCGCCGCGCGCGGTGCGCGTGATGAAGTCGGCCTCCTCCAGCTCGTCGCCGCCGCGGAAGTAGACAATGGGGGCGCCTCCCTTCCGGTCGGTCCACAGCCGCTTGTCCCGGCGGTTCCGGTTCTGGCTGATGACGGCCGACGCGGCGTCCAGGATGATCTGCGTCGAGCGGTAGTTGCGCTCCAGCTTGACGATCTTCGCTTCGCCGAAGTCCTGCTCGAAGTCGAGGATGTTCCGCAGGTCGGCGCCGCGCCATTTGTAGATCGACTGATCGGGGTCGCCGACGACGCACAGGTTGCGGTGGACTTCCGCAAGACGGCGGATGAGCAGGTATTGCGGGCGGTTCGTATCCTGGTACTCGTCCACCATCACGTAGCGGAACTGCCCGGCGTACTTCCGCCGCACCGTTTCCGAGCGCTCGAACAGATCGACGGTCCCGAGCAGCAGATCGTCGAAATCGAGCGCGCCGGCGTCCTTCAGCGCGTTCAGGTAATACGCGTAGATCTTCGCGATCTGCTCGTCGCGGCGGTTCCAGCCGAGGCTCGCGGCGGCGATCGCGTCGGGCGATTCCATGCGGTTCTTGGCGCTGCTGATGCGCGAGAGGGCCGCGCGCGGCTGGACGACGCCGTCGTCGAGCCGCAGCTGCCTGAGGGCCTGCTTGACGACCGCCAGTTGATCGGACGAATCGTAGATCACGAAATCGCGCGAGAGGCCGATGGCGGGCGCCTCGCGGCGGAGCAGGCGGGCGCAGAGCGCGTGGAACGTCGAGATCCACATGCCGGAGACGTCGGCGCCGAGCAGCGACTCGACGCGCGCGCGCATCTCCCCGGCGGCCTTGTTGGTGAAGGTGACCGCGAGCACCTCGCGCGGCTGGGCGTGGCCGTCGCCGATGAGGTAGGCGATGCGGCTCGTGATGACGCGCGTCTTGCCCGACCCGGCGCCGGCGAGGATCAGCAGCGGGCCGTCGCGGTGGAGCACGGCGTCGCGCTGTTCGGGATTGAGGGTGTCCAGGAACTGCATGCCGGCACTGGGTTCTCGGCGCTCGACGCCTGAACGATCCAGAGTAGCATCGTCCGGCGCGCTTCGTCAGCGTCCCGCGGCCCGCCGCGGTCCCGCCCCTACTCCACCGTCACGCTCTTGGCCAGATTCCGCGGCTGGTCGACGTCGCAGCCGCGGCGGACTGCGATGTCGTAGGCGAGCAGCTGGAGCGGCACGACCATCAGGATCGGCGCGAGCAGCGGCGGCGCCATGGGCAATTCGAGGACGAAATCGCGCTCGCGATCGAGGATCGAGGCCAGCCCGGCGCCGCCCTGGGTGGTGAGCGCCACCACCGACCCGCCGCGCGCCTTCACTTCCTGCACGTTGCCGATCATCTTCTCGAACACGGCGTCGCGCGGCGCCAGCGCGACAACCGGCATCCGGTCGTCGATGAGGGCGATGGGTCCGTGCTTCATCTCGCCGGCCGGGTAGCCTTCGGCGTGAATGTAGGAGATTTCCTTGAGCTTGAGCGCCCCCTCGAGCGCGATCGGGTAGTTGATGCCGCGGCCGAGATACAGGAAATCGGTGCGCGCCTGGAATCGGCCGGCGATCTCCTCAATCGCGGGCGCGAGCTTCAGTGTCTGCTCGAGCTGCTGCGGCAGCTGCAGCAGTGCGTCGATGTGCGCCCGCGACGCCTCCGGCGACAGCACGCCACGGGCCTGGGCGAGCCGCAGGCCGAAGAGATACAGCGCCACGAGCTGCGAGGTGAACGCCTTGGTCGACGCGACCCCGATCTCGGGTCCGGCGTGCGTGTAGATCGTGCCGTCGGCCTCGCGCGTCGCCATGCTGCCGACGACGTTGCAGATGGCGAGGCTGGCGGCGCCGCCGCGCTTCGCCTCCCGCAGCGCGGCCAGCGTATCCGCCGTCTCGCCCGACTGCGTGATGACCACGGCGAGCGAATGCTCCCCCACCAGCGGCCGCCGGTAGCGGTACTCCGACCCGTAGTCGACCTCGACCGGCACGCGCGCGAGCTCCTCGACGAGGTACTTGCCGACGAGCCCGGCGTGCCACGACGTGCCGCACGCCAGGATGGTGATCTTCTCGATCGCCGCCAGCTTGGCGTCGGCGATCCGCATCTCCTCGAGAAAGATCCTGCCGCTCTCCTGCGAGACACGCCCGAGAATGGTTTCGCGGACGGAGGTCGGCTGCTCGAAGATCTCCTTGAGCATGAAGTGCTTGTAGCCGGCCTTCTCCGCCATGATCGGGTCCCACAGCACCCGCTGCGTGGCCTTGGAGACCGGACGGCCGGAGAAATCGGTGAAGTCGACGCCCGTGCGCGTGACGACCGCCATCTCCTCGTCGCCGAGGAAGACGACATCGCGCGTGTGGCTCAGAATCGCCGGGATGTCCGATGCGACGAAGAACTCGCCGTCGCCGAGCCCGACGACGATCGGCGGACCGTTCCGGACGGCGACGATCTTTTCCGGATCGTCGACCGAGATCAGCACGAGCGCGAAGAGCCCGCGCAGCCGCGGCAGCGCGCGCCGTACGGCGTTCTCGAGACCGTCGGCTCCCATCTCCCGTTCGACGAGATGGGCGACGATCTCGGTGTCGGTCTCGGTGACGAACGCGTGTCCCTGCGCCTGCAGCTCCGCCTTCAGGTCGAGGTAGTTCTCGATGATCCCGTTGTGGACGACGACAATCCTGCCCGAGCAGTCACGATGCGGGTGGGCGTTTTCCTCGGTCGGCCGCCCGTGCGTCGCCCACCGCGTGTGGCCGACGCCGTACTCCCCCGCAATCGGGTTCAACCCGATGGCGTCCTCGAGGCGCGACAGCTTGCCGGCGCTCCGCCGCAGGGCCATCGCGCCATGAGAGACGACGGCGACCCCCGCCGAGTCGTATCCGCGATACTCGAGCCGCCGCAGCCCGTCGATGAGCACCGGAACGACGTCCTTCGGTCCGATGTAGCCGATGATGCCGCACATCGCGAGTTCCTAGTGCCCCGCCCCAGTGGTTCGCGACACAACGTGCGGGCGGCGCATCCCCGCTGGCGGCGTTGCTCGTCCCTCAGATACTCCCAATATCCTCACTCCTCGCGCCAGGCCATCGGGGCGCGGCGCTCCGCGACTGATGCCGCGATCCACCGGGACGGGACGCTAGCTCGTGCCCCGTCACCGTGGAGCGTGGCTAGCGCCGCCCCTTCTTCCTGGCCACCCAGTCTTCGATGTTCCGCTGCTTCCCCGCGCTGACGGCCAGCGCGCCCGGCGGCACGTCGGTGCGCACCGTGGTGCCCGTCCCGACATACGCCCCTTTGCCAATCGTGACCGGGGCCACCAGTTGCGAGTCGGTGCCGATGAAGGCGCCATCCTCGATCACCGTCGTGTGCTTGCGCTCGCCGTCGTAGTTGCAGGTGATCGTGCCGGCGCCGATGTTCACGCGTTCGCCGACCGTCGTATCGCCGAGATACGCCAGGTGCAGGGCTTTCGACCCGGCGCCCACGACCGAGCCCTTCACCTCGACGAAATTTCCGATCCGCGCGCCGGTTCGCAGCTCGGTCTTCGGCCGGAGCCTGGCGAACGGGCCGACCGCGGCGCCGTCCTCGATCGCCGACTCGACGATGTGCGAGTGGTCGTGGACGACGACACCGTTGCCGATACGGGAGTCCGCAATGAAGACGCCGCTGTGAATCTCGCAGCTCTCGCCGATCACCGTCCGACCCGCGATGGTCACGCCAGGGTGCACGATCGTGTCGCACCCGATCTGGACCGATGCGCCGATATACGCGGTTGCGGGATCCTCGAGCGTCACGCCGTTCGCCATCAGCTCGGCGTTCTTGCGGGCGCGGAGGATCCGGCTCGCGTCCGCCAGCTCGACGCGGCTGTTGATGCCGCGGACGCTGTCCGGGTTGGTCTCGGTCACCGTTTCGACGCCCCGGCCCTCGCGCCGATAGATGGCCACCAGGTCCGGCAGGTAGCGCTCGCGCTGGGCATTCCCGGACGCGACGCTCCGCAGCGCGTCGAACAACCCGTCGAGCGCGAACGCGTAGATGCCGGCGTTGATCTCACGAATCGCCTTCTCGGTCGGGTCGGCGTCGCGTTCCTCGACAATACGGGTAATCTGCCGGCCGGTCCGGACAACCCGGCCATAACCGTACGGTTGGTCGACGACCGTCGTGAGCACCGTCGCGGCGGCGTCGGCCGAGCGGTGCCGGTCGACGAGCTGCCGCAGCGTGTCGGGCGACAGCAGCGGCACGTCGCCCGAGAGGAGCAGCAGCGTGCCCGACGCCCCCTCGAACGCCGATTCGGCGGCGAGCAGGGCGTGGGCGGTGCCGAGCTGCGGTTCCTGCACCACGAACGAGAGGCCGGGCCGCGAGGCCAGCGCCTGCCGCACCGCCGCCGCTTCGTGTCCGATCACGACGACGAGACGGCGCGGGGCGAGCGTGGACGCGGCCGCCAGGACGTAGTCGATCATCGGGAGGCCGCCGACGCGGTGCAGCACCTTGGGGCGCGCAGACTTCATGCGCGTGCCCTTGCCGGCCGCGAGCACGGCAACATGGACGTCGGACATGCGAGTCTAAGATTACCGCGCCGCAGGCGGGAACGGGGCGGCTATCGCATGAGCCGGCGCAGCGGCCGCCGGACCGCCGACGAAGGGCCGCGCGGCGGCGCCGGCGCGTCGAGCGCCTGCCGGAAGGCCTCGTCGCCGTGCAGCGGCTCGAGATCGGGGTCGCGGCGGGCGAGCCCGCGATTCTCCGGGTTGAGGGCGATGGCGCGTTCGAGATGAGCGATCGCCGCCGCATGCTCGCCGCGCTGGGCGTGCGCGACGGCCAGCATGTAGAGCGCGTGATCGTTGTCGGGGTCTTCGTCGCGGACGAGGCGGAGATGCGCGATCGCCTGATCGTAGTGGCCGCCGTTCAGCGCGAGCGTCGAGGCGTACAGACGCTCTTCGAGCGTCTGCGGCGAGGCTTCGCGCGGCGTGGCGTGGCGCTCGCAGACGCTGAGATAGAGCCGGACCCGCTCCTGGAGCTCCTTCTCCTCGGGATGGAGCCGCAGGATCGATTCGAAGAGATCGGCGGCATCCCGGTATTCGTGGCGCTGCAGCGCCGCCAGCGCGCGCTCGAACAGGACGACCGCCTCCGCGTTGGTGCGGCGGGCGGGCGCGGCAGGAGCCGTCGTCTCGCGGGCGGACGGAGGAACCGGGCTGCTCGGAGTACCGGACTCTGACGGGACGGCCGTCGCTCGCGACGTCTGACTCTTCGCCGACCTGGGCTGAGGCCGCCGCTGCTTCGCCATGGGGACTCCTGCGCGCGGGAGACGCGGAGCAGGACGCTTTGTCCTGAGCGTGGCGGGTAAGGTAACAGAAGGTCAGCGAGCCGGTCAAGACGCCAGAAATGGTCATTCAACCAATTTCTTGCCACGCTCAAGGGCAGCCTTCACCGCATTTCGGGGTAAACCATACCGCTCGGCGAGCAGCCGAACAGCCTCATATCGTGTAGTTTCAGCGTTTTCTGTTATATCACCAAATTCTTGCCACAGTGCCGCATCCGACAGAGGCTTGCCGTGGATCTTCCCGGTCGCATGACCCTCGCGATTCATCTCCATCGCCACGGTGAATTCGCCACGCTCCAGCAAAGCTTCCCCTAGAACCTGTGAAATTGGTCCTTTAACCAATTGTTCGTGGGCCTTCGTGAGTTCTCTGCCAACGATGGCCGTGAGATCGCCAACCTCGGCCCGAATCTCTTCGAGCGTCCGCCGGATCCGGTGCGGTGCTTCGTAGAAGACAATGGTCCCGCTGCTGGCAGCCACAGCACGGAGCCAATTTGCACGGTCTTTTGACCGAATTGGGGGGAATCCAAGAAACGAGAATCGATCGGTATCGAATCCCGAGACCGAGAGAAGGGCGATGGCGGCGTTGGGCCCGGGAATCGGTTCCACGCGGACACCTGCCTCGCCGGCGGCGCGCACCAGCGCCCGCCCCGGGTCCGAGATGCCTGGCGTGCCGGCATCGGTGACGAGCGCTACGCAATCGCCGCCCATCAGCCGGTCGACGATCGCCCGGCTCTTCCGATGCTCGTTGTGCTCGTGGAGGCTGGTGGTCGGCGTGCGGATGGCGTAGCGCGCCAGCAGTTGGCCCGTGCGGCGCGTGTCTTCGGCGGCAATCAGCGCCGCCTCGCGCAGCACGCGCAACGCCCGCATCGAAATGTCTTCGAGGTTGCCAATCGGCGTGGCAACCACGAACAGCGTGCCGGCCATGAAACAGGCGCGATATTGTACCATTGACGGATCGCCATGGTCGCTTCCGAGCCGCTGTCTCACTTCACCGACGATCTGCTGGGCTTCCTGCACGAAACCCACCCGACCCACGCGACGCTCGACGGCGTGCACGCGCACGACGACCTGCTCGAGGATCTCAGCCGTCACGGCATCGAGAGCGAGGCGCGCGCGCTCGCCGGCTATCTCCGCCGGCTGGGCGACATCGGCCGCGACGCGCTGACCGACGTCGAGCGGCTGGAGCACCGGATGCTCACCGCGCACGTGGCCGCGCGGATGTTCGAGCTCGAAGAGATCCGGACCTGGGAGAAGAACCCCCAGTACTACTCCGACATTCTCGCCTCGAGCCTGGCCGGCCAGGCGCTCTTTCCGCACGCGCCGGCCGCCGAGCGCGCGCGCCGTGTGCTCTCGAAGCTGCGACAGGCGCCGCGGCTGATTCAGGCGGCGAAGGACAACGTGAAGGAGCCGGCGGGCATCTTCCTGAAGGTCGGCATCGAGACCATGAAGGGGGCGCTCAAGTTCATCGAGGACGACCTTCCACGCGCCTTCGCCAGCGTCGACGACCTCCACCTGCTCGGCGATCTCGCCGACGCACAGGCCGAGGCGATCGTGGCGGTTGGTTCCTACATCGACCATCTCGAGACGGTCGTCGCGCCGAGAGCGCGCGGCTCCTTCCGTCTGGGACGCGACGCCTTCGCGCGCAAGCTGTTGCTCGACGAAGGGATCGACGTGCCGCTCGAGCGGCTCCTCGGTCTTGCGCTCGATGAGCTGAAGGCGACGCAGGATACCTTCCGCACGGTGGCGTCCAGGATGAACGGCGGCGATCCACTCGAGACCTGGGCGAAGCAGAAGGCGGCGCACCCGAAGGCCGGCGAGCTGGTGGACGCCGGCCGACGGCAGCTCGACGAGCTGGCGACGTTCCTCGAGCGGCAGTCCATTGTCACCCTGCCGGGCGGCGAGGAGATCACCGTCGCGCAGACGCCCGACTTCTACCGGTGGTCGTTCGCCAGCATGTGGACGCCCGGGCCGTTCGAGACCAAGCCGACGCGCGCGTATTACTATCTGACCGACGTCGACCCGTCGTGGCCGGCCGACCGGCAGGAGGAGTACCTGCGCGACTACTGCCTCCCGACGCTCTGGTCGATCTCGATTCACGAGGTCTATCCGGGGCACTTCCTCCACTACCAGCATCTGCGGCGCGTGGTGTCGAAGGCCCGCAAGTCGATCATGTTCGCGCCGGCGTCGTTTGTCGAAGGCTGGGCGCACTACTGCGAGCAGATGATGCTGGAGGCAGGATTCGGCAGGCAGGATCGCGGCATCACGCTGGGCCAGCTGGTCGAAGCGCTGATCCGCCTCGCTCGCGTCGTCGTGTGCATCAAGCTGCACACCGAGGACATGTCGGTGGAGCAGGGCGTCCGTTTCTTCCGCGAGGAAGCGTTCATGGAAGAGGCGAGCGCCCGCCGCGAAGCCGAGCGCGGGACGTTCGACCCGACCTATCTGGTCTACAGCGTCGGCAAGGCGATGTTGCTCAAGCTCCGAAAGGACTACCGCGAGAAACAGGGAAAGGCGTACTCGCTGCGTTCGTTTCACGACACGCTGCTCGCGCAGGGGACGGCGCCATTCTGGCTGCACCGGCAGCTGATGCTCGGCGACGAAGGCGAGCTCATCGACTAGAGGATTCTGGAACGCAGCCAGCAGGAGTCAGGATCACGGGAATGCCGCTGTACGAATACGAATGTCAGGCGTGCGGTCACCGCTTCGAGAAGATCCAGAAATTTTCCGACGCGCTGGAATCGGTGTGCCCGGTGTGCGGGGGCCTGGTCCGCAAGCTGATGTCGTCGCCCGCGATCCAGTTCAAGGGGAGCGGCTTCTACATCACCGACTACGCAAGGAAGGATGCCGCCGGCGGCGCGTCGAAAGGCGATGCCGCGAAATCGGAGGGCGGCAAGGCGTCCGAGAGCTCGAGCGGCTCGACGCCGACCGAAAGCGCCTCCGGCAGCGGCACGAAGACCGAGAGCCCGAAATCCGACGCCGGTTCAACGAAGAGCGCGGCCAAGCCGACCTAGCGACCGGGCTGACCGGAAGACATGGGACGCGCCGCCGGCGCATCCCGTCCGCGAACAGCCCACTCGGTGCTCGGCGGACGGCGCTCGCCACGGGTTCGCCTTCGCGCCGAGCGGGGCGGCCCGTTCGCGGCCACCCGCGACCGCGCTTCGCAAGAGACGGCGTCAGTCCATTAGCGCTTGCCGACAGGCGCGCCGGGCTTCAACCCGGCCAGATACTCGCCGAACTTGTCCGCCAGGTCCGGACGCCGGAGCGCGAAGTAGACGACCGCCTTCAGGAACCCGAGCTTGTTGCCGGTGTCGTGGCGGACGCCGTTCACTTCGCAGGCGTACAGCGGCCGCTGCTTGAGCAGCGCGCGAAGGCCGTTGGTCAGCTGGATCTCGCCCGTGCGATCGCTCGTCGTCGAGGCGAGCGCGGGGAAGATGTCCGGCGTGAGCACGTAGCGGCCGATGATCGCGAGATCCGAGGGCGCTTCGGCGCGCGGCGGCTTCTCCACCAGATCCCGCACCTGGAAGACACCGTCGCCGAGCCGCGCGGCGGGATCGATGTCGATCACGCCGTAGCTCGAAATGTCTTCCCGCGGCACCCGTTCGACGGCCACCACCGGCCCGCCCACGCGGGCGAAGACATCGATCAGCTGCCTGATGGCCGGCGGCTCGGCATCGATGACGTCGTCGCCGAGAATGACGGCGAACGGCTCGTTGCCGATCGTCTCGCGGGCCACGAGCACCGCGTGCCCCAGGCCGAGCGGTTCGCCCTGCCGGACGTACGCGAAATTGATGAGATTGGAGATCTTGCGGATTTCGGCGAGCTGCTCGCGTTTGCCGCGCGCCTCCAGGAAGGTCTCCAGCTCCACCGAGACGTCGAAGTGATCCTCGATCGCGTTCTTGCCGCGGCCGGTCACCAGTATGATGTTGTCGATGCCGGCGGCGACCGCTTCTTCGACGCCGTACTGGATGATGGGCTTGTCGACCAGAGGCAGCATCTCCTTGGGCTGCGCCTTGGTCGCCGGTAGAAACCGCGTGCCGAGACCCGCGACGGGGAAGATGGCTTTGCGAACCGTCGACGCCACGCCAGCATCGTAGCAGAGGAGCCGGCTTTCGCGCGCGCCGGCGCCGCGCCGCCCGCACACGAGCGGGCACGCACGGATGGCCAGAATGTCACGCTGAGGACGCATGCTCGACGCTGCTTTCATTCGCGATCACATGGAAGAGGTCCGCGCCGGCCTGCGCCACCGGGGCATCGATCCCGACAAGGCGCTCCAGGAGATTGCCACGCTCGAGACGGCGCGCCGCCGGATGATTCCGGAGGTCGAGGGGCTCAAGCGCCAGCAGAACGCGTCGGGCGACGAGATCGCGCGCGCCAAACGCCACGGCCAGGATATCGGTCCGGTTCAGGAGGCCAGCCGGCTGCGCGCGCAACAGATCAAGCAGCTCGGCACCCAGCTCGACGCCATCGAGGGGCAGCGCAACCGCGCCCTGCTGCAGATCCCCAACCTGCCGCACGCGACGGTGCCGGTCGGGAAGAGCGCGGCCGACAACGTGGAAGTACGGCGGCGCGGCGAGCCGCGCACCTTCGATTTCGAGGCAAAGCCCCACTGGGAGCTTGGAGAGGCGCTCGGGATTCTCGACTTCGAGCGCGCGGCGCGGATCGCCGGCGCGCGCTTCGCGGTGCTGTTCGGCGCCGGCGCCCGGCTGGAGCGCGCGCTGATCAACTTCATGCTCGATCTCCATACGCGCCAGCACGGCTACCGCGAGGTCGAGCCGCCCGTCATGGTGAACGCCGCGGCGCTCACCGGCACCGGCAACCTCCCGAAGTTCGAGGCGGATCTCTTCAAGATTGCCGGCGACTGGGACCTGTACCTGGTGCCGACCGCCGAAGTGCCGTTGACCAACCTGCACCGCGGCGAAATTCTCGACGGCCGCGAGCTGCCGATCCGCTACACGGCGTACACGCCCTGCTTCCGCAGCGAAGCCGGCTCGTACGGCCAGGACGTCCGCGGCCTGATCCGGCAGCACCAGTTCGACAAGGTGGAGCTGGTGAAGCTGACGACTCCCGAGCAGTCGTACGGCGAGCTCGAATCGCTGGTGGCCAACGCCGAGACGGTGCTCGACCTGCTGGAGCTCCCATACCGCACCGTGCTCCTCTGCACCGGCGACATGGGGTTCGCGTCGGCGAAGACCTACGACCTCGAGGTCTGGCTGCCGAGCCAGAAGACCTACCGCGAGATTTCCTCGTGCAGCAACACCGAGGCGTTCCAGGCGCGGCGGGCGAACATCAAGTACCGCGCCGGCGGCACCGGGAAGCCGGAGTTCGTTCACACGCTCAACGGCTCCGGCCTCGCGATCGGCCGCACGCTCATCGCGATTGTCGAGAACTATCAGCAGAAGGACGGATCGGTGGTGATCCCGCCGGCGCTGCGCCCGTTCATGGACGGCCGCGAGGTGATCGAGCCGTGAGCGCGTGGCGGGCGGCGGGCCGCGCGTGGCGCACGATCGCCGCCGCCTGCCTGCTCGCCGTGCCCGCGTGCCGGCCACGCCAGGTCCCCGAGGAGACGCGGCCGCCCGCCACCGCCGCCCGCCCCTCAGATGCGCAGCCGCAGGACTGGTCGCTGTATGCCAACCGGCCGAATGCGCAGGACGCATTGACCCTTGCCGAGGGCGCGATTGCCGCCGCCCACACCGACTGGCCGCTGGTGGACGTTCAACTGATGGAGCTGCGGCGGTCGGGTCCGACCGTCAGTATGACGCTCGCCCTCCACAACGGCGGCGTCGAGCCGCAGAAGCCGATGTTCCTCCTGCACGACGTGCACCTGGTCGATCCGGCGACCGGCGCGGCCTACGAGGTTCTGGCCGAGGAGGGCAGGTTCCTGGCGAACACGAACCCGAGCTACCCGGACCGGTTCTACATGGACGTCGATCCGGGCCAGACGATCAGCGCCACGATGACGTTCGCCGCGCCGCCGCCCGGCGTGACCACCGTCGATCTGCGGATCCCGAACGTCCGGCCGCTCGAGCACCTGCCGCTCCAGGGCTAGCTGCGATACTCGGCGCTGGGCGCTGGAGGCTGGGCGCCTGGCGTCGGGTGCCGAGCGTCCAGCACCGGTTTCAGCAGCCTTCCAGCGCGTCAAGCCTGCCGTGGAGCGGAGTTCGACGGCGGTGGGGTGTCCTTCCGCCCATCCAGACGAATGAGGTAGAAGTCGTCGCGGCGGATGCCGAATCGCTCGCGGTCGGCTTCGGCGACGAGCGAGCGGGGATCGCTGAGCGTCGCCGTGAACGGACCGAACACCCGCGGCAGGTCGGCGCCGCCGAATTCCCGCCGAATCGCCATGAGATTGTCGGCGCACTCCCTCGTGACGCCGTCCGGCTTCACGAGATCGCAGAGGAGCGCCGAACCGCCGGGTGCCAGCACCCGGTGCAGGTTGTCGATCGCCTTCGCGAGATCGCGTACCGACGACAGCACGCCGTTGGCGACGATGAGGTCGAACGAACCATCGGCGAGGCCGAGGTGCTCGAGGTCCAGCCTCGCGTCGGCGCGCTCGTGGTCGTAGTTGCCGGTGACGTACCGGCTGGCGTGCGCCTGGAAGAGCGCCCGAAAGCACCGCTCCGGCGAGAGGTGGAGCACTCTGGGACGCGCGTGGCACGACGCCAGGAAGGCGCGATACGCAAACCACAGCGCGCGGTGCCGCTCGAGCGACGCGCAGCGGGGGCACGCCGCGTGCCGCCGCCACAAGCCGTGCGCCGGATAGACGGCCGGATGAAACTGCGGACCGGACCAGCCGCAGATCGGGCACGCGCGCCCGGGACCGGAGACCGACGCCCGCACTTTTTCGACGTAGTACCGCGACAGGGCCCACGCGCCGCGCCGGCCGTAGCGGCGGTACGTGCGCCACAGCATCGCGACGCGCCCGCTCACTCAGTGCCCGCAGGTGCCGAGGAACTGGGGGGGGGGGGACGCCATCGGCACGCCGCGATTCGATCGCCACACCGCCGCGCCGCGCGATCGCCCGACGACCGAGCAGCGCCAGGCGTGTGCCATCGCGCAGGCGCGAGACGTCTTCCGGGGGCAGGCGCCGGAACTCCGTCGGCGTCAACCTCGTGAGGGCCTGGAACGCGGCATAGAAGTCCTTCTTGCTGCGGTATCCCACCTGCAGCGCCAGCGCTTCAACCTTGGTCGTGCGGAGGTGGGCGAGCGCGGCGTCGAGGCGGACCAGCCGCAGATACTCGCGGATCGTCGCGCCGTGCTCGCGCTGAAAATCGGCGCGAAGCCTCGACGGGCTGACGTGAAATCGCCGGGCGAGCCTCGCCACATTCCAGCCCGAGGCGAAGTCGGCGCGGAGCAGGCGCGCGACGCGGCTGGCCACGCTCGGCGGGTGCGCGCGATCGAGCCCGGCGACGAGCGCACGGCTCCAGTGGACGAACGCCTGCGAAGGGGTCAGCCGGCGATCCCGGAAGCTCCCGAGATCGCGCGCTGGCGTCCACGCGCAGTCGCCTGGCGGCGCGCACGCGCCCTCGGCGGCCCGCGCGTGATAGCGCGCGTGGACCGATTCGCCGCTGCGGTACGCGAATTCCTCGAGGAGCGCGCGTAAGACGACGGCCTCGATGCCGTCCCGCGGCTGCGGCAGACGCTCCGCCAGCTCCTGGAGCGCCGGAGAGACGTCGATCGGTTCGGCCAGCGCGATCCGGCCCGCCGCATGCTGCAACGACGCGATCACGCCGGCGAACCAGTCGGGCGGCCGCATGGCGACCTCCTTCGTTCCGATTCGATCGCCCTGCCCGGCCCCATCCGGCCGGATTCGGAACGCGTTTTCGGTTGCTCGCGCACCGGCACGGGCGCAGGATCGGCCGCGCGTTCGGCGCATTCTACCCGGATTCGAATCGCTCGACCTGAACATTCGCGCGCCGACGGCATTCGTGGCACGACGAGGCGCATCTCGCCGCCACATCGTTGCGGGAGGAGTCACACGTGCAGGCCAGCCGCATGAAGCGCAGCGTCATCCCGGCCGCATTGCTGTTCCTGTTCGCGAGCCCCGAACGGGCGGCGGCGCAGTCGGCTCCAATCGCCGCCTACGCGTTCAGTGAAACCAGCGGGACGAGCGTCGCGGATCTGTCTGGCCACGGCAACACGGGGACGCTGCTCAATCCCCTGACGTGGGCGGCGGGCCGCGTGGGCGGCGGCGTGGCCGGTTCGACGACCGACGGGAGCGTCAGTCTGCCGGGTGCCGCGACGCTCACGCTCTCGACGGCACTCACGTTCGAAACCTGGTTCTACCCGACGGCCGGCGGGCACCACGTGATCTGGTCGCAGGGCACGCCGGGCGCGCGGTACTGGCTGTATCTGCAGGCGGGCGACAGCCGCTTGACGTTTCAGGCGGACACCAGTGCCGGCAGCCAGTGGGTCCAGTGGCCGGCGCCGTTCCCGCTGAACGTCTGGTCGCACGTCGCCGTCGCCTACGACGGCAGCACCCTGACGTTGTTCGTCAACGGAGCGGCGGTGGCGGCGCGTGCCGCCACCGGAACCCTGCCCGAGGCCTCGTCCGCCCGGGTCGTCGGGAGCGGGCTCCGCGGGACGATCGACGAGGTGCGCATCTACGGCCGGGCGCTGAGCGCGGCCGAAGTGGCGCTGGACATGGTGACGCCGGTGGACGCGGCGGCGCCGTTCCAGATCACGCGGATGACGCCCGCGCCGGCGGCCCTTGGAGTGCTCACGACGCCGATTACCGCCGCGTTCGGGCGGGCGGTGAACGGGGCCACGGTGACGCCCGCCACGTTCGCGCTGTACGACGCGGCCGAGACGCTCGTGCCGTCGG